>NZ_JBXARF010000005.1:222249-410308 GCF_058807955.1 Comamonas sp. GW821-FHT11H03
GGATTCGAACCCGCGGTGGGCTATTAACCCACACACGCTTTCCAGGCGTGCGACTTAAACCACTCATCCACCGCTCCACAGCGATCCCAAAATACTTCATTTCTGAAGTAAAAAACCAAGTGTGGTTGACTTGATTTTTAAATCTGGCGGAGCAGGCGGGATTCGAACCCGCGGTGGGCTATTAACCCACACACGCTTTCCAGGCGTGCGACTTAAACCACTCATCCACCGCTCCGTGTGATGAAGCCGCTATTCTAACCAGAAATTTCGACCTCAAAATGAAAGTGCAGAAAGTTCTTTTCTGCACGGTGCCAGAAGCGAGCAGGCTCAGGCGCTCTTGCCCACCTGGACCATCTTCATGGCGGAAGCAATCAGGCCGGAGACCTCGGTCATGTTCGCAGGAATGACCAAAGTGGTGTTGGAGTCCGCAGCCACCTTGCTGTAGGCCTCCACGGCACTTTCAGCCACCTTGAGCTGAACGGCCTGCTCGCCACCGGGCTGGCGGATGGCCGTGGCCACTCGCTCCAGCGCCTGTCCGGTCGCTTCGGCCACGGTGGTGATGGCGGAAGCCTCACCCTGGGCCTTGTTGATGGCGGCTTGCTTCTCGCCCTCGGAGCGGGCGATGAAAGCTTCGCGCTCGCCGGTGGCGATGTTGATCTGTTCCTGGCGTCGACCTTCGGAAGCGGCGATCAAGGCGCGCTTTTCGCGTTCGGCCGTGATCTGGGCCTGCATGGCGCGCAGAATTTCAGCGGGCGGTGTCAGGTCCTTGATTTCATAGCGCAGCACCTTCACGCCCCAGTTCAGCGCAGCCTCGTCGATGGCATTGACGACCTGGGCATTGATCATGTCGCGTTCCTCGAAGGTCTTGTCCAGCTCCAGCTTGCCGATCACGCTGCGCAGCGAGGTCTGGGCGAGCTGGGTCACGGCCATGATGTAGTTGGACGAACCATAGCTGGCGCGCATGGGGTCGGTGACCTGGAAGTAGAGAATGCCGTCCACGGTCAGCTGCGTGTTGTCACGCGTGATGCAGACCTGGCTGGGCACGTCCAGGGGAATTTCCTTGAGGCTGTGCTTGTAGGCGATGCGGTCCACGAACGGGATCAGAAAATTCAGGCCGGGTGTGAGCGTGCCTGCATATTTGCCCAGACGCTCCTTGACCCATGCATGCTGCTGGGGGACCACCTTGATCGAGCGGACGATGAAGATGACGGCAATGATGGCGATGGCGAGAGGGACTGCGTAATCCATATTGTCTCCAGCCCTTGTGGGGCGTTGGTGTAAAGAAAGAGAGCGAGGCGTTCCAGCGCCCAGCATAACCATGCCGGGGCTGGCCGCTGATCAGACCTTGTCAACCAGCAGGCGGTTGCCGATGACTTCGGCCACGCGATGCGTGCCGGGAGTGGACAGGGCGCCCTGGCGCCCCATGACGGTCCAGGTGGCGCCGCGATAGCGGACCTGGGCCGTGCCGTCGGTGTTCCACTGCTCCACGACCACGGTTTCGCCCACATCCATGTTGACATCGCGATTGCTGGAGGCGGGCTGTCTGCGCGGGCTGCGCTTGCGCAGCAGATAGCAGACGAGGACGGCGCCCGAACCCAGCAGCGCCGCGGCGACGATCTGGCTGCTGGTGCTCATGCCGAAATGAGCGCACAGTGCACCGGCAATGGCACCCAGAGCCAGCATGAGGAGATAGAAAGTGCCGGTCAACAGCTCCGCAATGACCAGCAAACCGACAAGCAACCACCATGCGGTGGAGTGATCCATATCTGAACTCCTGTTAGGGGCTGTATTTAGTGCACCACATTCTGGGTTAAAAACAGCCTGTTTCAAAGCCGCAATAAGGATATTCCTTACACTTCGCGGCTGTTTCGTTTTTTAGGCCTGATTGGTACGGAGGCTGTTCATGAAGTTTCGCTTTCCCATCGTCATCATCGACGAGGACTATCGTTCCGAGAACACCTCGGGACTGGGCATCCGCGCCCTGGCTCAAGCCATTGAAGAAGAGGGCTTTGAAGTCCTGGGCGTGACCAGTTATGGCGATCTGTCGCAGTTCGCCCAGCAGCAAAGCCGGGCCAGCGCCTTTATCTTGTCGATCGACGACGAGGAATTCCAGCTCGGTGGCGACAAGGACCCCATCATTCACAGCCTGCGCGACTTCATCGGTGAAGTGCGCCGCAAGAATGAAGAGGTGCCCATCTACATTTACGGCGAGACCAAGACCAGCCGTCACCTGCCCAACGACATTCTGCGTGAGCTGCATGGCTTCATTCACATGTTCGAGGATACACCCGAGTTCGTGGCCAAGCACATCATCCGCGAAGCCAAGAGCTATCTGGAGAGCGTGCAGCCTCCGTTCTTCAAGGCGCTGCTGGACTACGCCGAGGACGGCTCCTACAGCTGGCACTGCCCCGGTCACTCGGGCGGCGTGGCCTTTCTCAAGAGCCCCGTGGGCCAGATGTATCACCAGTTCTACGGTGAGAACATGCTGCGCGCCGACGTCTGCAATGCCGTGGAGGAGCTGGGCCAGCTGCTGGATCACAATGGCGCCATCGGCGAGTCCGAGCGCAATGCCGCGCGCATCTTCAATGCCGATCACTGCTACTTTGTGACCAATGGCACATCGACCTCCAACAAGATCGTCTGGCACCACACCGTGGCACCCGGCGATGTGGTGGTGGTGGACCGCAACTGCCACAAGTCCATCCTGCACTCCATCATCATGACGGGTGCGATTCCGGTGTTCCTCAAGCCCACGCGCAATCACTTCGGCATCATCGGCCCGATTCCGCAAAGCGAGTTCAGCGTGGAGTCGATTCAGGCCAAGATTGCCGCCAACCCGCTGCTCAAGGGCGTGGACGCCAAGGCCGTCAAGCCCCGCGTGCTGACGCTGACGCAGTCCACCTACGACGGCGTGCTCTACAACACCGAGACCATCAAGGGCATGCTGGACGGCTATGTGGCCAATCTGCACTTCGATGAAGCCTGGCTGCCCCACGCTGCCTTCCACCCCTTCTACGGCAGCTATCACGCCATGGGCAAGAAGCGCAAGCGCCCGATGCACTCGGTGGTCTATGCCACCCAGTCCATCCACAAGCTGCTTGCCGGCATCAGCCAGGCCTCGCATGTGCTGGTGCAGGACAGCCAGACCGAGAAGCTGGATCATCCGCTGTTCAACGAGGCGTATCTGATGCACACCTCGACCAGCCCCCAGTACAGCATCATTGCCAGCTGCGACGTGGCTGCTGCCATGATGGAGCCGCCCGGCGGCACGGCGCTGGTGGAAGAGTCCATCGTCGAGGCGCTGGACTTCCGCCGTGCCATGCGCAAGGTGGAAGACGAGTTCGGCGACGACGACTGGTGGTTCGAGGTCTGGGGCCCTGAAGCCCTGGCCGAGGAAGGCGTGGGCACGGCCCAGGACTGGATCATCCGTGGTACGGACGCATCGACCAAGACCCGCTCCAAGAAGAACGGCAAGGAGTTCGACAACTGGCACGGCTTTGGCGATCTGGCCGACGGCTTCAATATGCTGGACCCCATCAAGTCCACCATTGTCACGCCCGGCCTGGACCTGGACGGCGACTTTGCCGACACCGGCATTCCCGCCTCCATCGTCACCAAGTACCTGGCCGAGCATGGCGTGGTGGTCGAGAAGACCGGCCTGTATTCCTTCTTCATCATGTTCACCATCGGCATCACCAAGGGCCGCTGGAACACCATGCTGACGGCGCTGCAGCAGTTCAAGGACGACTACGACCGCAACCAGCCGCTGGCGCGCATCCTGCCCGAGTTCTGCCAGCAGCACCGCCGCTACGAGCGCATGGGCCTCAAGGACCTGTGCCAGCACGTGCACGAGCTGTATGCCAAGTACGATATTGCACGCCTGACGACCGAGATGTATCTGTCGGATCTCAAGCCCACGATGAAGCCCTCGGATGCCTATGCGCATATCGCGCAGCGCAGGACCGAGCGTGTGGAAATCGACCACCTGGTCGGCCGCACCACCGTGGGTCTGGTCACGCCTTACCCACCCGGAATTCCGCTCCTGATTCCCGGTGAAGTCTTCAACAAGAAGATCGTGGACTACCTGGTGTTCGCGCGCGAATTCGCCAAGGAGTGCCCGGGCTTCGAGACCGATATCCACGGTCTGGTGGAGCTGGAAGACGAAAACGGCGAAATCCGCTACTACGCGGACTGCGTGGCCGAGCAAAGCGTCAAGGCTGTGGCTGTGAAGAAGACGGCTGCGGTGAAGAAGCCCGCGGCCAAGAAGGCTGCAGCCAAGAAGACGGCTGCGGCGCCCGAAGCCACGACAGTTGCCAAGACGCCTGCCCAAAAGCGGGCAACAAAGCCGGCAACAAAGGCAGCAGCCAAGTCCACCGCGAAGCCTGCAGTGAAGGCTGCGGCCAAAACGGCAAGGAAGGCTGCATAAGCCTTGGCTTTTGCAAGGTCGGGGCGATCCCGGCCTTTTGCACATCAGCCCGGAGTGCCTGCACTTCGGGCTTTTTCATATCCCTGCCATGCATTCATTCCTGCAACCGGCTGGCCCCGTGCCTCTGTGGAAGCTGTTGGCGGCAGCCAGCCTGGGCTGGGCCTTGTTCATGCTCTGGGGCTGCCTCAATGAGACAGGCAGCAGCGGTGGGCTGATTCTCCGGCTGTTCCCGTTTCTGCGTGGCTTCGAGCACACGGACAAGCTGGTGCATGCCGGCCTGCATGCGGTGCTTGCGGGTTGGCTCTGCTGCGCGGGGCTGGCGCGTGCACATGCTGCGCACTTGCGCTGGACAGCCGGGCAAGCACTGGCCGTGGTGCTGATCTGTGCCGGCTACGGCGGCGTGATCGAGCTGCTGCAGGCCGGCTTGTCCACCACGCGGTCAGCCGAGTGGCTCGATGCACTGGCCAATGCTGTGGGCGCGAGCCTGGCCGTGCTGTTCATTGAGGGGCTGTGCTGCATGAAGCAAAAATGGTAGCTGCTTGCGCTTTACCTGTATTATTTATAGGCATAAAACTATCTGAAACATAGGTAGTTATTGCGCAAGAAGCTCCTGATTTTGATGACTATTCCAGAGTGATCTTCGCGTCGCGGATCAGCGCGGCCCAGCTGGCCTGCTCCTTTTGCAGATAGGCCTGGGCATCCTGAAGGCTGCCGCCCATGGGGGTGCTGCCTTCGGACTGCAACTGTTTGAGCACTGCCGGGTCTTGCAAGCCGGTGTTCACGGCGGCGTTGATCTTCTGCGCCAGCGCGGCGGGCGTATTCCTGGGGGCCACGATCAGTTTCCAGTCCACGGCTTCAAAGCCCGGAAAGCCGGACTCGGCCACGGTGGGGACCTGGGGCAGGATGGCAAGACGCTTGGCCGAGGTCACGGCCAGTGCGCGCAGGCGCTGGCCCTTGATCATGGGGTAGACCGCCTGAGGCGTGCCGAACATATAGTGGGTCTGCTTGCCCAGCAGATCGGTCACGGCCGGCGCGGCGCCTTTGTAGGGCACGTTGAGCACATCGATCTTGGCCTTGAAGGACAGCATTTCTCCCGCCAGATGGCCCACGGTGCCCGTGGAGGCCAGGCCTTGCTTGATGGCTCCGGGCTGGGCCTTGGCCGCAGCGATCAGGTCCTGCAGCGATTTCCAGGGCGAATCGGTGGGCACGACCAGCACCACGGGCTGCGAGGCCACCAGCGCCACGGGGAGCAGATCGGTCCTGGCGTTGAACGGCATGCTGGGCAGCAGCGAGGGATTGATGGCCAGATTGGCGGTCTGCCCCATGCCGAAGGTGTAGCCGTCAGCCGGTGCCTTGGCGACGGCATCGAGGCCGATATTGCCGCCCGCACCGGGCTTGTTGTCCACCACGATGACCCAGCGATTGGCGGTCGCCATGCGCTCGCTGATCTGGCGCGTCACCGTGTCGGTGCCGCCGCCAGGGGTGAAGGGCACGACCATGCGGATCGACTTGGCGGGCCATTCGCCAGGCTGGGCCGCTGCGCTGGCTGCGGCAAGCGTCATGGCCATCAGCGTGCATGCTGCCACCGCCAGGCGGCGGCTCGGGTGTCGGGAAGAAGGGCTGTGTGGCATGGTTTTGTCTCCTGAAATCTGGAAATTGGGGTAAAGAATCCCCGCAGGGCGCGCGTGGGCGCCCTGTTCTGGGGTGGGTGAAGTGGTGCGGGGCGGTGGCCCCGCAGTGCCGCTCAGTCGCTCAGTCGGGCTGGCCCTGGGCCAGCGCCTGGGCCTGGGCCTGGCTGTAGCCCAGCGCCGTCAGAATCTCCAGGCTGTGCTCGCCGAGCCTGGGGGGCGAGAGGCGCACCTGCAGATGCTTGCCGTCCAGGGTCAGCGGCAGCAGCACGGTCTTGCTGTCACGGCCGTCCGGCAGGGTGATGGGGGCCAGCGCGCCGGTGGCGTTCAGGTGCGGGTCTTCAAGCAGGTCGTGCGGGCGGGCGATGGGCGCAAACGGCAGGCCCTTGTCTTCGAAGACGCTGGCGATATGCGCGGCGCTGTAGCCGGCCATGGTTTCGCGCAGCAGCGGCATCAGCCAGCTGCGGGCCTGCACGCGGTCGTTGTTGCTGCCAAGGCGCGGATCGTCACGCAGCTGCTCCAGGCCGAAGGCGTTGCAGAACTCGCGCCAGGCACCGTCGCTGACCACGGCCAGAAAGATCTGCTCGCCGCCCTGGACTTCGAACACGTCGTAGATCGCCCAGGCCGAAATGCGTGCGGGCATGGGGGCTGCGGGCTTGCCGGTCACCGCGTACTGCATCATGTGCTGGGCGATCAGAAACACATTGTTCTCGAACAGTGCGCTTTGCACTTCCTGGCCCTTGCCGGTCTTCTCGCGCTGGGCCAGGGCCGCCATGGCTCCCATGGCGCCGAACATGCCGCCCATGATGTCGTTGACGCTGGTGCCCGCGCGCAGCGGGTCGCCGGGGCGGCCCGTCATGTAGGCAAGGCCGCCCATCATCTGCACCACCTCGTCCAGGGCCGTGCGGTGCTCGTAGGGGCCGGGCAGAAAGCCCTTGTGGCTGACATAGATGAGGCGTGGAAACTGCTGCTTGAGGCTGTCGTAGTCGAGCCCCAGCTTGGACATGGTGCCGGGCTTGAAGTTCTCGGTCACCACATCGGCCGTGGCGATCAGCCGCAGCGCGGCTTCCTTGCCCTCGGGGGTCTGCAGATCCAGCGTTAGGCTTTTCTTGTTGCGGTTGAACAGCGGGAAAAAGCCCGAGCCCGAGCCCAGCAGCTTGCGCGTGGCATCGCCGTTGCGGCCGTGGCCCACGGGCTCGACCTTGATGACTTCGGCACCCAGGTCGGCCAGCATCAGGCCGCAGCTGGGGCCCATGACCATATGGGTGAATTCCACCACGCGGATGCCGGCATAGGGCAGGGGGGCAGCGCCGGTGCCGGCGGATTCGGTTGAGGAGTGCATATTCATCTCTTCTTGTTCTTGGCCCGGTTGCGAGCCGTTTCGTGATCAGTAACGGTGAGGCACAAAGCCCTTGGGCAGGCCCGCCGGTGGCAGCATGCCGTACAGCGCCTCGCCCGGCAGGCCGGCGGCCAGCGTTTCTCGCGCTGCAAGCAATCGCTCAATATCAATGCCGGTGCGCAGGCCCATGGCTTCGAACATGAAGACCAGATCTTCGGTCACCACATTGCCGGAGGCGCCGGGGGCATAGGGGCAGCCGCCCAGTCCGGCCTGGGAGGCGTCGAAAGTGCGCACGCCTGCCTCATAGGCGGCCAGGCAGTTGGCCAGTCCCAGGCCTCTGGTGTTGTGCATATGCGCGGCGCCGGCCCTGTCGCCGAGTTCGCTGCGCAGGCGCGTGAACAGGCGCTTGACCTGCGCCGGGTTGGCCATGCCTGTGGTGTCCGACAGCCCCGATTCATCGGCTCCGGCGGCCACGCAGGCCGCTGCCAGCGCAATCACCTCGTCCTCGGGCACCAGGCCCTGCAAGGTGCAGCCGAAAGCGGTGGAGATGCCGGCTTCGATATGTACGCCGGGTGCCATCTCGTCGCGCAGTCTGGCGATGGCGCGCACCTCCTCCACCATCTGTGCGGGTGTCTTGCGCACATTGGCCATGGAGTGTGCGGGGCTGGCCGATACGGGCAGCGTGATCTTGTGCGCGCCGGCGCGCATGGCGGCTTCGGCTCCCTTGAGATTGGGCACCAGGGCCATGATGGTGACACCGGGTTGGGCGGCGGCGTGGCGCACGACTTCGGCGGCATCGGCCATCTGCGGCAGCAGCTTGGGCGAGACAAAGGAGCCGACCTCGATCTCCTGCACGCCCGCAGCGACCAGGGCATCGATCCATGCGCATTTATGGGCCGTGCTCATGGTGGCCGAGATGGACTGCAGGCCGTCGCGGGGGCCGACTTCGCTGATCAGGAGATCGAAACGGTGGGGGGATGACATGTTGCCTCACTGTGGTTTCATGCTTGCATTGCAGCCAGCACAATGTTGTAATGAAGTTCTATCTGATAGAACTAAATTCTTTCTATTGAAATATTGCCTTGCGTCCTGATGCCCTGTCAAGCTGAGGGGCAGGAGTTTTTATGCCGCGTAAATCCCTGAATGAATCCGTAGCCGACGAGAATGCCGCGCCTGGCGGTGTGGCCGCAGTGGACCGGGCCCTGAGCGTGCTGGGCGCATTCCAGGATGGCGATGCCGCGCTGAGCCTGGCCGAGCTGGCCGAGCGCACGCGCCTTTACAAGAGCACGGTGCTGCGATTGCTGGCTTCCCTGGAGCATGGCGGCTGGGTTCAGCGCCAGGATGACGGGCGCTACGCGGTGGGCCCGGCCGTGGCCAGGCTGCATGCGGTCTACGAGCAGAGCTTTTCGCTGGACAAGCTGGTCATGCCGGTGCTGCGCGCACTGGTTCAGGCCACCGGCGAGAGCGCTGCCTACCATGTGCGCCAGGGGCGCGAACGTCTGTGTCTGTACCGCGTGGATTCGCCGCATCCGGTGCGCGACCATGCGCGTGCCGGAGATCTGCTGCCCCTGGATAAGGGGGCCGGCGGGCGCGTGCTGGTCGCTTTCGATCCTGAGCTGGGCGACTGGGTGAAGAAGCAGCGCAGCCACTATGCGCGTGTACGGGCCGATGGCTATGAAGCCCTGGTGGGCGACAGGCATAGCGAGATCGCCGGCATCTCGGCCCCGGTTTTTCGCCGCAACGGGGAGCTGGCCGCAGCCCTGACGCTGACCATGCCTGCGCATCGCTATGACGAACGCTATGTCAAAAACGTGTTGCAGGCCGCGCGCGACCTGGGGGCGCAACTGCCGTAGATTGGGGCGCTGTGGGCGCTGTGGGCGCTGTGGGCGCTGTGGGCGTGAGGCGCATGGTGGGCAGTCGCAGGCAGCGATGAAGCCCGGGTCACGGGCCTGCCGGCTCGGGTTGAAAGCCCGGCTCGCCGCGCACGCGCAAAAAGCGGGCAAAGCGCGGCAGGCCGCTTTTTTCGTGCAGGCCCTGGTAGCGGTAGGTGACCCAGCTGCCGAGCGCAGGCGGGCTTTTGCGCAACTGCGCCGTCAGCCCGGAGCCCAGTGAAAACTGCTTGCCGTCCGGGGTCTGCACCAGTAGCGCACCCGTCATGCCCTGCCATTGTCCGCGTCCGCTTTTGTAGCCGATGACCCGGGCTTCGGCATCATCGAAGGGCTTGAGCTTGAGCAGATCGTCGCTGCGGCCCGGGCGATAGGGCGCGCTGCCCTTGTGCAGCATCAAGCCCTCGCCGCCGCCTTTGACGACGGTGTGCAGCCATTGCTGCAGCTCCGCTTCCGAGCCCAGCTTGCGCTGCTCCACCATCTGCACCCAGTCCTGGGCAATGGCCCCGACGGTGCGCTGCAGCAGCGGCAGGCGCTGGTCAAAGCTGCCCGCAGCGGCGGGCAGATCAAACACCATGAATCTCATCTGGCGCCAGGCTTGGTCGTCAGGGATGGCCTGTGCCGTGGTGGACTGTGCATGGCCAAACCGGCCGCGTCCGGCCCAGAGCTCGCCATCCATGGGGGTGGCCGGCCAGTCCCGGACAAACCACTCTGGCGTCGCGATCCGCAGCCCGCCACGGCTGATGAGCTGGTGGCCGTTCCAGTAGCCGCGTACGCCGTCCAGTTTTTCGCTGACCCAATAGTCCTGCAGCGGCAGGCCGCTGCGCCAGACCTGGGCCAGCATCAGCGAAGGCGGCTGGGCCGTGGTCTGGGCCCGCACGGCAACAAAGCCCAGGCAGAGGCAGGCGCAGACCAGCCAGTGAATGCATTCCCGAAGGGATCGGTGCCGTGGCTCAGGCATGGCTATCTCCCGGTAATGAGGCAGCTCATGCTAGAGCGCGAAGCCCAGGCCGTCGATGCGGGTATGAGCCCATTTCAAAAAACATGGCTATCGGCGGCTTATCTCTTTAGGGGTTGTGGTGATTTCAATGAAAAAGCCGCTGCAGCCAGGCAGCGGCTTTTGTCAGGGGGCAAGGCCTTCAGTCGCGGCTGATGACGGCGCAGGCGATGCGTGCGCCGGCATTGCCCGTGGGCTGGGTGGTGTAGTCGTCGGGCTGGACATGGACGATGACCGCGCGGCCTATGACATTGCCAGGGCCGGCCAGCAAGGTGATGTCTGCCGACTGTACGTTGACAGTGGCCACGCCGTTGGAGTCGGCCTTCAGGCTTGGCAGGTCGCCCATATGGTGCTGGGTCGAGTCATATTTGCCATGCGGATTGCCCAGCGGGTTGAAGTGGCCGGCAGCGGCATTGCCGTTGTCGCCGCAGTCGCCCTTGTCGTGGATGTGAAAGCCGTGCTCGGAATTGGGCTTGAGGCCGTGAATCACGGCATTGATCACGACCTGCTGGCCGGTCTTCTGGGTGAATTTCACATCGCCGCTGACCTTGCTGCCCGAAGTGGCCTGCAATCTGGCGATGGCCTGGGCGGGCTGGGGCTCGGGGGTGCTGCAGGCCGTCAGGGTCGCAGCGAATGCGGTCAGGATGAGAAAACGATATGGCATGTAAGCTCCTCTTGAATATTCGCAAGAACCATAGAGAAAACACTGTGAACCATAGCGTCAGTGCTCTGCAGCGCTTGTAGGGCAAGGGCCAAGATGTCGGGAGCGGTCCCAAAAACAAAGCCCCGCAGGCCTCAGAAGCCTGCGGGGCTGGTGTCGTCAAAAGCCTGGGGCTCAGACCTGATCGGCCGACAGGCCAGCGGTCTGGCTGAAGCCGCCGTCCACATAGGTGATTTCGGCGGTCACGCCGGAGGCCAGGTCGGACAGCAGGAAGGCGGCGACATTGCCCACGTCTTCAATCGTCACGTTGCGGCGCAGGGGGGCAGCATCGGCCACACGGCCCAGCAGCTTGCCGAAGTCCTTGATGCCCGAGGCCGCCAGGGTCTTGATGGGGCCGGCGGAGATGCCGTTGGCGCGGATGGCGCGGCCGTC
Source organism: Comamonas sp. GW821-FHT11H03 (assembly GCF_058807955.1). Classification (NCBI taxonomy): domain Bacteria; kingdom Pseudomonadati; phylum Pseudomonadota; class Betaproteobacteria; order Burkholderiales; family Comamonadaceae; genus Comamonas; species Comamonas sp. GW821-FHT11H03. The sequence goes on from NZ_JBXARF010000005.1 coordinate 233,619, forward strand.
GGCAGTGCGGCCCACGGCTTCGGCCAGGTAGCGCACGGATGCTTCCAGCGATGCCTTGGCCAGACCCATGGTGTTGTAGTTGGGGATGGAGCGCAGAGCGCCCAGATACGACAGGGTCAGCAGCGAGGACTTGTCGTTCAGGTAAGGCAGGGCAGCCTTGGCCATGGCGGGGAAGCTGTAGGCGCTGATATCGTGGGCGATCTTGAAGGATTCACGGCTCAGGCCGTCCAGGAAGTTGCCGGCAATGGCTTCACGGGGGGCAAAACCGATGGAATGCACAAAACCGTCGAACTTGCCCCAGGTGGCGCCCAGGTCGGAGAACAGCTTTTCGATCTGGGCGTCGTCGCCCACGTCGCAGTCGAACACTAGCTTGGAGTCGAAGTCGGCAGCAAATTCGGTAATGCGATCCTTGAAGCGTTCACCCACATAGCTGAAAGCCAGTTCTGCGCCTTGCTCGTGGCAGGCCTTGGCAATGCCGTAGGCAATGGAGCGGTTGGACAGAACGCCCGTGATCAGCAGCTTTTTACCGGCGAGAAAACCCATTGTTGTTCTCCAAAGAAAATTGAAAGAGACGATGGCTGCATCTGTGGCAGACGCGCCATCTTTGAAAACGTATCCGCTCGAACTGGGTGCGAATCAGTCGGGGTAGGGCAGAATTGTCGCATGCGCCATTGGATGATTTGCTCAGCCCTGATTGTCAGCAGCCAAGTTGCCACACCTGCCCTGGCAGCACATGGCTATGCGCTCTGGGGTCAGCCCAAGTACGCGGCCGACTTCAAGCACTTTGACTATGTGAACCCTCAAGCGCCCAAGGGCGGCGAGCTGCGCATGGTCAGCAATCTGCGCTATTCGACCTTCGACAAGTACAACCCCTTCACGATCAAGGGCTCGCCGCCTGCCTATCTGGCAGACATGCTGTTCGAGAGCCTGCTGACCCCCAGCCTCGACGAAACGGCTACGGGCTATGGCCTGCTGGCCGAGGATGTGGAGGTGGCGGCCGACGGTCTGTCTGCGACCTTCAAGCTGCGCAAGCAGGCGCGCTTTCACAACGGCAAGCCCGTGCTGGCCCAGGATGTGAAGCACAGCTATGAGACGCTGCTGAGCAAGTATGTCTCGCCCGGCTACAAGACGCTGTTTGCCGAGGTGGCCGGCTGTGACGTGATCGATGAGCGCACGGTGCGCTTTCGCTTCAAAAAGCCCAATCGTGACCTGCCGCTGACCGTGGGCACCCTGCTGCCGGTGTTCAGTCGCGATTGGGGGCTGGGCGCGGATGGCAAGCCCAAGGCCTTTGACCAGGTGGTGATGGACACGCCGATCGGCAGCGGGCCCTACAAGATCGGTCCGGTCAAGTTCGGCAAGGACATCAGCTATGTGCGCGACGCCAGCTACTGGGGGGCAGCCTTGCCGGTGCGTGTCGGGCTGGCCAACTTCGAGCGCATCACCATCAAGATCTACAAGGATGGAACGGCGCGGCTGGAGGCGCTCAAGGCCGGCGAGTTCGATCTCATGCGCATCAATAGCGCAGGTGACTGGGCAAGACGCCTGACGGGCAAGCGCTTTGCATCGGGCGAGCTGGTCAAGGGCGCGTTCGAGAACAAGCTGCCTTCGGGCTTTCAGAGCTTCTTCCTGAACCTGCGCCGCGAGCAGCTCAAGGATGTGCGCGTGCGCGAGGCGCTGGGTCTGGCCTATGACTACGAGTGGATGAACCGCCAGATGTTCTACGGCGCCTACCAGCGTGTGCACGGCTTGTTCGGCAACACGGCGTGCGAGACCCGGGGCGAACCCACCGAGGCGGAGCTGGCCCTGCTCACCCCTTTCAAGACCAGCCTGCCACCGGCCACGCTGGGGCCCATGGCCCAGCCGCCACGCACCGATACGGGCGACGGCCTGCGCGGCAATCTGCGCCGCGCGCAGAAGCTGCTGGCCGATGCCGGCTGGACGGTCAGGGACGGAGCCTTGCGCAACGCCAGCGGCGAGCCCATGGTGCTGGAGTATCTGGACAGCAGCGAGAGCGGCGTCAAGATCGTCAGCAGCTGGATGCGCAACCTGGAAAAGCTGGGCATCACGCTCAAGGTGCGCAATGTGGACTACGCGCTCTATCAGCAGCGCATGGACAAATACGATTTCGACATCGTGACGCTGAACGTGCCCGGCACGCACAACCCGGGTCAGGAATATGCCGAGCTGTTTGGCAGCGCCGCCGCCGATGTGGAAGGGGGCTCCAACTATGTCGGGCTCAAGAGCCGGGCCGTGGATGCCATCATCGCCCAGATGGCGGCGGCCAAGTCCGAGCAGCAGATGCTGCCCGCCTGCCATGCGCTGGAGCGCATCATCGTGCACGGCCATTACCTGATTCCCCAGTATTACTCGGGCACGCACCGGATGGTCTATGACGCCTGGAGGCTGGCGCTGCCGGGGCAGATTCCGGCTTATTCGCCGGGCGAGCTATGGGCGGTCTATGCCTGGTGGGCTAAGTAAAGTGGCCCCCACGCTCCACCGTTGCACGGGTCGCTGCCCCCCAAGGGGGCCGGCCTTGCTTGGGGCGGCCCGGCGCTGCGGCCCCGGTAAAGTGGCCCCCACGCTCCACCGTTGCACGGGTCGCTGTCCCCCAAGAGGGCTGGCCTTGCTTGGGGCGGCCCGGCGCTGCGGCCATCGCCACCGTGGCTGAAAACAAGGGTTGATCGAAGATGTTTGCCTATATTTTCAAACGCATTTTGCTGATGATCCCCACGCTGCTGGGCGTGCTGCTGCTGACCTTTGTGGTCATCCAGTTTGTGCCAGGCGGCCCGGTGGAACAGTATCTGGCCGAGGCCAAGGCCGGCGCCGGACATGGAGCCGAAGGCGCTTCCATGAGCTATCGAGGTGGCCAGGGCGTGGATCCCAAACGCCTGGAGGAGATCAAGGCGCTGTACGGCTTTGACAAGCCGCCGCTCGAACGGTTCGTGCAGATGCTGGGCCAGTTTGCGCGTTTCGATCTGGGCACCAGCTTTTTCCAGAACAAAAGCGTCTGGGCGCTGGTCAAGGAAAAACTGCCGGTCTCCATCAGCCTGGGCCTGTGGACGTTTTTCATCAGCTATCTGGTGGCTGTGCCGCTGGGTGTGGCCAAGGCTGTGCGAGCGGGCTCGCGCTTCGATCTGGCAACCACCATTTTGATTCTCATCGGCTATGCCATCCCGGGCTTTGTGCTGGGCGTGGCGCTGCTGGTCATCTTTGGTGGGCAGCTGCAGTGGTTTCCGCTGCGCGGGCTGACATCGGCCAATTTCGACGAGCTCAGCACCATGGGCAAGGTGGCGGACTATCTCTGGCATATCGCGCTGCCTGTGACGGCCATGGTGGCGGGCAGCTTTGCCGTGACGGCCATGCTGACCAAGAACTCGTTTCTTGAGGAGATCCGCAAGCAATATGTGCTGACGGCCCGCGCCAAGGGCTTGTCCGAGCGCCAGGTGCTCTACAAGCATGTGTTTCGCAATGCGCTGATTCCCATCGTCACGGGCTTTCCCTCGGCTTTCATCGGCGCCTTCTTTGCCGGCGCGCTGCTGATCGAGACCTTGTTCTCGCTCGACGGCCTGGGTCTGCTCAGCTATGAAAGCGTGATTCGCCGCGACTTTCCCGTGGTGCTGGGCACGCTGTATCTTTTCACGCTGATCGGCCTGGTGACCAAGCTCATCAGCGATCTTTGCTATGTCTGGGTAGACCCCCGGGTCAAGTTTGACTGATTTATGCAAGATAAGCCTCAAGCCAATGCCCTGCGAACGCAAGATGCTATGAATACAGGAGTAAAGAGTGTGCCCGCAGCGCCTGCTGCCCAATCCGAATCCCCTGGGCGCCGGGCCTGGAGGCGTTTCAAATCCAACCGGCTGGGCTTTGTCAGCCTGCTGATCTTCTCGGTGCTGGTGGTGCTCAGCCTGTTTGCCGAGTTGCTGTCCAACGACAAGCCGCTCATCGTGCGCTACGAGGGGCAGACCTATCTGCCGCTGCTGCATGATTACCCGGAAACCACGTTTGGGGGCGATTTCCATACGCCAACCGATTACCTCGATCCCTTCATCCGGCAAAGGCTCGGTGAGGGTGATAACTGGGCGATCTTTCCCCTCAACCGCTATGGCAAGTCCACCATCAACTACTTTGCCAAGTTGCCCAACCCTTCTGCACCGTCGGCCGACAACTGGCTGGGCACCGATGACCGGGGGCGCGATCTGCTGGCACAGCTCATCTACGGTTTTCGCGTCAGCGTGCTGTTCGGCCTGGCGCTGACGGCCGTGGGCGTGCTGCTGGGTGTGCTGGCGGGGGCTGTGCAGGGTTTTTTCGGCGGCAGGACGGATCTGGCCTTTCAGCGCCTGACGGAAATCTGGGGCTCCATGCCTGAGCTCTACCTGCTCATCATCTTCAGTGCGCTGTTTGCGCCCAGCGTCTCGCTGCTGCTGATCTTGCTGAGCCTGTTTGGCTGGATGGGGCTGGCCGACTATGTGCGCGCCGAGTTTCTGCGCAACCGCCAGCTCGACTATGTGAAATCCGCCCAGGCGCTAGGTGCCAGCAATCGCTCCGTCATCTTTCGCCACATCCTGCCCAACAGCATGACACCGGTGATCACCTTTTTGCCCTTTCGCATGAGCGGGGCCATCCTGGCGCTGACCTCGCTCGATTTTCTGGGCCTGGGCGTTCCCCCGGGCACGCCCAGCCTGGGCGAGCTGCTGAGCCAGGGCAAGAACAATATCGATGCCTGGTGGATTTCCCTGTCCACCTTTGGCGTGCTGGTCATCACGCTGCTGCTGCTGACCTTCATGGGGGACGCCCTGCGCGATGCGCTGGACCCGCGCAAGCAGGCGCGCACGCATGCAGCAAAGCGCACGGGGGGCAAGCCATGAGCGAGGAGAAATACGGGATGGAGAGCCGCAGCCAGCTGCTGAGCGTGCGCGATCTGAGCGTGTCTTTTGCGGGCAAGCCCGTGGTGCAGGAGGTGAGCTTCGAGCTGGCGGCCGGTGAAAAGCTGGCGCTGGTGGGGGAGTCCGGCTCGGGTAAGTCGGTCACGGCGCTGTCGCTGCTGCGCCTGGTGGGCGATGCGCAACTGGGTGGTCGGGCCCTGCTGGACGGGCGCGACCTGCTGGGGCTTTCGGAGCGCGAGATGCAGGGCATACGCGGCGGCGATATCGCCATGATCTTTCAGGAGCCGATGACGGCGCTGAACCCGCTGATGACCGTGGGCGCGCAGGTGGCAGAGGTGCTGCAACTCAAGCAGGCCTTGAGCCGGGCCCAGGCCTTGAAGCAGGCGGTGGAGCTGCTGGCCACCACCGGCATCCCCGAGCCCGGGCGCCGCGCGCAGAGCTTTCCGCACCAGCTCAGCGGTGGCCAGCGTCAGCGCGCCATGATTGCCATGGCCCTGGCCAGTCGTCCCCGGCTGCTGCTGGCCGATGAGCCGACAACGGCGCTGGATGTGACGCTGCGTGGCCAGATCCTGGATCTGCTGGCCGATCTGCAGCGACAGACCGGCATGGCCGTGCTGATGATCACGCATGACCTGAACCTGGTGCGCCGCTTCGCCGACCGCGTGGCGGTCATGGAAAAAGGCCGTCTCGTGGAGCAGGGCGCTGTGGTCGATCTCATGCAGAACCCGCAGCATGCCTATACCCGCAAACTGCTGGCCAGTCGGCCGGTGCGCAATGTGGTGGAGGGGGCCGAGCCGGCCGGCGAGGCGGCCGTGGTGCAGACCCGGGCCCTGCAGGTGAGCTATGCCACGCCTTTGCCCGGCATTCGCGGCTGGTTCAAAAAAGGGGCATTCGTGGCGGTCAAGGGCGCAGATATGCTGCTGCGGCCTGGCCGTACCCTGGGGGTGATCGGTGAATCGGGCTCGGGCAAATCCACGCTGGCCCAGGCCGTGCTGGGGCTGTTGCCTGCGGCCGGGGAGCTGCAGGTGGCCGGCAGGCCATGGCAGCAGCCGGCAATCCGCAACAGCGCCGCCAATCTGGCGCTGCGGCGCAAGATCCAGGTGGTGTTTCAGGATCCGTTTTCCTCGCTCTCTCCGCGCATGACGGTGGAGGAGATCGTCGGCGAAGGCCTGCAGATCCATGCCCCTGAGCTCGCTGCCGCGCTGCGGCGCGAGCGCGTGCTCAAGATGCTGGAGGAGGTGGGGTTGACCGAGGCCCAGTTTCCCGGCCTGCTGCAGCGCTATCCGCATGAATTCTCGGGCGGGCAGCGGCAGCGCCTGGCGATTTCACGTGCGCTCATCATGGAGCCCGAGGTGTTGGTGTTGGACGAGCCCACGAGTGCACTTGATGTCACCATTCAGCAGCAGGTGCTGGCCCTGCTGCAGCGGCTGCAGAAGGAGCGTGGTCTGGCCTATCTGCTCATCACCCACGATGTGGATGTGATTCGCGCCATGGCCCATGAGGTGCTGGTCATGAAGGACGGGCAGATCGTGGAGCAGGGCGGGGTGCAGGCGGTGTTGACTGCGCCGCAGCAGGCCTATACGCGCCAGCTGGTCGAGGCCGCTGCCGTCGTTGCCGAGTTGCCGGCGGCCTGAAGGTGATGGCGAGCAGCGCTTTCACTTCAATGGTTTGAGGCTTTGGACACCTGCAATTGCTGTCGATTCACTGATTCGCGAGGCAGGCATTCGCTGAAAAACACTGAATCCGCATTCGAAAGTCTGTATTTATTTGGCGCGAATTCTCTGGCTGTGGCCTAATTGATCCTTTTCAACCTCCCAATTGAGAATTCGACATGGGCAATAAAATCGTTACCGAAGCAGACCGCAAGGCCACTCCCCGTCCCCAGGCACCCAATGGCGTGACCCTGCCCACTCCCGGGCGCGGCCAGCGCGTGAGCCTGGAGCGTGGTTCGCACACTCGCAGCAAGAAGCAGGCCGGCAAGCGCCACGGCTAATTCCTGCAGCAGGCTGCGCCCTGGTGTGCGGCCCGCAAAAAAGCCCTCGTCACTTCGGTGCGAGGGCTTTTTGCTTTGCACGGCTTCAGGCAGTGGGTTTGCTCATCCCTGCAGATTCTTCAGCTTGCGGCGCAACTGCTGCACTTCCTCGATGAGATCGGTGGTCAGTGCGGCGAGCTGAGGGTCGGCGTCGAAGCTGTGTTCCAGCTGGGCGATGCGGCGCGCACGCACCAGCGTCTGGCTGCTGAAGCGCCATTGCTCATGGCTGATCTCGCGGACCTGGCCGTCGTTGTCGTAGCTGATGACGCCTGTCTGCACATGCTCGATCACCCATTGAGGGCTGGTGCGGCAATGGCGGGCCAGTTCGTGCAGATCGAGCACGGCCTGCTCCAGCAGTTCGGCGGGCTCGTAGAAAGGGTAGTGGGAGGTGCTCATGGGAAAACCTTTCAACTCAGGCTGCGGGCATCGAACTGCGGGAAGGCCTTGGCAAAGTCGGCATAAGCCTGCTTTTGCGCGGCTGTCGCAGCGGGCGGGAAGACCACATCCAGCACCAGATACAAATCACCCGGCGTGGCGGCGGGCAGGCCCTTGCCCTTGAGGCGCAGCTTGCGACCCGAGCGATAGCCGGCGGGCACTGTGACTTCCAGTTCCCCGGCCAGCGTCTTGAAGGGGACGGGGCCGCCCAGCTCGGCCTCCCAGGGCGCGAGTGGCACTCGCTGGTACACATCCTTGCCCTCGGACCACCAGCGTGGGTCGCTGCGAAAGTGCACCTCCAGCAGCAGATCTCCCGGGGCACCCTTGCCCAGGCCCGGGTTGCCCTGACCGGCAAGGCGAATCATCTGGCCCTCGCGCACGCCCTTTGGAATGGTGACCTGCAGCTCCTTGTTCTTGTGGGTGGGGATGCCCTGGTCGTCGAGCACGGTGCTGCGCAGATGCAGTGAGCGCACGGCTCCGCTGTAGCTGTCCTGCAAATCCAGCTCTATGCTGGCATGCTGGTCCTGGCCGCGCATATCGGGTGTGCTGCGCGCGCCTTGCTGGCCTTGATGGCGTCGCGCACGAGCGGCCTGGCCGAACATCTGCGAGAAGAAGTCGCTGAAATCGGCGTCGCTGCCGGCATCGCCCTGGCTGCTGAAGTGAAAGTCCTGCTGATCCCAGTCGGGCGGCGGGCGAAAGCCTCCGCCGCCCTGGGCTCTGGCATTTTGCGCAAACTGCATCTCGTCGCCCATGGCGTCGTAGGCGGCGCGCTTTTCGGGGTCGGAGAGTACGGTGTTGGCTTCGTTGACCTCGGCCATGCGAGCGTCCGCATCTTTTTCCTTGCTGATGTCGGGGTGGTATTTGCGGGCGAGCTTGCGATAGGCCTTTTTGATGTCCTCGGTGGAGGCCTTTTTGTCCACGCCAAGTATCTTGTAATAGTCCTTGTAATCCATGGAGTCACCAATCTTCTTGTCGAAAGAAGGGCGCAAGCCAGCTGCTATGACTGCTGCCATTGCCGCGCCCGGGTTAAGGAAAATAATAGGGATGGAGTGCTGCGGCTTCAAGGGTCTCAATGCGCGTTGGTAGGTTGATGACCGGGGTTTGAGTCCTTGGGGGCATCTGGCGCTACCATTGCGGGGATCAATGCAGGGGCGTGTGCGAAGGCCTGCCCAGAGTTTGTGAAATGAAACAAGAAATTACAAAAGCAGACGCATGGCTGGTTGTCTGCCTCTGTGCTGACTGGTGCGGTACCTGTAAACAGTACCGGCAGCCCTTCGAGGCTCTTGCTGCCCAGTTTCCACAGATGCGTTTTGTCTGGCTCGATGTGGAAGACCGTGAGGATGTAGCTGGCGATCTGGACATAGAAACCTTTCCGTCCATTTTGGTGGCGCAGGGTGAGCAGGCCAAATTCCTGGGGCCTGTGCTTCCGCAGGCGGGGGTGCTGGCGCGGATGCTGCAATCCCTGCCCACAGATGCCGCGGCGAGGCCTGCCGATGTGCTGGAGGCTCAGGATTTGCTGCAACGATTGTTGCGCGCTGATGACCTGCAGGATGTCTTGCGTTGATCGCAGTTTTATGAGAGACACTTTTTGCGAAAACAATGGTTTGCGGCTACAATCACGGCTTCACGACCAAACGGGCGGGTACATACCGCCCGTTTTTTTTGGGCAATTCATGGCGAAACCTGTTTGTGACAGAGCTAAGTCCATGATTTGACAGATTTTTCGGGATTGAACTGAATACACGTGGCACTACAGCAAATCGTTGAACAAACCGTGACAGGTCTGGGCTATGACCTGGTTGAAATCGAGCGCTCGGCCGGCGGCCTGCTGCGCATCACGATTGATTTGCCTTGGCAGGCGCCGGAGGAAGGTGCGCCTGAGCTGCCCGAGCAGTTCGTGACAGTAGAAGACTGCGAAAAGGTCACGCGCCAGCTTCAGTTTGCGCTGGAAGTCGATGGTGCTGACTACGCCCGCCTGGAGGTCTCTTCTCCAGGCATTGATCGTTTGCTGCGCCATGAGCAGGACTTCATCCGCTTTGAAGGCTCGGAGGTGGATCTGACGCTCAAGGCTCCCATCGGGGCTGCTGGCGGCGACAAGGTCAATGCAAACCGCAAGAAATTTCGTGGCACGCTGGAGCGGACTGAAGAAGGTGGCTGGCAGCTCGTCTGGAGCGATGAGCCGCCTCCCAAGCCGGGCGTGCGCGTCAGCAAGAAGCGTGAGCCAGCGCCGTTGAACGCCATGGGCTTTACGCTTGACGAGTTGCGCGAAGCTCGTCTGGCACCGATTGTGAATTTCAAAGGACGCGCAGCCAAGCTCGATTGAGGCAGCTGAAGCGTTGGAATCTTTTGGGGCAAAGAGGTCGCATGCAAATCCTCTTTGTGTGATTGAAATAGGAGAGTCGTCGCATGAATCGCGAACTGTTGATGTTGGTTGAAGCCATTTCGCGTGAAAAGAACGTGGAACGCGATGTGGTTTTTGGTGCCGTGGAATCCGCACTGGCACAGGCCACCAAGAAGCTGTACCAAGGTGAAGTAGACATCCGCGTGTCCATCGATCGCGAAAGCGGCGACTACGACACCTTCCGCCGCTGGGTGGTGGTGTCTGACGATGCCGGTCTGCAGAACCCCGATGCCGAAGAAATGCTGATGGATGCGGAAGACCGCGTGCCCGGCATTCAAATTGGTGAGTTCATTGAAGAGCAGATCGAGTCGCTGCCCATTGGCCGTATCGGTGCCATGGCTGCCAAGCAGGTCATCCTGCAGAAGATTCGCGACGCCGAGCGCGAAATGCTGCTCAACGAATTCCTGGGCCGTGGCGATAAGATCTTTACCGGTACCGTCAAGCGCATGGACAAGGGCGACATCATTGTCGAATCCGGCCGTGTGGAAGGCCGACTCAAGCGCGGCGAGATGATCCCCAAGGAAAATCTGCGCAATGGCGACCGCGTGCGTGCCATGATCATGGAAGTCGACGCCACTTTGCGCGGCGCTCCCATCCTGCTGTCGCGCTCGGCTCCCGAATTCATGGTGGAATTGTTCCGCAATGAAGTGCCCGAGATCGAGCAAGGCCTGCTGGAGATCAAGAGCTGCGCCCGTGACGCCGGCTCTCGTGCCAAGATCGCCGTACTGAGCCACGACAAGCGCGTGGACCCCATCGGCACCTGCGTCGGCGTGCGCGGCACCCGTGTGAACGCCGTGACCAACGAGTTGGCCGGCGAGCGTGTGGATATCGTGCTGTGGTCCGAAGACCCCGCTCAGTTCGTGATCGGTGCTCTGGCTCCTGCCAATGTCTCTTCCATCGTCGTGGACGAGGAAAAGCACGCCATGGACGTGGTGGTGGACGAGGAAAATCTGGCTATCGCCATCGGTCGCGGCGGTCAGAACGTGCGTCTGGCCTCCGAGCTGACAGGCTGGAAGATCAACATCATGGACGCTGCAGAGTCTGCTCAGAAGCAGGCCGACGAGTCGGCTGTCTCGCGCAAGCTGTTCATGGAAAAGCTGGATGTGGACGAGGAAATCGCCAACATCCTGATCGAAGAAGGTTTCGAGACCCTGGAAGAAGTGGCCTATGTGCCGCTGCAGGAAATGCTCGAAATCGAATCCTTCGACGAAGAGACGGTAAACGAGCTGCGTAGCCGCGCCAAGGATGCACTGCTGAGTCAGGAAATTGCTCGCGAAGAAAATGTGAGCAAGGCATCCGATGATCTGGTGTCTCTGGACAGCATGACTTCCGAACTGCTGGACAAGCTGGCGCAAGCTGATGTGCACACCCGTGATGATCTGGCCGACCTGGCAATCGATGAGCTGACCGAAATCACCGGTCAGACTGCCGAAGAAGCCAAGGCCTTGATCATGAAGGCGCGTGAGCACTGGTTTACCGATGGGCAAGAGTAAGGTCAGGGAGGTACAGAGCATTTATGTCGAGTAATACGGTTGCAGAATTTGCGAAAGAGCGCAACACGACCCCTGATACCTTGCTGCAGCAGCTCAAGGCCGCCGGGGTTGACAAGGTCAATGCTGCTGATGCGCTGACCGAAGGTGACAAGCAGCGCTTGCTGTCTCACCTGCAGGCCAGCCATGGCAGCGGCGCCAAGAAGATCACGCTGACCAAGAAATCCACCAGCGAAATCAAGCAGGCGGATTCATCGGGCCGTGCTCGTACGATTCAGGTGGAAGTGCGCAAGAAGCGCACTTTCGTGAAGCGGGAAGACACTCCCGCCGAGGCTCAGGCCAATGCGCAAAGCATGGCTAAGGCTGTGCAGGAGCGTGCCGCTACTCAAGAGCTGGCACGCCGTGAAGAAGATGCTCGCCGAGAGGTTGAGCTGTTGAGCCATCAGGAAGAACAATTGGCCAAGGAACGTCAAGAGCGCGAAGAGCGCGAGCGCCGCGAGCGCGAAGCCGAAGAGCGTGCTGCAGCCTATGCAGCCGCAGAAGTCGCCAAGGTGGCTGAAGCCAAGGCGGCTAAGGAAGAGGAAAAGCGCGGTCACGCCGCTGGTGCTGCTGCACGTGCAGCAGCCCAGGCAGATGCACGCGCCAAGGCGGAAGCCGAATCCCAGGCCAAGGCTGCTGAAGAAGCCAGCCGCGCCAAGGATCTGGATGAACGCCGCCGCAAGGCCCTGGCCGAGGCGGAAGCCATCCGCGCCATGATGGCTGCGCCCAAGAAGGTGCTGGTCGCCAAGAAGCCCGAGGAGCCCAAAAAGGCTGCTCCGGTCGCTGCGGATGCCAAGAAGCCTGTTGCCGCCAAGGATGGCAACAAGCCCGCAGGCAGCCCTGGCGCGGCCAATGCCGGCGGCGGTGCCCGTCCCGGCAAGGAGGTCAAGTCCGCCAAGCTGTCTTCGAGCTGGTCCAACGATGCGGCCAAGAAGAAGGAAATCAAGACCCGTGGCGACAGCTCCGGTGGCGTGGCTGGCCGCTCCAACTGGCGCGGTGGCCCCAGGGGCCGTCGTGGCAATGACCGTCACGAGCAGCAACAGCAGCAGGCTCCCGAGTTCCGTCAGCTGGAGATCTCGGTGCCCGAGACCATCACTGTGGCCGAACTGGCTCACAAGATGGCCATCAAGGCATCCGAGCTGATCAAGGTTCTGATGAAGATGGGCCAGATGGTCACCATCAACCAGCCGCTGGACCAGGACACCGCCATGATCGTGGTGGAAGAAATGGGCCATACCGCCAAGGTGGCTGCGCTGGACGATCTGGAAGCCTTCACCGCCGAGGAAGTCTCCAACGCCGAAGCCGAGAAACTGCCGCGCGCTCCCGTGGTGACCGTCATGGGTCACGTGGACCACGGCAAGACCTCGCTGCTGGACTACATCCGTCGCACCAGAGTGGCGTCGGGCGAAGCCGGCGGCATCACGCAGCACATCGGTGCCTACCATGTGAAGACGCCTCGCGGCATCATCACTTTCCTGGACACTCCCGGTCACGAGGCCTTCACGGCCATGCGTGCTCGCGGTGCCAAGTCCACCGACATCGTGATTCTGGTGGCCGCTGCCGACGACGGCGTGATGCCCCAGACCAAGGAAGCCATCAAGCACGCCAAGGCGGCTGGTGTTCCCATCGTGGTGGCCATCACCAAGGCCGACAAGCCCGAAGCCAACCCCGACCGCGTCAAGCAGGAGCTGGTTGTGGAAGAGGTGCTGCCCGAAGAGTACGGCGGTGACTCTCCCTTTGTGGCCGTGTCCTCCAAGACTGGCCAGGGCATCGACGAGCTGCTGGAGCAAGTGCTGCTGCAGGCCGAAGTGCTGGAACTCAATGCGCCGGTGGATGCCGCTGCCAAGGGTATCGTGATCGAAGCCCAGCTGGACAAGGGCCGTGGTACCGTGGCTACGGTGCTGGTGCAGTCCGGTACGCTGAAGGTCGGCGATGTGGTGCTGGCAGGTCAGACCTATGGCCGCGTGCGAGCCATGCTCGACGAAGACGGCAAGCAGACCAAGGAAGCCGGTCCTTCCATCCCTGTCGAGATTCAGGGTCTGAACGAAGTGCCCCAGGCCGGTGACGACTTCATGGTGCTGAGCGACGAACGCCGTGCCCGTGAAATCGCGACCTACCGCGCTGGCAAGTTCCGCAACACCAAGCTGGCCAAGCAGCAGGCTGCGAAGCTGGAAAACATGTTCGCCGAAATGTCCGCTGGCGATGTGCAGACTCTGCCCATCATCATCAAGGCCGACATGCAAGGCTCGCAGGAAGCTCTGGCAACCTCGCTGCTCAAGCTGTCGACCGACGAGATCAAGGTTCAGCTGGTGTACTCCGGCGTGGGCGGTATTTCCGAGTCCGACGTCAACCTGGCACTGGCTTCCAAGGCCATCATCATCGGCTTCAACGTGCGTGCGGATGCTCAGGCCCGCAAGACGGCCGAAGGCAACGGTGTCGACGTTCGCTACTACAACATCATCTACGACGCCGTGGATGAGGTGAAGGCTGCGATGTCCGGCATGCTGGCTCCCGAGAAGCGCGAAGAGATCATCGGTATGGCCGAGATCCGTACCGTGTTCGTGGCGACGAAGATCGGCACCATTGCCGGCTCGTACATCACGCAAGGTCACGTCACCCGCAACGCACACTTCCGTCTGCTGCGCGACAACGTGGTCATCTACACGGGCGAAATCGAGTCGCTGCGCCGCCTCAAGGACGATGTCAAGGAAGTCAAGGAAGGCTTCGAGTGCGGTATCAAGCTGCGCAACTACAACGACATCAAGGAAGGCGACGTGCTGGAAGTCTTCGAGATCAAGGAAATCGCTCGTACGCTGTAAAAGCAATAGCTGCTAGCGCCTGCTCTGCAAGGATTTGAGGCTGAAAACGCCTTGAACTCCTTGTGCAGCAAGCGCAAATAGCTCCTTTTTTATTCATGGCAACCAAACGCAAATCTGCTGCTCCCAATCGCAGCTTCAAAGTTTCCGACCAGATCCAGCGTGATCTGTCGGAGCTGATCGCCCGCGAGTTGAAGGACCCGCGCGTCGGCATGGTCACGCTGCAAGGCGTGGAGGTGACTCCTGACTATGCCCACGCCAAGGTGTTCTTCAGCGTGCTTGTCGGCGATCCCGAAGTGACGCTGGCAGCACTCAATCAGGCCGCAGGCTTTCTGCGCAACGGCCTGTTCAAGCGTCTGCACATTCATACCGTGCCCACGCTGCATTTCGTCTACGACCGCACTACAGAGCGCGCTGCCGACATGAACGCCTTGATCGCCAAGGCTGTGGCGTCGCGCGGACCCGAACAGGAATAAGCACATGAACGCCCCTCGCACCCGGGTGCAGCGGCGCCCTGTGCATGGGGTGTTGCTGCTCGATAAACCGCTGGGCTGGTCCAGCAACGATATCTTGCAGAAGGTCAAGTGGCTGCTGCGCGCCGAAAAGGCCGGGCATACAGGCACGCTTGATCCGCTGGCCAGTGGCGTGCTGCCGCTGTGTTTCGGCGCTGCCACCAAATTCAGTCAGCTTCAGCTCGAAGCCGAGAAAACCTACGAAGCCATTGCCCGCCTGGGCCAGACCACGACCACGGCCGATGCCGAGGGCGATGTGGTGCTGGAGCGTGCCGTCGATCTGGCCACCATCACCCCCGAGCGCCTGGCGCAGGTGCAGGCGCAGTTCACGGGCGACATCAAGCAGGTGCCGCCCATGCACAGTGCGCTGAAAAAGGACGGCAAGGCACTCTATGAATACGCCCGTGCGGGCGTGGAAGTGGAGCGCCCCGCACGCGATGTCACGATTCATGCATTGGATCTGACGCTGGTGCAGGACGATCAGGGGTATCCGGCCGTCAAGATGAGAGTGACCTGCAGCAAGGGCACTTACATCCGCACATTGGGCGAAGACGTGGGCGAGGCCTTGGGCTGTGGCGCCCACTTGCGTTTTCTGCGCCGTGTGGAGACCGGCGGTCTTGAGGTGTCGCGCTGCGTGACGCTGCAGGCGCTGGAAGCCATGAACGATGAAGAGCGCATCGCGCAGGTTCAGCCTGTCGATACCCTGCTGCATCGTCATGTCGTCGTCACCTTGGGTGAACAGGATGCAGGTCGCTTTCTATCAGGCTTGCGCCGTCGAGGGTCTTGGGCGGATTCCCCGGCCGTGGCGGTGTATGGTGAGCGCCCGCATGCCCTTTTAGGGGTAGGCCGTGTGGCGAGCGGGGAGTTGGTCCCCGAGCGCCTGCTCAGTCCGCTAGAAATTCAACAAATTTTGGAAGGAACGCCGCGTCCACAAGCAAGCGGCATTTTGGAAACATTATGAGCAAACAAATCCGCAACATTGCGATCATCGCGCACGTTGACCACGGTAAGACCACCATGGTGGACCAACTGCTGCGCCAGTCCGGCACTTTTGCCGAGCACGAAAAAGTCGTCGACACCGTGATGGACAACCATGCCATCGAACGTGAGCGCGGCATCACCATTCTGGCCAAGAACTGTGCCGTGTCCTGGAAGGACACCCACATCAACATTCTCGACACGCCCGGTCACGCGGACTTCGGCGGTGAAGTGGAACGCGCCCTGTCCATGGTCGACGGCGTGGTGCTGCTGATCGACGCGCAAGAGGGCCCCATGCCCCAGACGCGCTTCGTGACCAAGAAGGCTCTGGCCCTGGGTCTGCGCCCCATCGTGGTGGTGAACAAGGTGGACAAGCCCGGTGCCAACCCCGACAAGGTGATCAACGCCGCTTTCGACCTGTTCGACAAGCTGGGCGCCACCGACGAGCAACTGGACTTCCCCGTGGTCTATGCCTCCGGCATCAACGGCTGGTCGTCCAAGGAAGAGGGCGAGCCCGGTGCCAAGTGGGGTGAGGACATGTCCGCCCTGTTCGACACCATCCTGGCTCACGTGCCTGCCGTGCAAGGCGATGCCAGCGCTCCTTTGCAGCTGCAGATCTCCGCTCTGGACTACTCCACCTTCGTTGGTCGTATCGGCGTGGGCCGCATCACCCAGGGCACGCTCAAGCCCGGTCAGCAAGTGGCTGTGATGGCCGGTCCTGACGGCAAGAGCTACAGCGGCAAGATCAACCAGGTGCATACCTTCCAGGGTATCGATCGCGTGCAGGCCACCGAAGCCGGTCCTTCCGAGATCGTGCTGATCAGCGGTATCGAAAACATCGGCATCGGCGAAACCGTCACCGACCCGGTCAATCCCCAGCCTCTGCCCATGCTGAAGATTGACGAGCCCACCCTGACCATGAACTTCTGCGTGAACACCTCGCCCCTGGCAGGTCGTGAAGGCAAGTTCGTGACCAGCCGCCAGATCTGGGACCGTCTGCAAAAGGAACTGCGTTCCAACGTGGCTCTGCGCGTCAAGGAAACCGACGAAGACGGTATCTTTGAAGTCTCCGGCCGTGGTGAACTGCACCTGACCATCCTGCTGGAAGAAATGCGCCGCGAAGGCTACGAGCTGGCCGTGTCCAAGCCCCGCGTCGTGATGCAGATGATCGACGGTGAAAAGCACGAGCCTATCGAGCTGGTGACGGCCGACATCGAAGAAGGCCACCAGGGCGGCGTGATGCAGGCACTGGGCGAGCGCAAGGGCGAGCTGGTGAACATGGAACCCGATGGCCGCGGTCGCGTCCGTCTGGAATACCGTATCCCTGCCCGTGGCCTGATCGGTTTCACCAACGAATTCCTGAACCTGACACGTGGTTCCGGTCTGATCGCCAATATCTTCGACAGCTACGAACCCCATAAGGGCGAGATCGGCGGCCGCAAGAACGGCGTGCTGATCTCCATGGACGACGGTGAAATCTTCACCTACGCCCTGGGCAAGCTGGACGACCGCGGTCGCATGTTCGTGAAGGCCGGCGACCCCGTGTACGAAGGCATGATCATCGGCATCCACAGCCGAGACAACGACCTGGTGGTGAACGCCACGCGTACCAAGCAGCTGACCAACTTCCGCGTCAGCGGCAAGGAAGATGCGATCAAGATCACGCCTCCCATCGACCTGTCGCTGGAATACGGTGTGGAATTCATCGAAGACGACGAGCTGCTGGAAATCACCCCCACCAGCCTGCGCGTGCGCAAGCGTCACCTGAAGGAGCACGATCGCAAGCGTGCTTCGCGTGATGCGTAATTCACTGGCTTAGGCTGTGAATCCCAAAAAAGGCCCTTCGGGGCCTTTTTTATTATCCCCAGGCCGTCCAAAGGCAAGAGGCGGCAACACGCAGTGGCCGAGCGTGGGGCGTCACTTTTCATGCCTGTGCCGCCAGCTCGCAAACCTGCTGCACCAGCCACTGAGCCATGGGGGAAAGGCTGCGCCCGCGTTGCCAGACCACGCCATAGCTCGAAGTCATGGCCGGCACCTGTCCCACCCTCACGGCCTGTAGCTGTCCGCCTTGCAGCCAAGGACGCACCGCAGGTTCGATGGCGGCCAGCACGGTGTCGGTGTGCAGCGTCAGCTGGATTAGGCTGTTGACATCGTCGCACTCCACCGCAAGCAGATTCTTGTCATGGCCCAGCTGCAACTGGGCGCATAGGGCATCGCGCACGGGTTGGGGCAGACGCACGGCAGCCAGGCCATGGGCATGCAAATGGGCCAGCGTGAAATCGGTTGGCTCGGACTGCAGCAGCGGATGGCCGCTGCGCACATAAAGGCCGCCGGGCTGGGTGGGCAGTGCGCGTACCGTGCAGTCGCTGCCAGCGGGTAGCTCACGGGTTTCGGCCACGAAGAATTCGATCTCGTCGTCCTTGAGGCGCTGCAGCAATTGTTGCCAGTTTCCCATGATGGCGCGCACATGTACTGCAGCAAAGGCTTTACGGGCCTGTTGCAGCAGTGGCGGCAGCAGGAACTGAGCCGGAAACGGGCCAAAGCCGCAGGCCGTGTCCCCCATCTGCCGATCTCGATAGAGCTGTACATCGCGTTGCAGATTGCGGCTTTGGCGCACCAGCTCACGGGCGCGCTCCAGCACAAACTGGCCAGCGGCCGTGGGACGAACCTCCCCCGCACCGCGCTCGAAGAGCTTCATCGCAAATTCTTGCTCTGCTGCCTGCACGCTGCGCGTCAGTGCGGGCTGGCTCAGATGCAACTGCTCAGCGGCACGAGCGTAATTAGCCTTGTCGGCCAGCATGACCAGATGCTGCAGTCGGCGTATGTCCATGGTGATGAGTTCAATGCATTGAAATTTCTCAGACTATGCATTGGACGCAATACATGGCGCTGCCCAGAATGTGACAGCAGCCTCGGTGGAGTTGAAGCCTTTTGGGACTCTGACGTAGATCCATCAAACGCTGACCGCTATAACAAAAGGAGACATATATGGAATTTCGGCTCACCCCCAAAGTCGGTGTTGCCGCCTTGCTTGCCGCTGGCGTGCTGGCTGGCTGCGCAGCACCTTCTGCCGTTCCGCAAAATGCAGGCTCGCTACAGGCAGGCCAGGTCAGCAGTGCCACGCGCGAGGTGCTGGCCACTTTTGCACAAAGCCTGCCGCCTGACGATGCTCAGGATCGCGAAGATGCGCAGCGAGGCCTGATTGCCAGACCCTCGGGCCAGGTCCGGGACGCAGGTGGTCGCGTGCTCAAGGACTTTGCCTCCTTTGATTTTGTGCAGGGCACCGCGCCCGACAGTGTCAATCCCAGCCTTTGGCGCCATGCCCGGCTCAATGCCCAGGCGGGGCTGTTCAAGGTCAGCGACGGTATCTACCAGTTGCGCGGCTTTGACATAGGCAACATCACCCTGGTCGAGGGAAAGACTGGCTGGATTGTGGTGGACACGCTGACCAGCCGCGAGATTGCCGCAGCCGCCATGGCATTTGCGCGTCAGCACTTGGGCAACAAGCCCGTGACGGCGCTGATCTTCACGCACAGCCATGCAGACCACTTTGGCGGTGCATTGGGAGTCATCAGCCTGGCGGAAGTGGCGCGGCGCAAAGTGCCCGTGGTGGCGCCTGCGGGCTTCATGAATGAGGCCACCAGCGAGAACTTGCTCGTGGGCACAGCCATGGCGCGGCGAGCCATCTATCAGTTCGGCACGCGGCTGCCGTTGTCGCCCACGGGCAATGTGGACACGGGCCTGGGCAAGAGCCTGGTCAGCGGCCATACGGGCATTCTGCCCCCCACCATCAGCGTGGACAGGGCCGACCAGGAAATGATGCTGGACGGCGTGCGCTTCGTGTTTCACAACATGCCCGGGGCCGAGGCCCCTGCCGAGCTGACTTTCAGCATCCCTGAGTACAAGGCCTTTGGAGGGGCCGAGATTCTGGCGCAGACCATGCACAATCTGCTGCCCATACGCGGTGCCAAGGTGCGTGATGCCTTGCAGTGGTCTGCCTATCTGCAAAAGGTGCTGGAGCAGGCTGGCGATGCGGAGGTGCTGTTCAACCAGCACAACTGGCCGGTCTGGGGCAAGGTGCATATTGCCAGCTTCATCAGCCGCCAGCGCGATCTCTACCAGTTCATGCATGACCAGACCGTGCGCCTTATCAACAAGGGGCTGCAGCCTGCCGAGATTGCCGAGCAGATCAAGCTGCCGTCGTCGCTCGGGGCGTTCTGGGGCGGACGTGGCTACTACGGCGATCTGCGTCATAACGTCAAAGCCATCTACCAGTTCTACCTCGGCAATTACGATGGCAACCCAGCCAATCTGGATCCGCTGCCGCCTAAGCTCAAGGCGCAGAAATATGTGGCGGCGCTGGGTGGGGCAGCCAAGGTGCTGGAGCAAGGCAGTGCAGCGGCTGAGCAGGGCGACTATCGCTGGGCCGTGGAGCTGCTGCAGCAACTGGTGTTTGCCGAGCCGGGCAACGCGGTGGCGAAAGAGCTGCTGGCCCGCTGCCATGAACAGCTGGGCTACCGCGCCGAGTCTGCCACCTGGCGTAACAGCTATCTGACGGCGGCGCTGGAGTTGCGCCAGGGTGTGGTGCCCATGTCCAAGGATGTATCGGCCATGGCCGAGATGACGGCGCAGATTCCGACCGAGCGTTTTCTCGAAGTGCTGGCCACACGGCTCGACGCAGTCAAGGCTGCGGACAGGCGCTTTGTAATGAATCTGGCGCTGGATGATGTGGGCGAGCGCTATGTGATCTGGCTTGAAAACGCGGTGCTGCATTTCCGCAAGGCGCCAGCCCAGGATGGCGCGGATGTGTCGCTGAGCCTCACCCGACCCGCATTCCTGAAGCTCTTGTCCGGAGCTGCCATGGAGGGGCAAGCGCCAGCAGCCATGAAAATCGAGGGTGACCGTGCAGCGCTGGGGGCATTTCTGAAGCTGTTTGATGCCAGCCGTCCCGACTTCCCCATCGTCACCCGGTAGGGCGGTAGCCTGAAAAAAAACCGCATGGCAGCCATGCGGTTTTTGATAACGGCCTTGTCTTGCGCCGTCGTGAAGTGGTCGATTTACTTTTGCGCCAGAATCCAGGCCACCAGCTTCTTGGCATCGGCGTCGTTCACCTGAGGATTGGCGGGCATGGGCACGGGGCCCCACACGCCGGAGCCGCCCTTCATGACTTTGGCAGCCAGCTTGTCTACAGCATCCTTTTGGCCCGCATACTTGGCGGCCACATCCTTGAATGCGGGACCAACCAGCTTCTTGTCAACAGCGTGGCAGGCCATGCAGTTCTTGGACTGCGCCAGGGCCTGATCGGCCATGGCAGGGGCCACGGCAGCGGCGGAAAGGGCGAAGGCGATCAGAAATTGCTTCATCATGAGTTCCCAGGGTGCGGGGTTAAAGTTGATCTTTTAGCGCATTGTAGTGCTTGGGTTGTGTACTCTCCAGTGCACTCTGTGTTTTGGAAAATCAACCAAAAAGGGGATGTATGTATCTGTTAGGTTTGGCGATCGTGTTGTCTGTGCTCAAGCTCGTAGAGATCGGGCCTGTCGCAGGCTGGAGCTGGTGGCCGATTCTGGCCATCTATGGCGCGGCTGCCGCTTGGTGGGCCTGGGCCGATGCTTCCGGCTATACCAAGCGCAAGGCCGTGCAGAGGATGGACCTGCGCAAGAAAGAGCGTATCGATCGTCAGAAGCAAACCATGGCACCGGGTCAGCGACGTCGTTGAGCAGCGAATCAGGCATCGTGATTGACGATGTCTTGCGATTGTTTTGCCTGACAGCCCGCCATGGGCTAGGCATCGCTGCATTGCAGTGCTGGGCCATAATCCAAAGAATCATTTCCCGATAACGTCTTATAGCGAACCCCATGCCCGCATACCGTTCCAAAACCTCCACTGGCGGCCGCAACATGGCCGGTGCGCGCGCCCTGTGGCGTGCCACCGGCATGAAAGATGGCGATTTTGACAAGCCCATCATTGCGATTGCCAACTCCTTCACCCAGTTCGTGCCCGGCCATGTGCATCTGAAGGATCTGGGGCAACTGGTCGCGCGCGAGATCGAGGCGGCCGGCGGTGTGGCCAAGGAGTTCAACACCATCGCCGTGGACGATGGCATCGCCATGGGTCATGACGGCATGCTGTATTCGCTGCCCAGTCGCGACCTGATCGCGGACTCGGTCGAGTACATGGTCAATGCCCATTGCGCCGATGCGCTGGTGTGCATCTCCAACTGCGACAAGATCACCCCCGGCATGTTGATGGCCGCGATGCGTCTGAACATTCCGGTGATCTTTGTTTCCGGCGGCCCCATGGAAGCCGGCAAGACCCGGCTGGCCAACCCCGAAACCAAGACCATCGAGTTCAAGAAGCTGGACCTGGTGGACGCCATGGTGATCGCGGCCGATCAGCGCTATTCCGACGCCGAAGTGGCCGAGGTGGAACGCTCCGCCTGTCCGACCTGCGGTTCCTGCTCGGGCATGTTCACCGCCAATTCGATGAACTGCCTGACCGAAGCGCTGGGCCTGTCCCTGCCCGGCAACGGCACCGTGGTGGCCACGCATGCCGACCGCGAAGAGCTGTTCCTGCGCGCAGGCCGCCGCATCGTCGAGCTGGCCCGCGACTATTACGAGAACGACAACGACAGCGTGCTGCCGCGCTCCGTGGGCTTCAAGGCGTTCGAGAACTGCATCACGCTGGACATCGCCATGGGCGGCTCCACCAATACCATCCTGCACTTGC
The DNA here is from genome assembly GCF_058807955.1 of Comamonas sp. GW821-FHT11H03. Classification (NCBI taxonomy): domain Bacteria; kingdom Pseudomonadati; phylum Pseudomonadota; class Betaproteobacteria; order Burkholderiales; family Comamonadaceae; genus Comamonas; species Comamonas sp. GW821-FHT11H03. The sequence goes on from NZ_JBXARF010000005.1 coordinate 255,932, forward strand.
TGGCCATCGCCCAGGAAGCGGGTATCGATTTCACCATGGCCGACATCGACCGCCTCTCGCGCGTCGTGCCCCAGCTGTGCAAGGTGGCGCCCAACACGCCCAAGTACCACATCGAAGACGTACACCGCGCCGGCGGCATCATGGCCATCCTGGGCGAGCTGGACCGCGCCGGCAAGCTGCACACCGATGTGCCCACGGTGCACGCCAAGACCATGAAGGATGCGCTGGAGCAGTGGGACATCATGCGCACGCAGGACGAGGCCGTGCGCCACTTCTACATGGCCGGCCCGGCCGGCATTCCCACGCAGGTGGCGTTCAGCCAGAACACCCGCTGGCCCAGCCTGGATGTGGACCGTGCCGAAGGCTGCATCCGCAGCTACGAGCACGCTTTCAGCAAGGAAGGCGGCCTGGCCGTACTGCGCGGCAACATCGCGCTGGACGGCTGCGTGGTGAAGTCCGCAGGCGTGGACGAGTCGATCCTGGTGTTCGAAGGCCCGGCCCATGTGGTCGAGTCGCAGGACGAGGCCGTGGCCAACATCCTGGCCGACAAGGTCAAGGCCGGCGACGTGGTCATCGTGCGCTACGAAGGCCCCAAGGGCGGCCCCGGCATGCAGGAAATGCTCTACCCCACCAGCTACATCAAGTCCAAGGGTCTGGGCAAGGCGTGCGCGCTGCTGACGGACGGCCGCTTCTCGGGCGGTACCTCCGGCCTGTCCATCGGTCACTGCTCTCCCGAGGCGGCAGCCGGCGGCGCGATCGGTCTGGTGCAGAACGGCGACATCATCCGCATCGACATTCCCAACCGCAGCATCAACATGCTGGTCAGCGACGAAGAGCTGGCCCGCCGCCGTGAAGCGCAGAATGCCAAGGGCTGGAAGCCTGCCCAAGCGCGTCCCCGCAAGATCTCGGCAGCCCTCAAGGCCTATGCCAAGCTGGTGACCAGCGCCGACACCGGCGCCGTGCGCGATCTGTCGCTGCTCGACGACTAAGTTACGTTTGTTTCGTCATTTCGTCAGTGCGGACTCCCGTGCTGACGGACAATCCTACAGCCGCTCGATGCAAGTCGCGCGGCTGTTTTTATGGTCTTGCCGGAAAGTGATCTCCATGTCTTTCGCTGTTCGCCCCTCCTTCTTGTTCAAGACCGCAGGGCTGCTGGCCTTGCTGGGGGCATTGACGGCGCAGGCTGCAGAAGGGCTTTATCCGCAGCGTCCCGTGCGTCTGGTGGTCCCTTTCACGCCCGGAGGCTCTACCGATATCGTGGCGCGCCTGGTTGCCGATGCCATGCACACGACTCTGGGCCAGCCCGTGGTGGTCGACAACCGCTCCGGCGCCAGCGGCTTCATCGGGGCCGAGGCCGTGGCCAATGCGGCGCCTGACGGCTACACGATCGGCCTGGGCACCATCAGCACGCTGGTGGTCAATCCCATCATGCTGCCCCAGTCGGCACGCATAGATCCTGCCAAGGCCTTTGTACCGGTGGTTGCACTGGCGTCCATTCCGTCGGTGTTCTCCGTGCATCCGAATATGGGTGTGCAGAACTACGCCCAGTTCCTCACCGTTGCGCGCAGCAAGCCGGGTCAGTTCAATATCGGATCGGCCGGAGTAGGCTCCATCGGGCATCTGATTGCCGAACGCCTCAATGCCGATCTCAAGCTCAAGCTGCACCACATTCCCTACAAGGGGCAAGGGCCGGTGATCAGCGGCGCACTGTCGGGCGAGACCCAGGTGCTCAGCGATCAATACCCTTCGTCGGCTGCGCATGTGGCTGCGGGCCGCCTGATGGCGTTCGCCGTGGCCGCGCAGGAGCGCCTGCCGGCCCTGCCGCAGGTGCCTACGTTCAGGGAGCTGGGTCACCCTGTGTTCAACGATCTGGCCATCACCTGGTTCGGTATCGTTGCTCCGGCAGGAACGCCTCAGGCCGTCGTGACCAGGCTCAACGGCGCAGCCAACGCGGCCCTGCAGGAGCCTGCCGTGCAGGAGCGGTTGCAGGCCATGGGCGTGCATGTATTGGGCGGCACACCGCAGCGCTTGAGCACCATGATGGATGAGACCGCCAGGGTTGTGCGCCAGACCGTGCGAGAGCAGGGTCTGGCGGCGGACAAGCCGCATTGACGCTTCACATGGGACTGCCGGTGCCCGATGCCGCAGTCATCCAGGCCGTGGTTGGGCGTCTCTGCGGTCTTTGGATCGACGAATGAGGCCTTGAAGCGTTCTTGGTGCATACAGTTTTGCAGAAACGTCATCGGCCTGCGGCACAATGCCTGACATGCTGATGTATCCGCACATTGATCCTGTAGCCGTGCAGATTGGCCCGCTGGCCGTGCACTGGTATGGCATAACCTATCTGGTGGCCTTTGGTCTGTTCCTGTTTCTGGGCACGCGCAGACTGCACCATCCTCCATTCAAATACATGACGGGCGAGCGTGCCTGGTCGCGCAAGGATGTGGAGGACATTCTCTTCCTCGGCGTGCTGGGCGTGGTCGTGGGCGGGCGCATCGGCTACTGCCTGTTCTACAAGCCTGGCTACTACCTATCGCATCCGCTGGAGATTCTTGCCGTCTGGCAGGGCGGCATGAGCTTTCACGGCGGCCTGCTGGGCGTTATCGGCTCCATGATCTGGTTTGCGCGCTCGCGCAAGCGCAACTGGCTGGAAGTCGCAGATTTTGTGGCGCCTTGCGTGCCCACAGGGCTGGCTGCGGGCCGGATCGGCAACTTCATCAACGGCGAACTCTGGGGACGTTTTGCGAGTGCCGATCTGCCCTGGGCCATGGTGTTCCCGCAAAGCGGCTCCATGCTGCCGCGTCATCCCTCGCAGATCTATCAATTCCTGATGGAAGGGCTGCTGCTGTTTTTCATCCTGTGGCTGTACGCGCGCAAGGAGCACAAGCCCGGCCAGGTCTCGGCGGTATTTCTGATCGGCTATGGGGCTTTCCGCTTCATTGCAGAGTACTTCCGCGAGCCCGACGACTTCCTGGGCATTCTGTCTTTGGGCATGAGCATGGGGCAGTGGCTGTGCATTCCCATGATCGTGGCCGGTGTCCTCATGTGGGTGTGGTGCGGCAAGCGCCAGGCCTACGCGGTTCAGCGAACCACGGCCTGAAGGCCAGATCCTCGGAAAACGCAGACTTCGGTCTGCGTTTTTCATGGTGCGGTGTGCGAGGTGGGAAAACTACACATAATGGCTGAAAGCGTTACTGCAATTGCGGTATCTGCTTCTTCAATGAGAGCATGATGGTGCTGGAACAAGGAGATGCATATGGGTTGGGCAGCCGAGTGGATTGAGCAAACCAAGCTGTGGGTGCGCGGGGCTGAGGGCGAGAAGGGCGACGGCCAGCATCGCCCGCTGGCGCAACGCCTGGAGGCCACCTTGCGTCGTGGGGAGGAGGCGCTGTCGCCGCGCGAGCTGCGTCGCTTGCTGCAGGACATGCAGCAGGTGGCCGATACTGCGCTCAGCGACGTGGAAGGCGGCCGTCACGCGCAGGTGCTGATGGAGTGGTATGGCAATGCCGATCCGGCCGCACGCAAGGACTTCTGGCTGCTGGCGATCGAAAAGTTCGGCCCCGATGCCAAGGCCTTGCAGGCGGCACGCGAGCGCTACGACAAGGCGGGCAGCGATGTGGAGCGCGGCGAGGCGGAGATGAGCCTGCGCCGCGCCCTGGTTTCATCACGCACGCGGCTGCTGCAGCGTTTTGCCCAGCCCAAGGGCGGCATGGGCTTTTTGGTCGATATGCGTGCCGAACTGCTGGCTTTGCCCAAGGCCGAGCAGCACTATGTGGCGCTGGACGCCGAGCTGGAGCATCTGTTTTCCAGTTGGTTCGATGTGGCCTTGCTGGAGCTCAAGAGCCTGAACTGGGATTCGCCCGCATCGCTGCTCGAAAAGCTGATCAAGTACGAGGCTGTGCACGATATCCGCAGCTGGGCCGATCTGAAAAATCGCCTCGACAGCGACCGCCGCTGCTATGGGTTCTTTCACCCGCGCATGCCCAATGTGCCGCTGATCTTTGTGGAGGTGGCACTGCTGGACAAGATGGCGGGCAGTATGGCTCCGCTGCTGGACGAAGCCGCAGCGGCTGCCGATCTGGCCAAGGCCAATACCGCCATCTTCTACTCCATCAGCAACACCCAGACCGGACTCAAGGGCGTGAGCTTCGGCGATTCGCTCATCAAGCATGTGGTGGAGACGCTCACGCAGGAGTTCCCCAAGCTCAAGCAGTTCGCCACGCTGTCGCCCATTCCGGGACTGCGCAGCTGGTTGAGCAAGAACGGCGATGCGGCGCTGGCGGAGCTGGACGACAAGCAAAAGGCTGCCCTGGAAAAAGTGGCAGGCGGAGTGAGTGCCGCGCAATTGCTGGCTGCGCTGGACGACCCCGGCTCGCTGCCGGAAAAGTCGGTGGTGCGTCAGGCCGCCATGTTTTGCGCCGCGCGCTATCTGGGTCGGGAAACTGCCAAGGGTCGTCCGCTGGATGCCGTGGCACGCTTTCACCTTGGCAACGGTGCGCGCGTGGAGCGCCTGAACTGGGCGGCAGACCTGTCGTCCAAGGGGCTCAAGCAATCCATGGGGCTGATGGTCAACTATCTGTATGACCTCAAGCGCCTGGACAAGCACCGCAGCCTGTTGGCGCAGAGCAAGATTCCCGTTTCCTCGGAGATCGAATCGCTGTGCAAGGGTTGAGTGCATCGCGACTCGCGCTGCACCCGACCTGAGCCGGCTTTTGCTGCTGCGTCTTCCAACCACAAGCCCGGCGGCAGCGATGCCGCTGACTGGGCGCGCTGAGGAGACATGCATGCAGGATTGTTGGGCAAAGAGCGTGGGTTTGCAGCGGCGCACGCTGCTTAGGTCGACGGGGGTGTTTTTGGCGGCAGGGGCATCGGGCTGGGCGGGCCTGGCCCAGGCATCGGAATGGCCGAGCAGGCCGGTCAACCTGATCGTGCCTTTTCCTGCCGGCGGCGGCACCGACACCTTTGCCAGACCGTTCTCTGCCCAGTTCGCCAAGACCTCGGGCAAGACCCTGGTGATAGACAACCGCGGTGGTGCGGGCGGCACGCTGGGCGCCAGCATTGCGGCCAAGTCCGCGCCCGACGGCTACAACTTCTTCATGGGCGGGACCCACCATGTGATTGCGCCCTCGGTCTACCCCAAGCTCGATTACGACCTGGAGCGCGACTTCATCCCGCTGGCGCTGCTGGCCAGCGTGCCACAAGTCGTGGTGGTCAATCCCAAGAAGGTGACGCATGCCAGCTTGCAGGCCCTTGTGCAGGACCTGCGCGCCAACCCCGGCAAGTACAACTATGCCTCGGCAGGGCCGGGTTCCTCGCACCATCTGGCGGGCGAGCTGTTCAAGCTGCAGACCAAGACCCAGATCACCCATATTCCCTACAAAGGTGCGGGCCCTGCGTTGCAGGACCTGATAGCGGGCAATGTGGACATGCTGTTCGACGGCCTGGGCTCATCGGCCCAGCATATCAAGGGTGGCCGCATCAAGGCCTTGATGGTGGCGGGAGCCAAGCGCAACCCTGCCTTCCCTGATGTGCCCAGCGCTGCCGAGTGCGGTCTGCCGGACTTCACCGTCACCACCTGGTATGGACTATGGGCGCCCAAGGGGACGCCAGCTGCCGTGCAGCAGCAGATGCTGGACGAGGTGCGCAAGATCGGAGCAGCCGAGGACATCAAGGCTGCCTGGGCCAAGAACGGTGCCGACTATGGGCAGCTGAGCCAGCCGCAGTTTGCTGCCATGGTGCAAAGCGAGATCCAGCGCTGGGCCCATGTGGTCAAGGCGGCGAATGTGAAGATTGACTCCTGAGCCTGCTGGCTGCTTTACGGGGCGGCCTTTGCGGGCGCCCCATTTGAAGAAGTGCGTTTTTTCAGTGCCTGCTGCCATCAGTCAGGCCGGGGCCGGGCCTATGATGCCCATGGACCTTTTGCTTTCACCGTTGCCGAGTTCGACAGCATCACGATGACCGATATGCCTCAAGCCAATCTTTTCAGCGCGCTGCGCGCTGCGTTTCCTGCGGATCTGACGAAAAATGCCGTGGAGGCCATCGAGCCCGATGGCTCCAGCCTCTACTACACCTGGGCCGATCTGGAGCAGGGCAGTGCACGCATGGCCAATCTGCTGGCCTCTCTGGATCTGCCCGAGGGCAGCCGCATTGCGGTGCAGGTGGAAAAATCGGTCGAAGCCATGATGCTGTACCTGGCCACGCTGCGCAGCGGCCATGTGTTCCTGCCGCTGAACACGGCCTACCAGAGCGCAGAGATGGAGTACTTCATCACCAATGCCGAGCCGGCCGTGGTGGTCTGCGCACCCGGCTGTTTCGGCTGGGTGTCCAAGATTGCATTCAACCACGGCGTGGGCCATGTCTACACCCTGGGCACCGATCGCACGGGCAGCTTGCTGGAGCGCGCGGTCCACCACAGCGACGAGCACCAGGTCGTTGCGCGCCGCACCGACGATCTGGCGGCGATTCTCTACACCAGCGGCACCACGGGGCGCAGCAAGGGTGCCATGCTCAGTCACGGCAATCTGCTGAGCAATGCGGCGATGCTCAAGGTCTACTGGGGCTGGAAGGACGGCGATGTGCTGATGCACGCGCTGCCCATCTTCCATGTGCATGGCCTGTTTGTGGCCATTCACGGGGCGCTGCTCAACGGCAGTCCCATGATCTGGTTTGCCCGCTTCGAGCCCGAGGCCGTCATGGCGCGCTTCAAGGACGCGACCGTCTTCATGGGCGTGCCGACCCTTTATGTGCGCATGCTGGCCGATGCCAGGCTGGACCGCGACATGGCCGCGCACATGCGGCTCTTCATCTCGGGCTCGGCCCCCATGCTGATCGAGACCTTCCGCGCCTGGAAGACGCGTACCGGCCACACCATCCTCGAGCGCTACGGCATGAGCGAGACCATCATGCTGACCTCCAACCCCTATCAGGCCGATGCGCGCTACGGCAACGAGGCCGAGCGTCGCGGCGCCACAGTGGGCTTTCCGCTGCCGGGCGTGGGCGTGCGCATTCATGGCGACGACGGCAAACCCCTGCCCGCAGGTGAGATCGGCAATATCGAGGTCCAGGGGCCCAATGTCTTCAAGGGCTACTGGCGCATGCCCGAGAAGACGGCCGAGGAGTTCACGGCCGACGGCTGGTTCAAGACCGGCGATGTGGGCATGCAGGATGCGCGCGGCTACTTCAGCATCGTGGGGCGCAGCAAGGACTTGATCATCTCGGGCGGCTACAACGTCTATCCGGCCGAAGTGGAGGGCTTCATCAACGATTTGCCTGGCGTGGACGAAAGCGCCCTGGTGGGCGTGCCGCACCCGGACTTTGGCGAGGTCGGCGTTGCCGTCATCGTGCCGCGCAAGGGCGCGCAGCTGGATGGGCTGAAGATTCTGGAGTTGCTCAAGGCCCGGCTGGCCAACTTCAAGGTGCCCAAGCGCTGCTATGTGGTGGACAGCCTGCCGCGCAACACCATGGGCAAGGTCCAGAAGAAGCTGCTGCGCGATCAGTATCAGCAGGAGTTCTCCTGAACCTGCTGCCGAGCGTCTCCAGTCGGACGCCAGGCGTTGGTTTTTGGCTGCACTATTGGCTGCGTTTCAGGCGCTTGTCTTTTGACTTGACTCCTGAAAAGTGAGCTGTTTACGCAGTCTGGTAGCCGAATTCAGTATCGAATCTGTCTGAAAATAAAGCAGCTTGTACGCAAGCTGCTTTTAATTTGTGAGTGGCAAACGGCGGCCTCCGAGCGGCATGCGCACTGGATATCAGGGCGAGCCCCGCAAGGGGCGCTCGGCCAGGGTCGTCCCCCCGTGCAGATGCCATCCCCTTCCGTGGAAGCCGCGAAGCGGCTCAGGGGGAGTCAATCAGCGCAGCACCAGCACCGGCACGTGTGAGTGCGTCAGCACATGCTGGGTTTCGCTGCCCAGCAGCAGGCGCTGCAGACCCTTGCGACCGTGCGAAGCCATGACGATCAGGTCGCAGTCATGCTTTTTGGCCATCTCCACAATCGACTCGGCCACCAGGTCGGAGTGGGTGATTTCGGTGGTGACATTGACCTTGCGCTCATGGCCAAAGGCTTTGACGCCGTTCAGCAGGGTCTGGGCCTGAGTGGTCCATTGCTCTTCAATGCGCTTGGCTTCCTTGATGTCCAGCAAGTCGGTGCCTTCCAGGTAGCTGCGCGGATAGTGCGAGACAACCTTGAGTGCAATCACGCTGGCGCCGCACAAAGCGGCCAGATCCAGGCCTGCATGCACAGCCTTGTCCGAGAGTTCGGTGCCGTCGGTAGCAATCAAAATGCGGTTGTACATAGCTTTCTCCTTAGGTTGCAGGCGTTGTGAATACAAGCATATGTCGATTGGGCAGTTAACGGTTGATTAATGTCAAGGTGGGTATCATCTGGCGTAGTTACGCTTGAAACATGTCCCAACACACTACTGTCCAGCCTTCCGCGGCAGAGCCTGCTGTTGCTGACACCGGTTTCCTGAACGTGTCCCAGATGCACAGTCATCTGCTGGACGATCCGCAAGAATGGAGCTCGTTTGGTCGCCCCGCCGGCCAGAGCCCCAAGGCCCCAATCTCCGAGAGCGCAACCGAGTCCCCGGTGTGGGATTCCTTCGTGGTTCTGGAGGGCATGCACTGTGCTGCGTGCGCGCTGACCATCGAGGAGGCGCTTCGGGCCGTCCCTGGAGTGCAGGCCGCCGAAGTCAGTGCCGCAACGCGCCGAGCCCGTGTCGAGTGGCGTCCCGCCCAGGTGCTTCCATCGCAATGGATGGAGGCCATATCACGTGCCGGCTACCGGGCCTTGCCTGCGCGCGACGCGTTTGCGCGTGAGCTGCGTCAGGCCGAGACGCGCCGCGCCCTGTGGCGCTGGCTGGTGGCCGGCCTGTGCATGATGCAGGTGATGATGTACGCATGGCCTGCCTACACGGCGCGCCCCGGTGATCTGTCGCTGGAGATGGAGACCTTGCTGCGCTGGGCATCCTGGGTGATTTCTCTGCCCGTGGTGCTGTTTTGCTGCGGCCCGTTCTTCAAGAGCGCGCTCAAGGACATCACCCAGCGCCGCGTGAGCATGGACCTGCCTGTGGCCCTGGGCATGTTCATCGCCTTTGTCATCAGCACGCTGGGCACTTTTGATCCCTCCGGTCCCTTCGGTCAGGAAGTCTTTTTCGACTCGCTGACCATGTTTGTCTTCTTCCTGCTCACAGGGCGCTGGCTGGAGCTGCGCCTGCGCGACCGTACGGCCGGTGCATTGGAAGCCGTGATGAACCGGCTGCCGGATTCGGTGCTGCGTCAGCAGCCTGACACAGGCGAGTTCGAGCGCGTGGCCACACGTCGGTTGCGCGTGGGCGATGTGGTGCGCGTGCTCACGGGCGAGGCTTTTCCCGCAGACGGCCGGATTCTGCGCGGTACCACCCATGCCGATGAGGCACTTCTGACCGGCGAATCCACGCCTGTTTTGCGTGCGCAGGGCGATGCAGTCACCGCCGGCAGCTACAACCTGGACAGTGTTGTCGATGTGAGAGTGGACAGCGTGGGTGAGGGCACCCGCTTTGCGCAGATCGTGAATCTGATGGAAAGCGCTTCGCTGCAAAAGCCAACACTGGCCCAGCTGGCCGACAGGGTGGCCCGTCCTTTCCTTGTCGTGGTGCTGCTGGCGGCGCTAGCTGCGGCCATCTGGTGGTGGCCTGCCGATCCGGGCAAAGCCATGATGGTGGCCGTGGCCGTGCTCATCGTCACCTGCCCCTGTGCGCTTTCTCTGGCAACGCCCGTGGCCATGCTGACGGCGGCCGGCACCCTGGCGCGCAGCGGCGTGCTGGTGCGCAATCTGCAGGGGCTGGAGGCGCTGGCTGCTGTGGATACGCTGGTGTTCGACAAGACCGGGACGCTGACGCGCGACGGCCTGGTGCTGCGCGCGCTGACACCTGCTGAAGGTCAAAACACTGATGACCTGCTGGCGCTGGCCGCCTTGCTGGCGCGTCAGTCCATGCATCCCGCTTCCAAGGCCCTGGCGCATGCGGCCGAGGTGGCCGAACTGCCTGCCAGCGCGTGGCTGCTGGACTCCGTTCAGGAAGTTGCCGGCAGCGGCCTTGATGTCTGGGTGCAGGCGCGCAGCAATACCGCTTTGCGCCGTCATCTTCGTCTGGGCTCGGCCGCGCATTGCGGCGTGCCCGAGTTGGCACCGCATGAGCCAGGGCAGAGCGTGATGCTGGCCGAGCAATTGCAAAGTGGCTGGCTGCCCCTGGCGCAGTTCCATCTGAGCGAGGACGTGCGTCCCGAAGCGGCCCAGGTCATTGCCGACCTCAGGCAGCAAGGTGTGGCGGTGCAACTGCTCTCAGGAGACCGTTCTGCGGCAGTGCGCACGGTCGCCGCCAGACTGGGCATAGAGCGGGCGCAGGGTGATTGCAAACCGCAGGACAAGCTGGCAGCCATGCAGGCGGCACAGGCTGCAGGGCATAAGGTTGCCATGGTCGGCGACGGCCTGAATGACGGCCCAGTTTTAGCCGGAGCGCATGTCTCTTTTGCTTTTGGTAAAGCAGTGCCGCTGGCACAATCGCGAGCAGACTTCGTGGTACTGGGAGACAGCCTGGAGTTAGTGTTGCAAAGCCTGTTGCTGGCCCGCCGGACCCTGTCCGTGGTGCGCCAGAACCTGGGCTGGGCAGCAGCCTATAACGCGATCTCTATTCCTCTGGCCCTTGTGGGCTGGATGCCTGCCTGGCTGGCAGGGCTCGGCATGGCGCTGAGCTCCTTGCTGGTCGTCGCCAACGCAGCCCGTCTTGCACGTGCGTTGCCGCTGCAGGCTGCAGATAGCAACGCGTCCGCCCCCGCGCACCTTGCGCCGCGGGGCACCGTCATGCCACTGACTCAAGGAGGCCATTGATGGACATTTTGTATGTATTGATTCCGCTGTCGGTTGTTCTGGTCATGGCCATTGTGGCTGCCCTGTGGTGGGCCGTGTACCGGGGCCAGTTCGAGAGCGTGGAACAAGAAGGCGAGCGCATTCTTCGCGACGATTGATGTGGCTCAACGAGCCCGACCAGAAACCGATGAACACTTTGCAAGATATCTAAGAGGTGCCCGATGGAAGCAACAAATAACAATGCTGTCTATTACGACGACACCGTCGTAAGACAGTTCTCTATCATGGCCGTGGTATGGGGGGTGGTAGGTATGGCGGTGGGCGTGTTTATCGCGTCCCAGCTGGCCTGGCCGGAACTCAACTTCGGCATTCCCTGGCTGAGCTACGGACGTCTGCGTCCGCTGCATACCAATGCCGTGATCTTCGCTTTTGGTGGCTCGGCGCTGTTCGCGACCAGCTACTACGTGGTGCAACGCACCTGCCAGACCAAGCTGTTCATGCCCAAGCTGGCCAGCCTGACCTTCTGGGCCTGGCAACTGGTTATCGTCGGCGCAGCCATCAGCCTGCCTCTGGGTTACACCCAGGGCAAGGAATACGCCGAGCTGGAATGGCCCCTTGACTTGCTGATCGCCGTGACATGGGTGTCCTACGCCATTGTGTTCTTCGGCACTATCGGCATCCGCAAGGTCAAGCACATCTATGTGGCCAACTGGTTCTTCGGCGCCTTTATCCTGGCCGTGGCCCTGCTGCATATCGTCAACAATATTTCCGTCCCTGCGGGCTGGATGAAGAGCTATTCGGCTTACGCTGGCGTGCAGGATGCAATGGTTCAGTGGTGGTACGGGCACAACGCCGTGGGCTTCTTCCTGACCGCCGGCTTCCTGGGCATGATGTATTACTTCATCCCCAAGCAGGCGGGTCGTCCCGTGTACTCGTATCGCCTGTCGATCGTGCACTTCTGGGCGCTGATCTTCACGTACATGTGGGCGGGTCCTCACCACCTGCACTACACCGCTTTGCCTGACTGGGCCCAGTCCGTGGGCATGGTGTTCTCGCTGATCCTGCTGGCTCCCAGCTGGGGCGGCATGATCAACGGCATCATGACGCTGTCGGGTGCCTGGCACAAGCTGCGCGACGACCCTATCTTGCGTTTCCTGATCGTGTCCCTGTCGTTCTACGGCATGTCCACCTTCGAAGGCCCGATGATGGCCATCAAGACCGTGAACGCGCTGAGCCACTACACCGACTGGACCGTGGGCCACGTGCACTCCGGCGCTCTGGGCTGGGTGGGTCTGATCACCATGGGCTCTCTGTACTACCTGATCCCCCGTCTGTTCGGCCGCGAGAAGATGCACTCGCTGGCCGCGATCGAGCTGCACTTCTGGATGGCGACCATCGGCATCGTGCTGTACATCGCCGCAATGTGGATTGCCGGTGTGATGCAGGGCCTGATGTGGCGCGCTGTCAACCCCGACGGCACGCTGACCTACACCTTCGTGGAAAGCGTGAAGGCGACCTATCCCTTCTATGTGATTCGCGTGACTGGCGGTCTGCTGTATCTGGGCGGCATGCTGGTGATGGCATGGAACACATGGAAGACCGCAATGGCCGGCCGTTCCGTCAAGGTGGCAGTGCCTGCCGTGGTGGCTCACGCTTGAGCATTGAGGAGCAAAAGCAATGTCTGATCAAAATAACGCAGCTCCCAAGAGCTTTTCGCACGAGAAGATCGAGACCAGCAACTTTTTGCTGATCGCGCTAACGCTGTTCGTGCTGACCATTGGTGGCCTGGTGGAAATCGTGCCGCTGTTCTTCCAGAAGTCCACGACCGAAGCAGTGGCGGGTCTCAAGCCCTACACCCCGTTGCAGCTGATGGGGCGCGACGTCTATCTGCGCGAGGGTTGCTACAACTGTCACTCGCAGATGATCCGTCCCTTCCGCGCCGAGACCATGCGCTATGGCCACTACTCGGTGGCTGGCGAGTTCGTGTACGACCACCCCTTCCAGTGGGGCTCCAAGCGTACCGGCCCCGACCTGCATCGCGTGGGCGGCAAGTACAGCGACGAATGGCATCGCATCCACCTGAACAACCCGCGTGACGTAGTGCCCGAGTCCAATATGCCTGCTTACTCCTGGCTGGAAGCCAACAAGGTGGATGACACGGCCGTGGCAACGCGCATGAGCGCGCTGCGCAAGGTGGGCGTGCCGTACACCGATGCGGAAATCGCCGGTGCTCAGGCCGAGGTCAAGGACAAGACAGAGATGGAGGCAGTGATTGCCTATCTGCAGGTCCTTGGTCGCGCCGTCAAGTAAGAGAGAAAGGGCTGGAAATGGATATCACCATCATGCGTATCGTGGCCACGCTGGCATCGCTGGCGTGTTTCGTGGGCATCTGGTGGTGGGCGTATGCCCGCCGCAACCAGGCCCGTTTTGACGAGGCAGCTCAGGTTCCATTCCTGGAAGACTGAGTCTGATCACCACAACGAGAACATCCCATGAGCGATTTCATTAACAATTTCTGGTCAGTGTATGTCGCGGCGATTACGCTGATTGGCATCTTTGGCTGCTTGCTGCTGCTGATTCTGGTGGCCAGCAAGAAGGTCGTTCCCTCGAGCGACAACACCACAGGCCATGTCTGGGACGAAGACCTGCGTGAACTCAACAACCCCATGCCCAAGTGGTGGATGGGTCTGTTCGTGATCACCGTGGTTTTCAGCTTGGGCTATCTTGTGGTCTACCCAGGTCTGGGCGGCTTCGGCGGCAAGCTGGACTGGAGCCAGACCGGCGCCTACGACAAGGAAATGGCCAAGGCCAAGGCAGACCTGGAGCCTCTGTACGCCAAGTTCACCAGCATGCCTACCGAAGAAATGGCCAAGGACCCTCAGGCCATGGCCATTGGCGAGCGTCTGTTCATGAACAACTGTGCGCAATGCCATGGCTCTGACGCTCGCGGCAGCAAGTCCTTCCCGAATCTGGCGGACGGCGACTGGTTGCATGGTGGATCTCCCGAGAAGATCAGGGAGACCATCACCAACGGCCGTATCGGCATCATGCCGCCCATGGCGGCAGCCGTGGGCTCGGCGGAAGATGTGCGCAATGTGGCGCACTATGTGCTGAGCCTGTCGGGCAGCCCTCACGATGCCGTCAAGGCTTCGCAAGGCAAGTCCAAGTTCGTGGCCTGTGCGGCTTGTCACGGCATGGACGGCAAGGGCAACCCTGCGCTGGGAGCGCCTAACCTGACCGATGACATCTGGCTGCATGGCTGGGGTGAGGCGGCAATCGTCAACATCGTCAACAACGGCAAGCACAATGAAATGCCTGCCCAGAAAGAGAAGTTGACGGAGGCTCAAATTGCCGTGTTGGCCTCCTATGTCTGGAGTCTTTCGAATACGCAAAACCAGAAGTAATGCGTTGTTAAGAGGCGGTGCCCTGGCACCGCCTTTTTCGCATTTCAATTTTCAGTAATTACAAAAACATTAAGGAACTGCGATGCCGTGCGATCAGGGGAAGCCCCGAAAAGTCATACCGATCACGCCTGAGCCTCATGAGGGCGGGCCTGAGTTGGTGCCTATGTTCGCTTCCGAGCAAAAAGTGTACTCACGCTCTATTAGTGGCGTGTTCTCACGGTGGCGCTGGGCCATGGTGTTTCTGACCCAGCTCGTCTTCTACGGCCTGCCCTGGCTGCAGTGGGGCGAGCGCCAGATGGTGCTGTTCGATTTGGAAGCCCGGCGCTTCTATCTGTTCGGACTGGTGCTGTATCCGCAGGACTTCATCTATCTGACGGGGCTGCTGATCATCAGCGCGCTGGGGCTGTTTCTGTTTACCGCCGTGGCCGGGCGCCTGTGGTGTGGCTTCTCCTGTCCGCAGACGGTCTACACCGAGATCTTCATGTGGATCGAAAGCAAGGTCGAAGGCGATCGCAGTGCCCGCATGCGTATCGACAAGAACGGCTGGACGTTGGAGAAGATCTGGAAAAAGTCCTTCAAGCAGTTTCTCTGGATCGTTCTGTCTCTTTGGACAGGCTTCACCTTTGTCGGCTACTTCGTGCCCATCCGTGAGCTGGGTGTGCAGTTGATGGCCTTCCAGGGCAACTGGCAGATTTTCTGGGTGGCGTTCTACGGGTTTGCCACCTACGGCAACGCCGGCTACATGCGCGAGCAGGTCTGCAAGTACATGTGTCCCTATGCACGCTTTCAGAGTGCCATGTTCGACAAGGACACCATGATCGTCAGCTATGACGCTGAACGTGGTGAAGCTCGTGGCCCGCGCAAGAAAGACGTTGACTACAAGGCACAGGGCCTGGGGGACTGCATAGATTGCAAGCTTTGCGTTCAGGTCTGCCCCGTGGGCATCGATATCCGCAAGGGGCTGCAGTACGAGTGCATTGGCTGCGGTCTGTGCATCGATGCCTGCAACTCCGTGATGGACAAGATGGAGTATCCGCGCGGCCTGATCCGGCTGACCACTCAGAATGCCGTGTCCAAGGCCTGGAAGCAGGTACAGGTGATCCGCCGTATTTTCCGCCCCCGTGTGTTGATCTACGCGGCCGTGCTGGTGGCCCTCAGCGCCGCCATGATCGCCAGTCTGGTGCTGCGCGAGCCGCTCAAGGTCGACGTGATTCGAGACCGTGCTGCGCTTTCGCGCATCGTAGCGGGCGGCAAGCTGGAGAACGTCTACCGTCTGCAGATCATGAACGCCACGGAGTCCGAGCAGCGCTACCGTATCAGCGCCGTGGGCCTGGAGAATCTGGAAGTTGCATCCGAGCAGGAAGTGACCGTTGGCCCTGCCGAGACGCGCGGCATTGCCGTGCGGCTGCAAATTCCGTATGGCTCAGCAGCTCCCGGCTCGCACCCCGTACACTTCAATGTGGATGCAGTGACTGCCGGAGCAGGGCGTATTTCCGAGAAGACGGTGTTCCTGGTGCCGCGTTAATGCCATGTATTGCCGGTCTTCGTGAGCCATCACGGAGGCCGGACAAGGACACAGCCAATCGGCAACAATCCATGCCACCTTGCCCTATGTGCCTGGGTGGCCAGAATTTTGTAAAGAGGTTTCATCATGTCGGCAGCACAAGCCAAGGTCTCGCAAACGGCCAGGATCACCCACCCCGAGGACGGCAAGTCCTGGTGGAAGTTTGCCCATGTCTGGCTCATCATCGCCGGCCCGGTGATCGTGGTGATTGCCGGCTTTGTCACCGCATACATCGCACTGAGCAGGCCCGATCCCGTGATTGACCCTGACTACTACCGCCATGGCATTGAAATCAACCAACGCCTGAGCGAAAGTGAAAAAAGCATGGCCCCTGCAGTCACCGGCCGCAATCATGCGGCCACTCCAGTCAAGGACCATCCTCTGGATCGCTGAGCGCTCCGGTGCTTGCTCCGCCAAGGTCGCTTTTGCGGCCTTTTTTGTTGCCAATATCAAAATCAGAGCATGTTGCGCATGCTCCGTCTAACGTTGATGCAGAAGTAAATGGTTTTTCATTATCCGGATGGCGCAAGGTGCTACTGAAAAGAGAGTGATTCAGGGTTTCCCGCCATGGTGCATGCCCGCAGTCCTGCGTGAGCGGTCATCACCTTTGTGCAAAATATGGTCAAGCCCACAGCCCAAGGAGAATCAGGATGGATGCTCGACGCTGGATGTGGATTGTCTGGCCGGCCTTTCTGGCGGCGGCAATCATGGAGATGGTGGTTTTTGCCTTTGTGGACCCGCTGGATCTGCACTGGCTTGGTTCCCCCCTGGGCTGGTCGCGCCAGGCCATCTATACGGTCGCCTTTTTTGCCTTCTGGGTCGTGACCCTGATAGGAGGAGCGATGACGGTGATGCTGGGGCGCTCCGTCAGCGATCTCAATGGAGGCATCGTTTCCGAGCCTCTGCCCGAGTAATTCGCCCAGATAAAAAAGCCCGCTGTCCGCGGGCTTTGTCTTGAGAGCGTCTGCTGACTCGGCTCAGCTCTGGCATTGCTGGCTGTTGACGATGCGTTTGAGCGCCTCGGTATCCAGAATGCGCAGGTGGCGCTGCCTGACTTCCACAATGCCTTCCTCTGCAAATTTGGAGAAAGTGCGGCTCACGGTCTCGAGCTTGAGGCCCAGGTAACTGCCGATTTCTTCGCGCGTCATGCGCAGCACCAGCTCCGACTTGGAAAAGCCGCGTGCCGACAGACGCTGGACCAGGTTCAACACAAAAGCCGCCAGGCGCTCTTCGGCACGCATGCTGCCCAGCAGCAGCATCACGCCATGCTCGCGCACGATTTCGCGGCTCATGACCTTGTGCACATGGTTCTGCAGCGCCGTGACCTCGCGCGAGAGCTGCTCCAGTTTGTCAAACGGCATGACACAGACCTCGGCGTCTTCCAGGGCCACGGCATCACAAGTGTGGTGGTCGTTGACGATACCGTCCAGACCAATGATTTCGCCCGCCATCTGAAAGCCTGTGACCTGATCGCGACCGTCTTCGGTCGCCACGCTGGTCTTGAAGAAGCCGGTTCGAATGGCATACAGAGAGGTGAACTCTTCGCCATTGCGAAACAGCAGCCCACCGCGCTTGATCTTGCGGCGCGTGGCCACAACCTCTTCAATGCGCTCCATTTGTTCATCGTCCAGGCCCATGGGCATGCACAGTTCACGCAGATTGCAGTTGGAGCAGGATGCTTTGATGGTCTGAAGATTCATGGGCTTTTGCTACCGCGCAGACAGACACACAGTGGAGAGTCGCGCTGGTCATTGACCTCGTGGTTGAAGATGAGATGGATCAAATTGTCGCAGCACTTGCCTTGAGGTCTCTTGATTTTCATCAAGGACAGGATGATTGCCTTGGGGCACATTGCCAGTATTCGTTCCAAAACATGCGCTTTTGCCTATTTGGGGCATGATTTTCAGGATCTGATTTCCATTGAAATATGCTCCATGCAGAGTGTGGGCGCACCCTAACTCCCAGTTATGACCGCAGTCACGCCTGAGTTGCTGAGCCGCTTTGATATCCCCGGCCCACGCTACACATCGTTCCCAACAGCCGACCGTTTTGTTGAGGCTTTTGGTGCAGACGACTACATACTGGCACTCAAGCAGCGCAAGACGCATTCTGGCTCGCGCGCTTTGCCGCTGTCCGTTTATGTGCATGTGCCGTTCTGTGAGTCGCTTTGCTATTACTGCGCCTGCAACAAGATCGTGACCAAGCATCATGAAAAGGCTGCCGAGTATCTGGACTACTTGGGCCGCGAGCTGGCCATGCATACCGAGCACTGCGGCAAAGGCCAGCTCGTAAGCCAGCTGCATCTGGGCGGAGGTACACCGACCTTCTTCAGCGATGCAGAGTTGCAGCAGCTGATGGTCTTGATGCGTGAGCATTTCAAGCTGGATCCTGCGGGCGAGTACTCCATCGAGGTCGATCCGCGCACCGTCAGCAACGAGCGGCTCAGAGCTCTCAAGGACATGGGGTTCAATCGTCTGAGCTTTGGTGTGCAGGACTTTGACCCCGCGGTACAGAAAGCGGTGCACCGCGAGCAGCCCGCCGAGCAAGTCTTTGCGTTGGTGGTCGAGGCGCGCCGTCTGGGATTTGTCTCCATCAATGTGGACCTGATCTACGGGCTGCCCAGGCAGACGCCCGAGTCTTTTGCGCGCACGCTGGCACAGGTCAATGAGCTTCGCCCCGATCGCATTGCACTGTATGCCTATGCGCATTTGCCCGAGCGCTTCAAGCCGCAAAGGCGTATCGAATCAGCGGACCTGCCCATGGGACAGGACAAGCTGAACATGCTCTCCGGCGCCATCGATGCGTTCATGAATGGCGGCTATGTCTATGTGGGCATGGACCACTTTGCACTGCCTGACGACTCTCTGGCCATTGCCAAGCGCCAGGGGCGCTTGCATCGAAACTTTCAGGGCTATAGCACCCAGCCTGATTGCGATCTGATTGCACTGGGTGTATCGGCTATCGGCAAGGTGGGCGCGACCTACAGTCAGAACGTCAAGACTCTTGAAGAGTATTACGATGCCGTCGATGGCGGCATACTGCCCGTGCAGCGTGGACTGGCGCTTTCGCGTGACGATCTGGTGCGCAGAGCCGTCATCATGTCCATCATGTGTCAGGGCTCCGTCCTGTATGAGCCGATGGACCAGGCTTGGCTGATCAATTTCCGCGAGTACTTTGCTTCGGAGCTCGCTGCACTGGCGGAAATGCAGCGCAATGGCCTGGTTCAGCTATCCGACGAGGGCTTCAAGGTCACGGGCCTGGGCTGGTTTTTTGTGCGCGGAGTAGCCATGCTGTTTGATCGATATTTGCAGGCCGACCGAAACCGCGCGCGCTTTTCGCGCATCATCTAGCGCATGCTGTTTTCGCTGGTCTGGACCGCTTTGATCATGGGGCTCGTGGGTGGGCCCCATTGTCTTGTAATGTGCGCTGCTCCCTGCAGTGTGGTCACAGCAGCGAAGCCTGTCGGTGGCGGACAGCCTGTTGTCGTGCACGGCCTGCAAAAACGCCAATGGCTGCGCACCAGCCTGTTTCATCTAGGTCGCATCGCTGCCTATGCCCTGCTGGGAGGGGTCGCGGCCGTGGCCATGGAAAGTCTGGCCTGGGTGACCAGTCAGACAACGGCATTGCAGAGACTTTGGACGCTGATGCATGTAGCGGTGATGGCCTGGGGGCTGGCCATGGTGGTGCAGGCGCGGCAGCCAGCCTGGCTGGAGCGGGCGGGGCGTTCCGTCTGGGCCAGGGTTCAGCCCTGGGTCACCGCGCCAGGCGGCAGTCTGGCAGCAGGCTTTGCCTGGGCACTGATGCCTTGTGGTTTG
This sequence comes from Comamonas sp. GW821-FHT11H03, assembly GCF_058807955.1. Taxonomy (NCBI): domain Bacteria; kingdom Pseudomonadati; phylum Pseudomonadota; class Betaproteobacteria; order Burkholderiales; family Comamonadaceae; genus Comamonas; species Comamonas sp. GW821-FHT11H03. The sequence goes on from NZ_JBXARF010000005.1 coordinate 275,555, forward strand.
CTGTATTCGGCGGTGTTGGTGGCGGCCTTGAGTGGCGGCGCTTGGCAAGGTGCTTTGTCCATGGCAGCCTTTGCCGTTGGTGGTGCACTGTGGCTGCTGGCGGGACCCTGGCTGTGGCAACTAGGACAGTCGCATGTCAATGCATTGCGGGCCAGGTGGGGCACCAGAGTCGCTGGTCTGATGCTGATTGGTGTTGCGAGTTGGGCTTTGTGGATGGATCTGGTCTACAAACCCGGCCTTTGGTGCCGATAAGTCACACAAGAGGGGATTGTTGACGCTGTTTGCATCCCAACAGACCCTAGTCATGGTTGAGCAGTCATGGAACTGCGGAATAATGTCTTATCTTGTGTGTAGCGCTCAAAGTGAATCGTTTCGTTGCTATTGATATCGGACAACTGCGTATCGGCATGTATGTCCATCTGGAGACTGGCTGGTTGCGCCATCCGTTTCCCGTCAGCAGCTTCAAGATTGTCAATGACGAGCAGTTGCAGACACTCAGGACCCTGAAGCTCAAGGCAGTTCAGGTTGATCTATCGAGAAGCGATCAGGAAGAGGCGGCAGCGTCTGTGGCTGCAGACCCTCAACTCGCTCCTGTCCCCCCCGAGAATGATGCGCATGCATGGCGTAACAGTATCTTGGGCGTGCAATCCAGGTTTCTGGGCGCGGTTTCCGTATTTGATGACGTGCAGGCCTTGTTGCCAGTCAACCCCGAGAAGGCGCGGACAACGACGGATATGCTGGTTGCGCAGCAAGTCGTCAAACTGGCGCAGGCTCGTGATCTGACTTTGCATCTGCTTGCGGATACGGGGGGGGCCACCTTTGGCGTTCATGGTGTCAATGTCTCCGTACTGAGCCTGCTGTTGGGCAAGACGCTGGGCCTGTGCAATGACGTATTGCAGGATCTGGGCGCGGCGGCCCTGTTGCATGACATCGGCAAGCCGGGGCTGGAGATTTCCGCATCGGCCAATGCACTGAATCAAGGCACGGGCCGCACGCCTGTGCGAGAGACCCTGTATGCACGTCATGTCGGAGAGTCGGTGGCATTGGCTCTGTCCATGGGCTATCCTCCTTCCGTCACGACGGCCATCGCCCAGCATCATGAATGGGCCGATGGGTCAGGCTTTCCACTGGGCTTGCTGGCCACAGATATGGACATTGCCGGACAGATCCTGGCGCTGGTCAATAATTTTGAGCGCTTGTGCAATCTGCCACTGCAAGGCAACGAAATGACGCCTCATGAAGCCATGGCTGCACTGTATGGTCAGTATCGCCAGCGATATGCGCCCGATGTGCTCAAGGCATTCGTGCAGACCTTGGGGGTCTATCCGCCGGGCTCTTTGGTGGAGCTAAGCGATGGGCGGATGGGCGTGGTGGTGTCCGTCAACACCAGCCAGTCGCTCAAGCCGCAGGTACTGACCTATGACATGCAGGCGCCGCAGAAGCTGCGGTTCGTGGATTTGCTTGAATATGTGGGTTTGGGTATTCGCCGAGGTTTGACGCGAAATCAGCTTTCTCGAAATGCGTTAGAAGCTTTACAGCCGCAGAGGCGTCTTTGCTACTTTTTTGACAGTTCTGCAGCACCTGCTGCCGAGAAAGACCTCGCGTGACTTTGCAGCAGAGTTTTCTGATCGACCCTCTGCTTGCCTCCATGCTCGATGGCTTGCAGGAGGCGGTCTGGCTGCTGGATGCGCAGACATTGCGTGTCGTGCATGCCAATGCAGCTAGTATGCAGCTCACAGGCTACACGCCCGAGCAGGCGCAGGAGCAGTATGTCGATGTGCTGTGTGCCTCACTGGTGCAAAAAGCGTTCTGGCAGGATGCCTCAAACTGGGTGGGCGGGGCGAAATTTCTCACAGAAATTTGTACAGCCAATGGTTCATTGACGGCTGTGGAGATGGGGGTGGGCCCCATCGCCCTGAACCCGCGCTGGTTGATGCTCACCATGCTCGATCGCAGCGAGCAGTTGCGGCACGAGAGCGAACTGGACATGCTGCTTGCAGAGTTGCGGGCGACGCTTGAGTCCGCTGCAGATGGCATGCTGGTCTGTGATCTACGCGGCGGTATTCGTGCATTCAACCACCGTTTCGCGGAGCTGTGGCAACTACCTGAACCACTGCTCGTGCAGCGAGATGATGCGGCCATCTTTACCCACCTGGAAGCACAGACCATCAGCAGCGAGAGTCAGTTCACTCTTTTGCAGGATGCGCAGGACCTGTCGGCTCCTGAAACCTCGGAGGTGCTGCAACTGCTTAGCGGCAGGGTTCTGGAGCGCCGCTCCGTGCCCCAGCTCAGTCGCGGTGTGGCAATAGGACGTATCTACTCCTATCGGGACATTACGGTGGAGTCCAGCTCGGCGACCGAACTGCGTCTGGCTGCAAGAGTGTTCGAGTCCAGCCTGGATGGCATCTTCATTGCAGATGCAAATGGTGTCATCGTTCAGGTCAACCCGGCTGGCGGGCAGTTGCTGCATGGCAAGGCGGTGCTGGGGCTCGCCGCCTGGACTTTGTTCGAGTCTGAAGGGGGGGCTGTGTCCGACCTGATGGAGCTGGCCGCTGCGCGCTGGGATGTGGGCAGCTTCTGGGAGGGCAATCTTTGGCTCAAGCAAAGTGAAGGTCAGCGCTGCGCGGTCTGGCTGTCCTGGGTGGCATTGCGTGACGGCTACGGGCGTCTGGTACAAAGCATTGGCTTTATGCGCGACATGACCATGCAGCGCAGTGCGCAAAAGCAGATTGAGCAGCTGGCTTACAGTGATGCGTTGACAGGGCTTCCCAATCGCCTGAGTTTGAGTCGTCACGTGCAAGCGGCCATCACTGCTGCGCGCTTCACACAGCAGCCGTTCAGCATTCTGTTTCTGGATCTGGACCGTTTCAAGATCATCAACGATTCACTGGGCCATGACTTCGGCGACCGGGTGCTCAAGCTGGTTGCTCAGCGGCTGAGCGGACTGCTGCGCCCTGCCGATGTGTTGTGCCGTCAGGGCGGGGACGAATTTGTTCTCTATCTGCATGATTGCACGGGGGAAGGGGCTTCGGCCGTGGCCGCCCGTATTCTGGACGAAATGCGCCAGCCCTTCATGCTTGACGGTCTGGGCTTTTCCGTTCAGTGCAGCATTGGGGCTGCGCAATTTCCGGCAGATGGTTTGACGCTGGACGAGCTGATTCGTCAGGCCGATATCGCCATGTATCGCGTCAAGGAGCGCGGACGCGGCAATTTCAGCTTCTATCAGCCGCAAATGAGTGCGGGTCTGCTCTCGCGCATGAAGCTGGAGCATGCCATGCGCCAGGCGCTGGACAAAGGGCATATGGCCGTGCACTTTCAGCCACAGGTACATATCCGTTCGGGTCGAATCGTGGCGGCAGAGGCGTTGCTTCGATGGACGGACCCCGAACTGGGGGTGATCTCTCCTGCAGCCTTCATTCCCTTGGCGGAGGAGTCCGGCTATGTGGTTGCTCTGGATGCCTGGGTGCTGGAGCAATCAGTACAGGAGGCTGCGCGCTGGCTGGCTATGGACATGCCCGTCAAGGTATCGGTGAATGTCTCCGCGCTGGAGTTCAGGCAGCCGGACTTTGTGGATCGCCTCAAATATGTGCTGGACGCCAGCGGCTTGCCGGCACAGTGGCTGGAGCTGGAGCTGACCGAGAGCATTTTGCTGCAGGAGGCGCAGGAAATGGCTTTGCGCGTCCACCAGATCGCAGAGCTGGGTGTGGGTCTGGTCATTGACGATTTCGGTACCGGCTATTCGAGCTTGGCTTATTTGAAAAAACTGCCGATCTCCAAGATCAAGATCGACCAGAGTTTTGTGCGCGGCCTGCCGCATGATGCGGGAGACAAGGCCATTGTGGGCGCCATCATCAGCATGGGGCAGGCATTGGGCGTGGAACTTGTGGCGGAAGGTGTGGAAACGCAGGAACAATGCCGGGCAATTGAGCAGTTACAAGGTGACTACTTTCAGGGCTATCTGTGCTCGCCAGCCCTGCCTGCGGAGCAATTCCGCAAGCGTCTGGAGCAGAGCGCATCCGAGCAGGAGCCGAGAGTTCAGCCGTATTCGCCGGACGACGATGTCAGTGGTATTCATATTGCAGGTCTGCAATAGTCTGAGGGCATGCTTTTTTGCTAGGTTTCCTATCGTCTGATTTGACGATGCGCAGTTTCTGAGGACTCAGCAAAATCAAGGCATTTCTTGGGCCGACTTCCGGGTGCGTGCATCAATGAAGAACGCGCGCAGAGTTGAGTATCTGTGCGGTATTTGATGGGCCGGATTTTTTGAGACAGCAAATGCCCAAAGGCGATTACGCAACTTTTGATTTCTACAACTATCGCTCGGATGCTCTTGAGGCCGTCGCCAGCTTCCCCGTTCCGTATGCTGTGGAGCCTGAGGCAGCTTCTTCGCTGCAGCATGCATCGGTCATCAGTACCGAAGCCTTGAGTCAACTGATTACTGTGCTGTACGAGTCAGCCATGGACCCGCAGAACTGGAAGGTATTTCTGGAGCTGCTGCGCTCAAGCGCCAATGGCAACTACGCCTCGCTCGTGGTGCGGGACCCTCATGGTGAGAATGTGGGCTGGGTAATTTCAGCAACGGGCGGTCGCTCCGAAGTCATTCCTTACGACCCTTATGCGCAATGGAGTCCGTTTCTCGGTATCGTCAAGGACAAGGTGCTCACCCTGTTGGATGTGATGACAGAGGCCGAATGGCATTCCTGCCGCTACTACACCGACTGGTGCAAGGGGGTGGGCATCGAACACATTCTGGCTGTGGATGTCATGACCGATAACGGCTGCTCCTATGGTTGGCGCATCACGCGGCCAGCGGCGGCGGGAGCATTCGAGTCAACACATCTGGACATGGTGCGCATGTTGGTGCCGCACCTCAAGCGGGTGTTGAACATGCAACTGAATCTGCATCGTGACCGGCAGGTCATATCGCTATACGGGCGTGCCACCGCGCAGCTGATGATGGGCGTGGTCATTCTCGATCAGACGGGGAAAATGATAGAGGCCAACCCGGCGGCCATCACCATTTTGAACGTGGGTGATGGAATACGGGTCAACAACGGTGCGCTCGAGGCCGTCTATGCCAATGACAATCGCCGGCTGCAGCGTCTGATCCGCGATGCCTTGCTTTCTCCCAAGCTGGAGAGCGTCGCCATGACCGAGGGCATGTCCATCACTCGCCAGTCCGGTCAACTCAACTGGGGGGTGGTGGTGCAAAGCATCTCTCCCGACGAATGGACCGAAGGCAAGCAGCGTCCCAGCGTAGCGGTTTTTCTGCGCGATACGACGGGCAAGGCAGAGCCGCCCGTCAAGCTCACACAACAGCTTTTCCATCTGACTCCTGCGGAGACAGCCGTGGCCACGCATCTGAGCAACGGCATGTCTTTGGAGGAGGCGGCTGAGGCGCTGGGTATCAAACCCAATACCGCTCGCGCCCATTTGCGCTCCATCTTTTCCAAGACCGGCGTCCGTCGTCAGACCGAACTGGTGAGACTCTTTCTCAACAGCGTGGCCTGGCTGGGCAATCATTGATTCCAGCCTGGGAAACAGGCAAAAAAGCCCGCTTTGCGGGCTGTTTCTTGTACCTGGTTGGAAGCTGTTGCAAGCATTGTGCTTGCAACTGTCGTGGCCTCGTGGTTGTTGGAGTCGCAGTCATGACGTTTGAAGCCCTCGTTCACTGACTAGGCTCATGCCTTAAAGGTCGGCACTATCACTGCGGAGACGCAGCCTGCAAGGTTGAAACCCGCTTTGAATGCAAAGGCTAGCGCGCTACCGACGGCTGGAGCTGTCGACTGCTGATCGCAGTCTTTCAATTGGTCGCTTAGTACGCTTGCTGCAGAGGCAAGAGCATCGAGCAGTTGCCTGTGCAGGCGCTACAGGCAGGGGAACAGGGGCGCAGTTGTTTGCAATGCTTTGCGGCATGGTCGAGGGCCTTGCTTTCCATTTCGACTCCTTGCTTGAAACAAGCGCCCGACGGGCCGGGGTACTTGTGGACAGTGGCTTCAGGGCGGTGCTCGTCTCTGGCCTTCTTGAAAGCTGGAAGGGATGGATGCATGGCAGCTGCTGCGGCGCCCACCAGATTGAGTGGTGATCACAGGGCTCCAGAAAGTAAAAGGCAAATAGCGGATGGCTATTGGTAAACTTCCACTGATTAATCCAGTGAGGCATGTATGGATCGAATGGATGCCAGTGCAACGTATGAAATGAGCCCACGCAGGGTTGTGTTTGAGTACAGGACCAACGGTGAGGCTCGATCGGCTGCTATCAGTGGCGATGCGCTTGAGCGCCTGACGAGAGCCAAGGAACTTGCTGGAGCGGGGCAGAACCTGGCGGCGTACAGAGCCCATTGGCAAGCAATTCATGGGCTGGCAGCGACAAAGCACGCTCAAGGCCAGGGCCCTGTCGTCATTCGCGTCGGTGATATTCAAGCTCGATAGAGTGATGTGGATCCTGTGCCTGGCTCCCTGTGCTCATGAGGGAGCCGGACGGCGACCTTTCTGGTCTCCTGAATCTGAACGTCAAGCCATTCGGCTTGGCGGCCCGCTCTGTACGTTACGAAGCGGCTGTAAAGGGTATGGGGTTTGCTCAATGGTGCAGTGCGCATGGCGTTCCTGGAAGCAAAAAGCTCGCTCGATGGCGAGCCTGTTTGTTGGTTGAAGTGGCTTGGCAGAGCCCACTTTGGTGGCTCAAGGTTGGAGTGCAGTTAATTCATGTTGGGCGTCGTGGCGTTGGCAGGTGGCCGCCGTCGACGTAGATGTGCTGACCGGTGATCCATTCGCCTTGGTCGCTGCACAGGAATGCGACCAAGTGGGCGATATCTTCGCCGGTACCTGCTCGACCCAGGGAGATGTAGCCGGCGATCATGTCGTCCCACACTTTGCCGCGAGGCACATCATCCAGGCGACTTGTTTCCACAATGCCTGGAGCCACCACATTCACGCGAATCTTCTTGGGGCCAAGCTCTCGCGCCATGATGGTGCTCAGGCCATTGATGGCCACCTTGGTGGTGGCATAGGCGCCAGTGTCCGGTGCCAGCAGCTGCGCTGCCAGCGATGAAATATTGATGATGGCGCCGCCTTCTCCCTGTGTCCCTATTTGTTTTGCGAACGCGCGAGACATATAGAAGGTTCCGTTCAGGTTGACATTCATCACCCGATGCCATGTATCGATGGGTAGCTCCGTCACCGGGGTGCGGTCGTCGCCGCGGGTTGCCCCCGCGTTGTTGATCAGAAAATCCACGCGCCCCAATTCTGCAATCGTGCGTGCAAGCAGTGCGTCGATGGACTCTGGGTTGCTGACGTCGGAAACCACAGGCAGGGCGCGACGCCCGAGCTGGCGGATTTCATCTGCCACCGATTCGATATCGCGCCAATGCGCCTCGCGCTCATCTTCCGGATAGGTTTCGGGGGCGCGGCCCGTGCCCGTTAAGACAACATCACAACCCGCCTGCGCCAATGCCAGTGCAATGGGCCGACCGATGCTGCGCATCCGGCCAGCACCGGTGACCACGGCCACTTTGCCTTCAAAACCAGTCAACGTATACGACATGCCACTTCCTTACGATAGGTTCCCAGAACATTCAGACGAATCAAGATTCTTCGGTCTGACTTGAGGCTCATGCACTCCAATCTGTGCATCTAGGACGATGCAGCCGTTGAAGATAGAGCAACTCATTAGCCGAATTCTTGGAGTGGCGCCGCTGAGGAAAATCGTCTGATGAGACTAGGGATACGCGCCCATTGAAGGGTTCCTGCTTGCTTGTCAGTCTGGGGGCTTTTGGCGCGCTGGGTGCAATTGAATGATCCCGATACGCCTTTTGCGCTAGAGCAGTGGCAGCACAGACGCAGGGTGGATCGACTGCCAGCATGGGCTGGAGCAGCGCTCTCCAGAAAGAAAAAAACCCGCTCAGTGCGGGTTTGGATTGGAGCCAATCAAGCGCGGCGAAGTGCTCAGATGCCTTGAAATTTGAATGGCGGCGACACTTTGAATTGTTGGGTTGCATCTCCGGAGTAAGTGTGATTTTGGTCCGGTCCCAGGTCGATCTTCATTACCTTGCCTTTTTCCTTGCTGAAGTCCAGTGCCTTCAGATCCACCCAGAATGTGTTGGGCGTCAGCGCCGACTCAAAGAAATACAGCTTGCGCTCGTGGTCAAACACGGTGCGCCAGCGGGTGGAGGAGATATTGGGCTCTTCCGGGGTATTAAGGCCGTATGGCACGGATGCATTGCGGATCACGCTGAAGACGCTGGCCAGTGCCTTGTTCGGGCTTTGATCCTTGGGTATGGCGTTGACGTAGAACGAAGCGCGGGCGAAGCGGTCTGCAGCACGGTTGGTGCCGGGCAGCATGGTGGTGCCCCCAATCTGCTTCCAGTAGGTATTGAGCGCCAGTTGCTGGTCAAAGGTCGGCGAGTTTGTCATGACCTGGTATTGGCGACCATGATGAATGACTTGCTTGCCACCGATGTACTCCACGATCGCGCTGTCACCGCTGGCATCGGAGATGGAGAGGTGCACGGTGGTCAGCCGATTTTCGCCAGGCATGGTGTCGGATACCAGGGTGAATGGTTCTTCGCTCAGGGCAGCCACAGCCTGCTGCACGGTCGCAAAGTTGTCCAGCACATATTGGGCCCAGGCAGCGATCGACAGACCCGGCTTGCTGTTGGCACCAAATGCAGGATATTGCGACTCGACGAGCCACAGAAGGTTGGCATTCAGGCCGGCTTCGTTGACGCCGTCGGTGGTGGAAATGTCATAGCCCGAGGTGATGACGCTGCCGTACTTGGACGTCCAGCGCACGGTGTTAGGGCCGGTTTCGCCGGTGCGCTGCATGCCTCGCGGCAGGACCCAGAGGTTGCTGACGATGTCACTCTTCCAGTCCATGGATCGTGCAGTGATCACGTGGCCGTTGGCGCCTTGAAATACCAGCCGTGTGCATGCCCAGGAACTGGATGCCGCCGCAAGACCTGAAACTCCCAGCACAAAAGCAGCCACCTGAGGGCGGATACATGGCATGTTCATCTTCATTAGTGCCTCCACGGTTAAAAAATGTGAATGGTGCCAAGCATGCCACATGCATCGGTAGTGAGATATTGATCAAGCTCCAGCGGCATGGATGCCAGGCTATAAACATTCCAACTGCCTCAGTACCCGCTCTTGCAAGAAATCAGACGCGAAAGCTTGCCTTTGGCAATGGCACCACCGGTATGAAACTGCGATCGTCCTGGTTCCCCTCGTCCATGGCCGTGTCGACAAGCGCAATGTTCTTGATCGCAGTGGGTAGAGGGCGGGAATGACCATCCATAAGGACGTGATCTGACGGCTCAGGCCCTTGGCTAGTTAAAAATTTGAACTAGACGAGAACTACGCGATTGCGTCCAGCGGCCTTGCCTTGATACATGGCAGCATCAGCGCGCGAGATGAGGGCTTCTGCGGTTTCTCCCTGTCGATACTGAGTCGCACCCAGCGTACATGTCACTCGCAGATCTTTGTGCACTAGCTGAGCCCACGGGAGTGCTTCCGTGCTTTCGCGAATTCTCTCGAGCAGCACTCCTGCCTGGGCCAGTTGCGTGTCACAGAGTACTAGAAGAAATTCTTCTCCACCGTAACGACTAGCGCAATCGGTTGCACGAATCTGCGAAGACAGAAGTTGTCCAAAGGCCCGAAGCACTTGATCTCCTCCTTCGTGACCGTAACGGTCATTGACCTGTTTGAAGAAGTCAATGTCAAGCATTGCGATGCAAAACGGGGTGTCTCTGCGTTGAGCTGCATGAATACATTGCTGCAGTCGATCCATGACCCCTCGGCGGTTTGCCAGTCCCGTCAAGTCATCGTTGCGTACCAAGTTTTCAATCTGCTTCAGCGCGACGGCCAGTTTTTCATTACTCGCACTGAGTCGATATTGCATGCTGCGAAAGTAGGTGACCAGGACGCTGCATCGGACGACCGCTCCGAGCATGACGCCGACAGTGAGGAACTGCCCGATGAGAGTATCGGTGGTCATGCGCATCTGTGGCCCTACCCAATAAATGGCCAGCGCAATTGCAATAAGCGTGCAACTCCAGGTCATCCAAAAACTTGTACGCCGCGGCGCAAGAAATCCGTCGGTACTGAAGACCAGAAGCATAACCAGTGCCTGGAACGCAACTTGAGGAGCAGCGACAAGCAGGCCCAGTACCCCTGTAACCGCGACCAGTTGGTGCCAGAAGAACAAGCCGGGGTCACTCTGAGTCTGGCTCCAGCCGCTGGCGTAGGCCCAGGTGATGAAGGCCATGCCTGCGCCTATCCAGAGTCCATACAGCAGCACTGCATGCAACGGCACGTAGCCTGCCCAGTGGTGGCCGAGGAATAGCAGGAAGGCATATATATGGCTCAATAGGACCGAAGCGTGCAACTGCCATGTGCGCTTACGCCAGCGTTCGAAATGCTGAGTTTCATCGGCAAGAGGCGATGAAGACTTTGGGCCCCACAAAGGTGGTCCGCGTGTTTTTTCAGGGGAGTAAGCCATTGCCGGTTAATGGTCGCTAAAGTGCAAAGTGCGATTGGTTGTTGCAAATAACAGTTTGCCCGAATTCTGGCTCTGGAAGATTACGGCGAGTGAGCTGACAAAGCTCGGATTGAACTGACAGCTATCGGGGTATCAGGCAATGCGACTCAGAGCCATTGGAAGGCTATATCGGTAGAAGTGTTTCCTGGAACCTTTAACCCGATATGACGACCTACGACACTGAGGTAAATGTTAATTCTCTTGAACATTGCACTCCAGAAACAAAAAAACCTGCTTGAGCCGGGCTGGTGTACTAATTGGGTAGGCAAACAGGAAGTTCAACAAGAACTTACATAAGGCGCGCGCGGCAAGACTAGCCTGCAAGACTCCACGTTCTTAAGGAGTTGCTATGAAGGCGCTACTTTTAATCGCGGCACTTGCCGGTACGCTGGCAGGATGCTCAATGATGCCGGGGCGTAGTTCCGGGTCTATGCCTGCCGAGGGTTCCAGTCAGTCGATGGGTGGCATGAATATGAGCGGCGACCGGGATCGCTGGATGTATGACGACAATGGGCGTCCTTGGACCGGAGGTGATGGTGCCTTCTATGGCGCTCAGAACAGATAGGTGAATAGCTGGGTCAAGGTGTTGCTTTGAGGCACTGCGCGGTCCTTTCGTCCAGCCGCTCGACATAGGTGTCTGGGTACACGAATTCGTCGCGCAGTGCCTTCACTGGAACAAAGGACTCATCAGCCTGCGCGAAAGAGCCGATCAGCCTCGACCTCTGGTAGACCGCCAAGTTTTATGGCTTCGAAGCTTCAAAAAACAGAGCGCATGGACACTGACTGTTGTATGAATTAGGTAAGCAAAGTAGCCGTTCAACAGGAATTTACAGCGGGCACACGCCTCAGGAATAGTCTTGAAGACTCCTTCTTCTCAAGGAGTTGTCATGAAAGCGCTACTTTTAATTGCAGCAATAGCCAGTACGCTGGTGGGCTGCTCAATGATGCCGGGGCGTGATGCCGGGCGCATGCAAGAGCAAGGTGCCCAACAGACGATGGGAAACAGTGATATCCGCTATGAATGGGGGCGTGGAGCGTATCAAGGTCCGGGAAGCATGCCGCTGTGGGCTGGCGGGGATGACACTTCTGGAGGCCTTGGCTGGCGTCGTGATTAAGCAGGAAGAATCACATCTTGCGCGAATGCCTCTATTTCTTACCTGGCACCCCAAGGATCTTCCTTTAGACACTGCACGGTTTTGTCGCCCAGCCACTCAAGGAGGTTCCGATCACCTAGTATTGACTGGGCAAGTCCAGCTGGAGCAACCGAGACAGAGCACACCTGTCGCTTGTACCGATCTGTCTTGGTGCACCGCAACTCAGCCTCTTTTTGAAATGTCAGCTCGGCTAGTGCTTACCGAACACCTTGTCCAAATGGCTGCTTGCGTTCTGGGCATCAATGCCCTACGGCCTGACTTTGACTTGCTCATAAGCGCGAGGTTAGCCGCAGTGAACTGTCGGAGTGCACCGTCCGAGATACCGACAATGAGGCAAAGGAGGGCGGCTGCCGAGCATAGCCTCAGTCTATTAGGTAAGAAAAAAGCCCGCAATGCGGGCTAACATCAATTCAAAATAGATGCGCAAGTTGCTGATTTCAATTGCGTGCAACTGGTTGGTTTTGTTTGGCTTTCTAGGCCATTTTTATGAAAAACCAACTAAATCAACGGCTTGTGGCGTGTAAAGGTGTCTGCAAATGCCACCGGTTCGTCATCCTGAACCGGGGGTTCAGGTGGGCAAGAGCAACCTATCGTTGGGTTCATCTGACGCGAGACGATCACGCTCAATAGGTAATTTATCAAGCCCATGCTCGTTGAGCATTGGTTCAAGGAAATATAAAAACCGGCAGATTTGCAGACGGTTTTATTCTAACGGGTATTGGCAGTCGCGCGGAGGTCATGACTGCTTTGCTGCTGAGGTTACCTGATCAGAGCAGCCTGGAGTCAGCATCCAGTGCCTGATCGAGCTTGAGCACCAGTTGCTCGGCAAGCTCCTGCTGGCGCTGCAGCTCAGCCTGGGCGGCCTCATTGACCTCGGGGGGAGCGAGCTGCTCCTGAGCAAGTGCCTGCATTTCTGCCTGGGCGTTGGCCATAAGGGTTTGCTGGGCATCGCGGTCAAGCACGTCGAAAGCCATATTGAGGGCTGCCAGCACCGCCACACGCTCGCGCGAGCGGACCTTGCCGCTGTCGCGGATGCGGGTCATGGCGTCGTCCACGCGGCGAACGGCTTCCTGCACACGTTCTTCTTGACCATCGGGGCAGGTCAGCACATAGCTTTGCTGCATGATTTGCACATCAATCTGCTTCATGGGCGTCAGTGGCGGGTCTGGTGATGGAGGGTGACGGCTGTCACTCTCCCTGGTTGGCGGGCAGGCGTTCGATCAATGCATCGACGCGCGCACGTGCAGCCTGCAGGCGCAGACGCAGCAAATCGCGCTCTTGCGTCAGAGCGATGACCTGATCGGTGAGCAGGGTGTTGGTGCGCTGCAGTTCCTCGTGGCGCACCAGCAGACGCTCTACGCGCTCGGCAATGAGATCAAGAGAGGGCTGGGTGGTCATAGACTCTGCCATTGTAGGTCTTGCAGTCCGTGGGTGAGTATAAATGTGCAGGCAAATTCGCAGTTTGCGCCAGAGCACAGTCTGCTTGACTGCCGCAGTCGGGAGACTGGAATATTTCTCTAAAAATCGTAGCGTGCTGCGCAAGTTCTGTGTGCCTCAAACGCATGTTTAAGGTAAAAAATCGTCACCTGATCCACGCAAGGCTACTTCGAATGAAGGATTTGCGCCGCGTAGTGCTCATTACAATGGGTGCCTGTTGGTGCTCGAGGCTGCTTTTCTGTGGCCTCAGTTCAACGGGAAGCAGGGAGGTGCTGGCCAGATGCACTGGCACTCCGAACCTGCGCTGCCCCCGCAACGGTCGGCGAATGGAATGCTGCGGCATTCCGCCTTTTTCCCCATGGTCACTGGCGCTGTGCGCTGGGAAGGCCGGCAAGAGGATGATTCGCCTAGCCCGGATACCGGCCAACATGGGTTGCCTGCATTTTGTGCAGGTATGTTTGCTCAATGTCGGCGGGTAGGCTGGCGTGGGCGTATTCAAGTGTGCTTTCCATGAGTTCGCAATCTTCGTCCCTGCGTTTGGCGCAGGTGGCTTCGCGCGCACGCGCCTCTTTTGTTCTCCGTCCCACTTTGCTGGCATCTGCACTGGCCGTCGCGTTTGCCGCACAGGCTCAGTCAGCTGCACAGGCCGATGCGGTGCCAATGAAAGAAACTGTGGTCACCGCCAATCGCATCGAGCAGCCTTTGTCCGATCTGGTGGTCGATATGTCGGTGGTGGGCCGTGAAACGATTGAAGCTGCGGGTGCCGTGGGCGTGGCCGATGTGCTCTCGCGTCTGCCGGGTGTGCAAATAGTGCGCAACGGCGGTGCCGGCTCCAACACCAGCGTTTATCTGCGCGGTGCCGACACGCGTTTCACTGCCGTTTATATTGATGGCGTGCGAGTGGACTCGCAGTCCACGGGTGGCGCCTCCTGGCAGGACATCCCGCTAGAAGCGATCGACCGCATTGAAGTGTTGCGTGGTCCAGCGGCGGCTGTTTACGGCTCTGACGCCATTGGCGGCGTGGTGCAGATCTTCACCAAAAAGGGTGAGGGCAAAGCTAAGCCCTATGTGGGCCTGGGCTGGGGCAGTCGTGGCACGGTAAAGGCTCAGGCCGGCGTCAGCGGTGGTGTCGCGGGCTGGGACTACAGCCTGGGTGTTTCGCATGCCAGCAGCAACGGCTTCAATGCCAAGACCTCTGCGGGCTTCAATCCTGATGCCGATGGTTATCGCAACAATGCCTTTAACGGACGTGTGGGCTACCAGATCAACAGCAATCAACGTGTTGAAGCCACGGCTCTGACTAGCTACATGAATGCGGGTTATGACGCCACTGTCTCCAAGACCAGCCCCATGGCGGACGACCGCAGCATCTACAAGATGAATGCGGTAGGCCTGAACTGGCTGGCGAAATGGAGCGATGTCTACAGCACGCGCCTTCAGTACACGCAGTCACGCGATTTCTACCAGACCAAGCCCAGCGTCTATGAAACCGACACACGTTTGCACAGCTATCTGTTTCAGAACGAGTGGCGGCTGGGAGCGCAGACCGTGACGGCCGCGCTGGAACGCCGTGAGGACAAGCTGGTCAACAACGGCCTCGATATCGGCAGCCGCAATCGCTCCCAGAACGCACTGGCACTGGGCTATGGCCTGCATGCTGGCAAGCACACGTTGCAGCTCAACGCCCGTCATGACCGCGACAGCGAGTTCGGCGGCCACACCACGGGCAGCGCTGCGTATGGTTATGAGTTCATGCCCAACTGGCGCGCAACCGCATCGGCCGGTACTGCCTTTCGCTCACCTACGCTCTATCAGCGCTTCAGCCAATATGGCGATGCCAGCCTGTCGCCCGAAAAAGGCCGTAATGTGGAACTGGGCCTGAAATGGGGCAAGGGCAGCGACAGCTTCTCGGCCACGCTTTATCGCAACAATGTCTCCAATCTCATCAACTATGTGGGTGGTACGGGCACCTGTGCGGGCAATACCGGCCTTTACGGCGGCTGCTATGCCAACGTGGCCAAGGCCCGTTACGAAGGCCTCACCCTGGCCGCCACCACCCGCTTGGGCATGGTGAATCTGCAAGGTTCGGTGGACTTCCAGGATCCGCGCGACACCGATAAGGATCTGCAACTGGCTCGCCGCTCCACGCGTTACGCCAATCTGTCTGCCGACACCACACTGGCCGGCTGGAGGCTGGGCGCCGAAATGCAGGCCGCCGGAAAGCGCTTTGACGATGCTGCCAACAAGACCGTGCTGGGCGGCTACACGCTCTGGAATCTGAGTGCACAAAAGCAGCTGACACGTGAATGGAGCCTGGTGGCGCGCATCAACAATCTGGCTGACAAGCGCTATGAGCTGGCCCGTACCTATGCCACAGAAGGCCGCAGCGGCTATATCGGCATGAAGTGGGAAGCCAGGTAAGCGGCCATGACAGTCACCGCAATGCATGAAACAGGCTCGGACGTGCGCTGCCCCGCGCTGCTGATCAGTGCTCCGGCCTCTGGCCAGGGCAAGACCACCGTGACGGCAGCCTTGGCTCGGCTGCATGCGCGCCAGGGACGCAAGGTGCGCGTATTCAAGTGCGGGCCGGATTTTCTGGACCCCTACTGGCATGAGCTGGCCAGCGGTTCGCCCGTGCATTCGGTGGATTTGTGGATGACGGGCGAAGGGGATGTGCGCCAGCGCCTGCATGAGGCGGCCCAGGAGGCCGATCTGATTCTTGTCGAAGGCGTGATGGGCCTGTTCGACGGCAACTTCAGCGCAGGCGATCTGGCGCAGCTGCTGGGTCTGCCTGTGCTGGCCGTGGTCGATGCCTCGGCCATGGCGGGCACTTTCGGGGCGCTGGCCTACGGCTTGCAGCATTACCAGGCCGGCCTGCGCTGGGCCGGCATGCTGGCCAACCGGGTGGCCACGGCGCACCATGCGGATCTGCTCAGGCAAGGCCTGCGCGACCAGGCGCTGTGGCTTGGTGCCATGCCCGGAGTGCAACTGGGCGATGCGGCAGTCAAGGCCAGGTCTGCGGCGCTGCTGCCGGAGCGTCACCTGGGCCTGATCGCCGCCCACGAGCTTGGCGATGCCCTGCAGCGTCTGGATGCCGCGGCCGATGCCCTGGCCCAGACGCCGCTGGGGCAAAGGGCCTGGAGCTCGGACGACGGTCAGCCCAGCTGGCAGGATTGGTGTGTGGACTTTGCAGCACCGGACATTGGCGCAGCTCAGCCTCGCTTGGAGCCCTGGCTGAGCGGCCGCCGCATTGCCATTGCGCGCGATGCAGCGTTTTCCTTTATTTATCCCGCCAATCTGGACTGTCTGCGTGCCATGGGGGCAGAGCTGTGCTTTTTCTCTCCACTGGCTGGTGATGCGCTGCCGCATTGCGATGCGATCTGGCTGCCCGGCGGCTATCCGGAGCTGCATGCTCGGGCCCTGCATGAGAACCGGCAGTTGCGCGACGGCATTGCCGAGCATATGGCGCAGGGCAAGCCTGTCTGGGCCGAGTGCGGCGGCATGCTGGCGCTGTGTGATGGAGTGACCGCCTTGGACGGCAGCACCCAGTCCATGTGGGGACTGTTGCCCGGTCAGGTCGTCATGCAGAGTCGGCTCGGCGGTCTAGGCATGCAGCAGCTGGCGCTCGATGCGGGCTTGCTGCGCGGTCATACCTTTCACTACACAAGGCTGGAGACAGCCATGCCGGTGCTCACGCGCAGCAGTCGCCCCGGCGCGGCCGTTCATGTCGATCGTGGCGAGGCGCTCTATCAGCATGGCAGTGTACGGGCCAGTTACTTTCATGCCTGGTTTCCGTCCTGTCCATCGGCTGTGGCGGCGCTTTTTGGCGCAACAATCGAAGGCTGAGCCTTTAGTCCATCACCATGAGCCCTGCAAGCACAGTCTCCTTCGTCATGCCGCGTACCCAGCTCATATTGGGCGGGCAGAAAAGCGGCAAATCCCGTCGCGCTGAGTTGCTGGCGCGCCAGTGGCTGCAGGCTGATGCCGGGCATCAGGCTGCGCTGGTGGCAACCGGCCAGGCTTGGGATGCGGAAATGAGCGAGCGCATTGCGCGCCACCAGCGCGACCGCGCCGAGCGCGTGCCCGGCATGTTGACCATAGAGGAGCCTCGCGAGCTGGCCCAGGTGCTGGCCCGGCACAGCAGCCCGCACCGTCTGCTGGTGATTGATTGCCTGACCTTGTGGCTGACGAACTGGCTGATGCCGGTGCAGGCTGAGGAATTGGAGGGAAATCGGTCTCTCTCTCATGACTGGCAAGCTCAGCTGGCGTTCTTTCTGAAAGCGCTTGATGAGGCGGCCGGCCCGGTCATTCTGGTTGGCAACGAAATCGGTCTGGGCGTAATTCCCCTGGGGCGTGAAGTGCGTGCCTTTGTCGATGCCCTGGGTTTGCTCAATCAGCAGGCCGCAGCGCATTGCGAAAGCGTCACGCTGATGTGCGCCGGCTTGCCGCTGGCGCTGAAAGGGCCGCAGGCATGAGGGCCCCCGTAAAACATTTTGCCGCTGCTGCGCTGCTTGTTTGCGGCCTGGCTGGGGCTTTGTCGGTGGCGGCGCAGTCCGTGCAGATCACTGATGCACGTGGCGCACAGGTGCAATTGGCCACGCCGCCGCAGCGCATCGTCAGCCTGCTGCCTTCGCTGACCGAGAGCCTGTGCGCGCTGGGCGGTTGCGAGCGTCTGGTGGGGGTGGATCGCTATTCCAACTGGCCCGCCCATGTGAAGACCTTGCCCGTGGTGGGCGGCGGGCTGGATCCGAATATCGAGAGCATTGTGGCGCTAAAGCCCGATCTGGTGCTGGTTTCCATGGCATCACGGGCCATTGCGCGAATGGAGGCGCTGGGCCTCAAGGTCGTGGCGCTGGAGCCGCGCACCCACGAGGAAGCACGCACCGTGCTGCAAAAGTTGGGCGTGTTGCTGGCCTTGCCGCCGGTGCAGGGCGCAGACCGTGTCTGGGCCGGAATCGAGGCCGACCTGAACAAGGCCGCTGCCAGCGTGCCAGAGGCCATGCGCGGTCAGCGTGTGTACTTTGAGGCCAGCCGCGGCCCTTATGCCGCAGGCGAAAGATCCTTTATCGGCCAGACGCTGACGCGGCTGCATCTGCGCAATGTGATCGACGCCAGACAAGGGCCGTTTCCGCGCCTGAACCCCGAATATGTGGTCAAGCTGGATCCGGACATCCTGATGGCCGGCGAGCGAGCCTGGAAAACCGGTGTGCCCGAATATCCGGGCTGGGCCCAGATGCGGGCCGTGAAGCAGGGAGCGATCTGTGCCTTCACGCCCGAGCAATCCGACATTCTGGTGCGCCCCGGCCCGCGCATGGCGGAGGGGGCGCAGATCATCGTCCAGTGTTTGCAACGTCTGGCGGCGAGGCAGGGCAAGAGCCCATGAAGGCCTGCATCTCCAGCCATCGCCGCAGGGGGCAGGCCGGAGTGGCCGCGCCCTGGCTGCTGCTGTGGCTGACTTTGGCTGTAGCCTTGCTGGCGCTGCTGGGCGCGGGTATTGGCAGCACCGGGTTCGAGAGCGTGCTTCATGTTCGGCATGACCCGCTGGCCTGGCAGATCGTGATGGATATTCGTCTGCCGCGCACGGCGGCGGCCTTGCTGGCTGGAGGGTTGCTGGGGCTGGCCGGGGCTGTGGCGCAGGGCGTGTTTCGCAACCCGTTGGCCGATCCTTATTTGCTTGGCAGTGCCTCGGGGGCATCGCTGGGGGTGGCGCTGGCCATGGCTGCCCTGGGTGTCTCGCCCTTCGCTCTGGCCGGCCTGGCACGCTGGGGCGTGACGGGTGCGGCTTTTGCCGGAGCCGTGCTTGCCGTGGTGCTGACCCTGGTGCTGGCCAAGGGCGTGCAGAACACCATGCGTCTGCTGCTGGCCGGTGTGGTGGTGGGCGTGGTGCTAGGCGCCGCCGCATCGCTGGTGCTGTTGATGAACCCCGACATCATGCAGGCCATGCAGTCCTTCATGCTGGGCAGCACGGCCTTTGCGGGCTGGAATGCCTGCGCTCTCATGCTGTGGGTGCTGCTGCCCGCGCTGGTGCTGGCCTGCTGCCTGAGCCGCGTGCTCGACGGGCTGGCACTCGGCGAGGCCACGGCCCATAGCCTAGGTCTGCGGCTGGCGCCGCTGCGTCTGCTGCTGATCGTGCTGCTGGCTCTGGCCACGGGCACGGCCGTGGCGCAGACCGGTCTGATCGCTTTTGTAGGCCTGGCTGCACCTCATCTGGTGCGTTCCATGGTGCGTGCGCTGTACCGCTGGCTGCTGGTGCTCAGCAGTCTGATGGGGGCGGTGCTGCTGCTGGCCGCCGACCTGTTGGCGCGCTGGCTGATTGCTCCCCAGGAATTGCCCGTGGGTGTGCTCACTGCCGTGCTGGGCGGCAGCTATCTGCTGTGGCTGATGCACAAGCGTGGTGCCATGCCGTCTGGAGAGGGTGCATGAGCAGCCATATCGAGACCGGTATCGCTTTGGCGACCGAAGCCCTGAGCGTGCATTTGGGCGAGCGCGAAGTGCTGCGCCAGATCAGCCTGCGCATTCCTGAGGGCCGCTGGACGGCCATCGTCGGCCCCAATGGCGCGGGCAAGTCCACGCTGCTGCGCGCCATGGCAGGCATGCGTGCCGCCCACCAGCGGCAAAGCGGTGCCGTGTTTCTGCAGGGCCGCGAGCTGGGCGACTGGAATGGCCGAGAGCGTGCCAAGGCACTGGCCTGGCTGGGCCAGAATCAGCCGGTGGCGGCCGATATGGCCGTGTATGACCTGGTCATGCTGGGGCGCTTGCCCCACCAGGGCTGGCTGGCTCCGGCCTCAAGCGCCGACCGCCTGGCCGTGGAGCAGGCACTGCGCCAGACCCACGCCTGGGACTGGCGCCAGCGCAGCATAGGCCAGCTATCAGGTGGGGAGCGCCAGCGCGTGCTGCTGGCGCGGGCACTGGCCGTGCAGGCCCGGACCCTGCTGATGGATGAGCCGCTGGCCAATCTTGACCCGCCCCACCAGACCGACTGGATGCTGACGGCCCGCAGTCTGGTGCGGCAAGGCGTAACCCTGGTCAGCGTGCTGCACGAGCTGTCCTTTGCCCTGCTGGCCGATGAAATGGTCGTCATGCAGGCCGGCCGTATCACCCACCAGGGCGCTTGCGGCGATCCCGCTACCCACGCCGCGCTGGAGGCCGTGTTTGACCGGCGCATACAGGTACGCGAACTCGATGGCCTGTGGCTGGCCCTGCCGCGCCTGAGCTGAGCTCGGCCGAAATTCTTGATTTTTTTGCCATTTGGCCCTTGATAGACAAGCGAGAGTAGCTATGAATATTGAAACTCCTCCCACCGAAAAGCCATACGAAAAGCCCGAGGGCGAGCGCCGCGGCCTGATCATCGTCAACACCGGCAATGGCAAGGGCAAGAGCACGGCCGCCTTTGGTCTGGCCTTTCGCGCCACGGGCCGGGGCAAGGCCGTCAAGGTCTATCAGTTCATGAAAGTGCCAACGGCCCGCTTTGGCGAGCACCGCCTGGCCGAGCAGGTCGGTCTGCCCATCGAAGGGCTGGGCGATGGCTTCAGCTGGAAGAGCAAGGATCTCGATCACTCAGCCCAGCTGGCGCGTGACGGCTGGGAAAAGGCCAAGGCCGATATTCTCTCGGGTGAGCTGTTTCTGGTCGTGCTCGACGAGATCACCTATCCCCTGATCTATGGCTGGCTTCCGCTGCAGGAGGTGCTGGACACGCTCAAGGCGCGCCCCAGGGATGTGCATGTCTGCCTGACAGGCCGCCGCTGCCCGCAGGAGATCATCGACATTGCCGACACCGTGACCGAGATGACGCTGATCAAACATGCTTTCCAGGCGGGTATTCCCGCTCAAAGAGGCATCGAAGACTGATGGCTTTTGCCACGTCTGTGGCGCGACAATAGTTCCATGACCGAATCCAAGACCAGCTCCTTCGCGACGATTGCCGCAACGCCTTTCACCGAGGCCGAGCGGGCTGCCGTCTACCGTGCCATCTATGAGCGCCGCGATATGCGCCATTTTGCAGGCGGGAAGGTGGCCGACGAGGTCTTGCTGCGCCTGCTGCGTGCTGCGCACCACGCGCCCAGCGTGGGGTTCATGCAGCCCTGGCGCTTTATTCGGGTCAGGAGCGCCGAGCTGCGCCGGCAGATCCACGGCCTGATCGAGGAGGAGCGTGTGCGCACCGCCCATGCCCTGGGCGAACGTGAGGAAGACTTCATGAAGCTCAAGGTTCAGGGCGTGCTCGATTCGGCCGAGGTGCTGGTCGTGGCCATGCCGCCGGGACGCGAGGCGCATATCTTTGGCCGCCGCACCCTGCCCGAGATGGATATCGCCAGCAGCGCCTGCGCCATCCAGAACCTCTGGCTGGCCGCGCGTGCCGAAGGTCTGGGCATGGGCTGGGTCTCGATTTTCGATCCGCTGGCGCTGGCAAGATTGCTGCAGATGCCTGAGGGTGCTCACCCGCTGGGCGTGCTCTGCCTGGGCCCTGTCGATGCCTACTATGCCGAGCCCATGCTGCAGCAGGAAAAGTGGGCCTGCCGGGCGCCTCTGGAAGACATGCTGATGGACGATGTCTGGGACGAATCGCGTGTGGTGGCTGCGGCCACCAAGGGCAAGCCGGGCAGCGGGCCATGCGTCGAGAAGGGCAAGCCAGACGCATGACGAGTTTTGGCTGGACTGAGCTGATCGGTCTTTCTCTCAGTCCACTGGCATGGCTCTACCAGGCATTCACCGCCAGTGATCTGGCCGCGCTCAACTGGGCTGCCAATGTACAGGCCGGCCTGCTGGCCGTGTTGGTGGCCCTGTTGCTGGACCGGCTTTGGGGCGAGCCGCCGGTGTGGCTGCACCCGGTGGTGCTGATGGGCAAATTGCTGGGCTGGTCGGGGCAGGCGCTTGCGCCGCGTGCCGAAGTGCAGAGTGACTATCTGCGTTTTTGCCTAGCAGCGCTTGTCTGGTGCGCACTGGCAGCTCTGTTTTTCGTGGTTTATGGACTGGCTCAGTTCATGCTGGGTTTTGCCCCCTGGTGGTTTTGGGGGCTGGCGATGGGGGTGTTGCTCAAGCCGCTGCTGTCCTGGCGCATGCTCAGGGATGAGGTGCTGGCGGTGGAGGCCGCACTGCAGCAATCGCTGCCCGCCGGGCGGGAGCGTCTGAGCTGGCTGGTGAGCCGCGACACGACACAGCTGGACGCGGCCACCGTGCGAGAAAGCGCCATCGAGACTCTGGCCGAGAACCTCAGTGACTCCGTGATTGCTCCGCTGTTCTGGTTTGCCGTGGCCGGCTTGCCCGGGGCGGCCGTCTATCGTCTTGCTAATACGGCCGATGCCATGTGGGGCTATCCGGGCTGGCGCGGCCAGGGCGACCGCCGCCGCCACTGGCAATGGGCGGGCAAATGGGCGGCACGCGCCGACGATGTGCTGAACTGGATTCCGGCGCGCATCACCGCAATGTGGCTGGCGCTGCTGGCCGGCGGGCTGTCCTGGACTGGTTTGAGGCGCGATGCAGCAGTGACACCATCGCCCAATGGTGGCTGGCCCATGGGCGCCATGGCGCAGGCATTGGGGGTTCAGCTTTCCAAGCCTGGCGTCTATCGACTCAACCCGCAGGGGCGGGCTCCGCAGGCGGCCGATCTGGAGATGTCTGTAAAATTTGCATCAAAAGTGATCGTATCGAATGTCCTGCTTGTGTTGGCAGCTATGATTTTGATTGTTCTGTGGAGAGGAAGGCTGCTTGCCAATGTTTGATGTAAATGCGGCAGCCGTGCATGGCGGTAGCGATGCGCTGGGCGTTCCGGCGCATGATTTCTCGACCAATCGCAATGCCTGCGGGCCTTGTCCCATGGCCGTGAAGGCGCTGCAGGCCGCCCATGTCGCGCAATACCCCGATCCGCAATACAGGGCATTGCGCGCACAGATGGCGGCTTTTCATGGTGTGGCGGTAGAACGCATCCTGATCGGTGGCAGCAGCAGCGAGCTGATTCATCGCCTCACGCTGCACGCGGTGCGCAGCGGTGCCAAAAGCGTGCAGTTTCCCCAGCATCACTATGGAGACTATCTGCAGGCCGCACGGGTTTGGCGGCTGGCGCTGTGCCGCCGCACAGAAGCGGCCGTGGCACCGGTGCTCAGCTGGGCTTGCGAGCCATCAAGCCCGCTGGGGGCGATGGAAGACATATGGCCTGCCTGGCAGCAGCCGCCGGCGCAGAAGGAATGGCGCGTGCTGGACTGCGCCTACCTTCCGCTATGCCTGGAGGGCGAACTGCCGGAGCGCAATCTCGATGCTGTCTGGCAGCTGTGGACGCCGAACAAGGCTCTGGGCATGACGGGTGTGCGCGCTGCCTATGCTATTGCCCCCCTGCATGCCACAGCCACAGAGCTGCAGGCGCTGAACGCGCTGGCGCCATCCTGGGTGGTGGGCTCGCATGGCGTGGCCATGCTGCAGGCCTGGGTGACGGACGAGGTGCAGCAATGGCTGGCCCACAGCCTGATGACCTTGCGCCGCTGGAAGGCGCAGCAGCTGACGCTGTGCGAGAGACTGGGCTGGCAGGTTGTTCCCGGTCATCGGGCCAATTACTTTGTCGCAGGTCTGCCGCTGGCGAAGCTTGTCGAGCCTCTGGCCGGCCTGCGTGCCCAGGGCATCAAGCTTCGCGACTGTGCAAGCTTTGGCCTGAGCGGCCATGTGCGGCTGGGTGTGCTGCCGCCTGTGTCACAGGCCGCGCTGGAGCAGGCCTGGAAAAGCATCCAATGACCTTGCCGATCAGACCCGATGGGCGCAAGACGCTACCATTTCCTATGGACACTGAAACCTTGAAGCTGCGCTCGGTGCTGGTGGAGCGCTATGTCACGCCGTTGCGTGAAGGCGGCTCCATGCCGGCAATTGTCGAGACCGACGATCTGGGTACCTATGTGCTCAAGTTCCGGGGCGCCGGGCAGGGCGTGCGTGCGTTGATGGCCGAGATCATCTCGGGCGGCATGGCGCGTGCGCTGGGCCTGCCGGTGCCCGAAATCGTGCTGCTGCACTTGAACGGCGATCTGTCCCGCACCGAGTCCGACCCCGAGATTCAGGACCTGATTCGCGCCAGCGACGGGCTGAATGTAGGGCTGGACTATCTGCCGGGCTCCATCAACTTTGATCCGGCAGTGGATACGGTGGACGACGACTTTGCCTCGCGCCTGGTGTGGTTCGACACGCTGGTCAGCAATGTGGACCGCACGGCGCGCAACACCAATATGCTGATGTACCAGAAGCAGCCCTGGCTGATCGATCATGGCGCGAGTCTGACGTTTCACCATGCCTGGAACGGAATGGTTGCCGATCCGGCCAGGCCTTTTGCGCCCAGTGCCGAACATGTGCTGCTGCCGCAGGCCAGCCAGTTGGCGCAGCTGGATGCGCAGCTGGCTGCCAAGCTTGGGCCCGAGGTGCTGAAGAGCATTCTGGACGAGGTGCCCGACTGCTTTCTTGAGCAGGCCGCTGCCGACAAAGAGGGCGATGTGCTCAAGAATGTGCAGGCCCATCGTGCGGCCTACGTGAATTATTTCGTGGCCCGACTTGCCGAGCGTGGCCGCTGGTTGCAAGGAGTTATCGATGCACGCGCATGAGGTCTACGACTACGCCATCGTGCGGGTAGTGCCGCGCGTGGAGCGTGAAGAATTTGTGAACGCGGGTGTCATCCTCTCCTGCCAGCGCACCGGCCATCTGCAGGCGGCCGTGGCCCTTGACGAACAGCGTCTGCTGGCGCTGGACCCGAATGTGGATCTGGAGGCCGTGCACCGTCATCTGGGCTCCATCGTGGCCATCTGCGAAGGGCGGGTCGATGGCGGGCCGATTGCGCAGCTGCCCATGCGCGCGCGCTACCACTGGCTCACCGCCAAGCGCAGCAGCATCATCCAGACCTCCCCCTCGCATATGGGCATGTGCACCCATCCCGGCGAGGCGCTGGCCCGAATCCTGCAGCGTGTGGTGCTACCGATCCCAACCGAGATTTAAGCTATGACAGCACGTTGCATCATGGTGCTGGGCACCAGCAGTGGCGCGGGAAAAAGCTGGGTGGCCACGGCGCTGTGCGCCTACTACCGCAGCCAGGGCCTGAAGGTCGCACCGTTCAAGGCACAGAACATGAGCAACAACGCGCGCGTTGTTGCCACGCCCGAGGGCCGCTGGGGCGAGATCGGCACGGCACAGTATCTGCAGGCCCTGGCTGCGGGGGCCGTGCCCGATGTGCGCATGAATCCGCTGCTGCTCAAGCCCGAGGCCGACACGCGCAGCCAGGTTGTGCTGTTCGGCCAGGTCAATGACGAGCTGAGCGCCATGCCCTGGCGAGGTCGCAGCCTCAAGGTCTGGCCGCAGATCGCGCAGGCGCTGGACGAGCTGCGTGCCGAAAACGATGTGGTGGTGATCGAAGGCGCAGGCTCGCCGGCCGAAATCAATCTGCATGCCAGCGATGTGGTCAATATGCGCGTGGCCAAACATTGCAACGCACATTGCCTGCTGGTATCGGACATAGACCGCGGCGGCGCCTTTGCCCATCTCTTCGGCACCTGGGCATTGCTTCCCGAGGATGAGCAAAAGCTCATCAAGGGCTTTGTGCTCAACAAGTTCCGGGGCGACGCGGCACTGCTGGCGCCGGCGCCCCAGATGCTGGAAGACAAGACGGGTGTGCCCACGGTGGCCTGCATTCCCATGCAGTTCCAGCACGGCCTGCCCGAAGAGGATGGCGTGTTTGATGATCGCGGCAGCGCTGGAGCCGGGCGGGCCGTTCACACCACGATTGCCATCATCGCCTATCCGCGCATCAGCAATCTCGATGAATTTCAGCCCTTGCTGCAAGTGCCGGGCGTGCGCGTGGTCTGGGCTCGCTCTCCCGCGCAACTTGCCGAGGCGGACTGGGTCATTCTGCCAGGCAGCAAGGCCACGGCTGCTGACCTGGCCTGGATGCGCGCGCAAGGGCTGGATGCAGCCGTCGTCGCTCATGCCGAACTAGGCAAGCGCGTGCTGGGCATTTGCGGCGGTTTGCAGATGCTGGGCGAGGCGCTGATCGATCTGCATGGCGTGGACGGCAACGCTGCAGGCCTGGGCTTGTTGCCGTTGGTGACATTGTTTGCGCAGGACAAGACCGTGCAGCCAACGACTCTGCAACTGCCTGATCTGCAGGCCCCATGGAGTGCCATGAGTAGCGTGACGGCACGTGGCTACGAGATCCACCACGGTCAGACCCAGCTGCGTGCCGACATGCAGATGGCCAGCGTGCGACCGGCTCAGGAGCTGTTGCCCGGTATGCTATGGCAGGGAGGCAACAGCGCTGTCATCGGTACCTATCTGCACGGCCTGTTTGAAAACGCCGAGGTAATTCATGCGCTGTTCGGCCACGATGCACCCAGTCTGGAGCAGGTTTTTGAGCGGCTGGCGCAGGGCGTGGGACAATGGTTTGAGCCGGGCGCGCTCTGAGCGCCTGCAGCAGTTGTAGGACTGATCCTGCGGGCTCATAGCCGCTGAACCGATAAGCCCTGCCTGAGAGTGCGTGCAAGCTGACCGAGCTATTCACTTTTTGGAATGGAGTTGCGTATGGCTTTTTTCAAGGTTCAGACTCTTCAACTTGCTTTGGGTGCAGCGGTTCTGTCGCTGGCAGGCATGGCCAGCGCTCAGGTGGATGCAGCCAAGCCGGCGGCTGAGGCAGCTGCAATGGATGCGGCCAAGCCTGCGATGAAAAAGCACCACCACCGCCATCATCACAAGGGCCAGCGTCCCATGCGTGAGAGCAACTCGTCCTCTCGCGAGGCGATGGCGGCCAGTGCCGAAGCCAAGAAGGGCAAGCTCGATGACGGCCAGGGCCTCAGCCAGTACGAGCGCAATGCCTACGCCCGCTGCGGTGTGTTCAAGACCGAAATCGACCAGCAGGCCTGTATGGCGCGTGTCAAGGATGGCGCTGTCAGCGGCTCGGTCAAGGATGGCGGCATCCTGCGCGAAATTACGGTTGAGGAAATCATTCGCTGATGCTTTTGCAGCGTCTTCAGTCAAGGCCCTTCGGGGCCTTTTTCATGCAGGCCTTGCGCAATCGGCGAACTTGGCGTTTCGGTGGCGATGAAAGCGCGATACTTGCTAGGTCGCAAAAGCGTGCCTTCTGCATCCCGGTGGTGGATGGCACTCAGACCTGATGCACCGGGAATGACTGCACGCATGAGTTCCGCTTCTTTTACCGAAATCCTACCGTCCACCATCTGGTCCTGCCCGCAGGTGCAGGACATCCATGACGCGGCGCTGCAAGCCCGTGTGCAGCATCGCCTGGATTTCAAGACCAAGCCGCAGGGATCGCTGGGCGTGCTGGAACAACTGGCCTTTCGCATTGCCGGCATCGTGGGTTGCGAGACTCCCAATCTGTATGCCCCGCAGATGGTGGTGTTTGCTGCGGACCACGGACTGGCCGCTCAGGGTGTGTCGGCCTATCCGGTCGACGTGACCTGGCAGATGGTGGAGAACTTCCTGGCTGGCGGCGCCGCCGTGAGCGTGCTGTCTCTGCAGAACGGGATTGATCTGAATGTGGTCGACTGCGGCGTGGCCCGCGACTTTGAGGTGCGCGAGCAGGATCCTGCGCACAAGCTTCCCAAGGTCCATGAGCCACGCCTGTGGCGGCGCAAGGTGGCTTATGGTACGGCGGACTGCAGTCAGGGCCCGGCCATGAGCGAAGCCCAATGTGCGATGGCGCTGCGCAATGGCTCAGAACTGGTCAAGAAACTGCCGGGCAATGCACTGTTGCTGGGCGAGATGGGCATAGGCAATACATCCAGCGCTTCATTGCTGCTGGCGCGTCTGTGCGGCGAGCCGGTCGAGGAAGTGACCGGGATGGGCACGGGCCTGAGCAGCGAAGGCCTGGCACGCAAGATCGCCGTGCTCAGGCGGGTGCTGGATTTTCATGCCAGCGTGCAAGAGCCACTGGCCGTGCTGGCTGCCATGGGCGGGCTGGAGATCGCCACCATGACGGGAGCGGTGCTGCAGGCTGCGGCCGAACGCCGCCTGATCGTGGTGGACGGCTTTATCACCACGGCCGCCGTGCTGGTGGCTAGCCGCCTGCAGCCCCATGTGCTGCAGCGCTGCGTGTATGCGCACCGATCGGGTGAGCCGGGTCATGCTCGCCTGCTGAGCCACCTCCAGGCCCAGCCCATGCTGGACTGGCAGTTGCGCCTGGGCGAGGGTTCTGGCGCGGCACTGGTCTGGCCGCTGCTGCGCTCGGCCTGCACCATGCTCAACGAGATGGCCAGCTTTGAATCGGCCGGCGTCAGCACCAAGAGCTGAGGCACTTGCAAAAATATAGCTGCAAGAGCTTGGTGGGTATGCGTTTGAGGCGATTTTAGCTCTTTTTCCCTGATGTCGGCGCCGGAGTTTTGGGCGTGAAATCGCAGTACTGCGAGACCGCGCATTCCCAGCAGCGCGGCTTGCGCGCCTGGCAGACATAGCGGCCCAGCAGGATCAGCCAGTGATGGGAGTCCACTGCGTATTCGTCGGGTACGCGCTTGAGCAGCTGCTTCTCGACTTCCAGCGGATTCTTGCCGGGTGCCAGCCCCGTGCGGTTGCCGACGCGGAAGATGTGCGTGTCCACGGCCATGGTGGGCTGACCGAAAGCCACGTTGAGTACCACATTGGCGGTTTTGCGGCCCACACCGGGAAGGGCTTCCAGCTCTTCGCGGGTTCTGGGGACGTTGCCGCCATGCAACTGCACCAGCATGCGGCAGGTTTCCATCAGATGCTTGGCCTTGCTGCGGTACAGGCCTATGGTCTTGATATAGCTCTCCAGCCCCTCAAGCCCGAGATCCAGAATGGCCTGCGGTGTGTTGGCGACTGGAAAAAGCCTGCGCGTGGCCTTGTTCACTCCCACGTCGGTGGCCTGGGCAGACAGCAGAACAGCGGTCAGCAGCTCGAACACCGTGGTGTATTCCAGTTCGGTTTGTGGCGTGGGGTTGGCGGCCTTGAGCGCTGCAAAAAACGGCGCGATATCGTTTTTCTTCATGGGCAATATTGTGGCTTGTCGTTCAGGGGGCGTAACAAAGAAAAAGCCGCAGCGGTGTGCAGCGGCTCGGTGGCTTGTGGCAAGACAGCGGCGAGTCAGGGATCCAGGTTGTAGCTCAGTACCAGGCTATAGCGCAGCTCCCGGTCGGGATTGTTGATGGAGCGGTCGCCGAGCGGCTTGCTCATGGCAAGGTCCAGGGCGTAGTGGCGGCTGTCGGACAGGCGCAGTCCCAGGCTGGCCGAGCGCAGTGTATTGCCTCTGACGCCGCTGGTTTGCTGATGCGTGCGCGCCCATTCGTAGAGCAGATAGGGCTCGGCCGATTTGATCCAGGCCTGGTTGATGAGGAACTGGTAGTTGAGCTCGGCACTGGCGCCCATGCCGGAATCGCCAGAGAACTCGCCAGCCTGATAGCCGCGGCCGAAGCGGGTGGACCCAAAGGAGATTTTCTCCGGGACGGGAAGAATGTCGGCACTGTATTGCCCGCCCACGGCAAAAGCGGCGCCCATCTTGTTGACGAAGCGATGGCGCTGTGCATAGTCGGCGGTGATGCGCGTGAAGTCCAGCTTGGCCGGGTTTTCAAACTTTTGCAGCAAGCCCTGCCGATAGTAGAGGTCCAGGTTTTTGTAGGCCCCCAGGCTGTCTAGGCCGTGGGCCAGCAGGACCGAAGCCGAACGGGTAGTGGTCTTGCCAAAGGACGCCCAGGCCATTTGCGCATAGAGCGTGCGAACCTTTTCCTCACGCAGCAGGGAGGCCTGGCTATCGGCCAGCTCACGGCTGTAGTTGATGGCATACAGGCCTGCCGTGGTGCTGAGCTGGGTGGTATTGCTCAAGATCCATGGGTGGCTGATATTGAAGTCCAGTTTGCGCTGCTGTGTCAGGTCATCAATGCCT
Organism: Comamonas sp. GW821-FHT11H03; assembly: GCF_058807955.1. Classification (NCBI taxonomy): domain Bacteria; kingdom Pseudomonadati; phylum Pseudomonadota; class Betaproteobacteria; order Burkholderiales; family Comamonadaceae; genus Comamonas; species Comamonas sp. GW821-FHT11H03. The sequence continues at coordinate 305,540 of NZ_JBXARF010000005.1, forward strand.
GGAATGCGCGTTGCCGGCGGGTTGAAGCTGCGGTAGTCGGAATAGCTGACACGTGCTTGTGTGCCTTCGGGCGTCAGCTGTTGCGTGAAGCCGATGCTGCCGAAACGCTCCTTGTCGGGGTTCTGCAACATCGCCGAAGCCTGAAGCTGGCTGCCTGCCCACAAGGGGTCGTTCAGGGTGAGGGACGCAATGATGCGCGGCGTGGGCTTGCGCGCCTCGCCCCCGACGGTGACGGCAATGGGTTTGTGCTTGGATTTGATGACCAGGGGCACCGCACCATCGGTGGTGGTCGGCAGATTGGCAGACGCCGTGATCTGCACTCCGGGAAGGCGTGCCATCAACTGGGTCTGGTGCTGAAAGGTCTTGGTGGTCAAAGGCCTCTCATTGAGCAGCGGCTGGGCAATTTCGCGTATCTGGTCTTCGGAGCGGCCAAAATTGCCCTCGAGATTCAAGCTCTGTACATAGCCCTCGACCACGATGACCTGCACTGCGCCATTGGCAAAGTCCTGCGGTGGCAGGTAGGCAAAAGAAAGGGCGTAGCCATGGCGTTGATACAGCTCGCTGACCTTCTGGGTCGCGGCGTTGAGCTCGCCCACCGTATGCGTGCCGTTGATAAATGGCGTGAAAAGCGCGCTGACCTCCTCGAAAGGAATCGCCGTGCTCCCCTGCACATTGACGCCGCGTACTGCGACCCGGAGGTTGATGAGATCCTGAACACTTGGTTGAGGCTTGTCTATCTGCACCGGTACCTGCTTGGGCTGCTGCTGCAGATTCCTTGCAGATTCGGGAGTCTGGGGCAGGCTGTTGAGCGGGTTGCCTGCCTGCTGTGACCAGGCCAACGGAGCCCAGGCCGCAAGTGCCAAGGCCTGAATCCTGGAGCCGATGCGGCCTTGGGGTTTTGTTTTTGACTGCAAAAGTCCCTCCTGTTCTATTTTTATGACTCTCATTGTTCCTTACATCCCCAGAACTGGGTATGGGGCTGTCGTAAAAAAGCCCGCCTGAAGGCGGGCCAGGCTCAAGCGGTGCACGCAGGCCACCGCCGTTTCCCTTATTTGCTGGTGGCTACCGCTCCACCGCCCAGGCCGAGCGCCAGATTGCCGCCCAGCAGTCCACCCAGCAGGCCGCCCGAGGTGCTTGCACCACCTGCTGCTCCTGCGCCCGCAGCGACATTGGTCACGCCGCCCAGCACACCTCCAACAAGGCCTGTGACTGCGCCAACGGTGTTGCCGACCAGGCCCGTCACCGCAGTGCCTGCACTGCCGGTGCCTCCTGCTGGAGCGCCTGCCGATCCCGTGACACCACCTGTGACGCCGCCCAGCACGCCTCCGACCAGATTGCCTGCTCCTGCGACAGGGCCACCGGCATTGCCGCCACCGCTTGCTCCACCGGTCACGCCACCGACCAGGCCCGTGACGCCACCCAGCACGCCGCCGACAATATTGCCTGCTCCACCAGCGGAGCCGCCTGCACCGCCCGTGACATTGCCAAGTACGCCACCTAGCAGGCCGCCGCTAGGTGTGCCGGGACCAGTCGCCACACCACCCAGGCCGGCCACGGTCTGGCCGACACCCGAGACCACGCCGCCCAGCGGAGCCACAACCGGAACTCCGGCGCTGGTGACGGAAGCCCCCACATGATTGACTACGCCGCCCACGGTGCCCAGCAAGCTGTTAACCGGCTGGCCCAGGCCCGTGGTCTGAACCAGATTCTGGGTGGTGCCCAGGACGGTGCTCAACACCGGCGTGGCGACCTGGCTGACCTGAGTCGTCAGACCCGAGACCAGCGGGTTGCTGGTCAGCTTTGCCACCGTGCCTTCGACGCCGGAAACGGTGGTGCCAAGGATTTGCACCGTGCCGCCCGCCAAGCCTGCCACATCACCGACCACGCCAAGCTGAGGAGTGTCCAGCGCACTGACCGTCTTGCCTGCCGAAGTGACTGCAGCGCCCAGATAGCCGACGGCGGGAGCCACGCCTTGCAAGGTGGTGCCGATGGGGTCGGCCGTCTTGCCGATCTGGCCCAGACCTGCACTGACGCCGCTACCTACGCTGTTGACGGCATTGTTCACATTGCCAAGAATGCCGCCGGCCGGCTGGGCCACACCGCTCAGGGGCGTGCCGCTGGTAGCCGTGCCCAGGGTGGAGGTCACGATGTTGTTGACGTCGCTGATGACACCGCTTGTTCCGGAAAGCGTTCCTGTGACATCCGCCACGGTGTCGCGCACCGGAGTGAGCGGAGTGCTTGCCACAGGCGGATTGCCCGTGCCGCCATCACCGCCGCCGGTGTTGCCACCACCGGTGCCGCCGCCAGTACCACCGCCGGTGCCACCAGTGCCGCCTCCGGTACCGCCAGTACCGCCACCAGTGCCACCAGTGCCACCGCCAGTGCCGCCTCCGGCAACAACATCTCCGCCGCCGGTGCCGTCGGGTCCGAGGTCGCTGCGCAAAGAGCCGCTCGAGCCACAGGCAGCCAGACTGGCAACCAAGGCTACGGCACACAGGCTGCGCAGGCTCAACGGGTTCTTGCCGTTAATGGCAACAGACAGGGCCTTGCCGGTAAAAGTAGTAGTACGCATAAATCCTCCATCCCAAAAACAAGTGAAAAAATCCGTCAAATACGCGGTCCGTTGATCGGTAGGCGTATGTTCTTGTCAGAGGCTTGACGCTGTCCAATTCAAAGTTTGAGACACGAAGTTATGCGCAATTAACAATTGCTATCAACTTTTGAAAATTGGTAGGAGTTTGATTACTTTCAGCATGGAATAGCGCCTACATAAAAGCCACTTCCTGTCTCTGGGGCGATTCGCGCGCCACAATGGGCATCAGCCGCTCAAGCAGCGACGAGATTCCCGTAGCGCTTTAACCAAGAAAACGTATGCAATTTGCCAAACGACTCGATAACGTAGAAACCTCTGCGATCCGCGAACTCTTCAAGCTGCTGGGCAAGCCAGGCATCATCAGTTTTGCGGGCGGCTTTCCGGACAGTGCCATGTTTGACGTAACCGGGATCAGCGCTGCCTCTGCGGCAGCCCTGCAGCAGGAGGCGGGAGCCGCATTGCAGTACGGTGCGACAGAGGGTTACCAGCCGCTGCGCGAGCAACTGTCGTCCTTTATGGCCGGCAAGGGCGTGCCCGATGTGGCGCCTGATCAGCTCATCGTCACCACCGGCAGCCAGCAGGCGCTGGACTTGCTGGGCAAGACCATGGTGGGAGAGGGCGACAAGGTCATCGTCGAAGGCCCGACTTTCCTGGCCACGATTCAGTGTTTCCGCCTCTATGGCGCAGAGGTGATCTCCGCCCCTGTGGATGAGCATGGCGTGAAGACCGACGAGCTGGAAAAGCTGATTGTCGAGCACAAGCCCAAGCTGGTCTATCTGATCCCGACCTTTGGCAACCCCAGTGGTGCCATGCTGAGTCTGGAACGCCGCAAAAAGGTGCTGGAGCTGGCTGTCAAGTACCAGACTCTGGTGGTGGAAGACGACCCCTACGGCGATCTGAACTTCAATGAAGCGCCTCCTGCCAGCCTGCTGTCGCTGACACGCGAAGTCCCCGGCAGCCGGGAGTGGCTGGCGCACTGCGGCTCCTTGTCCAAGGTGCTCAGCCCCGGTCTGCGTATCGGCTGGCTGATTGCACATCCCGAATTGCTTGCTCGCGCCGTGATGTGCAAGCAGTTCAGCGATGCTCATACGAGCACCTTTGCCCAGGCCACTGCAGCCCAGTACCTGAAGTCCGGCGCCATGCCCAAGACCTTGGCCCATGTGCGCGAGGTCTATGCCAAGCGTGCCGAGACCATGGGCGATGCGCTGCGCGAGCAACTGGGCGATGCCGTCGAGTTCGTACAGCCTGCCGGCGGCCTGTTCATGTGGGTGCGCCTGACGGGCGCGCGTGGCCAATTGGCGGATGCGGCTGTGCTGGCCAAGAAGGCCATTGAAGAGGGCGTGGCCTTTGTGCCGGGCGCTCCGTTCTATGCACAGAACCCTGATACGGCGACCTTCCGCCTCTCGTTTGCCACGGCTGACGAGGACAAGATTCGCGCAGGTATTGCTCGTCTTGCCAAGGCGCTCAAGGCATGAGCGACAGTCACGAAGCGCTGCAAGAGCGAATCATGGAACTGGAGATCAAGGCCAGCTACACCGAGGATTTGCTCGAGCAACTCAATATGACGATCTACCGTCAGCAGCAGCAGATCGATCTGTTGATCAACGAGGTGAGGGAACTCAAGCGCCAAGCGCCGGAAGGCGGGGGTGCGGCGGTGCGCAATCTGCGCGACGAACTGCCGCCGCATTACTGAGCACGCTGGGCGATGCGGTCAAGAAAAAGGCCGGAGTGAAAGCTCCGACCTTTTTTGCACTAGAACCGCGTCATATCGCCAGAAACGCAAGGCAGTGCATGCGCAGCGTGCAATGAAGTTTGGATTTACTCCAATGGGGTGCTGGCAACGTTCTTCATCTTGCCAAGGAAGAGGCGGGTAAAGAAAGCGGCCATGACGATGATCAGCACAATAACGGCCAGGCTCATCAGTCCATAGTCGGTGGAAAAGAGATCGATCATCAGCTTCATGGTGCCTCCCTGTTGAGTTTCCGCAGTCTTGCGGTATGCCTCACTATGGCCGCTGGGCCTGGCTGGAGGCTTGTGCTGCATCAAGCTTTGACTGCTGCCGCTTTGAGGCAGAGCAAGCTGGCGCGCATTGCGAACCCTCAGTCCTGGCGGGCGTTTTCAGGGGCTTCTTTTGAAGTTGCAGAAATTCCTTTCAAAGGAGGGGAGCTGCTGCCAACTTACTTTCGCAAAAAGGGCAGGGCTACCTCTGCAGGAATGGGGCAGACATAGGGCTTGCCCTCGCGGCGTTGCAGTAGTTCTTCCTTGGCGCGTGCCAGCAATTCGGGCTTGGCGAACAGCTCCACGGCGGTGGCTGTCAGAATTTTTGCGGCGTGCACCATGCCGATGTGGGCCAGGCCGGACTGGCCTTGCGACACCATCTGCCATGAGTGCAGCGGCGTGCCGAAAGCATAGCAGGCCACCCAGGCTTGAGCCGTGGGAGTAATCCAGCTCACATCGGCCACGTCGGTGGAGCCGAACATGATGTCTTTGGCGTTCGGGTCGTAGGGCGTCAAACCTTCAAAAATGGCTGGCACCTTGCCACGCAACACGCTCGCCAAAGGGCGGCTGACGGCATCGACATCGTTTTGGTCCAGCGTGGCCTGGAACTGGCCGGCAACAGCATGCGCCTGTGCATCGGCTTGCAACTGTCCCAGTGCCTGCATCTGCGCATGCATCACGCTGTTCAGCGTGCTGTTTTGCAGCAGATTGGAGCAGGCCTTGTCGAAGATGATTTCGAGCTTGCAGTCCGTCATCAGCGCGGCGCCACGCGCCACGTTCTGAACGCGCTCATAGAGTTCGGCGGCTTCGTGGTTGCGTGCTGCCCGCACCAGATACAGCACTTCGGCGCGCGCCTGCACGACATTGGGCGACAGACCACCGCTATCGGTGACAGCGTAATGCACGCGGGCGTCCGAGGGCATGTGCTCGCGCAAATAGTTCACCCCTACGTTCATCAGCTCCACTGCATCCAAGGCGCTGCGGCCTAGGTGGGGAGAGTGCGCGGCGTGCGATGCCTTGCCGTGGAAGACAAACTTCGCCTGGATATTGGCCAGCGTGCTCTGGCTGAACAGGCCTGTGTAGCTGGCTGGGTGCCAGGTCAGTGCTGCATCCACATCATCGAACACACCGGCGCGGGCCATGAAGGTCTTGCCGGAGCCGCCTTCCTCGGCCGGACAGCCGTAATAGCGCACGCGCCCATTCGTTCCGGTGCTTTTCAGGTGCTGCTGCAGAGCAATAGCGGCAAAGTGCGCCGAAGTGCCCAGCAGATGATGGCCGCAGCCGTGGCCGGCCAGACCGGGGCTTTCGGTGGACGGGGTGCACACCAGTGCACCGCTTTGCTGGTTCAGGCCTGACAGGGCGTCGTATTCACCCAGCAAGGCAATGACCGGGCCGGTATCGCCCCATTCGGCCATGAAGGCGGTGGGGATGCCTGCCACATCGGGTGTGATGCGGAAGCCAGCCTGCTGCAGCGCATCGATGTGGAGCTGGACCGAAGCGTTCTCGGCATAGCGCAGCTCGGCCAGAGACCAGATCTGGTCGGCCAGCGCCGTCATGCGCGGTGTCTCACGTTGAAAGAAATTCTGCAGGGCGCTCATCGCTTGCATGGCAAAAGGGTCCTTGAGCTGTGGTGAAGAAGATGGGGCATGAGGAAGCAACCGGCCGACTGCAGCGAGCGCCGGCTGCAGGGCAGGCTCTTATTCGGGCTTGACGCCGGCCTTGTCGAGCAGGGCCTTGTTGCGCTTGAGTTCGGCGGCGATCTGGGCCGGGAACTGGGAGGGCGCCGTCTCGGTCGCCGTAGCACCCAGATTCTTCAGATGCTTTTGCACCTCGGGTAGATGGACGGCTTTGACAGCCGCATCCTGCAACTGCTTCACGATGGGGGCTGGTGTGTTGCTGGGGACGACCAGACCGAACCAGCTGATGCCCAGTTCGTTGAGTTCGTCGTAGCCCAGCTCCTTGAAGGTCGGAACATTGGGCAGCTCAGGCGAGCGGCCATGCGAGGCCACCACCACAGGCAGCAGCTTGCCACCCTTGATCTGTGGCATTGCCGAGGGCAACTGGTCGGTCATGATCTGGACCATGCCGGCAAGGGCGTCATTGAGTGCAGGGCCGTTACCGCGATAGGGCACGATCTGGATCTGGGTCTTCATGGTTTCGTTGAACGAGGCAACCATCAGATGTCCCAGCGTTCCCAGTCCCGGTACTCCGGCACTGTAAGTACCGGGCTGCGCCTTGATCTTGGCGAGGAAGTCGTTGAAGTTGTTCACGCCCATCTTGGGGTGGGCCATATAGACCGAAGGCATGGTCACCAGATTGGCCACCGGCAGCAGCTTGCCTTCAATCTTGCTGGCGCGTTTGTAGAGCAAGGGGTTGATGGTGGCCGTGCTCACGGTAGCCATGCCAATGCTGTAGCCGTCTGGAGTTGCCTGGGCGATGGCCTCGCTGCCGATCAGCCCCCCAGCGCCGCCTTTGTTGTCCACGATCACCGGTTGCCCCAGCGTGGTGCGCATGCCTTCGGCAATCACGCGCGCCACGATGTCGGTGGAGCCGCCGGCGGCAAAAGGCACGATGAGCTTGACAGGTTTGCTTGGATAGATGCCAGCGGCCAGCGCCTGCGACGCGGCCAGGGTCCACAAGGAGCTGGCAACCGCCAGCGAGAGCAGGCCGACGCGGCTAGTGAGGCCATTTGTGCAGCCGTGAGTGCGTGAAGATATGGGCATGGAGGGCTCCTGAAAGATATCGGCTAATCCATGCCTGCACCATCAGTGCTGTTCACGAATTTCTGCCGTCATGGAAATGAAATATAGAAATTTCGGAGCCTTGGCAGTACATGTCATTTGCGGTTAGCTATAAGCGTTGTCGATACCTTGGGTGCGCCTCCCTCTATGGAGTGTGATGTTTTTCAGTAAAAACCCTTGTATTTTTCGCGATCATTGATCACGTTTGCCAGGGACAGTGCCTGCAACAGAGATGCCGCTCAACATCGCTGGATCTACTTGCGGGGGGCGTGTGTACTTGTTCATGCTGCGATGGCAGCGGAGGTTTCGACCTCTCAAGTTGATGACTTGAAAGCTGCCGTCGGGGTGCTCTTAGCAGGTTGCCTTTGCGGTGTGATCGAGCGGCGGCAATATTGCCTTGTCTGCGGCCGGCGCTGCTTGGCCGGCTTGGGCACGAGCAATCGCATCGAGCTTGAGTTCAGACTGTTCGCTAGTTGCCACAGCCGGACGCCGGCCGGGGCAGACTCTCGAATGAGTGCTAGGCACGGCCTGGGACTGTTGGCGGCGTCGTGCCCTGTTGGGGCACAAGGGTTGTATTGTGTGCACAATGGTGGCTCCGCTCGGATGAGCGGCTCGCGCATTCCAAATGCTGCTTTATATTGATTCGCGTCGCAGACCATCCAAGAAGACCGCATGTCGATCAAATCCATTCTGAAATCCACCGTGGTGGCACTGACGATCGTGACCGGTGGGTCGCTTTTCGCACAGGGCACTCCCATCAATGCAGCGGCCTATGACGCGCTGGTTGCGCAGGGGCCTGTGGCCGATGCGGCGACCATCGCATCGAGCACCTGGGCCAGCAAGATCAAACAGACTGGCACGCTGCGCCTCGGCAGCACGCAAACTTCGAATCTTTTCTCGCTGCTCAATGAGAAAGACGGCAAGATCCGCGGCTTTGACCTGGGCCTGGCCCAGCTCATCACTCGCTATATTCTGGGCGATGCCGCCAAGTACCAGTTCACGCAGGTGACCTCGTCCACGCGTGAGCAGGTGCTTATCAATAATCAGGTGGACATGGTCTTCGCCACCTACTCCATCACTCCTGCTCGCGCCGAAAAAATCTCGTTTGCTGGCCCTTACTACGCATCACAGTCCGGCGTGCTGGTCAAGTCGAACAACAAGACGGTTCAGTCTTACAACGACCTGGGCGGCAAGAAGGTGGCCACGCAAGCGGGCTCCACGGGGCCTGCGATATTGGCCCAATATGCCCCCAAGGCTGTCGTGCAAGAGTTTCAGACGCATCAGGAAGCCCTCGATGCACTGCGTCAGGGGCGCGTAGATGCCTACGTGACCGATTACACGCTGCTGCTCAACGCCCTGAGCCTTGGCACCAGCAACGCGCGGCTGGCGGGTGCGCCATTCGGCGCGCAGGACCCCTATGGAGTTGGACTGCCCAAGGGCTCGGACGGCGTAGCATTCATCAATGCCTTCCTGAAGAAGCTGGAGGCTGACGGTACCTGGGCCAAACTTTGGACTATCTCCATAGGGCAGCGTACCGGTAGCACGACCGTTCCGACGCCGCCCGCCCTGCCTTGAACGATGGGTGAGGTTTCCAGGCTCCTGGCCGACTATGGGCCTGCCTTCTGGCAGGCTCTCTTGCTGACATGGAAGCTCACGGTGGTGTCCTTTGTGCCCGGGGTCATGCTGGGCACGGTCGTCGCGGTGCTTAGGCTTATGCCATTGCCGCCGCTGCGCTTGGCGCTGACCGTCTATGTCGAGATCTTCCGCAATATTCCCAGCGTAGCGCTGCTGATCTTCATCGTTTTCGCGCTACCCGATCTCAACATCGTGATCGACTATGAGCCCAGCGTGATCCTGACGCTGACGCTGGTCTGCTCTGCATTCACGGCGGACTACCTGCGCTCGGGTATCAACACCATTCCCGGTAGCCAGATCGAGGCTGCGCTCAGCCTGGGCATGCGGCCGCTGCAGATTGTTTCTGCCGTGGTCTTGCCGCAGGCGCTGCGTTCGGTGGTGCAGCCGATGACTTCGCTGCTGATTGCATTGATGCTGTCGACCTCTCTGGCCTCGCAGTTGCCGTTTCCAGGCCGGGAGCTCACCGCGCTCGTATCCAAGATCGCCAACGACTCGGCGCTGGGCATTGCTGCGTTCGCCGTGGCTGCCACGATGTATGTTGCGACAGGCCTGCTCATCGCCTGGGCCGGCGCGGCTCTGGAAAAGAAAGTGCGGATACTGCGATGAGCCGTTCTCTGGAGGACATTCTGTTTGCTGCGCCAGGCCGCCAGGTCCGGGTCGTCACCAATGCGGTGAGCGCAATCGCCACAGCCGTGCTACTTTTGCTGGCGCTGGCAATCGTGTTCCGCTTTCATTCGGCAGGGCAACTCGATGCCCCGTATTGGGAATTCTTTGCCTGGCCGACGACCTGGAGCTTTCTTGCCAAAGGTCTGCTCGGCACGTTGGCATCGTCGGCGATGGCCGCCGTCATTGCTCTGGGCCTCGGGCTGGTGTTGCTGCTGGGGCGGCTGTCGCGGCTGAGGCTGATGCGTTGGCCCAGCATTGCTGTCATCGAGTTCCTGCGCGGCACGCCGACGCTGCTGCTCATCTATGTTTGCTTTCTGGTGCTGCCATCGGTCGGGATCAAGCTGAGCACCTACTGGATGCTGACCTTGCCTATAGGCCTGAGTACCGCAGCCGTGGTTGCCGAGGTCTACCGTGCGGGCGTGCTCGCCGTTCCGCGCGGCCAGACCGATGCCGCGCGAAGTCTGGGGTTGACCGAAATCCAGGTCTTTTTCTTCGTCGTCTTTCCTCAGGCCCTTCGCTACATTGTTCCTGCATTGGTTGCGCAACTGGTTATCGTGGTCAAGGACACCACCTTCGGCTATGTCGTCACCTATGGTGAACTCATGCAGAACGCCAAGGTGCTCATAGCGAACTACCACTCGCTGGTGCCGGTGTACCTGGTCGTAGCAGCGCTTTACTGCCTTGTGAACTATGCGATTTCAAAGGCGAGCCAGCGACTAGGTAGGCCCATGCATTGATCGCTTTCGGGAGGTTCGCGGGCGGCTACTACGGCGCTCTGTCATCAGCAGAGGGGGCAATTGCCACGACAATGCGGTGCCGCGGCGTTTCTTGCGAACGTTCAAGGGGGTGTGAATGCATAGTCAGATGCGTGCACATTATCCGAATCACGGTCACTTCGATACTCGATGCGAGCGGCTCGCTCTCGAACACCGGCTGTGTTCGGTGTCGGCGTTGGCGAGAGGTTGCAACGAACTTTGTGGAAGCGATCGACACCCGTTGAAATCATGGCTGCTGACTCTTCTTTTTCTCAGATACAGGCTGGAGCAAGGGCTGCAAGCCCCGAGGGGCGCTTGCTCTTTTCCCGTATGGTCAGGCAGGTACGGCTGCGTCAGTTGCAGCTTTTGCTGGCTTTACAGCAATGTGGCTCGGTCATGCAGGCGGCAGTGGAGCTGAGCATGAGCCAGTCAGCGGCTACCCAGGCCCTGGCCGAGCTGGAGCGGGTGCTGGACATCAAGCTGTTCGAGCGCCATGCGCGCGGCATGCGGCCCACAGTGGCAGGCCAGGCTTTGATCGATGCGGCACGCAGCATGCTGGTGGGGTTGCAGGAAGTGTCCGAATCGCTGGCCTCCATCCGTCGCGGGGCTTCGGCAGCGTTACGTCTCGGGGCCATTCCGGCAGCAGCGCTTTCGGTGCTGTCCCAGTTGCTGCCACGCTTTTACGAAGCACACCCGCAGGTCTATGTGGACGTGCATGAGGACTCCAGCGCCCCTTTGCTGTCGCAGCTCATGGCCTCGGGCCTCGATGTGGTGTTCTGTCGCCAACCCCAGCTTTTGCCGGTGGAGTTTTCCTTTGAGCCGCTGTTGCTGGATGCGGCCGTGGTGATTGCGGATGCTGATCATCCGCTGGTCGGGCGGCGCGATGTGCCGCTGCCAGCCTTGAGGGGCGCGCGCTGGGTGCTGCCAAGCTTTGGCATCGCGGTGCGCAATATCGTAGAGACCGAGGTGCTGCCCGTACTGGAGGATGCCTCCTGGTTTCCTGCCTCCACTGTGTCCCTGCCAGTGCTTGAGGGCCTGCTCACCCAGCCAGGGGCCGTATCGCTGGTACCCCGCAGCATTCTTCCAGGACTGCGTTCCCAGGGGCGTGTGCGTGCGCTGGATGTGCGTATCGAGGGTGGCTTGCCGCCGCTGGGTGCGGTGTATCGTACAGACCATGCACCAGCGCTGCTGAAGGAGATGCTCAGGCTCTGGCGTCGGCTCGAGCTGCCTCATGCGGCAATACCGGCGTCCGCTTAGATGGACACTGGCAAGCAAGCTGAACGCCTGGGCGATCAGGTCCTGGATGGGGTGAAGCACGCCGTACGGTGATCGGGTGGGCCTTCCCGTCGACGGATGCGCCTTGGCAACCCAGAGTCAGGAGGCCGCGACCCTGCGCAGCAGGTAGATATCCATGATCCAGCCATTTTGCTCGCGGGCCTGGGCGCGTCTGCTGGTGATGTCTGGCGCGATGTTGCAAAGCCGGCCATGCATGAGCAATTGCTGTGGCATGCCCAGATAGGCGCCCCAGTAGATGTCGATGTCGGTGTCTTTCAGCTGTTCATAGCTGCGTTGGCCATCCAGCATCACGACCAGGGTATTCACCCCGGATGGCCAGCCGTTTTCGCGCAGCTGGCGACCAGTGGTGATTAGAAATGATTCGCCGATTTCATTGAGGGCAATGCCGTGAGCACTGCACAGCACCTGCATGGATGTGATGCCAGGCACGACGCGTACCTGCTCGTGGGCCAGGCCCAGACGCGAGGCAATGCGCAGCGTGCTGTCGTAGAGGGCAGGGTCGCCCCAGACGAGCAGGGCCACGCGCCCCGAGCGGGAAGGTAGATGGCCCTGAAGACTGGCTTGCCAGCGCCGGGCAATGGCGTCATGCCACTCATCCACCTGCTGTTCGTAGTCCGATCCCTGCTGGCGGCGTTGCGGCATGTCGAAGTGAGCAATTCGGCTTTCGTCCACGGCCAGGCTTTGCAGTAGTGACAGGCGAACCTGGGCCAGCTCGGCCTTGCTGTCCTCCTTGTGTGGCAGCAGAACCAGGTCGGCGCTGCGAATCGCTTTCTCGGCTTCCCGGGTGAGGTGATCGGGGTTGCCGGTGCCGATGCCGATCAGGAACAGCTCCAGCATCAGGCGCCCTCGGTTCCGCAAGGAAAGCGCGGTTCGTCACCGCGCGGCCGGTAGCGACGGTCGTAGTCATTGGCGTAGAGCCGGCTGCTGCCGAAATCCTGCTGGCTCAGGGTGGCCCCGACCAGAATCAGTGCGCTGCGCTGCAGCGGATTGGATTGGGCTGTGCTGGCGATATCTCCCACGCGGGTGCGCAGCAGTTGCTCGTCCGGCCATGAGGCGCGCCAGACAATGGCTGCAGGGCAATCCGGGCCGTAATGGCTGGTGAGTTCCTGCTGTACCTGCTCGGCCACATGGACCGACAGATGAATGGCCAGTACGGCGCCGGTCGCCGCGAAGGCGGCCAGGGTTTCGCCGTCGGGCATGCTCGATGCACGGCCCGAGGTACGTGTCAGCACCACCGATTGGCAGGAGCCAGGCAAAGTCAGCTCGGCCTCCAGAGCAGCGGCGGCGGCACTGAAAGCGGGGACACCGGGTGTGACAGTGTAGGGGATGTCCAGTTCGCGCAGGGCGCGCAGCTGCTCACCCATGGCAGACCAGATGCTCAGGTCACCGGAATGCAGACGGGCAACATCCAGCCCTTGCTCATGTGCGCTCTGGATTTCTGCCACGATGTCTTGCAGCGACATGGGGGCGGTATTGACGAGACGGGCACCTGCGGGGCAGTGCGCCAGCAACTCGCTGGGTACCAGCGAGCCTGCGTACAGACACACAGGCGAGGCAGCCAGCAGATCACGCCCGCGAACGGTGATGAGGTCGGCCGCACCGGGGCCGGCTCCGATGAAATGAACGGTCAAGGCAAAACTCCAGGGATAAAGGGTGTGGGCAGCGGCAAGCCGGCAATCGCCAGCGTCGCACGTCGGTCTGCCGAAACAGTGCGCAGCACCAGCAGCCGGCTATGGGCCAGGCTGGCACCGGCTTGCAAGGCCAGAGCTTCTGAAACGCTGCCCGTGGCAAAGCGCCGCTGCAATCTTGCGGAATGGGATGGTGTGGCGATATGCGCAATCGCGCTTTCGGCACAGGTCTTCCAGTCGATATGACCCGGAATCCGGCTTGCCCAATCCTGCAAGGCGCGCGCCGCTGAGGTCTGGCTTCTGGTGCTCAGCAGGGCAAAGGTCCAGTGACAGGGCGCGGAATCCGCGCTCTCGAGCCTCTGGCAGGCCTGGGTCCAGCAGCTTTCAAATGATTGAGGCAAGGCGCCGGCTTGAAAGCCCCAGCCTGCGAACAAATATCTCATTGGCTGCTCCAGACCCACTGCACCAGAGGGCGGGCCGGGGACCAGGAATGCATGCTGCCCAGGCTCTGTGCTTCGCTCCATTGCAGCTGATACAGCTGGCCGCCATGCGTGCGGTGCAACTCCAGCAGCAGTGCCTGGGTGTGCAGCGCCACAGCATTCACCACCAGCCGCCAGGGCTCGGAAAGACGCATGCGCAGGGCATTGAACAGCTCGGCGCTAAAGCCGCCGCCGACAAAGACGGCCTGCGGCTCTGGCTGCAGACGGGGCAGGGCTGTCAGGGCGTGGTCGTGAACCACTTCAAGCGCTGCCGCATAGTGCTGTGCGTTCTGCGCAATATTGGCAGCACGCGCGGCGTGCTGCTCCACGCAGATGGCCTGGCCGCCAGCCAGACACCACTCGACGGCGACCGAGCCCGAGCCCGCACCCAGGTCCCAGAGCCACTCTCCTTGGCGCGGTGCCAGCGCGGCCAGCGTCATGGCCCGCACCGGGCTTTTGGTGATCTGCCCGTCATGTGCAAACTCACTGACGGGCCTGCCTGGTACCCTGGACAAACCTTTTTCGCCGCGCGCTTCGAAAGCCGCAGTCACAGGGGCCTTGGCCGGCTGGGTTGCCAGCAGGGCGGCCAGCTCGCGCGCCGTGCCGCTGCGTATGTTCTGCTGGTTGCTGCCTGCCTGCTCCACCAGCCACAGCGGGCTGTCGCCCCAGCCCTGTTGCTGCAGCCATTGAGCCAGAGTGTGAGCGGCCGGGCCATCACGCAACAGGCAGATAAAGCGCTCTTGAGGCGCCAGCAGAGGCGTCAGGCTGCTCAGGCTGCGGGCATGCAGGCCCAGGCAATGGGTACGCTCCTGTGACCAGCCCAGCTCGCCTGCAATCCAGGAAAATGTCGAGGGTTGAGGGTAATTGCGCCATTCGCCCGGCTCCAGGTGCCTGGCCAGCGATGCACCGGCACCGAAGTGAAACGGATCGCCGGACACCAGCACGGCCACGCCTTGCTGTCCGCGCAGTTGCAGCACGGGCTCGACGCTGAAGGGGATCGGCCAGGCTCTGCCACGCGCTCCTGCTTGCGCCAGCGCCAGATGACGCGGACTGCCGAACACAACACTGGCATCATCCAGGGCTCGTCGCGCTGCGGGGCTCAGGCCTTCCAGCCCTGACGGATGGATTCCGATAATTGAAAGCCACGGATTGGCCATGACCCAAGTTCTCCTGTTAGGCGGCACTTTCGATGCCTATATGTTGTCCACGCTGCTGCATGAGGCCGGGGTGCAAGCCATCTATTCCTATGCCGGAGCCACCCAGACGCGTCGTACTCCGGCCCTGCCGGTGCGTGTGGGCGGCTTTGGCGGCGTGCAGGGGCTGGTCGATTACCTGAGTGCGCATCACATCACCCATGTCATCGACGCCACCCACCCGTTCGCGGCACAGATGAGTGCCAATGCCATCGCGGCCTGCGCCCGACTGAATCTGCCCTTGCTGTCCATGGAGCGGCCAGCTTGGCAGTCCCGGCCCGGCGATCAATGGCAGCATGTGCCGGATATGGCGGCGGCCGCCAAGATCCTCAGTCCTATGCTCAAGCGGGTGTTTCTGGCCATTGGACGCAAGCAACTGGCGGCGTTCGCGGGCCTTGCCGACGAGCACCAGTTTGTGCTGCGCGTCATAGACCAGGACGGCGGCGCCTTGCCCCTGCCGGCATCCAGCTATGAGCTGATCGTTGCGCGCGGTCCGTTTCAACTTGCCGATGAACTGGCGCTGCTGCGGCAGTACCGTATCGACTGCATCGTCAGCAAGAACGCCGGTGGCGCGGATACCTATGCCAAGATCGAGGCCGCGCGCCAACTGGGCATCGCCGTCATCATGGTCGACAGACCGGTGCTGGCGCAGCGTGTCCAGTGCCAGAGCCCTCAGCAGGCTATGGAGTGGCTGCGACAGCAGTGCCGCTGAACGCTTGGTCCCGGCAAGGCCTTGCGCGCGCTCAGACATGGTCTGTCATAGCGGAGGGGGCGCTGCTGCAGGCCTCATAGCTGCGCGGGGTATAGACATGCTTGCCCACCTGCCGGGTCTGGCTGTTGCCCACAATCACCACTGTGCGCATATCGGCCATGTGGGCGCGTGCTTCCAGCAGCCGCACGACCAGCAGCGTCTCGTCGGGCCGGCTGACGTTGCGGGCAAAGCAGATCAGGCGCTCGGGCTCGCATTCCTGCTGAAGCACTTGCAGTGCCCGGGAAAAGCCATGCGGGCGTGATCGGGAGCAGGGGTTGTAGAACGCCATGGCGAAATCGGCCTGGGCGGCCAGACGGATGCGGCGCTCGATGATGCTGGCGGGTTTGAGGTTGTCGGACAGATTGATGGTGCAGAAGTCATGCCCCAAGGGGGCGCCCAGGCGGGCTGCTGCTGCCAGCATGGCGGTGATGCCCGGCTGCACCTGCACGTCCACACCCTGCCAGCGGGCATGCTCCTCGGGGCTGGCCTGCTCCAGCGTCTCGAACACGGCACTGGCCATGGCGAACACGCCCGGGTCGCCCGACGAGAGCATCAGCACCTTGCGGCCTTGGGCTGCAAGATTCAAGGCGTTGCGTGCGCGATCGAGTTCCTCGCGGTTGTCGCTGGCGTGCAACTGCAGGTGTTCCAGACCCTGCAGCCGCGCCACATAGGGAAAGTAGCCGAATGCATCGCTGGCGCTGGCAATGCTGTCGCGCACCTGCTGCGTCAGCAGGGCATCATCGCCCGGGCCCAGACCCAGCACCAAGAGTTGTGGAGGCATTGTGGTCGTGCTCATGACAGTGCATTCACATGTCGTTCGCCGGGCGACGACCTTGGCCGTGCACGACGATGATGGCGAAATAGGGGCAGCGCTCAGGCGCTTCGCTCAGCGGCATGACCTGCTGGTCGCTCATGGTGCCGTTGATGACGAGCCAGGCACGCTCCAGCTTTCCTTGCTCGATCAGCAGCGCACGGATGCGGCCCAGATGCCGTCCCACCTTCATGATGACCAGCGCGTCCGAGCGCGCCATATGCTCACGCAGCGGCGTATCGGGCAGGGTTGCGGGCAGCACGCTCATCACATCGTCACCCCAGGTCATGGGAATGCCGGTGGCATGCCAGCAGCCCACCATGCCGGGTATGCCGGGCAGCACCTCCACCGTCACCTGTCCCGCCTGGCGCAGACGCACATAGAGGTGCATGAAGGAGCCGTAGAAGAATGGATCGCCTTCGCAGAGCACGATCACATCCTCGCTGCGCGTGAGCTCCGTTAACCGGGCCTGCCAGTCCTGATAAAAGCTGGATAGCTGGGCGATATAGCGGGGGTCGTCGTGCGGAATCTCCGTGGTCAGCGGGTACTCCATCGGGTACTCCGTGACCTCGGCATGCAGCAGGCCATTGACCAGTTGCCGTGCCTTGCCCGGGTGACCGCGCTTGCGGAAGTAGGCCACATGACGTGCGTTTCTCAGCAGGCGGTCGGCCCTCACGCTCATCATGTCGGGATCGCCGGGACCCAGTCCCACGCAGAAGATTTTTCCGTGATTCATGGTGACTCTTCCTACTCCACCGTGGTTGCCAGCGCGTTGATGGCGGCAACCGTGATGGCGGAGCCGCCGAGACGACCTTGCACGACGGCAAACGGAATCTGTCCCCATTCGCGCAGCGCGTCCTTGGACTCCGCTGCTCCCACAAAGCCGACTGGGCAGCCGACGATGGCGGCCGGGCGCGGACAGCCGGGGTCCTGCAGCATATGGAGCAGATGAAACAGGGCCGTTGGCGCATTGCCGATGGCGACCACGGCGCCGTCCAGATGCTCGCGCCATAGCTCCAGTGCTGCGGCGCTGCGGGTGTTGCCCATATCGGCGGCCAGCGCCGGCACACGGGGGTCCTGCAGGGTGCAGATGATGGGGTTCTGAGCCGACAGGCGCTTGCGCGTGATGCCCTCGCTGACCATGCGTGCATCGCAGAGCACGGATGCTCCGCGATGCAGCGCGGCTTCCGCTGCTTCGGCAAAGGTCGGGGAAAAATGGATATGTGAGGCCAGCTCCACCATGCCGGCTGCGTGAATCATGCGGCAGGCGACCCGCTCTTCCACGGGGTTGAAGCGCTTGAGATCGGCCTCACGGCGGATGATGCTGAACGATTGCCGGTAAATCTCTTCACCGCACTTTTCATAGTTGTAGGTCATTGAGTTGTTGCTGTATCTCGTGAGGATCGGAGTTCAGAGGCCGATAGGGAATGGATGCCCGGACCGACGGTTGCGCCTCGGCGGGGCTGGCGTGCAACCATATCTGGCCCGCTGTGTCCTGGCTGGCAAACACCACATTTGTTGCATCGGCAGGCAGGGCACAGAGCTTGGCGCAGCCGCTGATGTGAAGATGCCGGTCCGCCGCCTGTGAGCTGGCGAATTGCAAGGCCATGGGCTGGGCCGGGATATGGGCCTGAGGGCAGTTGGGAGCGCCGGTGCAGGCCGAGACCCGCAGGCGCACATCCGTAGGCTGGCTGATCCAGTCCTTGGCATCCAGCCGGGCAGGCAGTGAATCCAGGTGCTTTTTCGGCAGAAGCAAAGATTTCCAGGGCGTGACCCGGATCTCCGCCTGTTCGGGTATGAGAGCCGCCAGCTTCTGTATGGCCCATGCGTCCAGTCGCCCCAGCGGGGCGCCCAGCAGCAGGCCGTGAGGGTTGAGTGCCCCGGGCCGCAACGGCCTGGAAGCACTATTGTTCGGAGAGCGGGGCTCAAGGTGATGACTGGCCCTGGCGAGCCCGCAGGCCTGAAGGTCGATCGGCGTTGCAAGGGCGCGCAATCTGCCTGCCGCCTGCGCGCTGCGCTCACGGGCAAACCACAGGGCAATCCGTATGGCGGCCTGGACGGCCGCCGGTGCGTTCTCAAAACCGTACCAGTCTGCTGACTGGCCCAGCGCAAGCCCATAGCGGCCATCGGCGCAGGCCCAAAGCTGAAGGTCGGAGCTCAGGCTTTGGAGATGGCACTGAGGATCGTCGACCAGCATGTCGAATTTTCCGGGCAGGGCCGGCATGTCCTGCTGCTGCAGGGCCAGGGGACTCAGATCACGCGCCGCTGCCAGGGAAAGCGCCAGAGCCAGCGCATGGGTGCGATCTCCTCTGGCGTAGAAAGGCGTGCAATGCACGGCAGGCGCCAGATCTGTCTGTTCATCGGCAGGGGCCAGTCTGGAGGCAACGAGCGCTGCGCGCAGGGCAGGCAGGGCCGATTCGCGCACGCCGCGCAATTGCAGATTGCCAAGGCGGGTCAGCTCGATCTGGCCCGAGGCATGGGCGCGTGAGAGTTCGGCCAGTACCAGCCACTGAGCGGCGCTGAGAGACGCGCAGCGAGGGCGCACGCGAACGATCCAGCCGTCCTGTGCCTGCATGGGCTTCCAGGTGCTGGGGCACCAGCCGCGAATCTGGATGGGCTCAAGGCTGGACAAGCGCTGCTCCAGGCGACGAGGCCAGGGCACGGCCGGCCGGCTGAGACAAATCTGACTGGCAAATTCCATGCAACATAGGTCATCCACGGTCGGTTTGGCCGATACCCGGGCCAGACAAGCGAAATGTGCAGAGGGAAGTGAAGAGGTGATGAGCCGCACGCAGGCGCCGGCATATCACAAGCCACATGCAATCCCGCTGCGCCTTGTACACATCAGGCCGGTCTCCGGACTTACAGAGCCCACCTGAGGGTGGCATGTCGATGCGCCTTCCCGCTTTCGCAGTGGCGGCCATGGCCGTGGGCCAGAGCATGCATCGCCATATCTCTGATTACCGTTGCGGGTGCAGTGCAGGATTGATGGGGATTCCATCCACCTGCTTCTCGTTTCACCTCCGCGCGCAGAGCACGCCATGAGGCACCTGTGGTGGCGCGATCTTACGCGATAACCTGGTGCACTCGGCTCAATTCATCGGCCTGGCAGCCGCATTCCTACCGCCTGTGCCGCGACCGGATATCGATTAGGTGGACCTGCGAGCCGGCGTGATGCCCTGTCAGGCGACTATCAAAATAGATAGCTACTAACGCTTTCCTGTTAAGTGATGGAGGTCTTCTGTTGGGTAAATTTCAGCGGCAGTCGCAGAGTATCCGGCCAAGCCTTTGCCAGCCGCTCAGCACCACCAAACAGACGCTTGTTCTGGCCCGCAGCGGTTTCACAGTCCACCAGAATCTGTGCCACCGTAGGAGTGGGGCCGCGCTCCAGCTGCAGCACATCGGGGCTGCGGAAGTCGCTGAGCAGCCACAGGCAGGATGGTTGCCGAGAGTATCTGGCTGCCATCTGCCAGCCTGACTCCATGGCCAGGGCCAGCGGCGTGCTGCCACCACCGCGCAGCGGCTCGATCAGATCGGCATTCCAGCGTGGTGCCCGCGTGGGCTCCAGCAGCCAGTGCAGCCGGCCTGCGCCGAAGCACAGCAGGGCCACGGATTCGCGCTGCAGATAGGCCTGGCGCAGCCACTGAAGCAACAGGCCCTTGGCCTGGGCGAACGCGCCGCTCTCCACCATCGAGGCCGAGCAGTCCAGAAGGAACAGGTGTTGCCTGCGCACAGCTCCCTCGGGCCGGCGCCAGCGCAGATGTGCGGGGGCCAGCGGCAGCCCCTGGCGCTGGCGAAGGGTGGCGGCCCAGTCAATGCTCGCCCCTGGCATCCTGTGGATGCTGGGTCCAGCATGGCTGGCCAGGGCGAGGCCATGGTTTTCGGAGCCGACTTGCCCCCGGCCAGCGCTCAGCGCAGCGGACCGGAGGCTCGGGCTTTTTTTGCGGCCAGGGCCTCCAGGGCTGCCTGTGCCATGGCGTCGGCCTGTTGAGCCTCAAATGCGACGCTGTTCACGGCTTGAGCCTGACCCCAGCCGGCAGGCGGCTGTTCGAGGCCCGTGGCAGCATCTTGAGGCAAAGAGCTCGTGGCATCGGGCCCGCGGGTGGCCGGTGATTGAGAGGCTGGCGCCTGGGTATCAGGCTCTGTGCGGCCTGCGCTGCCCGTGCCCGACGGTGTGGCAGGCGTTGCTGGCGGCTGGGCGGAAGGCGTGGCTGGGGGGGGGCGTCGCAGCTGGCTGGCGCTGTCCGGGTGTGACTGGCTGGTGCGATGCTGCAGCACCAGTGGCGCGACTTCGGCCACATGGGCTGGCGTGATGCTGTGACTGCCTTGCCAGGCCGCCAGGGCGCGTGCAGCACGCAGCATGACCAGGTCGGCGCGCAGCCCGTCGACCTGGGCGGCAATGCACTGCAGGGCCACGGCCTCGTGGACGGCATCGCTCCATGCCAGCTCCGAGGGATTGCGGCAACGGCTGCGGGCCTGCGCCAGCCGTTGATGAATCTCCTGCTGTCGGGCCGCATGGGACTGCACAAAGCCCTGGGGGTCCAGGTCAAAGCGCAGTCTGGCCTTGACGATGCTGCTGCGCAGCTGCGGATCCTGGGCATTGTCCAATTGCACACACAGGCCCAGGCGGTCCAGCAACTGCGGGCGCAGCATGCCTTCCTCGGGGTTCATGGTGCCGACCAGCACAAAGCGTGCGGCATGGCTGTGCGATATACCGTCGCGCTCTATGCGATTGATGCCGGACGCAGCCACATCAAGCAGCACATCGACGATGGCATCGGGCAGCAGATTGATCTCATCGACATAGAGAACCCCTTCGTGTGCCTTGGCGATCAGGCCTGGCGCGAAAGCCACTTCATGGCCCGCCAGAGCTTTGGACAGGTCCAGGCTTCCGGTCACATGCTCGATGGCTGCGCCCAGCGGCAGGGTGACGAAGGGCGCAGGCGCCAGCAGGTCCGCAAGCGAGCGTGCGGCCGTGGACTTGGCGGTGCCGCGCGGCCCCCGGATCAGCACGCCGCCCAGTTGCGGCTCGATCGCGGCCAGCAGCAGGGCCTGTATGAGAGCGGGCTGTCCCTGTATGGCCGAGAGCGGAAATACCGGGGGCGCGTCGTGCTTGGGGCTCATTGGGAAACCTGTCCTTCCATGAATTCTTCGTGCTCCAGCATCTGGGCTAGCAGGCTCTGGTGATGTTCGCCAGGCTGCTCCCACATGCTGCGGTCTATGGCTTCCAGCAGGCGCGAGACGATATCGCCTAGCGCTTGTGGATTGTGCTGGCGCAGAAACTGGCGCACGTTCTCGTCTTCGACATAGGCCTGGGTGACCATGGCGTAATGCTGGTCCGAGACCAGCGCGGTGGTGGCATCGAAGCCGAACAGATAGTCCACCGTGGCTGCCATCTCGAATGCGCCCTTGTAGCCGTGGCGCATGGCACCCGCAATCCACTTGGGGTTGGTGACGCGGGCGCGCACCACGCGGCCGATCTCCTCGGCCAGGGAGCGAATCTTGGCAGACTGAGGATTGCCATGGTCGCCATGATAGACGGCAGGCTCACCGCCGCCCAGATGGCGTACGGCCGCCACCATGCCGCCCTGATGCTGGTAGTACTCGCTGGAGTCCAGCAGGTCATGCTCGCGGCTGTCCTGGTTCTGCAGCACCACATCGAGTGCCTGCAGACGCCGCTCCAGCGCGGCGCGGGCCGGCACACCATCGGCCTGCTGGCCGTAGGCATAGGCACCCCAGTGCAGGTAGTGGCGTGCAAAGTCGCCCGCATCGGTCCACTGGCCGGTACGCAGCATCTCATGCATGCTGGCTCCATAGCTGCCGGTGGGCGCACCGAAGACACGCCACAGGGCTTGTTCGTGGGCCGCATCGGCAGCCAGGCCCTGGTCCAGACCTGTCAGCAGATCGCTCTGCACGCGCGCGCGGATGGGATTGTCCTCGGCGTCCTCATCCAGTTCGGCCACGGCGCGCACCGCGGCATCGAACATCTGCACGACATTGGGGAAGGCATCGCGGAAGAAGCCGCTGATGCGCAGCGTCACGTCGACGCGCGGGCGACGCAGCCCCACGGCGGGAATGACTTCAAAGTCTGTCACGCGCTGGCTGCCGGCCGCCCATTTCGGGCGAACCCCTATCAGGGCAAAGGCCTGGGCGATATCGTCGCCGCCGGTACGCATGGTGGCCGTTCCCCAGACGGAAAGACCGATGGCCTGCGGATATTCGCCATGCTCCTGCAGATAGCGCTCCAGAAGGCGCTGTGCGGACTGCTGCCCCAGCGCCCAGGCGGTCTGGGTGGGGATGGCGCGGGTGTCCACGGTATAGAAGTTGCGCCCCGTAGGCAGGGTGTCGCAGCGCCCGCGCGAGGGCGAGCCGCTGGGCCCGGGTGGCACGAAGCATCCTTGCAGCGCGCGCGAGAACTGCAGCAGCTCCTGGGGGCCGCAGGCATCCAGTGACGGTGCAATCTGCTGCTCTATGCGCGTCAGCTCTTGTAGTGTGTGCGGCCAGTCGCGGGCCAGCTCGGGCCGGGCAATGACCTGCAGGGCCAGCAGCTCGAGCCGCTCGCGCGTGTCGCCGCCATGGCGCCAGGTGTCGGCATCCTGCTGCTGCAGCGCGGCCGGGCGTGGGCCATTCCAGGGGGCGGCGGCATCCATATCCAGCGGGTTCCAGTCCATCTCCGGCAGCAGGTCGGCGGTCAGCGCGTTGAGCAGGCCCTGCTCGTCACCGCCACTGCCCGGATAGCGCGCCAGCGAGAGCAGGGTGGATTCGCGCAGCTGGCCCTGTGGCGAGCGGCCGAAGATATGCAGACCGTCGCGAATCTGGGTTTCCTTGAGTTCGCACAGATAGGCATCGATGCGTTCCAGCAACTGCTCGTCGGCATCGGGTTGCGCGCCCGCAGCTTCAAGGCCTAGCTCGCGCAGCAGATCCTGCTGTCTGGCGCAGTCCAGAATCTGTTTGCGCAGCAGGCTGGAGCGGCGCAGGTCGACCAGCAGGGCTTCGTAGTATTCGTCCACCAGGCGTTCCAGTTCCTGCATGGGGCCGTGGTTTTCGGCGCGCGTGAGCGGCGGCATTAGATGGTCGATGATGACGGCTTGGCTGCGGCGCTTGGCCTGCGCCCCTTCGCCGGGGTCGTTGACGATGAAGGGATAGACATGCGGCAGCGGTCCGAGAATGGCATCGGGCCAGCATTGCTGCGACAGCGCGAGGCTCTTGCCCGGCAGCCATTCCAGATTGCCATGCTTGCCCACATGGACCATGGCGTCCACGCCGAACACATCGCGCAGCCAGAAGTAGAACGCCAGATAGTGATGGGGCGGCACCAGCTCGGCGTCGTGATAGCTCGCGTAGTCATTGCGCCCGTCGAGAGCGCGCGCGGGCTGTATGCCCACGAAGACATGGCCCAGCTGCAGGCCGGCAATCATGAACCAGCCATCGCGCAGCATGGGGTCTTGCTCGGGCGGACCCCAGCGCTCGGCTATGGTCTGGGCCATATCGCCGGGCAGCTGTGCCAAGCGCTGGTGATAGGCCTGAAGCGAATAGCCCTGGCTTGCAGGGCGCAGCGGCCATTTTTTGGGGTCATTGGCAATGCCTTGCTGCAGCCGTTCCATCAGTGCCAGGCCGCAGTCGGGCCGCGCGGCAGCATCCCCCAGCTGCCAGCCGTCACGTGCCAACTGATCCAGCAGGGCGATGACGGATTCCGGCGTATCTAGGCCCACGCCGCTGCCCATGCGTGCCTCGCTGCCCGGGTAGTTGGCCAGTATCAGCGCGGCTTTCTTCTGAGCCGCAGGCTTGCTGCGCAGCCGGCACCAGCGCCAGGCCAGCTCGGCAATCCAGGCGACGCGGTCGGGCTCGGCCTGGTAGCTGATCACATCGGTCTGCGTCAGCTCGCAGCGATGGGCCAGGCCCTTGAAGCTCATGGCGCGCGTCATGATGCGGCCGTCCATCTCGGGCAGTACCACCTGCATGGCAATGTCGCGTGGGCGCAGGCCCTGGCTGTCGGCCAGCCAGTCTTCGCGGTTGCTGCCGCTGGCAATCACCTGCAACACCGGGATGTCGCCCGCCAGCGCATCTGCCGCCTCGCCGGTGCGCGCATGTTCTCCGAGGGCCGCAAACGCCGTGGTGTTGAGAATGATCTGCACCTGGTGGGTGATGCACAGGGAGCGCAGCGTCTGCAGGCACAGCCCGTCCTTGAGCGACTCCAGGGCCAGCGGCAGCGGGTTCAGGCCGCGCGCGAGCAGGGCCTCGGCCATGGCATCGAAGGCCTCGGTATTGGCCGCCAGCAGGTGCGAGCGGTAGAACACCAGCATGGCTACCGGTGCTCCGGGGGTCCAGCGTGCCTGCAGGTCGTCGAAGCCCGCAAGATGCCCAGCATCGTCAGCCAGCCAGCTTTGAGGCACATGCACGGCCACGGGAGGGAGCACCCGCACGGGCGCTCCCTCGCGGCCCTGGTTCAGGCCCCAGGCAGCAGCCATGCGCAGGAACTCGCGGGCATTGCTCAGGCCGCCGGCGCGCAGATATTGCCACAGCGCTCGGCTTTGCTCGGGTGCCAGCGTTCCCTTAGCCAGCAGCTCCAGGTCTTCCTGGTTGTCGCCCGAGAACATGACCAGTTTCTGGCCCTTGCGGCGCGCCAGCTTTTGCAGCTGCTCGATGCCATAAGGCCAGGTGGATTCAGCCCCCAGATGGTCGACGATGACCAGCCTGGCATGCTGCAGCACCTCGTCGATATACAGATCGAGCGAGGCGCTCTGGCGCAGATGCAGCAGGTTGGCCAGCCGCAGCGTGGGCACGGACCCAGTGGTCTGGGGCTCGGCCTGCAGCCACATCCGGTAGGCATCGGCCAGCAGCGACAGCGTGGTGTCGGCAGAGCTGAGCACCACCATGTCGGCAGGCGTCTGGTCCAGACGGGTGATGATGCTGTCGTCTTCGACAAAGCCGCCAGGGCGGGTGCTGAGCAGGTGCATGATTAAAAAAGATAGCTTTATCCGCTTTCCAGTAAAGCGATTGGGGCTGATTTTGCTTGTTCTTTATGCCTGTGCGCCCAGCAAGGCCTGACGCAGCACGGTGGCGTCCAGTTGCTTGCCGATGAACACCAGGCGCGTGGCCGCAGCTTCGCCGTCGGCCCAGGCACGGTCGAAATAGGCATCAAAACGGCGGCCCACGCCCTGCACCAGCAGACGCATCTTCTTGCCCGGCAGAGCGGCAAAGCCCTTGACGCGCAGCACGCCATGTTGCTCCACGATGGACTGCAAGGCCTGCATCAGGCGCTCGCGGTCCACGGCACCCAGGTCGAGGTGCAGGGAGTCGAAGGCATCGTGGTCATGGTCTTCGTCATGGTCGTGGTGGCTGTGCTTGTCGTCGATCGACTGCTCCGCGGCGCGATGCTGGCCCAGCAGCACGTTCAGGGGCACCTGGCCCTGCACGGCTTCGATCATCTTCACACTGGCAGGTATTTCTTCTGCCACCAGGGCACGCACCTGGCCGAGTTGTTCGGCCGTGACCAGATCGGCCTTGGACAGCACCACCAGATCGGCGGCCGAGAGCTGATCCTCGAACAGCTCATGCAGGCTGGCGTCGTGGTCCAGATTGGGGTCGGCCTGACGCTGTTCATCGACGGCATGCGGGTCGTGGGCGAACTGGCCGGCGGCCGCAGCGGGCGTGTCGACCACGGTGACCACGGAATCGACGGTGAAGACATTGGCAATATCGGGCCACTGGAAGGCCTGGACCAGGGGCTTGGGCAAGGCCAGGCCACTGGTTTCGATCAGCAGCACATCGATGTCGGCGCGGCGCTCGGCCAGGGCCTTCATGACGGGGAAGAACTCTTCCTGCACGGTGCAGCACATGCAGCCGTTGGCCAGCTCGTAGATCTGACCCGACTGCGCATCCGCGCCGCCTTCTTCCTTGCAACCTATGGCACAGGTCTTGAGGATTTCGCCGTCAATGCCCAGTTCGCCGAACTCGTTGACGATGACCGCCACTCGCAGACCCTTGGCCTGCTCGAGGATATGGCGCATCAGCGTGGTCTTGCCGCTGCCTAGAAAGCCGGTGACGATGGTGGCGGGGATCTTGGTGGTTTGCATGGATCTATCTCCGGTAGAGGAAAGCAAGAGAAATCAGGGACGCTTCAAGGTGACTGGTCCGTGGACACGGCGCTCCGCGTTGACGCGGTCATGCAGTACATGGTCCTTGAGGGTGGTCACTATGCTGTCGGCATCCATGGGACCGTACCAGACGCCGTCGGGGTAGACGATCATCAGCGGGCCATGATTGCAGGGGTACTGGCAGCCTGTTTGCAGCGGCTGCAGCTGGTTTTTCAGTCCCGGGGTTTCGCGTATCGTGCGCGTCAGCGTGGGCCATAGCTGCAGCGCTCCCTTGGCAGCGCAGCGAGGGCCCACGCACCACAGCACATGATGCCGGTGCTCGGGTACCAGCGACCAGCCCTTGGGGTCGTGCTCCCATGGATCGTCGCCCAGCACCTCGGGCTGGCGCAGTGCATCTTCCACGGACCGGGCCAGCAGCTCGGTCAGTCCGGGCAGCTGCAGCAGCGGCTGACCAAAAACCAGGCGCGGTGAGGGTCGTGAGGAATCGCGTGCTGCACGCCAGCGCATGATGAGCTTGTGCAGCCAGCGGCGCAGCGATGCCTCGTCGGGCACCATCACGGGCAGGATCAAAATGGTCCGGGCGCCGGCACACAGGTCCAGCGCCTCGTTCAGCGTGGGCTGGGCGCGGTCTACATAGGCGGTGCTCACCTGCTGCACGGGCCTGCCCGCAGCAGTCATGGCCGTCTCCAGTCGCGAGGCCATGTCCCCGATCTCCGTCAGGCCTGCGGTATAGGCGCCGCCTCGGCTGAGCAAGATGATGGCCAGCGAAGGCGCTGCAGCTTGTTCGAGGTCGGCAGGTTGGGAGGTGGGGAGATGCTTGTTCACGGCAGCTCTCCTGTCGAAAACTCCACGCGCTGAACGCGGATCTTGCGCTCGGGATGCAAGGCGGCGGCCAGGCGCTGCGCGGCTTCGATATTGCGCGGGCCGGGCGTGGCTTCGGCATAGCTCATCACGAAGAACCGGCGATTGCGAATGGCAGAAACCGCTTCCAGCTCCTTTTTTTGTAGCAAAAATTCGATCTTGCCCTGGGCGTCGGGCTGGCCGTAGTCAATGATCACGATCCACTCGGGGTCGCGCTCGATCACGTCTTCCCAGTTGCCGCGCTGCCAGTTCTGGCCTAGGTCTGCAAAGATATTGCTGGCACCGGCTTCGTCCAGCATGGCTTGCGGCATGCCGAAGTGGCCGACGGTGACGGGAATCTCCTGGCCGCTGTCGTAGACAAAGACGCGCGGCAGTGTGCGATTGCCTTGCATCTGCTGGCGCAGTTGGGCCTGGGAGGCCCGCAGTTTGTCGATGCGTGGCCGGGTCCGCTGGAGGACGCCAAAGATGCGGCTGATGTTCTCCATATCCAGCAATGCATCGTCCAGCGCGATGCGCTCGCGCTTTTGCACACGGACGCAGGATTCGGACAGCACATAGGAGGCGATGCCGTGGCTGGCCAGGCGCTCCGGGGTGACGGCACCTTGGCGAAAGCCATAGCTCCAGCCGCCAAAGACAAAGTCGGCTTCGGCGCCCAGCAATACCTCCAGGTTCATGCCCTGTGACGAAAGATCGGGCAGGCGCTGCAGCCAGGGCTTGAGCTGGGGGCTGATCTCCTTGCTGGAGGGAATGCCCGAGTAGCCGACCAGGCGCCGGCCCAGGCCCAGATAGAGAAAGCTCTCGGTGATGTTGACGTCGTGGGTGACGGCGCGCTGGGGAACCTTGTCGTAGCGCACGGTCTGCCCGCACACCGGCAACTCCAGCGCTGGCTGATGCTGGCGCGTCGGCTCCGCAACTGCCTGCGGCTCGGGTGCTTTGCCGCAACCGGCCAGCAGCAGCGATGCCGCCAGCAGCGCCCAGGCGCAGGGACGATTCAAGCCGATAGCTTGCATGGCAATAGGCCTGGTCAGCATCAGAAGCGCATCAGTGCGGACAGTTCCACGCTGCGTCCGCGTTCCAGCAGCCACTGGTTGCCGCTATAGGCATAGGTGGCATAGAGGCGGTTGGTCAGGTTGCGGCCCACCAGGCGCAGGGTGGTGCGCGGGTTCATATCCCAGCTCAGCACGGCGTCGGTCAGCACATAGGAAGGCATGCGAACGGTGTTGGCGTTGTCACCAAAGCGGTCGCCCACATAGCGCATGCCCAGCGATGCCTGCCAGGGGCCGGTGCGGTAGTGGCCCCAGAGATTGGCGGTCACGCGCGGCACGTTGCTGGGCCGGTTGCCTGCACGGTCCACGCCCTTGTTGCCTTCGAGAAGACGGTCGAACTTTGCATCCACATAGGCAAGATTGCCTTCGAGGCGAAGCGTCTTGCTGGCATGGACGAGAGCGGTCAGCTCCAGCCCCTTGGACGATTGCTTGCCGCCCTGAACCGACAGTGCCGGGCGATCGGGGTCACGGGTGATGATGTCGTCCTTGACAATGCGATAGGCCGCCACGGTCCATTCGCCACGCCCATCGGCCAGTTGCTGCTTGTAGCCGACCTCGATCTGGCGGCCCTGGCTGAGGCTGAAGCCGGTTTGCGACTGCGCAATCGCCAGAAGGCTGGTGACGGGGTCATGGCCGGTACTGGTCTGCACATAGGCGCTGCTGAGCGCATCGAACTTGTGAGTCAGGCCCAGGCGCCAGGAGGTGCCGTTCAGGGGCTTGTCAAAGCCCGATCCGTCCTGAATATTGGTGCGCGAGAAGGCATACCAGTCGCGGCGCATGCCGGCCATCAACAGCCATTGCTCGCTGATCCTCCAGGCATCTTCAAGATACAGCGCATTCTGGCGGAGACTGGAGTTCGTGCGCGGCAGATAGGCAGCGGGGCTGTCCCAATAGCCATGCTGCGGGTTGAAGGCCGAAACCGTGGACTGACCGGTGTAGGGCGAGTTGCTGGTGCTGGTGAACTGGGCGTTGGAGAGGTCCCAGCCCATGGCGATTTGGTGGTTGGCGGCCTTGAGGTCCAGCCCCATGCGATTGCCCGTCTGCTGCACATCGTGGCCGATTTCCAGATAGTCGGATCGCCCCACCTGGCCGGTGGCAGGCTGGTAGTCGTAAGCCTCGATATTCTTCCAGTGGCGATCGGACTTGAAGTGATAGAGCTCGTTGCGCACCGTCAGCGCGTCGCTGGCACGCCACTGGGCCTTGGCACGGAAGCGCTGATCCTTGAACTGGTCGATGGCATCGAGCACGTTGTAGTTCTTGTTGCGCAGCTCCTTGACGATCTGTCCGCCGATCACGGGCGAACCGAAATAGCGCTCGGGCTTTTGCTGGCTGATGTCGGCGCTCAGGTCCACGGTCAGATCGCTGCGTGGAGTCCAGCGCAGTGCGCTCATCAGCTTGCCGCTGCTGGCCTTGCCCAGCTCGCGCTCGCCGTCGGTGCGGTCGCCATAGGCATCGAGCCGGTAACTCAGGGTCTCGCCCAGTGCTCCACTGGCGCCGATGCCGGCATAGGCCTTGCCGTGGCTGCCTGCTCCCAGCAGCACTTCGGTGGAGCGCTCGCGGCTGGGCTGCTTGCGGATGGCATTCATGGTGGCACCTGTGGTGCCGCTGCCATACATCAGCGATGCGGGGCCGCGCAGCACTTCGATGCGCTCATAGCCCCAGCTGTCGCCCGGATAGTTGACGGTGCCCGAGGCCACGCCCAGCATGATGCCGTCCTCGGCAATGCCGATGGAGTTCACGCCATTGAAACCGCGGCTTGAAAAAGACAGTCCGCCATTGCCAGGGGTGCCCGAGGTGCTCAGGCCCACGGTGCGCGTGACTGCGTCGGAGACCCGATAGTCCGCACGCTCGTCGATCTGCAGCGAAGACACGCCGCTGACGCTGGCCGGAAGATCCAGCACGGGTACGTTCACATGGGAGGCCGTGACTGACGGCTGGCTGGTCTGCAACTCATGCGAGGGCAGGCGGTTTTCCCGCACTGTGACTTCGGGCAGGGACTGCTGGGCCATGCCGACGGCGGGGCAGAGCAAGAGCAGCTTGAGTGCAGTGCTGCCTAGATGGTGCAGCGGAGGCTTGGAGTTGAGGACGGAATGAAGAGCAGCAGATGTTTGTGGATGAGAGCACATATCACGAGGCCGAAACTGCCTGAAGGGATAGCTGTGCCGCAGACAGGTCCGCCTTTTTCAGGCAGGACGCAATCCACTTTCTAGCAGCTATCCGCACCCCGCAGACAGTTTTCGTAAAGACCGCCCCAAGGGGCGGAGTTGAGTCATCGGCAGGCCGGTCTCCGGGCTCGCAGGCAATTCATTGCTGAATTCACAACTCGCCTTCCCGGAAGATACAGACCGTCGCGATGCGAGGGGCCGGATCATGTCCAGTGGCTGCGAGCGCTGATGCGCTCGCATGAGTGTGTTGACCTGTTTACCGTTGCGGGGGCAGCCAAGGCTTCCTGAGCTTGCGATCAGACCTTGTTCCCGTTTCACTCGCAGTCAAGCGAGCACCTTCCGAAACGAAGCGCCATCAAGGCGCCGCGAGAGTTTATCAGTCCCTGGGCGAAACGCAGAGGGATTTAGAGCAACTCGTCCGGCATGAACTCGATCAGCGGTTTGCCGCTGCGCTCGGCGATGCGTACCTGGGCACGTACTCCGTAGACTTCGGCAATGGTCTGCGCAGTCAGCACCTGGGCAGGTGTGCCCTGTGCCACCAGTTCTCCTGCCTTGAGCAGGTACAGGCGGTCGCAGTAGTGGGCAGCCAGTGGCAGCTCGTGCAGCGCGGCCAGCGTGGTCAGGCCCAGGCTGCGGACCAGGTTCATCAGCTCGAACTGGTGGCGTACGTCCAGATGGTTGGTGGGCTCGTCCAGCACCAGCAGCCTGGTCTGCTGGGCCAGTGCCCTGGCCATGAGCACGCGCTGCTTCTCGCCCCCTGACAGGGTTGAGAACATGCGCTGTGCCAGCGACTGGGCCCGGACCTGAGCCAGGGACTGGGCGACGATGCGGAAGTCCTGCTCGCTGTCCCGGGCGAAAGAGCTTTGGTGCGGCGTGCGGCCCATGAGCACCACATCGCAGACGCGCAGATCAAACTCGCTGGCGTTCTCCTGGGTCAGTATCGCCATGGCGCGGGCATTGTCCCGGGCGCTGCGCTGCCAGACGTCGTGTCCGTCTATGCAGACCGCGCCGCTGGCAGGCCTGAGCATGCGGTAGATCATGCGCAGCAGCGTGGACTTGCCGCTGCCATTGGGGCCGAGCAAGCCGACCAGTTCGCCATGCCGGATATGCAGGCTGATGTCCTTGACTATGGCCGTGGCCGCCGTCTGCCAATGCAGGCGGCTGGCTTCCAGCAGGCAGGAAGAGCTGGGTGCGGAACTCACGGATTGCCCTTTTCCCGCACGCTCTTGCGGCATAGCATCCAGACAAAGAAGGGGCCGCCCAGCAGCGAGGTGATGACACCCACAGGTACTTCGGCGGGGGCAAAGCTGATGCGCGAGAACACATCGACCCAGATCAGAAAAATGGCGCCTGTGAGCGCGGCCACAGGCAGCACGCGCCGGTGCTCGGAGCCGACCAGCATGCGGGCGACATGGGGCACGATGAGGCCGACAAAGCCGATCGGACCCGTCAGCGCCACCAGCACGCCCGTCACCATCGAGACCAGAACGAATAGCCAGCGTCTGGTGCGAGTGGTGTCCACCCCCAGCGTGGCGGCGGTCTCTTCGCCTGCCAGCAGCGCATTGAGCGAGCGGGCCTGTGCCAGCAGCAGGGCCACGCCCGCCGCCAGCAGGGCGGCCGGCAGGCCCAGCTCCTGCCAGCGGGTTCCGGCCAGGCTGCCCAGGGTCCAGGTCAGCACGGAATTGGCCAGCTCGCGCTGATCGGCCGTCAGCACAATCAGACTGGTGACGCCACCCAGGCAGTAGGCAATGGCCACGCCGCCCAGAATGAGCCGCGATGCCTGCAGTCGTCCATTGGCATGAGCCAGGAAGTACACGGCCGCACAGGCCAGCAGCGCACCGCTGAAAGCTCCCAGCGGCAAGGCCAGCTCGCCGGCAAATGCCAGTGCGCCGAAGGCCAGCACGCTCACGGCCCCGACCGACGCACCGGATGAAATGCCCAGCAGATAGGGGTCGGCCAGCGGATTGCGCACCATGGCCTGCATGGCCACGCCCACCAGCGCAAGGCCTGCGCCGGTCAGGGCAGCCAGCAATACGCGCGGCAGGCGCACGCGCCAGACAATCTGGTATTGGGCGCTGCTCCAATTTCCGGAAGGCCAGTCCAGACCCAGGCGCTGACCCAGCTCATAAGCCGTGATCTGCCAGGCTTGCCCGGGAGCGATCCGGACCGGCCCCAAGGTGATGGCCAGAGTCAGAGAGAGCAGCAGCACTGCCGTCAACATGGCCAGCCATAGCTTCAGCTGATGGCGTTGCTGGACGAACATCTGTGTTAACGGCTGGGTCATGGCTGCAGCCGGGTGGGGCTCCAGGCGGGGCGGGGCAGGGGGCCGGCGGAATCGGCAAAAGATCTGGTGCCAGCAGGCCCAAGGCGCAAGGCGCAAGCCTGTGCAAGGTGTCTCATTGTCATCAGCCAAGGCAGACGGTCTGCATGCTGGTGACGAGATCGGGCGGAGGGCGGGCCTCGCAGCCTGTTGCCGTCACGCTGCTCCCCGCAGACGCTCGTTGCACATGCCGACCGCCGGAGCTGGGCCCGGGCGGTCAACGCTCAACAGGCCGGTATCCGGGCTGGCAGATTGCGCAAGGCATGTCACTTCGCCTTCCCGGCGTTGTCGCGCGCCTCGTCGAAGAGGCCACGTAGAACACCAGTGACGGACTCCTGCAAGCGCAAAAGCCATGAAGTGGTTTGATCTGCTTACCGTTGCGGGGGCAGCCAAGGTTTTGAACCTTGTTCCCGTTTAACCCGATGAAGCACCGGGCACCTGTCGCATGGAGAAAAAGCCTGCGGCACCGCAGTGCCGAGACTTGTTTCAGCGAAAAATTATATAGCAGCGCATCCAGACATCGTTTCGGTGATCTGGGCGATTCCTTTGAGGCGGCGAGGCGCAAAGACGGGGCGGCCGTCGCGTTCGGCGCGTGTCGGTGCTGCAAGGCACGAAGTTCATGCCCTGTGTCGACGCTGTCTGCGATCGATATCCGATGCTCAAACAGGCCGTAGCGGCCTGAAAACTCGGCGGCGGCTGTTTTTTGAGTGGCCGCAGTCAAAACTGAGCTGACATTTGTGCATAAAAATAGAGGCTGAGACAGCCCTTGATTTTGAGGTCACTATGAGCATCTGGTCCATCGACGCACAGACCGTCACCCACAGCATTCAGCTCGCTGTTGCGCCGGTTTTTTTTCTGACTGCCGTGGCCGGCATGATTGGCTCCGTAGCGGGGCGGCTGGCCCGCATCATTGATCGCGCTCGCAAGCTGGAGGAAAGCCTGCGCACCCTGGATGATCACGATCTGATCGCCCGCCATCTCAAGGAGCTGCATTTTCTGCGCGAGCGCGGGCGGCTGGCCAACGTCTCCATCGCGCTGCTGACGCTGTGTGGCATGTGCATAGGGCTGACCATCGTGCTGCTGTTCGTGGGCCAGGCCTACGGCGTCAGCGGCCACGGCTATGCCGTTTTCAGCTTCCTGCTGGGGGTGCTGGCCTTTGTGCTGGCGCTGTGCTGCTTCCTCTGGGAGACCATCATGGCGACACGCATTCTGGACTTTCATATGCTCACCCAGGCCAGGGCGGCCGTGCGCCATATGGAGTCCGAGCATCGCCCCTGATTGCGCTGCGAGACATGTTTGTCCTGCCTCTGCTCCTGGTGCCCATCGTCTTCCTGATGGCACTCGCTCGCCTCTATCAGGTTCCCGCGCAGCTGCGTTCGGGCCGGTTGCAGCTGGTCGGTCGCGGCAGGGCGGGCTTGCGCATGGCCACCTTGCTGGCCTATGCCGGCCTGCTGGCAGGTAGCGGGGCATTGCTTGCGGCCTTGGGATATGCAAGCTTTTTCGCGGTCGACCGGTGGTCGGCCTATCTGCACCTGGCCCCTTATCTGGCGCTTTATCCCTGGCTGTACCTGGCAGCCGCATGGGTGTTCTATTACGGCCTGAAAAAGCCCGCTGCAGACTGAGCTAGTCCTGCATGGGCTCCAGCCAGGCAGCTGCGGCATGAATGATGCAGTCGGTCAGTCGCTGCAGGCTGGTCTGGGCATTGCGGGTGTGGGCCCAGTACATGGGGATGTGGAGATCTCTGCCCGGAAGCAGTTCCATCAGATCGCCACTGTCCAGCTGTGGGGTTATCAGCTGGACCGGGTGCATGCCCCAGCCCATGCCCAGTTCCACCGCACGGGTGTAGCCCTGGTTGGAGGGCAGAAAGTGACGTGCATTGTTGCGCCGTCCGTCCAGCCCCAGGCCGTGCAGCCATTGGTCCTGCAGGCTGTCCTTGCGGCCGTAGTACATCATTGGCGCTTTGGCCAGCATCTGAGCCAGCTCCCGGTCTGACTCGGCTTGGGCCAGGTGACGCTGCACAAACTCCGGGCTGGCCACGGCGATATAGCGCATGCGGCCCAGCGGCCATGTGTTGCAGCCTGCAATTGTCGAACCCGTGGCCGTG
Source organism: Comamonas sp. GW821-FHT11H03 (assembly GCF_058807955.1). Classification (NCBI taxonomy): domain Bacteria; kingdom Pseudomonadati; phylum Pseudomonadota; class Betaproteobacteria; order Burkholderiales; family Comamonadaceae; genus Comamonas; species Comamonas sp. GW821-FHT11H03. The sequence continues at coordinate 340,679 of NZ_JBXARF010000005.1, forward strand.
ACGGCGGCCATGACTTCGCCTTCCTTGATGCGTTTGGCCGTGTGGTCCTGGTCGTCAATGCTGATGTCCAGCAACTCGTTGCCGTCCTGTGTGAAGGCCGCCATGGCATCCATGAACCAGGTCGACAGGGAGTCGGCATTGACTGCCAGCTTCAGCGTGGGCAAGGCGCTCTGTCCTTCGGGGACCAGCTCAGGGTTCTTGCGGCGCAGATCGTTTTCCAGCAGCGCTACCTGCTCCACATGCAGGCACAGGCGTCGGCCAGCGTCCGTGCCGGTGCAAGGCGTGCCGCGTAGCACCAGCACCTGCCCCACGCGTTCCTCGAGCAGCTTGATGCGCTGGGAGATGGCGGAGGGGGTGACATGCAGTTTGCGCGCCGCACGCTCGAAGCTTCCCTCGCGCAATACGGCGGCAAGCGCCTCCAGCCCCGCGTAGTCAAACATTAGAAATTCTTCATTGGGTTGAGTAAATGTAATTTTACTTAATCCGTGTGCAGAGCAAGAATCCGGGCCGGTTTGGAGGAGTCAGCGGCTCATGGACATGACAACTAATTTTTATTCCGCCTGGATTGCAGGCTTTACAGTGTGCGCTTCGCTCATCGTTTCCATAGGTGCCCAGAACCTGTATGTGCTGCGTCAGGCAGTGCAGGGTGAACATGTGAAGGCCTGCGTGGCTCTGTGTGTGCTCAGCGACGGGCTGCTGGTTGCGCTGGGGGTGGCCGGCATGGCGCAGATGCTGGCCAGCTATCCGGCATTGGCCCAGTATCTGACGCTGGGCGGAGCCGCATTCTTGCTGGCCTATGGCCTTTTCGCCTTGCGGCGCATGTGGCTGGCTCCGGATGCGGCCATGGAAGCCGGCGAGCGCAGGGCGGCTCCACGCGGAATGATGAGCGTGCTGGCTGCGCTGGCAGCCATCACTTTGCTCAATCCCCATGTGTACCTGGATACGGTGTTGCTGATGGGCTCGATTGGCGCCCAGCAGGAGGGTGCCGGCCGCTGGTCCTACGTGATGGGAGCGGTTTCGGCCAGCTGCCTCTGGTTTGTGCTGCTGGCGATGGCGGGGCACCGTCTCAAGCACTTGTTTGCCAGCCCCGGAGCCTGGCGCGTCATGGACGGCATCACCGGTGTGATGATGCTGTGTCTGGCCTGGTGGGTGGCGAACAGCGCTTTGGGAATGGAAATTTAAGTCTCAAGTTGCGTCAGCGCCATTCATTGCTGGCTCTTCCACACTCCCGCATTGGGTTTCAAGCCTCTGCGGCTTGTTCCCACAGGCCTACGGCTTCGATGAGGTTCCAGCTATTGCATTCAATGCGGTAGTGGCCTGTGGCTCCGGTCTTCTGGCTCTGGCCCTCGATCACCACAATATGCTTGCCGTGACGCTGGGCTTCGGAGAGCGGGTGGATCTTGTCGTAGTTGTGCCGCTCGGCAATGTCGCCACGAAAGGCAATCGTCACCTGCTCGCGCCGGGGGAAGTAGTCCTTGGCATATTTGTCCAGAGTGCGATCGGCAACCAGCGTGGCCATATCGGGCGAGGTAGCGGAAGAAGTGTTCATCGTGTTTCCTCAAGAGTGGACTTTTGTTTGTGTGCAGAATCTGATTCGGTTTATGACGTGATTGTTGCATTTTGTTTCCGGTGGCGCCAGTGCCAGTCTCCATGGAAGATGGCTGCCCTCGTGCGGGATCAGCTCCAGCCGTACAGCCGGACTGCCGGACTGCCTTATGGCACTGACAGCGGCAGTTGCAGACCTGTCTTGATGCGCTCCAGCGCGATCGAGGTGCTGTAGCGGCGAATGTTCTCGTCACCTTCGAACAGGCGTCTGCAGATGGCCTGGTAATCATTCATGTCGGTTGCCGTGACGACCAGGATGTAGTCGGTTTCGCCTGTCACATAGAAGCACTGCTGCACAGCCGCTTCGTCGGCTATCCGTGCTCTGAAGCCGCGCGACAGATCCGGCCTGTCGTTGACCAGTTGCACGGTGATGACCGCCGTCAGCGTGCGGCCCACTTTGATGGGCTCCAGCACGGCCACATTGGAGGCAATCACCCCGGTTTCCTGCAATCGTTTGATGCGCCGCTGCACGGCTGGGGCCGAGAGGCTGATGTGTTCCGCAATCAGGCGCTGCGGCATGAGGTTGTCACGCTGGAGCAGGGCAAGAATCGCGTGGTCAAAGGAGTCCAGGTCGGCTGCAGGCATGGTTTTGAATGTGTTGAGAGCGAAACTTGCAGATTCAGGGTTGAAAACGAGCAAATTTCGCGGATGACATGCAATATCGTACCTACCTATGTCAAAAAACAGCTGGAATCATTGGTGGCCCGTATTGGCCGTATTGGGCTCGGTCACTGCACTCGGGCTGGGGACTTCGCTGGCCAAGCAACTGTTTCCCTTGATTGGTGCCCAGGGTACATCGGCACTGCGAGTGGGCTTTGCCGCGTTGATTCTGGTGTGCGTCTGGCGGCCCTGGCGCTGGTCGCTCAACCGTCAGCAGGCACTGGCTCTGCTGGTTTTCGGCATGGCACTGGGCGGCATGAATCTGATGTTCTACATGGCGCTGCGCGATATTCCGTTTGGCCTGGCCGTGGCCATCGAGTTTTCAGGACCACTGGCCGTGGCCATCTACTACTCACGCCGCGCGCTGGACTTTATCTGGCTGGCGCTGGCGGTTGTCGGCCTTGCCTTGATTCTTCCTCTGGGCAGCAGTACTTCGGGCCTTAACCTGTCACCGGTGGGTATTGCCTGCGCGCTCGGAGCCGCCATCTGCTGGGCCTCCTACATCGTGCTGGGGCGCAGGCTGGGCCATATCCCCAGCGGCCAGGCCGTCTCTCTGGGCTTGCTGTGCGCGGCTTTGGTGGTGGTGCCGTTTGGTGTGGCCGAGGCTGGAGTCAAGTTGCTGACGCCATCGATTCTGCTGTTCGGGCTGATGGTGGCGGCCATCTCCAGTGCCTTGCCTTACTCACTGGAAATGCTGGCTCTGCGCCGTCTGCCGCCTGCCACCTTCGGCATCGCGCTGGCGACCGAGCCGGCCATTGCAGCACTGATGGGCATGTTGCTGCTCAGCGAGAACCTGACGTCCACGCAGTGGACCGCCATTGCCTGCATCATGGCTGCAGCCATGGGCAGTGCCGTGACGCGCCCAGGTACCAAATCGCCTGCGGTGGATGCTTCGGCAGCCACTTCCGGATGAATACCCATGCTATGAAAACAGATGCTGCTAGCGCTTACTCATCAATGCTTTGCTTAAATATTTCTAGTGAATAACCCTTGAAATTTAAGCAGCAAGCTCTGTTTTCTGTAGCTGCAATAGTTCTAAACGCTGCTTGTTCAGCGTTTTTTTTGTCACCCAGATTGCCTGTAAGGCGATGCTCCGATCAGTTTTTCGAGTCGACGAAATCTTGAATGATGGCAGATAGATAGTGGGCTTTATGCTTCCATGTGGACAGACTTCTATGCTCATTTCGAGTCATATTTTTTGACCGATTTTTGCGCTATCCGGTTTGCGGTTTTGGCTGTCGTGGCTACTGCGTATTTGTAGGAATCTCGGTCTATTCAAATTAGGAGCGAGGTGCTACAACGGACGCACACGGTAACGAATGCCTTGCAACTTTGCGGCACTGATTCGAGCCCTGGTGCCGCCACGGGAGGTCATATGGATGTCATCAGCAATTCCGCAGCACGCTACGCTCGTCTGCGTGAAGAAGAAATGTCGCTGGACGAGTACCTTAGCCTTTGCCAGCGTGATCCCATGGCCTACGCCGGAGCCTCGCAGCGCATGCTGTCCGTCATCGGTGAACCCGAAATGGTAGATACCCGCAACGATCCTGTGCTGTCGCGTCTGTTTGCCAACAAGGTCATCCGCCGCTACCCCGCGTTTTCTGAGTTCTACGGCATGGAAGATGCCATCGAGCAGGTGGTGAGCTTCTTTCGCCATGCGGCCCAGGGTCTGGAGGAGCGCAAACAGATTCTCTATCTGCTGGGACCTGTTGGCGGCGGTAAGAGCTCGATTGCCGAGCGTCTCAAATACCTGATGCAAAAGGCACCGTTCTACGCGCTCAAGGGATCGCCGGTGAACGAGTCGCCACTAGGTTTGTTCGACCCCGTGGAAGACGGTCCGGTACTGGAAGATGAGTTCGGCATTCCGCGTCGCAGCCTGCAGCATGTACTCTCGCCCTGGGCCGTGAAGCGGCTGGAGGAGTTCGGCGGAGACATTCGCCAGTTCCGAGTGGTCAAACGCTACCCCAGCATTCTCAAGCAGATAGGCATTGCCAAGACCGAGCCCGGCGATGAGAACAACCAGGATATTTCCAGCCTGGTGGGCAAGGTGGACATTCGCAAGCTGGAGAACTTTTCGCAAGACGACACCGACGCCTACAGTTACTCTGGTGGCCTGTGCCTGGCCAATCAGGGTCTGCTGGAGTTCGTGGAAATGTTCAAGGCTCCGATCAAGGTGCTGCACCCCTTGCTGACGGCTACGCAGGAAGGCAATTACAAGGGCACGGAAGGCTTTGGTGCGATTCCGTTTGACGGCGTGGTGCTGGCACACAGCAATGAAAGCGAATGGAAAGCCTTCCGCAACAACCGCAACAACGAGGCGTTTCTCGATCGTATCTACATTGTCAAGGTGCCTTATTGCCTGCGCGTGAGCGAGGAGGTCCGCATCTACGAGAAGCTGATCCGGGAGTCTTCGCTGGCCAATGCCATCTGCGCGCCTGGCACGCTCAAGATGATGGCGCAGTTCTCCGTGCTCACGCGCCTCAAGGAGCCAGAGAACTCCAGCATCTTCAGCAAGATGCAGGTCTATGACGGCGAAAGCCTCAAGGACACGGATCCGCGCGCCAAGAGCTATCAGGAATACCGTGACTACGCGGGCGTGGACGAGGGCATGGAGGGCATCTCCACCCGCTTTGCCTTCAAAATACTGGCCAAGGTCTTCAATTACGACAGCACCGAAGTGGCGGCCAACCCCGTGCACCTGATGTATGTGCTGGAGCGGCAGATCGAGCGCGAGCAATTTCCGGCCGAGCTGGAGACCAAGTACATAGGTTTCATCAAGGAATATCTGTCCCAGCGCTATGCCGAGTTCATCGGCAAGGAAATCCAGACTGCCTATCTGGAGAGCTACAGCGAGTACGGCCAGAACATCTTTGACCGATACGTCACCTACGCCGATTACTGGATTCAGGACAGCGAATACCGCGACACCGATACCGGCGAGGTGTTTGATCGCAATGCGCTCAATGCCGAGCTGGAGAAGGTTGAAAAGCCGGCCGGCATTGCGAACCCCAAGGACTTCCGCAACGAGATCGTCAACTTTGTGCTGCGGGCCAGGGCCAACAACCAGGGCAAGAACCCCAGCTGGACCAGTTACGAGAAGCTGCGCGTGGTGATCGAGAAGAAGATGTTCTCCAACACCGAGGAGTTGCTGCCGGTCATCAGCTTCAACGCCAAGGCCAGTGCCGAAGATGCGCGCAAGCACGAGGACTTCGTCACTCGCATGGAAGCCAAGGGCTATACGCCCAAGCAGGTGCGTCTGCTTTGCGAGTGGTATCTGCGCGTGCGCAAGAGCAGCTGACCGACGGACCGGTGGTCGTCCTGGGCGGCCACCGGCGCGATGATTGAGAACAGTCCCTGGAGATGGGAGCACAGATGGCACTGCATATCATCGACCGCAGGCTCGCAGGCAAGAATAAATCGGTGGGCAACCGCGAGCGGTTTGTGCGGCGTTTCAAAGAGCAGATCGCGGAGGCGGTGCGCAAAGCCGTGTCTGCGCGCGACATCCGCCACATCGATCAGGCGGAAAGCATCACCATTCCGAAAAAAGACATTCAGGAGCCGGTCTTCAGGCATGGTCAGGGTGGTATCCGCGATATGGTGCTGCCCGGCAATCGCGAGCATGTGCGCGGTGATCGCATTGCCCGGCCGCCTGGTGGGAGCGGAGGTTCGGGATCGCAGGCCAGCGATAGCGGCGAGGGGCAGGATGACTTTACTTTCACCTTGACCAAGGAAGAGTTCATGGAGCTTTTCTTTGAAGATCTGGCCCTGCCGCGCCTGCTGCGCAATCACATCGGCAATACCTTGCAATACAAGACAAGGCGCGCCGGCTACAGCCATGACGGCACGCCCAGCAATCTGGCGCTGGTGCGCACCATGCGCGGCGCCCTGGGGCGGCGCATTGCACTGACCAAAGCTCCACACCGTGAGCTCAAGGTACTGGAAGAACAGCTTGAAACTCTGCTGGCGCAGGATGATGGCACCAGTGAGTCCGTAGCCGAGTTGCAACGCCGTATCGATACCTTGCGTGAGCGTATCGGCGCAGTGCCGTTCCTGGAGCAACTGGATCTGCGCTTTCGCAATCGCAGCAAGGTGCCTGTGCCCAGCAGCCAGGCCGTGATGTTCTGCGTGATGGACGTGTCCGGTTCCATGGATCAGGAGCGCAAGGAGCTGGCCAAGCGCTTTTTCATCCTGCTGTATCTGTTTCTCACAAGGCATTACGACAAGATCGAGATTGTTTTCATCCGCCACCACACCCAGGCCGCAGAGGTCAGCGAAGACGAGTTCTTTCACTCCACGGAAAGCGGCGGCACGGTAGTCAGCAGCGCGCTGGTCCTGCTCGAACAGATCATCAGGGCCCGCTACCCGGTCAACGACTGGAATATCTATGTCGCCCAGGCCAGCGATGGCGACAACTTCAGCGACGACGGCGGCAAATGCCACAGCCTTCTGGCCGAGAGAATATTGCCACTGGTGCGCTACTACGCTTACCTGCAAGTAGTGCTCGAGGAGCAGAGTCTCTGGGAAGAGTACAGCCGCCTGCTGCCGCTGTTCCCCCATTTCGCCATGCGCAAGGTATCCGCAGCCAACGAGATCTATCCGGTGTTCCGCGATCTCTTCAAGAAGGATGGGGTATCGATATGAACCTCAATCTCTATCCCGTGCTGGATCTCAGCGCCAGCAGAAAGGCCGGAAATTCGCATGTCCAGGGTGAGCCGCGCTTTCGCGATGTGCCGCAGGCGCCTTTGATGGCGTCCCAGCGACCGGCGTCTCCCTTGCCCGATCCCAGCGACTGGACTTTCGAACTGATCGAGCAGTATCACGCGGCGATTGCGGCCACGGCTGAACGCTACGGCCTGGATACCTATCCGAATCAGCTGGAGATCATCACTGCTGAGCAGATGATGGATGCCTATTCCAGCGTGGGCATGCCGGTCAACTACCGGCACTGGAGCTATGGCAAGGAGTTTCTGGCCACGGAGCGCCGCTACCGACGAGGTCACATGGGACTGGCCTATGAGATCGTCATCAATGCCAACCCTTGCATCAGCTATCTGATGGAGGAGAACAGCACGGCCATGCAGGCTCTGGTGATTGCTCACGCGGCCTATGGGCACAACAGCTTTTTCAAGAACAACTATCTGTTTCGCATGTGGTCTGACGCGGGCAGCATCATCGACTATCTCGTCTATGCGCGCGACTATGTGGCGCAATGCGAAGAACGCTATGGCTTCGACACCGTGGAGCAGTTGCTGGACTCCTGCCATGCGTTGTCGAACTTTGGTGTGGACCGCTATTGCCGTCCCTCGCATAAAAGTCTGTCGCGCGAGCGCGCCGAGAGAGAGGCGCGTGAAACCTATGTGCAGCAACAGGTCAATGTGCTGTGGCGCACCCTTCCAGCACGAAGGGACAAAGACAAGGACAGTACGACGCAAGGCAGCGAGCGCTTTCCCCGAGAGCCCGAAGAGAACATCCTCTATTTCATCGAGAAGAACGCTCCGTTGCTCGAACCCTGGCAACGAGAGATCGTGCGCATCGTGCGCAAGATCGCGCAGTATTTCTATCCGCAGCGCCAGACTCAGGTGATGAATGAGGGCTGGGCCACCTTCTGGCATTACACATTGCTCAACACGCTGTATGACGAGGGCTGGCTGACCGATGGCGTGATGCTGGAGTGGCTGTCATCGCATACCAATGTGATCTACCAGCCTCCCGCTGGTCACCGGGCCTTCAGCGGCATCAATCCTTATGCGCTGGGCTTTGCCATGTACCGCGATATTCGGCGGATCTGCGAAAAGCCGACCGAGGAAGATCGCCGCTGGTTTCCCGACATGGCAGGTACGCCCTGGCTGCCGGCGCTGCACCACGCCATGCGCAATTACAAGGACGAGAGCTTTGTCGGCCAGTTTCTGAGTCCGCACCTGATGCGCGACATGCGTTTGTTCTCTTTGCACGATGACCCTGACGAACGTGATGTTCTGGTCAGTGCCATTCACGACGAAGATGGCTACCGCACGCTGCGCCAGTTGCTGTCTCAGCAATACGACCTCGGGACGCGCGAGCCCAATATTCAGGCCTGGAGCGTGAATCTGCGCGGCGACCGCAGTCTTACTCTGCGGCATACCCAGTACAAGGGTAGGCCGCTGGCAGAAGATGCACAGGAGGTTCTCAAGCATGTGGCTCGCCTGTGGGGATTTGGCGTGCATCTGGAGAGCGTCAACGGCGATGGCGAGACACCGGTTTTGCTGCACTCGGTGCCTGCACCCTCACATTGAAAAATCTCCAGTGAAAATTGCGTTAAACCATTGCCTGTAAAGCGCTGAAAGCTATCAAATAAAAAGAAAAAGCGCTGCAGAAGCAGCGCTTTTTTCTGGGTCAGGTCGTCAAGTGTGGTCGGCGGCCGGTTCTGTCCGGCCCCGGGACCACAGCAGGAACCTGTGCCCATCTCATCCTTCGCAGCGCGGTCGTCACCCCCTGTCGAGGAGGGGTGCGCCAACGCTTATAAGGCTTTTGCGAATCAGAACGCAGGAACCACGGCGCCCTTGTACTTTTCCTGGATGAACTTCTTGGTGTCTGCAGAGTGCAGAGCGCTCATCAGCTTGGCAATGTCGGCGCCGTTGGCGCGATCCTTGCGAGCCACCACGATATTGGTGTAGGGCGAATCGGCACCTTCGATGAACAGGGCATCTTTAGTGGGGTTGAGCTTGGCTTCGATTGCGTAGTTGGTGTTGATCAGAGCCAGGTCGACATCAGCCAAGGCGCGGGGCAGCAAAGGCGCTTCCAGTTCCTTGAACTTCAGCTTCTTGGGGTTCTTGACGATGTCCAGAGCAGTAGGGGTCAGGCTCTTGGGATCCTTGAGCTCGATCAGGCCATGCTTGACCAGCAGAATCAGTGCTCGGCCGCCGTTGGAGGGGTCGTTGGGAATGGCCACGGTAGCGCCATTCTTCAGATCCTTGATGTTCTTGATCTTGCTGGAGTAGGCTCCGAAGGGCTCCACATGAACCTTGCCGTTGGGGACGGCCACCAGCGAGGTCTTGCGGTCCTTGTTGTAGCTGTCCAGATAGGGCTGGTGCTGGAAGAAGTTGGCATCCAGTTGCTTGTCTTCCACGGCGGCGTTGGGCTGCACGTAGTCGCTGAACTCCTTGATTTCCAGATCAATGCCCTGAGCCTTCAGTGCGGGCTTGATGTGATTGAGGATTTCGGCGTGAGGAACGGCCGTGGCACCTACCTTGAGCACGTCAGCAGCTTGGGCCGACAGCGCCAGAGTGGCAATAGCGATAGCAGAGAGAGCTTTCTTCAACATTGGTTCTGACCTTCTTCAGCAAGTTGCAATAAATTCCGGGCCTCGTCTGGACCGCAGTGAACTAAGGTGCATAGTCTAGTGCGGTGTACCAACGTCTGCAGGACATTTTTCTTATTTGGTTATAAGAGCGTCGTTTTTTATACAAAATTTCCTTCCGATTGACTGCCATGAATCCCGAAATGCTGGAGCGCCTGGTGCGCGTGCCTATGCCTTATGGCAAGTACAAGGGCCGTTTGATTGCCGATCTGCCCGGTAACTACCTCAACTGGTTTGCCCGCGAGGGCTTTCCCAAAGGCGAGATCGGTCAGTTGCTGGCTTTGATGCAGGAGCTTGATCACAACGGACTCAGCGGTTTGCTGGAGCCCATTCGCAAAGCTGCAGGGCTGCCGTCAAGAGCACAGGAATAGGCCGCAGAGAGGGCCTCGGCAGTGATGGCGCCAGGCGGCTCGATGAATATGCGGAAGGCGGGCCTGCATAAGCCCTGGGCGCTCGCCCTGGGTCGGACGCAGGTAGCTGGCCTTTGGGCTTGGCTGATTGCGGCCGGGCCGTGAGTCTCCAAAATGCCCTGTTTTGGCTCCTAAGGCGTTGTCAATTCCCGGCTCTGGACATATATGGATGGAGCTGGTCGCGGGGGGCGCTCTCACGCCTCGGAGTCTTGCGAGAGGTCCGAATGCTGAACAATGCGTCCCTTGCCTGCATGCTTGGCTGAGTACATGGCTTCGTCCGCGCTCTGCATCAGGTTGGCCGAGGAACTACCTGCGGTGCTGATGGAAATACCGATGCTGCTGCCGACTTGCACCATCACTCCACCATTTAGCGCAATGGGCTGACGCACGGCTTCCATGCAGCGCTTCATGACAGACATGGCCTCACCGGAAGTTCGCAAGCCGGATAGCAGCACCACGAACTCATCGCCGCCCAGGCGGGCAACGCAGTCGCCGGCACGAGCCTGGGCCGTCAGTCGGGCAGCCACCACACGTAAAACTTCGTCGCCTGCGTCGTGACCCTGGGTGTCATTGACCTGTTTGAAACCATCCAGATCCATGAAGCACACGGCAAGCATCTGGCCATCGGCCAGCTCCTGGTTCAGCGTTTCCTCAAGTGCGCGGCGGTTCGCCAGACCCGTCAGAGCGTCGTGGTTGGCAAGGTGGTTGGCGGCTTGTTCACCTCGCTTGAGGGCGTCGATGTCCACCAGAATCCATAGCGACTCTTCTGCATTCAGCAGGGTGCCGGATGCATCCACCCACAAGAGCTTGCCCTCGGCATTTTGCACCTGGAACTGCGCGTGAAATTTGCCCCGAGCCAGCAAGGAGGCATAGGCTTTTTCGCCGATACGCCTGTAGGAGGCTTCGTCCGGGTAAAGCATGCGCGTGGATGCGCCCTGCAGTGCAACTGCTGGCTGCTTGAGCAGACGGCGCATGGCGGGGTTGGTCCAGACGATCTTGCGCGCACGCAGGCGAGCCATGCCGATCAGATCATTGTCGATGACCAGCTCCTGCTCTTTGCGGATGCGGCGTTCACGCTGCTGCAGCCGGTACATTGCCACCGAACCCATAGCGATCAGGGCGATGCACAAGCCGGCGAGACTCCAGGCACGCCAAGCTGAGGCACGCCACATGGCCATATAGGCTTCCGTGCCGAGCCCGGTAAACACCGTCAGAGGATATCCAGGCAGCCGATGGTAGGCCGTGATGCGCTCCACGCCATCGATCAGGGTCGGTGTGATGTACCAGCCTTCCTCGCTGTTGCGGGTGATGGCCTGGTGATATTCAGACGAGACGGCGGCCTTGCCGATACCTGCGTCGGCGTCCTGGCTTGCAGCCGGATAGCGCGCTACCAGCACTGCCTGGTCGGTGCGCAATGCCATGGCACTGCTCGAGCCGAACGACTGGCGCTGGAATAGCTGGTGAAAATGCTCGGCCGCGACAATGGCATAGACGATGCCCTGGAATTGGCCGCCCTCGGCCTGAAGACGCCTTGCCAGCACGATAGACCATTTTCCGAAGGAATGGCTGATCAAAGGCTCAGACACCACCATTCGGTCTGTTTCGCGGGCTTGAGCGAAATAGGCGCGTTCCGCCACTGAAAACGGCACATCAATTTCGCTGGGAGTGATGAGTACTTCGCCTGCACTGTCTGTGATGCGCAGGGCGGTGACAAAAGGAATCAGGGCACGCTGCTCCTGGAGCATTTCGTACAAGGCAAAGTCGGCAGCGGCAAGGCCGTCAAGGCTGCGCGCGCGGTAACGACTGGCAATCGATGACAGAGCGTTGTCAACGAGTCGCACCTCAGCAGCCAGTTCCAAACTCAGGCTGCGCGCCTGATGCCTGGTGACGGCTACTCCCAGGTCCATGTCCGCGCGGTAATTGGCATGCACGCCCAGCCACGTGGCAAAGCACAGCAAGGCCGCTACCAGCAGGTTGCCAAGCACGATGCGATGCAAAAGCTTGTGAGAGCGAAAGCTTGTCATCTTGATTCTTGAGGTCCTTGAATACCAACCTGGATCGGAAACGGCTCGGATCTGGACATTTGTACCAATCACCTGCCGAGTAAAGCATCGCAGAGCTCAACAGCGCAATAGTCTTGCAATCATCCAACAGGTGTTGGGAGGTTGCTGCGAGCAGGCGCCCGAGAGGGTATGCCGAGTGCGCGAATGGCCAGAAGTGGAGCTCCAGGCATGGACGTATTGCTTGTGAGTGATTGTGCAGGGCCGAGTCCTTCCTCCACGCTTGTCGCAGGCGCAAGGTGATGCGGCCCGGCAGAGGATGGAGCTGAAACATATACGGAAATAGTGACGGCATTGAACAAAACTGAAATGAGAATTGATATCATTTGAGGTCTGTTTGAGATTTATTCCCCGTTGCACCATGCCCGTTGTCGAAACAGCCTCCCATCGTGAAGTCGCGGCGCTTTACACAGATCATCACGGCTGGTTGCAGGGCTGGTTGCGCCGAAAGGTCGGCAATGCCTTTGATGCAGCAGATCTGACGCAAGACACTTTTGTCCGTATCCTGGGCGTGCGTGAGCCGCCGCGCATAGAGTCGCCGCGCGCTTATCTGACCACAGTGGCCAAAGGGGTGCTGGTCAACTGGTGCCGGCGGCAGGCGCTGGAGCGTGCCTATCTGGAGGCTCTGGCCCTGTTGCCCGAACTTGAAGCGCCGTCGCCTGAGCACCGGGCCCTGGTACTGGAGGCTCTGCATGAGATAGATGCCATGCTTGATGCCCTGCCGCCGCTGGTACGGCGCACTTTTTTGCTTTCACAGCTGGAGGACATGAAGTACGACGATATCGCCTTGCAGCTGGGCGTGTCGCTGACCAGCGTCAAGCGCTACATGGCCCAGGCTTTCAGACAGTGTCTGGCGCTGATGGAATGACTGCAATGGATGCACGTTTGCTGGACGAAGCTGCGCACTGGCTGGTCCGTCTGAACGATGAAGGCCTGACGGCTGCCGAACGAGTCGCCCTCGAGCGTTGGCGCCAGGCCAGTCCCGCCCATGAAGGTGCCTGGATGCGGGCCGAGCGGCTGATGGACAAGCTGGGAGGGTTGCCGCCAGCGCTGGCCATGCCGGCGCTGGGCCGATCGCAGCGCCGCAGCCGACGGGCCGCAGTGGCCAAGCTGGCTGTTTTGCTGGCCGCCGTGCCCGGTGGCTGGATGAGCTGGCGTGTGGCGCAGCAGCAGGGATGGGCAGCCGATCTGCGTACTGTCACGGGCGAGCAGCGCCTCGTGACATTGGCCGATGGCAGCCGTTTGCTGCTGGATACAGGAACGGCCGTCGATATCCGGTTTGATGCTCATCAGCGCCTGATACATCTGCACCGGGGCTCGATCCTGCTGGAAACTGCCGCCGATCCCAGTGGCGTGGACCGACCGTTGCTGGTGGCGACGGCCATGGGGCGTCTGAGGGCGCTGGGCACACGCTTTTCGGTGCAGCAGAACAACGAAGGAAAATTCGTGGATCTGGCCGTGACCCAGGGCGCGGTCGAAGTCACATTGAGCGCAGCCTCCCGGCCCGCGCTGGTGGTGCCCGCGGGCAACTGGGCGAGGTTGACTGCACTGGGAGCAGGGGGTCTGCAGACGGCAGGGCCGCAGCAACTGGCCTGGGTGCACGGCATGTTGGTGGCGGATGCCATGCCCATGGCAGAAGTCTGCGCCCAGTTGTCGCGTTACCGGCCTGGTCTGCTGCAGTGTGCCCCGGAGGCGGTGTCCATCAAAGTGTCGGGCGCGTATCCCTTGGCCGATACTGATCGTGCCTTGGCCATGCTGGTCGAAACCTATGCCGTGACGGTGCATCGGCGCTGGCAGGGTTACTGGGTCACGGTGGCGGCCCGCTGAGTTCACTAACAAGGCATCCTCTAAAAATTGCACGAAGGTGAGACTTTCTGGAAAGTTGTTTGGCAAGCAAGGTGAACCACTCATTTTTGCTTCCAAAGGACTGTCTTTCATGCCTGCTTCCATGGCCTCCCGTTCCCTATCGAATCCTGTATTCAGCCCCGTTGCGCGCGCCGCGCAGCTTGCCTTGCTGGGCTGGGCGCTGGCGGCGACCTCCGTGCAGGCTGCCGAGCCGCCTGCAGCGGGGCAAGCTCAGGCCTACCGGATAGAAGCAGGCCCGCTGGGCCGGGTGCTGTCCGAGGTTGCGGCTACGGCTGGCATGGCACTGTCGTTCGATCCTGCGCTCACACAAGGTCGGCAAAGCCCGGTGCTTTCCGGCAGCTATACGCCGCGCGAGGCACTGCAACGCCTGCTGGCTGGCAGCGGGCTGGAGCTGGTGTCACGCTCCGGCGGCAGCTATACCTTGCAAAGGCAGGCCGTAGCGCCCGTCTCGAGTGAAGAGGGCAGCACACTGTCTGAGGTGCGTGTCACGGCCCAGGCCGAGCGCAGCGGCACCACGGAAGGCACGGGCAGCTATACCCAGACGGGTCCCAGCCGCACGGCCACAGGTTTGGGCCTGACTCTGCGCGAGACGCCGCAGTCGGTGAGCGTGATGACACGCCAGCGCATGGACGACTTCAAGCTGGAGACGCTGGTCGATGTGCTGGAGCAGACACCGGGCATTGCCGTCTATCGGCAGAACAACGCGACGGACTTCCAGGCCCGCGGCTCGGATGTGAATCTGCAGGTCGACGGCATGTCCCAGCTCAGCAATGGCTGGTACTTTGTCACCAGCACCATGTATGCGTTGGACGATATGGCGGAGATGGACCGTGTCGAGGTGCTCAAGGGCTCGTCGGGACTGGTTGTCGGCAAGGGCGGCTATGGCGCCACCGTCAACCTGATCCGCAAGCGTCCCACGCGCGACTTCCAGGCCAGCGTGCGCGCCAATGCCGGCAGTTGGGATACCTACCGTGCGCAGGCCGATACAAGCGGCTCGCTCAACGAGGCGGGGACGCTGCGTGGCCGCGTGGTTACGTCCATGACGGATGCGGGCAGCTTTCGCGACAACGAAAAGAGCAACAGCAAAATGCTGTTCGGCACGCTGGAGGCCGACCTCACGCCCGATACAGTGCTGAACCTGGGCATCACGCTGCGTCAGCGCGAGGCACGTGGCTTCGGCACGACCCGACCCATCCAGCGCTACACCGCAGCGGGTGCCGAAGTGGGGCTGATGCCGCGCTCGTTCAACAACGGTGCGCCCTGGTCGGGCTATGAACAGGAAAGCACCGAGCTGTTCGGCAGCGTGGAGCAGCGTCTGGCCCATGACTGGACGGCAAGCCTGAAGTTCTTCCATCAGAGGGTGAAGATGGACGACATGACACTGGGCTATCTCTGGAACAGCACCACCGCTGCCTATCTGCCGTGGCAGGACGTGGATAACCGCAACTGGTCGGTCAATCTCGATGTCAAAGGCCCTTTCACACTGCTGGGCCGCACGCACGAGTTGTTGGCCGGCATGGGCATGTCGCGCTACCACAGCGGCCTGCTCTACGGCAGCTCGAAGAGTGTTTCCCTGGCCAATTTGGGCCTGAGCTATGCCCAGGGCGGAAGCGCGCTGGCGCAGCCCGATTTCCACAACTGGAACTATGACCGCCATGTCTTCAACCAGCGCCAGCGCTATGCCTACACTGCAGGGCGCTTTCGCCTGGCAGATCCGCTGCAGCTGATAGCCGGCATGCGTGTGACGCAGTACCGCCAGAATGATGTGACGCCCACCTGGTGGAATTACGATATGCGCGAAACCGTCACCACGCCCTATGCCGGCTTGGTCTATGAAGTGCATCCCCAGGTCTCGCTGTACGGCAGCTACGCCACCATCTTCAAGCCGCAAAGCGCCCAGGATGAGCAGGGACGTACCCTGGATCCCGAGCAAGGCAAGACCTTTGAAGTTGGTGCCAAGGGCGAGTTCCTGGACAAGCGGCTCAACGCCAGCATCGCTCACTTCTGGATGAAGACCGACAACTCGGCCGAGGAATCCGGTGGTTTCACCCCCGGCGGCGAAATGGCCTACCGTGCCGTCAGCGGCGCCACGCGGCGCGGCTGGGAGCTGGAGCTGTCGGGTGAGCTGGCGCGCGGCTGGCAGGTGCAGGGCAGTCTGGTGCAGCAAAACAGCTCGCTGACCAGCTCCAGCTTGTATCCCAGGTACCAGCTCAAACTCGGCAGCACGTACCGCTTCGAGGGTGGATCGCTGCGAGGCCTGACATTGGGAGCGGCCACTCGCTGGCAAAGCAAGACCTCGACCAGCGACAGCCACAACACCCTGGCGCAGCAGTCCTATGCCGTGCTGGATCTGATGGCCCGCTACCAAGTCGACAAGCATCTGTCGCTGAGCTTGAATGTGAACAATGTGCTGGACAAGAAATACTTTGCCGGCGTCAGCAGCCTGGGTGGCCTGTACTACACCTGGGGGGCGCCGCGCAGCGTGAACGTGGGCATGCGCTACGACTTCTGAGTGCAGGCAGCACACCTGCCCTGGAGGCCACTGGTGCAGCCGGCCTGAGTGCAGCGGCGCTCCAGCTGGCGATCTCTGCTGGCACTGCCATGGTTCAGCCAAGGCTCTGTGCGGGCCTGGCGCCGGCAAGCCTGCGCCGCTGCAGGCCCTGCCGCTGGAGCCGGCCTGTGCCATGGCGCAGGGCGGATGACCCTTTTTGGATTTTCGTTTGTCATACATAGGGACAGGGCCGTGCGGCCTGCTTCGCCCCGGGTTGTCCGGGGCATCCATCTCTCTGTCCTTATGTCATGACCCCCTTCTTTCTAAGCTTCGCGGGCAGCAGCGTCCTATCCCGGCGGCTGGCCGCTGTTCTGGGCGGCTATCTGCTGGCCAGCGCCCTGGCCGTATTCCTGGCGACGGTCCTGTCCGCGCCGCGTGCCGAGTCGGTGCTGGCGGGCATGCTGTGGAGTTTCGCCGTGTATGTGCTGGCGGTGTTCTTCGGGCTTTGGAGCCTGGCGCTGCTGCATGGCCTGGTGCGTGCGCCCGCCGTTGCATGGCAGGAGCAGCTGGGCCTGCTGGCCGTTCTGTGCCTGCTGCTGCCGCTGCTGAACTGGATCACGGTCGGTGACAGCCTGCCGGTCCAGATCGCTCGCGGCGACTGGGAGAGCGCGGGAGTGGCGCTGGGATTGCTTGCTGCCTGGGCCTGGCGCTACCTGAGGCGCCGCAGCTGCGATGCAACACGGCGTGTTCCTGCAGTCAAGATGGAGATGGGAGCATGAATGCCCTGCAAGCTTCAATGCTGGCTTTTGCGCTGGCCTTTGCCGGCATGGTGACACTGGCTTTTGCCATGGAGCGTCATCATGAACAGCTGACGGGGTCCATGGAGATTTCCCGGGCTCGATCGCGGCTGTTGCGCTGCGCGGGAGCATTGATGTTGGCGGTGGCCGTCATGCCCTGTCTGCGTGCCTGGGGCTTTTTCGTGGGAGTCGTGGCCTGGCTGGGCTGGCTGTCGATAGGAGCGCTACTCGCCGTCGCCCGTTGGGCCGCTGCCGCTTGCTGCATTCTTGCTGCGGCGGCTCTGGCCTGGGTCTGGAGCGTGTGACAAGGATCTGGCGGCGCATCATTGTCAGGTGCCAAGCGGTTGGCGCTTGATGCGTGCTTATCTTCGGTGTCTTGTTGTGCTTCGCGTAATTGGCAGGGGCCGCAGTTCCAGCCTCATTGGTTCACAGGCCTGGGCATGTCTCATATGGTCGGCGTTCGGACATTGTCTGTTGCCAGGAATGTGCCGGACCAGGCAACCGGAGGTGGCTGGAAACACCCGAAGGAATGCACAAATGGGTGAAAAAAGGGATGCGAATCGCATCCCTTTTTTGAAACAGCCGGAAGACCTTAATTCTTGCACAGCCTGTTTTGACGCCCGGTTACGGGCCGATGATTACTTGGCAGCTGCGCGTGCGGCTTCCGCCTTGGCCTTGGCTTCGTCCAGCTTCTTTTGCAGAGCGGCGGCTTCCGCTTCAGCCTTCTTGGCCTCTTCTTCCTTGGCCTTCTTGGCTTCTGCTTCCTTGTCGCCGCCACCCATGGCGCCGGCAATGGCGTTGCCAGCCATGGAGCCGGCCACGGCGCCGACAGCTGCGCCGGCCATGGTGCCCATCATGCCGGAGCCACGAGCGGCAGGAGCCGCTGCAGCTGCGGGAGCGGCCGCAGGAGCTGCCGCAGCGGCGGGGGCTGCGGGTGTGGCAGGTGCAGCAGCCTTGGGCGCGGCGGCGGCAGGAGCCACGGGTGCGGGCTGAGCGGGCGCCTTGCTGCCGATGCTGGCAGGGCGAACGGACTTGCTGCTGCCCATGCGCTTGGCCTGAGCCAGGGAAGGCACAGTCAGCGATGCGATGGCGATAGCGATCACGGAGGCAGCAGCACGGTACGAAGTCTTCACGAAATGGTTTCCAGTCATGGTTGTCATAGATGGTCGCCTGCTTTTCAAGGGTGCAGACAACCAGCATGCCTTGTGACGCTTGTCGCATCAGGCTTGCTTGCTATGGTATTTAAAGTCAATGGGTGGATTTTCAAGGTGCTGAACTGAAACTGTCCGTAAAAGGACAGGGCTCAGACCCTGAGCGGCCGGATGTTGTGTGATGTATGAGGCCGCACGCTATTGTAGGAACAGTCTGCATGCGCAAAAGTTCCACTAGTCTTCAATGCAGGGAAATAGCCTTGAAGTGCCCTGCAGCGCCTGGAGCGTGAGCGGGGCATGCTATCGAGCCAGAGGAAGATTGGTTTAGCGCTTCTGGTGCAGTTGCACCCAGTCGAGAAAGCGTGTCATGTACTTGACGAGGAAGTCATGGCTGCCCTGGCCGATCTTGCCGTCGGCGTCCAGCAGCGTGTCGGACCAGCGCACAAAGCCTTCGGGCTGGGGCAGGGTGGGCATGTCCAGCGACACCAGCACATTGCGCAGGTGCTGCTGGGCCATGGCCGTGGCGGCCGCGCCAGGCGAGCTGCCGATCACGGCGGCCGGCAGTCCTGCCCAGACGGATTGGCCATAGGGACGGCTCAGGCCATCGAGCACGTTCTTGAGCGATGCGGGGATGGAGCGGTTGTATTCGGGCGTCACGAACAGAACGCCGTCGCAGCCGCGAATCAGGGGCTTGAGGTCGTCGAAGGGCTTGAAATCGGGGGTGTTGTCGAAGTCGCGGTTGTAGACCGGCAGGCGGCTGATATCGATGAATTCGAAATCGGCCTTGTCCAGCATGAGTGCGGCCAGGCCCTGGCCGAGCTGGCGGTTGATGGACTGCTTGCTGAGGCTGCCCACGATGACGGCGATTCTGAGTTGGCTCATGCTCTGACCTTTCGACTGGGTTGAGGGAGATGCATGGCACTGTAGCAAAGCTGCCGGGATTTGCCGCGCCGCAACGGGCACAAAAAAGCCGCTGACCCTGGATGACAGGGCCGCGGCTGATGGGGCGGGTGCTTGTCGCCGCCTATTTGAGCACTTCCAGCAGGCGATCCAGGCCGCCTTCGTTGATGGCGACCTTGGCCTCGTTGCGCACGCGCGGCTTGGCGTGGAAGGCCACAGACAGACCGGCCGCCTGCATCATGGGAATGTCGTTGCTGCCATCGCCCACGGCAATGCACTGGCTGGCATCGATGCCGATCAGCGAAGCCACTTCCAGCAAGGTGCGGCGCTTTTCCGCGCCGTCGCAGATATCGCCCCAGGCCTGCTCGACCAGACCGCCGGTTAGTGCACCGTCCTTGATCTCCAGCACATTGGCACGCACAAAGTCGATATTCAACAGGCCGCGCACATGCTCGGCAAAGTAGGTAAAGCCGCCGGAGACCAGCAGCACCTTCAGGCCGGCGGTCTTGGCGGCCTTGACCAGGGTTTCAGCGCCCGGCGAGAGTTTCAGGCGTTCGGCCAGAACGCGGGCCATGTCAGCCTCGGTCACTCCGACCAGCTTGCCTACGCGCTGGCGCAGGCTGTCTTTGAAGTCGGTGATTTCGCCGCGCATGGTGGCTTCGGTGATCGCCGCCACTTCGGCTTTCTTACCCGTGGCGTCGGCGATCTCGTCGATGCACTCGATGGTGATCAGCGTCGAGTCCATATCAAAGGCGATGAGCTTGTAGTCCGCCAGCTTCTGGGGGGCGGTAAAGCCGCGGATCATCAGGCCGGGAGCAAATTCGGTGGCGTCGGTCATTGCGAGTCGTGCGAATGAGGGGGTAGCAGAAAGGGGAGTGGCGGAGATCGGGCCCGCGCCATTCCTCAAGGTGGCCGCCATTATCCGCTGTTGTGGCTGGCTTCGGCTGGCCATTCACCCGGGAGTCTGCATCCCTGGTGCTGCACGAGGCGGCACCTACTGCGGCTGAATGCCTGCTGCCTTGACCAGTTCTGCATGCAGCCTGATGTCCTGGGCCACTGTCTGCCTGAGCTGCTCTGGCGTCGATGGCGCGACTTCCATGCCGTTTTCACCCAGTTTGGTCTTGATCTCGCTGTCCAGTGCAACGCGCACGGCGCGGTTGAGCTTGTCGATCACGGGCTGCGGCGTCTTGGCAGGGGCGAACAGGCCGACCCAGGCCGAGAGGTTGAGGTCGGCAAAACCGCCTTCGGCCATGGTCGGGGTGTTGGGCAGCATGGCTGCGCGCCTGGGCGCCATCAGAGCCAGGGCATGCAGCTTGCCGGCCTGGATATGGGGCAGGGCTTCGGGCAGCACGGCAAACAACATGTCCACATTGCCAGCCAGCGTATCGTTGACGGCTGGCGCGCCGCCTTTGTAGGGCACGTGCAGCATCTTGGCCTGGGTGCGCGTCTCGAACATCAGCGCTGCCAGATGCTGTGGGCTGCCGTCGCCGGATGAGGCAAAGGTCAGCTTGCCTGGGGTGGCTTTGGCTGCCGCCACCACGGCAGCCACGCTGGGGAATTTCTGTCTGTCCTTGACCACCAGCACCATGGGCTGGTTCACCAGCTTGCTGATGGGCGCGAAGTCGGCCTCGGGGTCATAGGGCAGGGATTTGAAGATGCTCTTGTTGGTGGTCAGGAATGAGGCCGGCGAGACCATCAGCGTATAGCCGTCCGGGGCGGAACGTGCCACGGCCGGTGTGCCGATCTGGCCCGAGGCACCGGCGCGGTTGTCCACCACAAAAGGCTGCTTGAGTTCACTGGCCAGCTTTTGACCCACGACTCGGGCAATCATGTCGGCGCTGCCCCCTGCGGGCAGTGCGACTATGACCTTGACCGCGCGTTCGGGATAGACGTCCTGTGCCTGGGCCGTGACGGCAAAGCCAGCTGCCAGCGCGCAGGCCAGGCCTGTGCGGGCGGTGGTATGTACGGCTTGGCGAATATTGAAGCCAATGCTGGCGCGAACGGGGTGGAACAGCATGCGATCCCTCTCTTTCTCAAGATATGCACCAGCTTGGTGATTGCCCCGGTGCGATAGTCCGATGATGAGCAAGCCTTGTGCCAAATGCCTTGGCGTTTTGCCGGATGGGAAAGATGCGGTTTGCGCAGTGGCCGGGAAAGTGGCAGAGCTGATGCGCCACGACGGCATCAGCTTTCAGGATTGCCAGGCGGCTGCAGGTATAGGGCATCGGACCAGGTGGCCACCCAGTGCGGGCGAAACACCACGAATACCGCAGTCAGCATGCCGGTGGTCACGCCATCGCTCCAGGCCATGAGCCAGCGCGCCATGTGCGAGAGCTCGTCGTTGACATTGGGCAGCACATGCCCGGCCCATTGGCCGAGCAGGGACGCGATGAACACGCACACAACCGTGCCCAGGAAGCCGCGCAAGAAAATAAAGATAAAGATGTTGTGCCAGCACCAGCGGCGCACCGCTGTCCCCCAGAGCATGGCCAGCGTGGCCGGCACCAGCCCCTGCCAGACCGCCAGGCCTAGAGCGTCCTGCAGTCCGAGTGCGGGAGCCAGTGCAAAGGCAATCGCGCTTGTCGCAATCAGTACCGGCACTGCAAGCGGCCAGCCGATCAGAAGCAGCACCAGCGGTGCACCAGACCAGTGCAGTTGCAAAGGCATTTTGTGCAGCTCGGGCAGCGCCCAGACCCAGGGCAGCAGCACCAGAATGGCCAGCAGCGGTGTGATCAACGGTGACGGTACCGGGTCAAGCATGCCGCCGGGGCCGGCCCGGCTGCCCAGCATGCGCCAGGGGCGGCAGAGCAGGGCTAGCAACAAGGCCAGAAGGGCAATGGCAGCTTCAAGAAACATGGCGGCTCGGAAAATCAGGGTCCGCCGCCATCTTGCACCGTCTGCATCGGGCTGGGCTCAATAGCCCTGCTGGCTTTGTCAGCAGTCTTTTCAGGCACGAACAGCTGTTTCGCTCTTGAGCGGCTGGCCCAGGCTGCGCAGCACGTCGCGCACCATCTGGGCACGGTCCTTGGGGTTCTCCAGCTCTTTTTCGATGCGCAGCTTCTCGTTGCCCGCCAGCTTGATGTGCTTGTTCTTCTGGATCAGGTGAATGATGTTCATGGGATCGATTGGCGGCTGAGGCTTGAAGCTGATGTTGATCACGCCGGGGGCGGCATCCACCTTCACAACGCCGTAGGGCTGGCTCAGCACGCGCAGACGGTGCACGTCGATCAGGGTCTGCGCCTGGGGCGGCAGCTTGCCGAAGCGGTCCACGATTTCCTCGAGCAGGGTATCGATCTGATCGGCGGTCTTGGCTGTGGCCAGCTTTTTGTAGAACGACAGGCGCAGATGCACATCGCCGCAGTAGTCATTGGGCAACAGGGCCGGGGCGTGCAGATTGATATCGGTGGAGGCTGACAGCGGCGAGAGCAGATCGGGTTCCTTGCCGGCCTTGAGGCTGCGCACGGCTTCGGACAGCATCTCGTTATAGAGCTGAAAGCCCACTTCCATCATATTGCCGCTCTGGTTTTCGCCCAGCACCTCGCCGGCGCCACGGATTTCCAGGTCATGCATGGCCAGATAGAAGCCCGAGCCCAGCTCCTCCATCTGCTGGATGGCCTCCAGCCGCTGCTGGGCCTGCTTGGTCAGGCCGTCCAGGTCCGGCACCATCAGATAGGCATAGGCCTGGTGGTGGCTGCGTCCCACGCGGCCGCGCAGCTGGTGCAGCTGCGCCAGACCGAACTTGTCGGCGCGGCTGATGAGAATGGTGTTGGCTGATGGCACGTCGATACCGGTCTCGATGATGGTCGAGCACAGCAATATGTTGTAGCGCTGGGCCACGAAATCGCGCATCACACGTTCGAGCTCGCGCTCGGGCATCTGGCCGTGGGCCACGGCGATGCGTGCCTCGGGCAGGATTTCCTCCAGCTTTTGCTTGCGGTTCTCTATGGTCTCGACCTCGTTGTGCAGGAAGTAGATCTGCCCGCCGCGCTTGAGCTCGCGCAGCACAGCTTCGCGAATCACGCCCGTGCCCTCGTTGCGCACAAAGGTCTTGATGGCCAGGCGCCGCTGCGGCGCCGTGGCAATCACCGACAGATCGCGCAGCCCCTCCAGCGCCATGCCCATGGTGCGCGGAATCGGGGTGGCCGTCAGCGTCAACACATCGACCTCGGCACGCATGGCCTTCATGGCCTCCTTGTGGCGCACGCCAAAGCGGTGTTCCTCGTCGATGATGAGCAGGCCCAGGTTCTTGAACTGCGTGGACTCGGACAGCAGCTTGTGCGTGCCGACCACGATATCCACCGTACCGTCCGAGATGCCTTTGATGGCGGCCGAGATCTCCTTGCCTGAGCGGAAACGTGACACCTCGGCCACCTTGATCGGCCATTTGGAGAAGCGGTCCACCAGGGTCTGGTAATGCTGCTCGGCCAGCAGCGTGGTGGGGGCCAGAAAGGCGACCTGCTTGCCGCCCATGGCCGCCACAAAGGCCGCGCGCAGCGCGACCTCGGTCTTGCCGAAGCCGACATCGCCACAGACCAGGCGGTCCATGGGCTGGGGGCTGATCATGTCCTGCACCACCGCGTGGATGGCCGCGCGCTGGTCGGCCGTTTCCTCGAAGCCGAAGTCGGCCACAAACTGTTCGTAGTCGGCTGCTGGGAAGCGGAAGGCATGGCCCTGGCGCGCGGCGCGGCGGGCATAGATATTGAGCAGCTCGGCGGCCGAGTCGCGCACCTGTTCGGCTGCCTTGCGCTTGGCTTTTTCCCATTGCGTGCCGCCCAGCTTGTGCAGCGGCGCATCGTCGGGCGAGACGCCGGTGTAGCGGCTGATCAGGTGCAACTGGCTGACAGGCACATAGAGCACGGCGTCGGCCGCATATTCCAGGTGCAAAAATTCCTGCAGTGCGGGCGTGCCGTCCGGGTTCTTCTGGCCCATGTCCATGTTGATGAGCCCGCGATAGCGGCCGATGCCGTGGTCGGAATGGACGATGGGGTCCCCCACCTTGAGCTCGGACAGGTCCTTGATCAGGGCCTCCACATCGCTGACCTGCTCCTGGCGGCGGCGACGGCGGCCCGTGGGGCTGCTGGCAAACAGCTCGGTTTCGGTGACGAAGTCCAGGCCTTCCTCGACCCAGGCAAAGCCCGTCATCAGGCTGGAGGTGGCGATGCCGACCTTTTCCGTGGCATCGGCCTGGAACTCGGCCAGAGAATCGAACACGGGCGGGTTGACGCCCGAGGCGCGGAAAAAGTCGAGCAGACTCTCGCGCCTGCCATCGGATTCGGCCAGAAGCAAGACCCGGCTTGCTCCAGCTGCTATATGTTTTTGCAGCTTGGCCAGCGGGTCATCGGCCCCGCGCAGCACGGAAAGGTCTTCGAGCTTCTGGAAGATGGCGCTGTCGGCCACATCTTCGGTGCCCGGGCGCAAGGCCAGCTGGGCGTGTTCCTTGCTGCGGGCATAGAACTGGTCGGCGCTGAGAAACAGCGTCTCGGGCGGCAGCGCCGGGTGGTCGGGGTCGCCCTGCACCAGGCGGTAGCGGTCCTTGGTGTCCTGCCAGAAGCGCTGGAAGGCCGGCTCCAGATCGCCGTGCAACACCACGGTGGCCTCATCGCCCAGATAGTCAAAGACCGTGGCAGTCTCGTCGAAGAACAGCGGCAGGTAGTACTCGATGCCGGCCGTGGCAATACCCAGACCCATGTCCTTGTAGATGCGGCTGCGCGTGGGGTCGCCCTCGAGCAGCTCGCGCCAGCGGCTACGGAACTTGGCGCGCGCCTCCTCATCCATCGGGAATTCGCGGCCTGGCAGCAGGCGCACCTCGGGTACGGGGTAGAGACTGCGTTGCGTGTCGGGGTCGAAGGTGCGGATGGAGTCGATCTCGTCGTCGAACAGGTCCACACGGTAGGGCTGGAGCGAGCCCATGGGGAACAGATCGATCAGGCCGCCGCGCACCGCATATTCGCCATGGCTCACCACCTGGGACACGTGCTGGTAGCCCGCCAGCGTGAGCTGGGCCTTGAGCTTGGCCTCGTCCAGCTTCTGGCCCTGCTTGAATTCAAAGGTATAGCCGGCCAGAAACGAGGGCGGGGCCAGGCGATAAAGGGCCGTGGTGGCGGGCACGATGACCACATCGGCGCCATGCTGCTTGTCGCGCTGGTTGATGCGCCACAGCGTGGCCAGGCGCTCGCTGATCAGATCCTGGTGCGGCGAGAAGCTGTCGTAGGGCAGGGTTTCCCAGTCGGGGAACAATGCGCAGCGCAGCTCGGGGGCGAAGAAGGCCATCTCCTCAATGAGGCGGTGGGCATCGGCGGCATCGGCCGTGACGATGGCCGTGACCCGGCCGTCGTGCTTTTCACGCTCGCCCAGCCTGGCCAGCAGCAGCGCGTCGGCGCTGCCGACAGGGCGGGGCAGGTGAAAGCGTTTACCAGGGGTGAGCTTGGGCAGTTGCATGGTTTTTCACAGACAAGCGCAGGCAGCGGCGCACAGGTGCGGGCTGGATGCAAAAAAACGGGGACAGATTGAATGCGGGCAAGCCCCGCCATCAAAGGCAGGGCTCACAGCCCAATCAGCGCGGAGCTGACGGTTGGCGGCGCATTCACTCAAAATGGGGACACCTCAAGGCGATGCAAGTCGAAAGCAGGTCTTCGATGGATCTCATGGGCTTTCGGACGAAATGGTGATTTTAAAATACTGTGCATGACAGATCGGTTTTTCTCGCCTGAGTCCATGACGGACGACAAGGCAAACGCTGCGGAGTCGTCGTCGCCGGCATCTGCGCCCCGCTGCTGGGGGCTGATTCCCTGTGCGGGTGTCGGCCTGCGCGCCATTGCCGCAGATTCCCCGGCCCCCGAGCTACCCAAGCAGTACCAGAGCGTTGCGGGCCAGCCCATGGTCATGCACACGCTGGCCGCCATGTTGGCGGTGCAGCGCATGCACCGGGTGCTGCTGGTGGTCTCTGCTTCCGATGGCTTCTGGCAGGGGCGCGCCACGGACGCCCGGCTCAGCATTGCTGCCTGTGGCGGAGCCACCCGTGCCGAGACCGTGAGCAACGGCCTGCAGGAGTTGCTGCGCATGGGGGCCAGCGGCGAGGACTGGGTGCTGGTGCATGACGCGGCGCGCTGTCTGGTCACGTCGACGCAGGTCAATGCCTTGATCGATGCCTGCCTGCCGGATGCGGTGGGGGGGCTGCTGGCGCTGAAACTGCCCGACACTCTCAAGCAGCAGGCCACCGGCGCGGGCCCGGCACGTGTGGCGCAGACGGTCGAGCGCGGCGACAAATGGCTGGCTCAGACCCCGCAGATGTTCCGTATCGCAGCCTTGCTGTCTGCGCTGCAGGCGGCTGGCGCTGCCGTGACCGACGAAGCAAGCGCCATGGAGCTTGCCGGTCACTCACCCAGACTGGTGCCGGGCGGTGCGCAGAACTTCAAGGTGACCTACCCCGACGACTTCGCGCTGGCCGAGGCCGTGCTGCTGCAGCGAAAGGCGCGTGGCTAGAGGGATTTGGCATCGACAGGGCTTGACGCACGCAAGAGTGCACAGTGGGCATTGCCATCGGCAGAATGCCGTGCCCGGCCCGGGTCGGCGCAGATGGTATTTAATTTGATAGCTGCTTGCGCCTTATGGAAAACGGTTTGACAAGGATTTTTATGAATTTTCGTATTGGTGAAGGCTGGGATGTACATGCCCTGGTTCCTGGGCGCAAGCTGATTCTCGGCGGTGTCGAAGTGCCTCACAGCCTGGGCTTGCTCGGGCATTCGGATGCCGACGTGCTGCTGCATGCAATCACCGATGCCTTGTTCGGTGCTGCGGCCCTGGGCGATATCGGCCGCCATTTCTCGGATACCGACGCGCAGTTCAAGGGGGCGGACTCCGCCGTGCTGTTGGCCGAGGCTGCCAGGCGCGTGCGCGCCAAGGGCTTCGAGATCGGCAATATCGACAGCACCATCGTGGCCCAGGCGCCCAAGCTGGCACCCCATATCGAGAAGATGCGCGAGCGCATTGCCCAGGTGCTGGAGCTGGATGTGGAGCAGGTCAACGTCAAGGCCAAGACGGCCGAGAAGCTGGGGCCTGTGGGTCAGCAGCAGGCCATGGAGGCCCGTGCCGTGGCCTTGCTGGTGCGGACTGCTTAGCTTCGTTCGGCGCAATGGCTGCGGCGAAAGCTGCTCACGAATCGCCGTAGAGGGCTTGCACTTCGGCCCCGGTCAGGGTCGGGGTGTCATTGGCCAGCGCGTAATAGTCGGGCTTCTCGTCGATATAGATCTGCTGGGCCAGTGTCAGCCCCCGTGCATCCTGGAACAGCCCGGCAGACAGAAAATGCTCGTTGTTTGCCAGCAGACGGTAGAAGAGGTGGGTGCCGCAGCTGCTGCAGAAGGCGCGCTCCGCCCATGGCGAGGAGGCAAAGCGCGTAACGGGGCCGCTGGTTTGCACCGCTGTGCCGCCATGCAGCGTGAAGGCGGGCCCCTCTCCCCAGCGCCGGCACATGCTGCAGTGGCAGACATGAACTTCTTGGGTATCGGGTGCGGTGACGAGAACGGCTTTGCACAGGCATCGGGCTTGCATGGTGAACTCTCCGGCAGATGGTTGAAAGGCGATGCCGATTGTGCAATGAGGTTGAGGTGGGCAGATTCAGTCTTGCCCGACCTCATCGTCTTTCCTGTCGCGCGGCAGATTGCGCTTGACCTGGGGGCGCTGCAGGCGCTGTTCGGGCGCTGCACCGGCTGTCACACCCATGGCGCGCTGCAGCTGCAGATGGGCGACCAGGCCGCCCGTCGATGAATTGGACAGGGCAAACATGCCGCCCATGCGCTGAACCGTCTTGTCCACGATGGACAGACCCAGGCCTGCGCCAGCAGCTGCCGTGCGTGCAGTGTCGCCGCGGAAGAAGGGCTGGGTCAGATTGGCCAGCTGCTCGGCCGGCACGCCCTTGCCATGGTCGCGGATGCGGATGACCACCCATTTCTCGCTCTCCTTGGCAACCACATCCACCTCGGTCGTGTCGGTCGATGGGGTCTTGCCATAGCGGCGTGCATTCTCGAAGAGGTTGGAGATCACGCGCGCCAGCTCCACCTCATCGGCCATGACGTAGAGGTCTTCGGGCACGTTCATGGTGATTTGCAGCTCACGGTGGTCCTGCACGGCATAGACGCAGGAGGCAACCACGGCGTGCAGATCCACGGGGCTGAGCATGACGCGATGATCGGGGCGGGCGTAATCCAGGAATTTGTCGATGGTGGCGTCCAGTTGAACGATGTCGGCCACCATATGCTCGCGCGCCACATCGTCATAGACGCTCATCTCGGTCTCCAGGCGCAGCCGCGCCAGCGGCGTACGCAGGTCGTGGGAAATGCCGGCCAGCATCACGGCGCGGTCCTGCTCCAGTTTGGCCAGCTTCTGCGCCATGCGGTTGAAGCCGATATTGACTTCGCGGATTTCGCTGGTCACGGCCTCCTCGTCAAGCTGGCTGGCGTCGAAGTCGCCCTCCCGCACTCGATTGGCCGCGTAAGACAGCTGTTTGAGCGGCCGGTTGATCAGGCGGGCGATGGCGGCCGCGCCGATGAGCGACAGCAGGGCTGCCGTGATCAGCCAGATCAGCCAGGTCTGGCCGCTGGCAGGAGTGAAGCGCGACTGATCCATCAACATCCAGTTGCGGTCGCCGTTGATGGTGAAGCCCACCCACAGGCCGGGCTCTCCGTTGACGCTGCGCGCCACCACGGTACCGTAGCCCAGGCGAGTGGTCAGCTCCTCGGTCAGCTTCTGACCAAGTGCGTTTTGCTCCAGAAGCTCGAAGGAGTCGCCGGGCTCGCGGGGCAGAATGCGCACGCCTTCCTGGTCGGCCATGGTCTTGATCAGGGAGACGCGGTTGATCGCGTCCGAATGCTCGAGGGCCGCGCGGCTCAGGTTGACCAAAGAGGCCACTTGCTTGGCTGTTTGCAGCGTGCGCGGCTCGAAATCCAGTGCCCGCAGTGTCTGCAGCCAGGCCAGAATGCTGCCCACCAGCAGCAGGGCCAGCAGACAGAAGGTACGCCAGAACAGGTTCAGCCCCACAGGGGAGCGAGCTGTGCTGCGCCGCTCGTACTCCAGAGGTACGGGGCTGGTGGCGTCGGGCGGCGGATGGTGAAAAGCGCTCATGAACAGCAATGCGGAAATAACTGGACCCGAGGGTACGCCCAATATCGGCGACACGGGTTACGGTTTGTCCAAAAAGTGTCTATCTACTGGTGGTTGTTGAAAGAGCTTGACTTATGGGTCCTATGGGCCCGCACCCAAGCGCAACAAGCCGCGCAGCGGGCGGCTTGTTGCAATAGAGGCGGGCAGAATCAGTTCATGCCATCGGGCACGAACACATAGCCTATGCCCCAGACAGTCTGGATATAGCGTGGTGCGGCAGCGTCTTCCTCGATCAGCTTGCGCAGGCGGGAAACCTGCACGTCCAGGCTGCGGTCGAACGGCTCGAATTCGCGGCCACGGGCCAGCAGGGCCAGCTTTTCACGCGACAGAGGCTGGCGAGGGTGGCGCACCAAGGCCTTGAGCATGGCAAATTCGCCGGTGGTGAGTGGCAACTCCTCGCCATTCTTTTGCAGCACACGGGTGCCCAGGTCGAAGGTGAAGGGGCCAAAGGTCACCACCTCGTTGTCGCCCGAAGGAGCGCCCGGTGCCTCCTGAGGAGGGCGGCGGCGCAGCACGGCATGAATGCGTGCCAGCAGCTCGCGGGGGTTGAAGGGCTTGCCCAGATAGTCGTCGGCACCCACTTCCAGGCCCACGATGCGGTCCACATCCTCGCCCTTGGCGGTCAGCATGATGATGGGGGTGCGGTCGTTGGCAGAGCGCAGGCGGCGGCAGATGGACAGACCATCCTCGCCGGGCATCATCAGATCCAGCACGATCAAGTCGACAGTCTCGCGAAGCAGAATGCGGTTGAGCGCCTTGCCGTCCTCGGCAATCATGATCTCGAAGCCTTCCTGCGTCAGATAGCGGCGCAGCAGGTCGCGGATGCGTGCATCGTCATCCACCACGAGGATCTTGTCAGTACGGTTGTTCGTCGTTGCCATGATCGTCCTTATCGATTTATTTGTAACTGGCCCATTGTTATCGCTTGATCAAAAAAATCCAGCAAAACAAGGTCAAGTCTTGCCACTTGTTACGATTGTTGCGTTTATTAATGGAACAATAAATGTTTCATGAGGAACTTTTCAGCGGTATTTTGCACTATTGTTTCAGTGTTTGTTCTGTTGGTGTGTCGAATGTGGAGTATTCGTACATAAAGTCACACTCTGGGCTGACATGCTGCGCTGCAGCGACTTTGCGCAATGGTGAAATGCATGTGTATCTGCATGGCCTGATTTACTTACAAGGGTGAACCGCATGAATCAATTTTCCAAGTCTTCCTCTTCCTCTCGCACCGCGGCTGCCGCACTTGCGCTGGCTGCGGCCTGCGCTGGCGGCAATGTATGGGCCCAGGGCGCCGCGCGTGACATGCAAAGACCTGCCAATGTGGTGCAGCTGTCGGCTCAGGGAACCGTGGAGGTCAAGCAGGACTGGATGACGGCAACCCTGTCTGCCAGCAAGGATGGTCGCGATGCTGCGTCCGTTCAGTCCCAGTTGCAAAAGATCGTGGAGTCCGCCATGACCACGCTGCGTAACGATGCACAAGGTCGGCAGATGGAGTTGAGCACAGGTAATTTCTCCATCTCGCCGCGTTATGGCAACAACGGCAAGATCGAAGGCTGGCAGGGCCAGGCCGAGATCGTGCTGCAGGGGCGCGACTTTGTGCGCATCACCCAGGCAGCGGC
The DNA here is from genome assembly GCF_058807955.1 of Comamonas sp. GW821-FHT11H03. Classification (NCBI taxonomy): domain Bacteria; kingdom Pseudomonadati; phylum Pseudomonadota; class Betaproteobacteria; order Burkholderiales; family Comamonadaceae; genus Comamonas; species Comamonas sp. GW821-FHT11H03. Next base: position 371,732 of record NZ_JBXARF010000005.1, read on the forward strand.
CAAGGTGCAGGAGATGACGCTGGCCGGCATGAGCTTTGGCCTCTCGCGTGAAGCACGGGAAAAGGTGGAGGGCGAAGCCCAGGCCAAGGCCATCGAGAACTTCCGTCAGCGTGCTGCGGCCATCTCCAAGAGCTTCGGTTTTGCGGGCTACAGCCTGCGTGAGGTCAATGTGAGCAGCAGCGGCGGTGGCGGGTATCCCATGCCGCGCCCGCGCATGATGAGCATGGCCAAGGCCAGCTATGCCGATGCCGCGCCTGTGCCGGTGGAGGCGGATCGAGCCGAGGTGACGGTCAGCGTCGCTGGCTCGATTCAGATGCAGTGATAGGAACAGCGCTGCGTATATAAAAAAGGAGCAGCTTGCGCTGCTCCTTGTTGATTTCCATCATGATTTGATGCTGAATATGGCTACTGGCAAGCGCTAGATGCTATCTAATTGATAGATGTATTTGCGCAAGCCCTGCGGCGTCTACTGTGCCGCCCAGCCACCGTCCATATTCCATGCCACGCCGCGCACATTATTGGCCGCGGCCGAGCAGAAGAAGACGGCCAGCTCTCCGAGCTCTTCGGGCGTGGTGAACTGCATCGAAGGCTCTTTTTCTCCCAGCAACTGTCTGGTGGCGTCTTCATTGCTGATGCCTTGGGCAGCAGCCTTCGCATCCACCTGCTTTTGTACCAGCGGCGTCAGCACCCAGCCGGGGCAGATGGCGTTGCAGGTCACGCCGGTGGTGGCGTTTTCCAGTGCCGTCACCTTGGTCAGGCCGACGATGCCGTGCTTGGCGGCGACATAGGCCGATTTTTCGGCCGAGCCGACCAGCCCGTGTACCGAAGCCACATTGATGATGCGGCCCCAGTTGGCCTGCTGCATGGCGGGCAGGGCCAGGCGCGTGGTGTGGAAGGCGCTGCTCAGGTTGATGGCGAGGATGGCATCCCATTTCTCCACGGGGAAGTCCTGCACCTTGGCCACATGCTGAATGCCGGCGTTGTTGACCAGGATGTCGACGGGGCCGAACTCGGCAGCGGCGTATTTCATCATGGCCTCGATGTCGGCGGTCTTGCTCATATCCGCACCGTGGTAGCCGACCTGGATGCCGGCTGCCTTGCCGGCATCCAGTACCTGGGCGCGTGGTGCTTCGACATCGCCAAAGCCGTTGAGCACGATATTGGCACCCTGGCGTGCCAGAGCGATTGCGATACCTAGGCCGATTCCGCTGGTCGATCCCGTCACGAGAGCGGTTTTGCCTTTCAACATGGACATACAAGGTCTCCGAATGAATTACGATGCGACACAGCCATTATCGGCTCCGGTCCTGAAAACGCGTTCTCCATGAATCAACCTACGCTGAATTACGTATCGTGTCCCGGAGCCTCTGCCATGGCTCCGAGCTGGGCCAGTTCCCAGCGTCGCCAGCAGGTCGAGGTTCAGCCCGAGGGCACGCACCGCATGGCGTACTGGGAATGGAACCGTACCGGAAATCCAAGACATCCTCATGTCATCGTCTGTGTGCATGGCCTCTCGCGCCAGGGGCGAGACTTTGATGTGCTGGCCACCGAGCTCAGCCGCTTTGCCCGCGTGATCTGTCCCGATGTGGTCGGGCGCGGCGAAAGCGACTGGCTGGTCGAGCCCATGGGCTACCAGGTGCCGCTGTATGCGGCAGATATGCTTGCGCTGCTCGCCCAGTTGCATGCGCAGGCACCGATTGAAACCCTGGACTGGGTGGGCACCAGCATGGGCGGCCTGATCGGTATGGCGGTGCTGGGCCAACCCGGCCTGCTGCTGCCGGTGCCGGCGCGGCGGCTGGTGCTCAACGATGTCGGCCCGGCCATTGAGTGGGAGTCGCTGGAGCGCATCGGCTCCTATGTCGGCAAAAGCTTGCAGTTTCCCAACTTTGAGAGCGCTGCCACCGCCATGCGCTTGATTTCCGAGGGATTCGGCCCACATACCGATGAGCAGTGGTGCCGGCTCTCGCAAGCCATGATCAAGCCAGATCCCCAAGGGGGGGTGGTGCTGCATTACGACCCCCGTATTGCGGCGCCGATGGCCCAGATGACGCGCGAGACCGCCCAGGCTGGTGAGGCCTTGCTCTGGCAGCTTTACGACCAGATCAAGGCACAGGTCTTGCTTATCAGAGGGGCCGAGTCCGATCTGCTTTCCAGCCCTACCGCCAAGGCCATGACCGAGCGTGGCCCCAGAGCGCATTGCACGGAACTGGAAGGCGTGGGGCATGCTCCGACGCTGGTAGTGCCGGGGCAAGTGGCGTTGATACAAAAGTTTTTACAAGGGGATAAGGGTCTGCCTGCGAGCATCAGTCTTGTGCAGCAGGCCCAAGAGGAAGCTGCATGAAGACCAGCGATACCGTAACCACAGTCTCTGACGCCGCACCCAAGCTCACGGAGCCTACGCCGCATCTGATTACCGCCACATCCGAGGTTTTGCCCGATCAAGTCAATGCGCTGGCGCGCGCGCGTGCCTTTGCAGAGCCGCTGATTGCAGGCGAAGTCATGGAGACCGGTGAAAACACCCTGACTCACGCCGACGCCGTGGCCGCCATCCTCAAGAAGATTGGGGGCTCGGAAACCATGCAGGCTGCCATTTATCTGGTGCACGCCAGCGTGCACCTGAATAAGCCGCAGGAAGTGATTGCCAAGGCGTTTGGCGATAATTTTGCGACCCTGGCGGTCGAGACCATCAAGCTCATTCGCGTGCAGCAGCAGGCGCGAGAGGCCGAGTTGAGCAGCCAGCATGTCGATGGCGTGGCCACGCAGACCGAGAACGTGCGCAAGATGCTGCTGGGCTTCTCGCGCGATCTGCGGGTGGTGCTGCTGCGCCTGGCGTCGCGCCTGCAGACGCTGCGCTACTACGCGGCCGAGAAGAGCCCGGTTTCGCCCAGCATCGCGCGCGAAGCACTCTATGTCTTTGCGCCCCTGGCCAACCGTCTGGGCATCTGGCAGATCAAATGGGAGCTGGAAGATCTGGCTTTCCGTTTTCTGGAGCCCGATACCTATCGCCAGATTGCGCGTCTGCTCGACGAAAAGCGGGTCGAACGCGAAGCCTATATGGAGCAGATGCGCGCGCGCCTCGAAGCCGACTTGCGCGCCCACAGCATCAGCGCCTCGGTTCAGGGGCGACCCAAGCATATCTACAGCATCGTCAAGAAGATGCGCGGCAAGTCGCTGAGCTTTGACCAGCTGTTCGATATTCGTGCCATGCGCGTCATCGTGCCTACGGTCAAGGACTGCTATGCAGCCCTTTCCTGGGTGCATGAGCAATTCACGCCGCTGGAAAAAGAGTTCGACGACTACATCGCCAAACCCAAGCCCAACGGCTATCAGTCGCTGCACACGGTGGTGCGCGATGAAACCGGCCGCACCATAGAGATCCAGATCCGTACCCAGGCCATGCATGACCATGCCGAACATGGCGTGGCCGCACACTGGGCCTACAAGGAAGCCGGCACCAAGGGCTATGCGGGCGTGTCGGCGTCCAGCGAGTATGACGCCAAGATTGCCGTGCTGCGCCAGTTGCTGGCCTGGGGCAGCGACCTGACGGGCTCGGCCCAGCGTGGTCTGTTTGAAGATCGCATCTATGTGCTGACTCCCGATGCGGCCGTGATCGAGCTGCCGCAAGGGGCCACACCGGTGGACTTTGCCTACTCGGTGCACACCAGCCTGGGCCATCGTTGCCGTGGCGCGCGAGTGGACGGAGCCATGGTGCCGCTGAACACCGCTCTGGAAAGCGGCCAGACGGTGGAGATCAACACGGCCAAGGAAGACCGGCCCTCGCGCGACTGGCTCAATGCCGAGCTGGGTTACCTGGTCAGCAACCGTGCCAAGGCCAAGGTGCGCGCCTGGTTCAATGCCCAGGCCACGCACGAAACCGTCTCGCGCGGGCGCGAGGCCGTTGAAAAGCTGCTGCAGCGCGAGGGCAAGACGGCGATCAAGCTTGAAGAGCTGGCTGCACAGCTGGGCTTCAAGTCTGCCGATGCACTGTTTGAAGTCGTGGGCAAGGACGAGTATTCACTGCGCAATATCGAAGTCGTGCTGCGTCCCAGTGAAGAAACGCCAGAGGAAGACGCATTCACTCCGGTGCGCAAGGCGCGTGGACATGACTCGTCGCGAGGTGGAGTGCTGGTGGTGGGCGTCGATTCGCTCATGACCCAGCTCGCCAAATGCTGCAAGCCGGCTCCTCCGGACGAGATCGGCGGCTTTGTGACTCGAGGCAAGGGCGTCAGCGTGCACCGCCGCGATTGCTCCAATTTCCGCGAGATGATGGCCAAAAGCCCCGAGCGTGTCATTGAGGTCGACTGGGGCACTCCCAAGCATGTGGACAAGGGCGGACCGGTTTACCCCGTGGACGTTGCAGTCGAGGCGGCCGACCGCCAAGGCCTGCTGCGCGATATCTCGGACGTGTTTGCGCGCGAGAAGACCAATGTCATCGGGGTGCAGACCCAGTCCGTCAAGGGGACCGCGTGGATGACGTTCACGGTGGAAGTGGCGGATTCGGGTCGCCTCAACAAGGTGCTAGGCATCGTCGCCAGTGTCTCCGGCGTTCGCTCGGCCAGAAGGCGCTGATGTAAATCCCGATTGCGCCTAGCTGTGCTCGATGACAAGAAAATGTTAGCTCTCAAAAAATGAGTGAAAAACCCGTGCTACAATTGCTTCATCGAACAGAACAACAGGCGCGTAGCTCAGCTGGTTAGAGCACCACCTTGACATGGTGGGGGTCGTTGGTTCGAGTCCAATCGCGCCTACCAAACGTGCAAACGAAACCAGAGTTTGCAGCAAAAATGCCCGCTAACAAGCGGGCATTTTTGTTTTGTCGGTATGAAGCCGCTAGCGGAAAACAGCATTCAAACAGACATTTTTTTCGCAACTGTCGGTTGATTTCTGCCAGTGTTCAGATCGCGCATCCCGATCACCGTCCAGAGCGGAGTAGTGGTTCAGGATCGAGCCGCCCCTCGCAACATAGCTGCTCTTGACTCCGTATTCCGATTCACTGTCACAGCACATGACGGCGCAATGCCTGCACCGAAGATGCCAATAACGCATGTTGTCTGCCTGGCTGGCTGCAGTCCAGACACACTTGCTAGAAAGCCGGATTCAATTCCAGCAGCAAGTTCGAGGAGCCGGGAGTCACCGAGAACGACTGGCTGTAGATATCTCCAGCTCGTGGCATGGCTTGGCCGTCCAGCGACAGCCGCGCCTGCAAACGTAGCTCCGGGAATGACGACAGCGAAACTGCAGGATCGAGCAGGTTCTCCGGTCCCAGCGTGAAATGTGTCGGCAGGGAGGTCGCTGGCAGGCGCAGCACTGCCACAGGCCGGGGGTGACCGTCGGCGCGAGCCACGACAAAGACCTGAGCCTTGGCCAACCGGGCTGGTTCAGATGGATGGGCCTTGGAGGCTGCCCATCGCAACTCTCCGCTCAGGCGGCTCTTGGATGCAGCCGCAGTCTTGGCAGTGATGCTCGAACTGTCTTCAGACGCCAAAGCCTCCAGCTTGAGCAGATCATCTTGCACTCGCAGCGCCATGTCCGATCCTGGCTCCAATTGGCGCAGCAGGGCTTGCCAGTTCTTTTGTGCCTCCTCCAGCTTGCCGTGGCGCACGGCTGCACTCCCTGCAAGGGCCAGTGCCTTGGGTTGATCGGGCTGCAACATCAGAGCCTGCTTTATGGCCTTGCCGGCCTCGCCATCCAGATCACCGCCCTGTGCCGATGCCAGCGCGTCGGCAAGATCGGCCCATAACCTTGCCTGGACTTCCTCATCCGCCGCGCTACGCCGCGCTTCCTGCAAAGCCCGCCGGTACGCTTGGGCCGCTGCGTCAAAGAGCTCCAGAGTTTCATAGGAGCGGGCCAGCATAACCCAGCCAGGCAGGTTCTGGGGTTGCTCTTCAAGACGCCGGGCCAGCCCGTCCACCATGGCCTGCACCTGTGCATCGCCCACGCCGTCTCCGTGCGCGCCGGGTTGCTCCTGCGCCAGTTGCGCTGCAGCCTTGGGGTCGCCCACCTGCAGGTACAAAGCGAACGCGGCGACAGGGAGTAGCACCGCCAACAACAGCGCGCTGCCACGGCGCAGCCAAGGACTTTGGCGCCAGGCCACCGATGCTCGGGGTCTGTCCAGTTCGCTGAGCAGACGCCGCTGCAGTTCTTCGACCGCTTGAGCATGGTCGGTCTCGCTCAGGCGCCCGCCTGAGCGCTCCAGCGTCAACTCGGCCAACTGGGCCTGGTAGAGGCGGCGCAGCGCTTCATCAGGATCGCTGGCGGACAATGGGACCTCGGCCAGCAAAGGCGGCAGCAGTACCGCCAGGCTCAGCATCATCAGGGCGATGGCACCTAGCCACAACCAGTGCATGGCGCTCATTGGCGTTCCTCCTTTGAGGTCGTGTCCAGCCATTGACGTGCGCGGTCGAGTTGCTGCGGCGTGAGTGGCTCGTCCGGCGTGCTCCTTTGGCGCAGTGTGCGCCGCAGCAGGACAAAGCCGCCCAGCGCGGCAAGGAACGGGCTGCTCCATAGCAACCAGGTCGATGGCTTCCAGGGCGGGTTGTAGCGCACAAAGGAGCCGTAGCGCTGTTCGAAGAAGTTGATCACCTGCTCATTGCTATGGCCCTGCTCGAGCTGGCTGCGGATCTCGCGACGCATGTCCTCGGCCATGGGGGCACGCGATTCGGCCACGGTCTGGTTTTGGCAGACGACACAGCGAAGCTGAGCGGCCAACGCCATTTCACGATCCGGCAGTTCCTGGTCCCGAGCGGTCTGCCCGGCCTGGGCCAGCATTGCCATGCAGGCCAGCAAGGCCGCTGTGCAGGCTGCGCCGGTGCTTCGCGGTTTCATTGGAGACTCCTGATGATCGGCAGCAGCCGATCGCGCCATATTTCTGCGGTTACCGGGCCCACATGGCGATAGCGCACGCGGCCCTGGCCGTCAATGACAAAGGTTTCCGGCACTCCCTGGATGCCGAAGTCCATGCCCACGCGGCCATCGCCGTCGATGGCTGAAGCTCGGTAGGGGTTGCCCGCCACTCGCAGCAGCGCGCGAGCCTTGTCCGGCTGATCCTTGTAGTTCAGGCCGTAGACGGTGACCGCGTCGCGCTTCGAGAGCTCGGCCAATACGGGTAGCTCCTGTCGACAGGGGGCGCACCATGAGGCCCAGACATTGAGCAGCCAGGCCCGGCCTCGCAGGTCCTGCAGATGCAGGACTTGCTGCTGGTCTTCGAGCAGAGGGCGGTCTATGGCCGGTGCGGGTTGTTCCAGCAGCGCCGAAGGCAGGGCCCGTGGGTCACGCTGCAGGCCAAGCCCGAGCATGATGGCCAAGCCTAAAAATATTGCCAGGGGCAGGACAAAGCGCATCAGGCAGCTCCTTGCAGGGCCGGAGCGCCGGACTGGCGCTGCGCTCGCTGCTTGGCCGTACGAAAGCGCCGGTCCATAAGGCTCAGGCCCGCGCCCAGCGCCATCATCAGTGTGCCTATCCAGACCCAGTCCATGAAAGGCTTGACCTGTAGGCGCACGGTCCAGCGCAGGCCTTGATCGTCCAGTGGATCGCCCAGGGCCACGAAAACGTCGCGCGTCCAGCCGCTGTCAATGGCGGCCTGGCTCAGCGCCATGCCCTGGGCGCGGTAAACCCGCTTCTCGGGAAACATGCTCCAGCTGTCCAGCCCCGCTCGGCTGACGGTGAATTGGGCACGCTGCGCGTCATAGTTGGGGCCGGCGGCTGGACCAAGGCTGTCGAAGCGGAAGCGGTAGCCGCCCACCTCGGCAGTCTCACCCTGCGCCAGCGTGGTTTCGTGCCGGCTCTCCAGCCCGTCGGCCAGGCTTACCGCCAGCACGAACACGCCTGCACCGGCATGGGCCATCAGCATGCCCCACCAGCCCCAGGGCTGGCGCGACAGGCGCTGACCCAGATGGCCGATTTCCAGGCCTTGCCCCAGGCGCTGCCAGATATGGGCCAGTGTGCTGAGCAGGCACCATAGACCCAGGGCTAGGCCCAGCAAGGTGGCCGGGGAAAGGCGCACACCCATCCAGCCGCCTGCCAGTGCCAGCACCGCCGCGCAGGCAAGGCTCAGCACGAGGGCCACGCGAAGGCGCCGCCACAGCTCGCCAACCAGGCTGCTCTTCCAGCGCGCCACCGTGCCCACGCCCATCAGGGCCAGTGCCGGCAGGACCAAAGGCAAAAAGACGGCCTGGAAGTACGGCGGCCCAACGGAGATCTTCTCGCCGCTCAGCACATCGAGCGCCAGCGGGTACAGCGTGCCTATGAGCACCGCCAGCGCTGCAGCGGTGAAGAGCACGTTGTTGATCAGCAAAAAGGTTTCGCGCGAGAGCATGGCAAATTCCCCGGAGCCGCGGCCCAGCTCCGGTGCGCGCCAGGCGAACAGCCACAGCGATGCTCCCACCACAGCCACGATGAAGCACAGGATGAAGAGTCCCCGCCCTGGGTCCACGGCAAAGGCATGAACCGAGGTAAGCACGCCTGAGCGCACGAGAAAAGTACCCAGCAGGCTCAGTGAAAATGCGCAGATGGCCAGCAGGGCGGACCAGCTGCGGAAGGCGCCGCGCTGGTCGGTCACGATCAGCGAATGCAGCAGGGCCGTACCCACCAGCCAGGGCATGAAAGAGGCGTTTTCCACCGGGTCCCAGAACCACCAGCCGCCCCAGCCCAGCACGTAGTAAGCCCAGGCGCTGCCCAGCAGAATGCCCAGCGTCAGAAAGCCCCAGGCTGCCAGTGTCCAGGAGCGCGACCAGCGCGCCCAGGCAGCACCCAACTCGCCCGAGATCAGTGCCGCCAGCGCGAACGCAAAAGGTACGGCAAAGCCCACATAGCCCATGTACAGCAGCGGCGGATGCAGCACCATGCCGGGGTCTTGCAGCAAGGGATTGAGGTCCTTGCCTTCCGCAGCCGCTGGTATCAGGCGCGCAAACGGGTTGGAGAGAAACAGCAGGAACAGCAGCAGGCCCACACTGATCCAGCCCAGCACCGCGAGCACGCGCGCCACGAAGGCCGGCGGCAGGTCTCGGCTGCGCCAGGCCACTGCCAGGGTCCAGCCCGAGAGCATGAGCTGCCACAGCAGCATGGATCCTTCATGACCACCCCAGAACGCTGCCAACTTGTAGGCCATGGGCAGGTCGCTATGCGAATTGGCCGCCACATACAGCACCGAGAAGTCTCCGCGCCAGAAGCACCAGAACAGGCTGGCCGAAGACAGCACGCACAACGCGCATAGCAAAAAGGCTGCGGGCCGGGCCAGCCTTACCCAGCCCGCCAGTCCCCAGTGGGCACCGGCCAGCGGCAGCACCGCCAGCAGCACTGCCGTAACCAGGGCCAGTACGAGGGCGAACACGCCAAGTTCAGCGATCATGTGCGGCCTCCGCTGGAGACGGCAGCGGCAGCGGCAGCGGCACCGGCACCGGCGCTGTCCTGGCCGGCTTCCCTGACGGTGGCGTCGTCGGCAGACTTTTCCGGCGGCTTGCCGGCGGCGCTTTTCAATGCATGGGCTGCTTCGGGCGGCATGTAGTTCTCGTCGTGCTTGGCCAGCACCTCGGAGGCCTGGAAGGCTCCGTCCGCCTGCATACGGCCAGATACCACCACACCTTTGCCCTCGCGGAACAGGTCGGGCAGCAATCCTCGATACTGCACAGGCACACTGCGCACTTCATCGGTCACGGCAAAGCGCAGCAGCATTCCGTCGCCGCTGCGCTGCAGTGAGCCAGGCTCCACCAGGCCTCCCAGGCGAAAGGCCGCACCATGCGGAACCTCGCCCGCATGAACCTGGCTGGGGCTGTAGAAGAACATCACATTGTAGTTGAGTGCTCGCAGCACCAGCGTGACGGCTGCGGCCACCAGCGCAAGTCCTGCCAACACCCACAGCAGGCGACGCTGGCGCGGCTTCATGAGCTCTCCCTGGTTGAGAGTCCGGACGCGGCTTCAGCCTTCAGGCGACGGCTGCGCACAAAGATGCTGACCAGCTCGATACCCAGCGCCATCGCGCTCACACCGTAGGCCAGAGCAATGAAAAAAGCATGATCCTGCATTACAGACTCTCCTCGCGGGCTCGCTCCAGAATCAGGCAGCGGGCCCGCACCAGGGCGACGGCCAGCGTATAGGCCCAGCAGGCCAGCGCCATCAACAGCATGCCGGCCAGCATGGTGTGCGTCATGCTGGGAGCTGTATCCATGCGGATGCTCGCACCCTGATGCAAGGTGCTCCACCACTGAACCGAGAAATAGATGATGGGAACATTGACCACGCCGGCCAGCAGCACGATGGCGCCAGCGCCATCGGCCCGACGCGAATCCTCGATGGCCGAGACCATGGCCATATAACCCAGATACAGGAACAGCAGGATCAGCTCCGAGGTCAGCCGGGCATCCCACACCCACCAGGCTCCCCAGGTCGGCTTGCCCCAGGCCGCTCCGGTCCACAAGGCGATGGCCGTGAACAACGCCCCCGTGGGTGCCAGGGCCCTTGCCAGCACGGGGGAAAGACGGGTGCCGTAAATCAACCCCAGGGCAGCATGGAGCGCTGCCACCAGATAGATGAACATGGACATCCAGGCGGCCGGCACATGCAAAAAGATGATGCGGTAGACCTCGCCCTGTTGGTGATCCGTAGGTGCCAGTCCAAATCCGACCCATAGACCCGCAGCAGCCAGCACGGCAGCCAGCACAGCCATCCAGGGCCAGACTCGGCCAGCCCAGTGGTAAAAAATCGGGGGCGAAGTCAGTTGGCGCCATTTGCGGCCGCTGGACCCTGCTGCAGGCGTCGGCGATGCATTGGAAGTAAGGGAATTCATATCACTCCAGTGCGAGGCGCAAGGCCGCTGCTATAGCCCAGGGGCCGGCCAGTAACGCCAGGCACAGGCATGCCCCCAGCAGATTGAGAGCAGGCGCTGCACTCAGCCCTTGCTGTGCCTGGGCCACGGCATGGCTGCCAAAGATCAGGATGGGTACGCTCAGCGGCAGCACCACCAGAGCCAGCAGCAACTGCCCCCGCACACCCAGTGTCAGTGCTGCGCCCAGAGCCGCCAGCAGGCACAGGCTGGGCGTTCCCAGGGCCAGCGATGCCAGCAGAATACCGATCACCGTCCCATCCAGGCCGTACTGCCAGCCCAGCAAGGGAGCCACCAGCAACAATGGCAACACGCCCAGCAACCAGTGCGTGGCCACCTTGAGGCCCACCAGCAGCGAAAGGGGCGCAGGCGCCAGCAACCACTGCTCCAGCGACCCGTCGGCCATGTCGCTCTCGAACAACCGGTACTGCCCCAGCAGCACGGCCAGCAAGGCCGCGACCCACACAATGCCCGGCGCAATCTGCCTCAGCAGGGGCGCATCCGGCCCCAAAGCCAACGGGAAAAGACTGCCCACCAGTACGAAAAAGAACAGCCCGCCCAAGGCATCGGAAGGCCTTCGAGCGGCCAATTTCAACTCTCTTGCGCAAACAGCTCTCAGCAAACAGCCACCTGCTCATTCATTGCCGTCGTGACCACGGAGCAGGATAAGTCCAGCACCGACACCCGGGGCATCGGCAGCACCAGGCGGCGGTGCGAAGCCACCACAGCCATTCCTCCTGAGGCCAGATGTTGCTCCAGTGCCTCGACCAGATATTGTTCGCCCTGGACATCCAGACAGTTGTCGGGTTCGTCCAGCAACCAAAACGCACGCTCGCCCAGCAAAACACGGGCCAGCCCCAATCGCCGACGCTGACCCTGGGACAGTCGGCCAAAAGGCCGTGCGACGACTCCCGTCAACGACAAGGCCTGCAAAACGGCTTGCACGCGTGCTTCATTCCAGCTCACAGCCATCAGATCCAGCGCAAAGCGCAGATTCTCCATCCCTGTCAAGGCGTCGCTCATTCCTGCCTGATGTCCCATATAGGCCAGTTGCCGCTGGTAGGCTGGATCCTGAGGGGGCAGCGTAGCTCCGCACCACTGGAGGCTTCCAGTACGCCATGGCAGAAGGCCGGCCAGACAACGCAGCAGGCTGCTCTTGCCCGCGCCGTTATGACCTTTGAGCATCAGCAGCTGACCGCCACCGAGTTCCAAGCCCAGATCGCGCAGCACCACCCGGCCACCGCGTACACAACCCAGGCCGGATATGCAAAGAAATCTGGAAGCAGCCGTGCCCAAGCCATTCACCCCGCTACTGCACCGACGCAACCGAAGCCTCAGCTGGCCCCGGCACTTTCTGACCTGGCGTGTCGCTGGGGCCCTGTCCGGGAGGAATGTGAGGCAGCTTATGGGCAATGCCCTTGTGGCAGTCGATACAGGTTTTTTCCTTGCTGGCCAAATAGGTGTTGTGCATGTTCTGTGCACGCAAACTCTGCCGTGTCATATCCATGGAGTCGTAGTTATGGCAGTTGCGGCACTCCAGCGAATCGTTGGCCTTGAAGCGAGCCCACTCGTGCTGCGCCAACTCCAGCCGCTTGGCTTCGAACTTTTCAGGCGTGTCGATCGTTCCGAAGATCTTGCCCCACACTTCCTTGGAGGCCTGCATCTTGCGAGCGATCTTGTCGGTCCAGTCATGCGGCACATGACAGTTTGAGCATACGGCGCGTACGCCCGAACGATTCGTGTAGTGGATCGTACTCTTGAGCTCGGCAAACACGTTGTCCCGCATCTCATGACAACCCGTGCAGAATTTCTCCGTGTTGGTCAGCTCCATGGCGGTATTGAATGCGCCCCAGAAGAGAATGCCGCCGATAAAGCCGCCGATGGTCAGAAAGCCCAGGCTGAAATGTACGCTCGGGCGGCGGACCACCGCCCAGTAGCGCTTGAGAAGTGTCAACATAGATGAGCCTCGTGTGCCGCAGCGTCAGTTTTTCTTGGATGCCTTGCCCGACTGGGACTGCAGGGCCTTCAGAATCACGGTATCCACGTCTTCGAAGGTGTTGCTGACCAGAGGGCGGACGGCATCCTGGGCCACATGGCATTGCTGGCAGAAGTAGCGTCGCGTGGATACCTGCCCCAACATTCGCCCGTCGCGATCCATATAGTGCGTGACCGATACCGGCACGGCCTGCGAGATCTCGGCCTTGGTTCGCGAGTGGCAGTCCATGCATTTGTTGAAGTTCTTGTCTACCTGATAGCCGTCCACGCGATGGGGAATCGTGGGAGGTTGCCAAGTGTAGTTGCGCGTGCGGCGCACGTCATCGTTGACGGCATTGCCAAGCACTGGTGGCTTGGTTGCCTGCATGATGGGCGTAGGGCCGCGCGCCGAGTCATAAAAGGTCTCCGCGATAGCGGCCGGCGTCCAGACCATACCTATATTGAGCATAAGCAGAATGCCCACAAGACGGACGAATTTGCGGACGAAGTTCATGGTCAACCTCTCTTTCGTCAAACCTTGGTGACCTTCACAGCGCACTTCTTGAAGTCCGTCTGCAACGAGATCGGGTCGGTAGCATCCAGCGTCACCTTGTTGATCAGCTGGCTGGCGTCGAACCAGGGGACATAGACCAATCCGCGCGGTGGCTTGTTGCGGCCGCGGGTCTCGACGCGCGTGCGCATGGAGCCACGCCGCGAGGACAGCTCCACTTCGCTTCCTCGGCGCACGCCCAGCGCCTTGGCGTCGTCAGGATGCATGTAGCACAGTGCGTTAGGCACGGCACGGTGCAGCTCGGGAACGCGCCGGGTCATGGATCCTGAGTGCCAGTGCTCAAGCACTCGGCCCGTGGAAAGCCAGAACGGATAGTCCTTGTCCGGAGCCTCCGCCGGTGGTTCATAGGGCAAGGCAAAGATGTTGGCCTTGCCGTCGATATTTCCGTAGAACTGGTAGCCCGTACCGGCCTTCACATAGGGGTCCGAGCCTTCGCGGTAGCGCCAGAGGGTTTCCTTGCCGTTGACCACCGGCCAGCGCATGCCGCGCACCTTGTGATATTGGTCGAACGGTGCCAGATCGTGGCCATGGCCACGGCCGAACGAGGCGTACTCCTCGAACAGACCTTTTTGCGGATAGAAGCCAAAGGCCTTGGCTTCCTCGTTTTCATAGGCGGGATCCATATCGGCCAAGGGAAACTTGTCCACGTTGCCGTTGCGGTACAGCACCTCGAACAGGGTCTTGCCGCGCAACTGCGGCTTCTTGGCCAGCAGTTCCTCGGGCCAGACTTCCTCGACCTTGAAACGCTTGGAAAACTCCATCAATTGCCACAGGTCGGAGCGCGCCTCACCAGGAGCCTTGACCAACTGGTGCCAAAAGTGGGTGCGGCGCTCTGCATTGCCGTAGGCGCCTTCCTTCTCGACCCACATGGCCGATGGCAAGATCAGATCGGCGGCCACGGCCGTGACGGTGGGATAGACATCGGAGACCACCACGAAATTTTCGGGATTGCGGTAGCCCGGATAGCCTTCCTGGGCCAGGTTGGCACCCGCCTGAATATTGTTGTTGACCATCACCCAGTAGGCATTGAGCCTGCCGTCCTTGAGTGCTCGGTTTTGTTCCACGGCGTGGTAGCCGGGCTTGGGGGGGATCGTGCCCTCGGGCAGCTTCCAGATGGTTTCCGCAGTCTTGCGATGCTCTGGGTTCGTCACCACCATGTCCGCAGGCAGGCGGTGCGAGAAGGTGCCCACCTCACGCGCCGTTCCGCAGGCCGACGGCTGTCCCGTCAGTGAGAACGGGCTGTTGCCGGGTGTGGCGATCTTGCCCAGCAGCAAGTGAATGTTATAGACCATGTTGTTGGCCCATACACCGCGCGTGTGCTGGTTGAAACCCATGGTCCAGAACGACACCACCTTGCTGTTGGGGTCTGCATAGAGTTCGGCAAGTGCCTTGAGGCGGTTGGCCGGTACACCCGTGAGCTTGGTTGTGTACTCGAGCGTATAGGTGGATACGAACTTGGCGTATTCCTCAAAGTTTATGGACTTGGCACCGTTGGGATCCTTGGCGTTCTTGGCCGCCTTTTGCAGAGGGTGCTCGGGACGCAGCCCGTAGCCGATATCGGTGTTGCCGAGCTTGAAATTGCAGTGCTTGGAGACAAAGTCCTTGTTGACCCTGCCCGTGGTGATGATGTGGTTGGCGATGTAATTGAGTATGGCCAGGTCGGTCTGAGGCTTGAAGGTCAGAGACATGTCCGCCAACTCATACGAGCGGTGCTCGAAGGTGGACAGCACAGCCACCTTCACGCCTGGTGTGGACAGGCGCCTGTCGGTCACGCGCGTCCACAGCACCGGATGCATTTCAGCCATGTTCGAGCCCCAGAGCACAAAGGCAGTCGCGGCCTCGATGTCGTCATAGCAACCCATGGGCTCGTCCATGCCAAAGGTGCGCATGAAGCCGGCAACTGCCGAGGCCATGCAGTGGCGTGCATTGGGATCAATGTTGTTGGTGCGAAAGCCCGCCTTGAACAGCTTGGAGGCTGCATAGCCCTCCCATACCGTCCACTGGCCGGAGCCGAACATGCCCACTGCGTCGGCCCCCTTGGCCTTGAGCGTCTTTTTGAACTGCTCTGCCATGACGTCGAAGGCCGTGTCCCAGGAAACCTGTTGGAACTCGCCATCCTTGGCGTAGCGACCATTCTTCATGCGCAGCAGCGGCTTTGTCAGACGGTCACCGCCATACATGATCTTGGACAGGAAGTAACCCTTGACGCAGTTCAGCCCCCGGTTGACCTCGGCCTCAGGATCACCCTGAGTGGCCACCACGCGGTTGTCCTTGACGGCCACCATGACGCCGCAACCTGTACCGCAAAAGCGACATGGCGCCTTGGACCACTTCAGGTCGGCGGCCATTGCACCTGCATCCTGGGGCAGAACTTCTATGGGTATGCCTGCAACGGCCCCTGCGGCCGCGGCTGCAGATTGACGGACAAAATCACGCCTAGTGCTAGTCATGTGTTACCTCTTGGTTTAGCGACTGCCAGTTCTCAACATGCTGATAAACCAGGGATGCGTTGATTACGCCATCAAGCAGCTCAATCTGAGACACGCAATCAAGTATTTCTCTTGCATGCGGCGCTTCCAAGGTCACTACCAACTTGCCAGCCGGATGACTTCCATGTACTTGAGCGCCTTTGATCGTGACGATGCCAGCAGTTACTTGCGCCAATGCCTGGGGAAGCACATGCACAACCAGACTGGTGATATGCAAGTCGGTATGAGTTTCAATGGGCTCAGATTCTTCATGCATGTGGGGGGCCACCGATGATCATCTGATAAAACCAGATCGTAAAGCCGTAAGTAGCAATCAGTACAACGGCCAATATAGGCGCCATAACAACTGCGAGAAATGCGAAGCTGCGCAACTCCTCGGTACGAGTCGATTCAGGCTGAGGTTCTGTCATTAGCAATCCCCTTGGCTTGGATGCCTGAGCATCCATGATTTGGCGATAGAGATCCGATAACAAACTTTGCCACGAGATTACCGACAAAATTGACTTGCAACAAGGCTCTTCTCGATTCGTTGGTCTGCATCAATTCCTTCATCAAGATTTCATTGAATCAATTGACATTCAAGTAAATACCTCGGGAGTTGACTAAATTGTCAGCGCGCATCAAGCGCGGCTTGGATCAGCCCTATGCAGACTGAAGTCGCACCTCAATCTCGCACTGATCCGTTGAAGTTGGGAAGTGACATCAGGCCTGAAACCGATAGTCACCGCCTTCTGCTTGCTTGAAAACCGTCACTGGATCACCTGACCGCTATAGAGAGGTAGTCGAGGTATCGTGCGGCCGTAATTAATGATGGCAATCAGTGGAAGAAAGCCAGGCCTGCACAAGAAATTGCTGCAGATCGTGGACTCCGTGGCTTAATGCAACGCAGCCTCGCCCAGGCAGGGAACGATAACGAGGCTCATGCGAGCTCAACCTGGATTCGTGCAGCTCAAAGCATCACCGTACTGAGCACGATGTGCGTCGAACCAGAAAGCGCTCCACAAAAGCGCTTTATAGGAGCAAAAGGAAGCAGGAGCAGAGCTCTGCTCCTGCTTAAACCTACATTGGACTGCCTCTAGGCATGTCTATCTGCTAAGGGAAAGTCCAATCGCAATCCTTGTGTCACCTATGAGCTGCTCGCAATAGGTTGCGATGTGATGCGGCAACCACTGCTCAGAGGCTCGATCATCTCCAGCAGCCGCTTGTAGCCCGTGCGCTGCACCCGCCACTGATCGGCGACCCTGGTATAGCAGTCCTCGTACAGCGCACTACCGGTGAGTATGGTCTGCTCATCCAGATTGATGAACAGATCATTAAGGTACCAGATACCGGTAGCCGCGTCTCCGTCAACCTTGATTTCCGGTGTATGCCCGTTGTGCATACCAAAGCGCCTATGGGTGAAGGCATTGCGGTAGAAGTTCATGGCTTCATCGATGCCATTGATCTCATACTGGTAAGTCGGGCTGTCGAAGCGGATATGGACATCATCGGCCAGAACGGTTTTCAGAAGCTCCAGATTGCAGGTGTCGATGCCGCGAAAGTAGCGCGCCTTGAGCTGTTTGATTTCTTCAATATCCAGAAGAGTTTGCATGCTGTTTTCCTCTGAAATTTAGTGAGGCAGGTAATGGCCGCCACTGACGTCCAGTTGGGCGCCGGTCACCACGCGCGCATAGTCGCTGGCCAGATACAGTGCGGCAGAGGCGCAATCGGCATCGTCGGGAATCTCGTTGCGTAAGGGAATCTGCTGGGCAATCACATTGACCAGCGATTCCATGGGCACGCCCTGGCGCTTGGCTTCGGCCTGGAAATAGCCTTTGACCGGTGCGCCCCACATCCAGCCGTTGTAGGTGCTGTTGACGCGTATGCCGAAGGGGCCAAGGTCTTCCGCCAGATATTGCACAGCGGTCTTGAGCGCGCCTTTGGATACGGCGTAACCGGCTTCGAGCTGATTGGGGCGGCGCGTTGCCATGGTGTTGATCATCACAATGCTGCCGTCTTTTTGCTTTTTCATCTGCGGCACCACGGCCTGGGTCATGTTCATGGAGCCGTAGAGATTGACTTCCATGACTTTGCGCCAGTCATCCATGGAGGAGTTGCTCGAAGAGCCCCAGCTCCCGTGGGCATAGGCCGAGTTGATCAGCGCATCGATTCGACCGAACTTGGCGATGGTTAGCTCTGCAAGCCGCTGGCATTGCTCGGGCCGGGAGATATCGGTGGCGACTTTGAGGACTTCGCAGGAGTAGCCGGCATCACGAATGGCTTGCTCCGTCTCCTCCAGCATGGACTGCGTGCGGGCAGCCAGCACCACGGCTTTGGCCTGATATTCCGCCGCGCGCAGGGCCAGCTTGATGCCCATGCCGGGGCCGATGCCAGAGATGATGATGACTTTGTTCTTCAAGAGCATGATGGTCTCCTTGGATCTGTAGACTTGGAAATTGGCTGTCTTTCAGATTGCAGCCTTGGTGCGGGCGAAATGCAGTTCCTCTGAGCGGTTCTTGACATCGACCGCCACCTGATCAAAGGCAATCTTTACCCAGACACCATGCTCGCGCATGATCGTATCGGCGTTCAGACCCAGGAACTGGTCGGTGGTGAAGTAGGTGCAGCGGTTGGCGTCAATTGCCTCTATGTATTGGTCACGGCGTGCTGCGTCCTTGTTCTCGGGCACTGGGCGCTGCTCCCAGGACAGCAACTGCTCGGGTTCAAACGCGACCAGATACTCGTTGACGGGCCAGACTTCACCCGTCAGCGGGTGGCGGGTCTTCATCTCGACGAGGTCATTGAGCTTGAGCCCACTGCGGATGTCGGGGCAGAAGCGATTCCAGAGGTGATAGTTTTCCAGGTCCGCAAGCACTTCCCAGACCACGCTGGAAGGTGCATTGATTTCCACTTTGATGGAGGTGACGAGATTGGCAGCTTTGGTCATCTTGGATGTCGCTTCAGTTGATGGGCTTGGAGGTGATCTGCAACTGTTCGCTCAGCGGCTCAACGGTTTCGAGCAGGGTCTTGTATCCAGTCTCCGCAATCCACCAGCGGCCATCGCGCTTGAAATAGCGGTCTTCATAGATGGCACCGCCGTGCATATGCGTTTTCTCTTCAAGATTGATAAAGACGTAGTTCAAATACCAAAGCCCGGTGGCGTCGTCTCCCTTGACCTCTATCTCTGGCGTGTGGCCGTTGTGCATGGCCAGGCGGGTCTTGGTAAAGGAGGTTTTGTAGAAGTCCAGCGCCTTGTCTATGCCTTCCAGATGGAATTCGTAAGACGGGCTTTTGAAGGCCAGCTTGATGTCTGGCGTCAGCATGCCCTGCAGCAATTCCAGATTGCAGGTGTCGATGGCGCGAAAGTAGCGCGCCTTGAGCTGTTTGATCAGCTCAATGGCTTCTAAGTCCAACATATGTTTTGTCTCCTTTTGCGATGAGCCAGTCTTGGGTGCCGACTTGATAAAAGTTGCTGAGGATGCAGTCCGGGCTGCTGAAGTGCGTGATGAGATCCTCGGATTCGGACAGGCATTACTGCCGCCGGCGCAACAGTTCTTTATCCCCATGGGCGTCATGGAGGCCTCGGCACTGCCAAGAGGAGCTGGCGCCGGCAGTCAGCCGAATGTCGCTCGGGGCACCGCGGACTGAACATGATTTTTTCCCTGGAGCCACCTCTTAGCTTTGGCTTTGCAGATGCCTTGCTCGATATAGCGCGTAGTCGCGTTGCATCTGTTGCTTGCTCAGACCAAAGGTCTCCAGGCTGTAGTCATGGCCAGCACGTTTTTCACGGCCATTGCTGGAAAGCCATTGCTTCGCGTCGGCGCGGGCTTTTTCTGTGAATTGCATATTGGCGAACTGATAGACAGCCTCCAGCACCTCCATGGGCTTGGCCACGGTGTCCAAGAAGTGGATATCCAGAAAGCGCTGGCTGTCCTGTTGCTCGCGCACTTGCATGGTGTGTTGAATGCCACGCGCCAAGCGGCTGTTCCACTGGCGGCCTGCTGAACTCGGATCTGGCTGGTCGCTGTAGATCTGCCACAGCGTATGCGCCATGCTGGCCATGGACGGGATGGTCTGAGCGGGCTCGCGATGGGTCAGAATGACCTGAGCCTTGGGGAAGACGGACAGCAGGATTTCCAGTGTATGCAGATGCTGGGGTGCTTTGAGCAGCCAGCGCTGGCCCTGCGCCTCGCCGCGCTGGCCCTTTTGCCATTGCAGAAACTGCAGCATCTTCTTGAGCTGCGTATAGACGGGGCGCTGATCCTGCTGATCGAGCCAGGCGGTGTAGCTGGGCACATCGGCATAAGCGTCCATGGCGCAGAGAAAGGAGTGCTCCATGAGCATGAATTCCTCGTCGCACAGCATGGCGCTCATGGGGTGGATGGACAGAATCTGGGGAATCGCCTCAATCGTTTGGGCGACCTCTGCCTTGGCCATGGTGATGCGTTTTTCGCAGTCCTGCGGGCCTTCACCGGTCAGTGGTGCAGGGTAGCGGGTCTCCCACCAGGCAGCAGAGTAAAAGCGAGGGTCTACGGACAGTGTTCGCTGCAGCATGGTGGTGCCGGTGCGCGGCAGGCCCACGATAACCAAGGGGTCTTCGATCTCGATCTTCGAGATTTCTGGGAAGCGCTGGAGATAGTCCTCCATGAGCAGGCGATTGACCAACTGACCCACGAGCCGCTCGCGCATCATGGCAATGCCGGCTGCCGACAGCTTGGCTTCGGTGTTCAAGGCTCGCGTCAGAACTTCCAGCGCTTGCTGGTAGTTGTCGTTGCCAAAATCTTTCAGGCCTGGTGCACGCTCACGTGCAGCTTGCAGCAGTTCTTCGACGTGCAGAGTTTGGGGTGTCACAGGGGCATTCATACAGTCTCCAACAACTGGCTTATCGAGATAACTTTGGTGGTGGGGTGGCACTGATCGGTGGCGCCAACCCAGCGCAGGCACATGGTTCCCTGGCGTAGACCGGCTGTCTGCAGCCAGTTGGCAATGCCGGGGTCTTTTTCGCTCAGCACCAGAGTGACGCCGCCGCTCTCGTCGTACTGCGCCTGATGCTTGTTGAGGCAGATCTGGTGGTAGCGGTAGTCCAAAGACTCCAGCCAGTAGTTATTGATCTGCAGATTCCAGAACGAGCATTCCGGCACCTTGTCGATATGAATGACCAGGGCCTGGTCCTCGCTCAGTTCCCAATGCGAGTGGTAGTAGAAAATATTGGGATCACCGCCCACGGACTGGCAGTAGGCCTGATCGGCTGGCGGCAACTGATTGCTATGGGGTTGATAGCTTTGTGCCCAATCAGCAAAGAGCTTCGCGGTGTTTTCAACAAAGGATGTCACACGCTGCAGCGACTGCGCCAGCACCAAGGGGTCCAGTGGGCCAGGGGGGGCCGTGATGCCAATGCGTTCGATAGCAAGCTTGGCGGGTACTTCGCTCTTGCGATCCATGAAAGTCTGGCGCACCAGCAAGGACACCGAGGCATCTTCCATGGGCAGCCAGTTACCGGGCTGTGGATCAGGGCTGACAATGATTTCGAAATTTCCGTCCTGATCGGTCTTGAGCTGCGTCGCATCGAGAAAGCCTGTGACAACCATGCGGCCATCGGCTTCATAGCCGCCTTTTTGCGTGCAAAAGCTCAGGTACGAAACCGTGCCTCGGTTGCCATGAATACGGTATTTCATGGAGCCGTTGAGGCGCGAGTATTCGTAGATGTTGTCCGGGTTATCTGCGCCAATCTTGGCGGTTTCGTGCGAGGTCTTGAAGAAGCTGGGAAACGCCGGGTCGGCGAACTCCACATGCATCTCCAGCGCGATGCGCAGCAGTCGGGTCAGATAGCGATAGCCTTCTGCCCGCGTTGCGGGGTCGGCAGGGGTTTCGGGACGCAGAATCTGCTGGCCGCAGCGTTTGAGGTGATCGCAGAACTGCGACCAGGTTTCGCCGCTGAGCAGTTGTTCATTAATGGTTTGGGTGTCCATGATCCGGCGTTCTTTGTGTGCCGCGCATTGCCAGGTGGTGGCTGTGTGCGGTAGGTGAAAGAAGAAAGAGGGGCGTTGCAACGGCTGGCAACGCCACAGTTCATCCAGTTGCTTTAGTCTTCTGCGGGGATGATTTCGCGAGCCACCAGTTCGGCGATGATCTTGTCCACCGCCTCTCGCGCAGTCATCGCGGGGGTGGATATATGAATGTCCGGAGACTGCGGTACTTCGAACGGTGAGTCGATCCCCGTGAAGTTCTTCAGCTCGCCACGGCGCACTTTCTTGTAGAGGCCCTTGGGGTCACGCTCTTCGGCAACGGAAAGCGGTGTGTCGATGAATACTTCGAGGAACTCGCCATCTCTCACCAGCTTGCGCGCCATTTCGCGTTCCGCCTGGAATGGCGAGATGAAGGCGGTGATGGCAATCAGCCCGGCGTCCACAAACAGCTTTCCCACTTCAGCGACGCGGCGAATGTTCTCCACGCGGTCTGCATCGGTGAAGCCAAGGTCGCGATTGAGGCCGTGGCGCACGTTGTCGCCGTCGAGCAGATAGGTATGCCGGCCACGTGCATGCAGACGGGTTTCGAGCAGATTGGCAATGGTGGATTTGCCAGCGCCCGACAGACCGGTAAACCATAGCAAGGCCGGTTTTTGATGCAGGCGTTCGGAACGCGCTTCCTGGTTCACATTCATATGCTGCATATGAATGTTCTGCGAGCGACGCAGCGAGTAGTCGATCAGACCCGCGCCCACCGTGGCGTTGCCCAGGCGATCGATCAGGATGAAGCTGCCTGTTTCGCGATTGTCCTTATAGGCATCGAAAGCGATAGGCTGGCTGCTGGACAGATTGCAGACGCCGATTTCATTGAGCGCCAGCTCCTTGGCGGCCAGATGCTCCAGCGTGTTGACATTGATCTTGTATTTGGGGGCGGCGAAGGTGACGGGAATCGTCTTGCCGCCGATCTTCATCAGATAGGGACGACCGCCGAGCATGGGCTGCTCATGCATCCAGACGAGCGTGACCTGGAACTGGTCGGCCACATCGGAAGGTGCATCCGCAACCGCAATCACATCGCCCCGGCTGCAGTCCACCTCGTCGGCCAGAGTCAGGGTAACGGACTGGCCAGCAACCGCCTGCTGCAGGTCTCCATCCTGGGTAACGATGCGCGCAACCTTGGTCACGCGCCCGCTGGGCAGGATGCGGACGCTGTCTCCGGGGTGAATCTGGCCGCTGGCAATGCAGCCCGCAAAGCCGCGGAAGTCGAGGTTGGGGCGATTGACCCATTGCACAGGCATGCGAAACGGCAGCTTTTGCTGGCGCGCTTCGTCGATTTCCACCGTCTCCAGATAGCCCATGAGCGTGGTGCCGCGGTACCAGGGCATGTGCTCGCTCTGCTCGGTGATGTTGTCACCACGCAGGGCAGACATGGGGATGGCCGTGATGTCTTCCAGATTGATCTTTTTGGCGAACTCGCGGTAGTCGGCCACGATGTCGTTGAAGATTTTTTCGGAGTAAGCCATCAAGTCCATCTTGTTGACGGCCAGCACGATTTTGCGGATGCCGATCAGCGATGCCAGATAGCTATGGCGCTTGGATTGAGTCAGCACACCGCGGCGCGCATCGATCATCACCACGGCCACATCGGCGGTGGAGGCACCAGTGACCATATTGCGGGTGTACTGCTCGTGGCCGGGCGTGTCGGCCACGATGAACTTGCGCTGGTCGGTAGAGAAGAAGCGGTAGGCCACATCGATGGTGATGCCTTGCTCGCGCTCTGCGGCCAGACCATCGACGAGCAGCGCGAAGTCCAGCTCGCCGCCCTGCGTGCCGACTTTCTTGGAGTCGGCGACCAGTGCTTCCATCTGGTCCTCAAACAGCATCTTGGATTCGTACAGCAAGCGTCCGATCAGTGTGCTCTTGCCGTCATCCACGCTGCCGCAGGTGATGAAGCGCAGCAGGCTTTTTTGCTCGTGTGCCTTCAGGTATTTCTCGATATCTTCAGAGATGAGTGCAGATACATGTGACATTAGAAATACCCCTCTTGCTTCTTCTTTTCCATGGATGCGGCCGAGTCGTGGTCGATCATCCGGCCCTGTCGTTCCGAAGTACGTGTCAGCAGCATTTCCTGAATGATCTTGGGCAAGCTATTGGCGTCGGATTCGACGGCACCCGTCAGGGGGTAGCAGCCCAGGGTGCGAAAGCGAACATTGCGCATCATGGGAACTTCGCCACTCTTGAGCGGCATGCGCTCGTCATCGACCATCAGCAGCGTGCCGTCTCGCTCCACCACTGGGCGAGGTGCTGAGAAATAGAGTGGAACTATGGGGATGTTTTCGAGATAGATGTATTGCCAGATATCCAGCTCGGTCCAGTTGGACAGCGGGAACACTCGGATTGATTCGCCTTTGTTCTTGCGTGTGTTGTACAGATGCCAGAGTTCCGGGCGCTGATTTTTGGGATCCCAGCGATGCTGGTCCGAGCGGAAGGAAAAGATGCGTTCCTTGGCGCGAGACTTCTCTTCATCGCGGCGCGCGCCACCAAAGGCGGCGTCGAAGCCATACTTGTCGAGAGCTTGCTTCAGCCCTTCGGTTTTCATGACGTCGGTATGAATTTGCGAGCCATGCTTGAACGGACTGATGCCCATTTCAAGGCCTTCGGGGTTGATGTGAACCAGCAGGTCCATGCCCAGTTTGGCTGCCATCTGATCACGAAAGCGATACATGTCCTGAAACTTCCAGGTCGTGTCCACATGCAGCAAAGGGAAGGGTGGTTTGGCGGGGTAGAACGCCTTCATCGCCAGGTGCAGCATGACCGCACTGTCCTTGCCGATGGAGTAGAGCATGACGGGGTTTTCTGCCTCGGCAACAACCTCGCGCATGGCCTGAATGCTTTCGGCTTCCAGCCTTTGCAAATGAGTCAGCACCACAGATTTCTCCTTGGTTTTTTGTTTTGGGTGCTGCCAACTGTAGGAGTCCGTTAAATCAAATCTTTGCGCGAATTGATGTTTTAGAAGTTGCTGTGTCATGCTCGCCATAGCGTCCAGCCTCGGTGACGTTGGGCTTCTGGCATAGGTGCTCTTCGGTACTAGCGATATGTCTTGCGCAGTCTTCAAGATGCTGCAGGCCAATTCGTTCGACTGGCTGAGCATCTCTGTGGCAGCAGGCAGATGAAACAGGCGAAGCCGGTCGTGGCTGTCGCTGGCAAGCGATGAAAAAGTGGCCGCGCGCTGCCACTGCATGGCGGCAAGCAGGGCAAAGATCTTGCCCTCGCTGGAGCACCTGAGGCGATCAAAAAAATCTTCCAGATGCGCGGCGCACAGGCTGCCTTCATACGGTTGCCAATACACCTTGCCGCGGTTGTTGACGGCACGCAAGATGCCATGCCTCAGGCGTCCGGGGCAGTTGTTATGGGCACCAAAATCATCGATCCAGACAATGCTGGCGCTCTCTTTTCGGGCCTGCTCGCAAATATCCAGATAGGTTGTGGCATACCAGCGCTGCACATTGCTGGATGCCTGCTTCATGCGCTTGGCAGGGCGGTCGGCATTCAGGTTCCAGCGCTGCAGGTACTGGGCGTTGGTACGCTCGGGCAAGTCAAGCTGCTGGCGCTGCAAGATCAGCTGCTGCATGGCTTCTAGCTGCCACAGCAAAAAAGGCAGGCCATGGTCGGCGGGCTGGGTGCTGACCAGTTGCACATAGATGTCCTGCTCCTGCATGGCCGACAAGGAGCGGCCTTCGCCAGGTTTGCGGCCTCGCTCGCGCACGGGGACGGCGTTCCATCCCCCTTCCTGCCAGGCTTTGTGAGCGGCAATGATGGTTGGTGTGGACAGGCCCGTCGCCTTACCGACTTCTTTGAGCGTTTGGCCTGCAAGCCGCAGCTTCACGGCTTGAATTCGCAGTGGATTGATTTCCTGGACACTGAGCTTCTTACCAACAGCCATGTGCATTCCTGTTAAACATTCACTCGCTTATTTGCGAAGATCCGGACGACATTTACTGTCGGCCTGTCCTCTGATCGGCGCATAGGCCAAACGGACCACATGAATAACAACACAGGAGATTTTTGTGACTCAGACCCGAAGCGCACTGCTTGAAGACGTAATGGCCATCACCCGCGAAGCGGGTGCTTTAATCATGAAGATCTATCGCTGCGACTTTGAGGTGCGCGGCAAGCAGGATGCATCGCCCGTGACTGAAGCCGACGAAAAGGCGGAGCGCCTGATTCTTGAGCGCCTGGGTGCCTTGCCGTCGCAGTTTCCCGTCGTTTCCGAGGAAGCCGCTGCAGCGGGATATGTACCTGAGATGGGGCAATGCTTCTGGCTGGTTGACCCTCTGGACGGAACCAAGGAATTCATCAACCGCAATGGCGAGTTCACAGTCAATATCGCGCTGATCGAAGATGGAGTCCCTGTGCTGGGCGTCGTTTTCGCTCCGGCGCTGGATCGCATGTACGCGGGCGCCATAGGACTCGGCGCATGGCTGGAGGTGCAGGGAAAGCGCCAAGCCATTGAATGCAGAAGCATCCCGAAGGATGGCCTTGATGTGGTGGCCAGTCGTTCGCACGGCGATGCTGATGCGCTTGATCAGTTTCTCAATGGGCGCTTGGTGCGGTCACTCAAAAGTGCAGGCTCATCGCTCAAGATTTGTCTGATTGCAGAGGGAGAGGCTGACCTCTATCCGCGCTTGGGGCGAACCATGGAGTGGGATATCGCTGCGGGTCATGCGGTGCTGGCCGCTGCAGGCGGTCAGATTCATGCGCTCAACGGAGATGTTCTGAGCTACGGCAAGCGAGATTTGAGTAATCCTCATTTCTATGCATGCTCGAGAGATTACCGCTGATTTAAAGCTTTCACACAGCATCACCTCTCGCAATGAATTCCCTGAGTGCGGGCACTCACCACCTCTGTGTTTGACGATAGATGAACTTTGCCGTGACACTAATTCGAGCTTGCCTGCTTTGCGGGCTGCTGATGAGTGCAGCCTGCGCTGACAAGGCTGCGTCTCGCCAACCCGTCAAACTCGTTGTCGGATTCGAAGCCGGTGGTGCCATGGATACCTTGGCGCGCGCGTTTGCAACCCAGCTCTCAGCGCGATTGCGGCGTTCAGTCTATGTGGAAAACAGAGTGGGGGCAGGTGGAGCCATTGCTGCGAACTATGTTGCGAAATCCAGGCCGGATGGGAATACGTTGCTCTTGGCGTCGCCTGCCGAAATCTTCATCAATCCGATCTACACCAGAAGTCGGGACTCGGGCGAGGTCGCTGACATGGTGCCGGTCGCCAAAATTTCCTCTGCTCCTATTGTTCTTGCCACGCGTGGCGACTCCGAAATACATCAACTGGGCGATATCGCAACTGCGGCACAAAATAATGCTCATGGCTTGAGTTTCGCGTCCTCAGGAATTGGCAGCTTGCAGCATTTGGTGGGCGAGAGCTTGGGCAAAGCCCTGGGCGTGGAGCTATTGCATGTTCCCTACGGGGGAGCCGCATCTGCAACTGCAAGCCTGATGGGAAAGCAAGTGGATTTACTCTTTGCGGGGCTTGCTCCCATAGCCTCCCATCTTCAAAGCCAAAAGATGCACGCATTGGGGATTGCATCGGCTCAGAGGTCGAAACGTTTTTCCGATATCCCCACGTTTCAGGAGATGGGACTCCAAGGCGTCAGCTTCGAATACTGGCAAGGAGTCTTCCTTCCCAAGGGAGCAACATCCGAACTGGCTCTGTATCTATCCACCGAGATCAACAAGGTGATCAAAGACACAGACTTTGTGGATCAACTGGAAAATTCAGGTTTTGAAGTTGCGTTCAAGGACCACAAGCAATTCGAGCCATTTTTGCAAGCGGAAGATCAGCGCTACCGAAGTTTTTTTAGGAAAAGCGGCTTTTTATATTGATCTCATGAATCTGTTTGGAGCTCAGGTTCAGCTAGATCATTTGATGTGGAAATCGTCGCGCGGGCGCTGGTCCTCAATGGCCATCATCCCGCTACGAGATGACTGCCCTGCTTGTACTGACCACCGGTTGAATTCGCCACCCATTGCTGTCACCTGTCCCACTTCAACAGATGACGGCTCTGCAGCGATTGCCGCAGCTCATAGCCGCAATGCTTCCTAACGGTCACCGTCCTATACCGGCCATCCGAGTATCGACGCGTGTGACAGTCCAATGACCGGTTTCAGATGTGCAGCGGACAGCGACCATCAAGTGCAGACAGATACCGCTTATGACACAGCGATTTCTGCAACAACGCTCTAAACAGGGAGAAATGCCGATCGGATCAAATATTTTGCACTTTAAGCGTCATTTATTTATCTTTTTATGCCATTTGGCGTAAACCCTGAGGGAGATCAAGACGCTCTGACCAAGACTCTCAAGATCGTCTGGAATGCTGCCATGGATACCCTTGTTAGAACTGTCACCCTGAATGGGTTTCTAAGCGTTTGCAATCTGTACGGATTGCGGCCGCATGACTTGTTACGGGAGCTGGGGCTGGATCTGGGCTCTTTGATCGATGCGGAGCGTCATGTTTCTGCCGAGGCACTGTGCCGGCTTTTGGAGATGGCCGCCGAGAAGTCATCCTGTGGTGCATTTGGGGTGCTGATGGCACAGCATCGACAGGCGCTGGACTTTGGTGTCATGGGCAACCTGATGCGTCACAAGCAATGTCTTCACGACATGTGGCAGACAGCGATTCACTATAGGCAATTGCTTAACGATGCACTGGCCATCTCGCTTGAAACAGCAGGAAATCTGTCCATTCTTCGGTTTGAGGTGCTGGTGGCTTCTCATGTTCCGCAAATTCAAGCCTGCGAGCTGGTTGCCGCAGTGGCACTTCGCACCTGTCAGGCCGTGCTGGGGGCGGGCTGGAGTCCTCAGAGCGTGAATTTTATGCATGCCGCCCCCGAAGAGCAGTATCTGCACAAGAAATTCTTTGGTTGCCCCATCAACTTCAATAGCGAATTTCATGGCCTAGTACTGCGCACCAGTGACTTGAGTGTCCCTAATCCTGCTGCAGATCCGGAGCTGGTCAGGTATGCGGAAAGCGTTGCCATGCCTCTGAGGGCATCAGGTGAGAACGCCATGCTGCAGGAGGTGAGAAAGAATATCTATCTGCTGATGCCACTGGAGCAAGCCAAGATTGAGCGTGTCGCAGAGCAAATGAATCTGAGCACCAGGACGCTGCAACGGCAGTTGGACCAAAGTGGCACCAGTTTTACGGAGTTGCTGGAAGGTGTGCGCAAAAATCTAGTGCTGCGCTACTTGAACAACAGACGCTACTCCATCGGACAAGTGGCCTCACTAACAGGCTATTCGCGTCAGACTTCATTCACACGCTGGTTTCAGCTGAACTTTGGCATGTCGCCACGACAGTGGCGGCAAAACCGCCATGCTTCATGATATTTGAATAAAAAGAGCTTCCAATCCTTATATCAATTACGCTGGAAGCTCTTGTTTTTGAAGCAATCGAAGTACCTCAAGCGTTCTGACTGAATTGGATCAGAACAGTTCCATGGGCAATGCCATCACGCTGGCTGCACCGTTGATCACGGCATCGGCCTGGCCGGGCACGCGGGTCAGGATATGTTCGGCATAGAACTGTGCCGTGGCCAGCTTGGCCTGCATGAAGGCCGTGTCCTGGCCCTTGGTCAGCAGCTCCTGCGCGGCCAGCACCGAGCGGCCCAGCTGCCAGCCGGCGACCAGATTGCCGGTGAGCATCAGATAGGGGACGCTTCCGGCATAGGCAGCATTGGGGTCGGCCTTGGCCTTGGCCACGATGAAGTCCACCACCTGCACAAAGGCCTCGCGGGCCTGGGCCAGATTCCTGGCAACGGCCTTGGCCGCATCGGTGCCGCTGGCAATGAGGGCCGCTTCGGTCTTTTCGATCTGGGCGGCAATGGCCTTGGCGGTCAGGCCGCCATCGCGTGCGGTCTTGCGGCCGACCAGGTCATTGGCCTGGATGGCGGTCGTGCCCTCATAGATGGTCAGGATCTTGGCGTCGCGGTAGTACTGGGCCGCGCCGGTTTCCTCGATGAAGCCCATGCCGCCATGCACCTGCACGCCCAGGCTGGTCACTTCCAGGCTCATCTCGGTGCTGTAGCCCTTGACCAGGGGCACCATGAATTCATAGAAGGTCTGGTTGGCCTGGCGCACTTCGGCGTCCGGGTGGTGGTGGGCGGCATCGTAGGCGGCAGCAGCGGCGGTAGCCATGGCGCGGCAGCCCTCGTTGCTGGCACGCATGGTCATCAGCATGCGGCGCACATCGGGGTGGTGAATGATGGTGGCGCTGGCCTTGACCGAGCCGTCTACGGGGCGGCTTTGCACGCGCTCCTTGGCATAGGCCACGGCGTGCTGGTAGGCCCGCTCGGCCACGGCCAGGCCCTGCAGGCCCACGGCATAGCGCGCGGCGTTCATCATGATGAACATGTATTCGAGACCGCGGTTCTCTTCGCCGACCAGATAGCCCACAGCGCCAGGGCCGGCGCTGTCTGCAATGCTCGCCGCCGTGCCGTCGCCAAATTGCAGCACGGCTGTGGGCGAGGCCTTGATGCCCATCTTGTGCTCGATACTGACGCAGTGCACATCGTTGCGTTTGCCCAAGGAGCCGTCCTGGTTCACGAGGAACTTGGGCACGACAAACAGGCTGATCCCCTTGACGCCTTCGGGAGCGCCGGCCACGCGGGCCAGCACCAGGTGGACGATGTTGTCCGCCATATCGTGCTCGCCATAGGTGATGAAGATCTTGGTGCCGAAGACCTTGTAGCTGCCGTCGCCCTGAGGCTCGGCCCTGGTGCGCACCAGGGCCAGGTCGGAGCCGGCCTGGGGCTCGGTCAGGTTCATGGTGCCGGTCCACTCGCCGGTGACCAGCTTTTCCAGATAGGTGGACTTGAGCTCGTCGCTGCCCGCAGTCAGCAGTGCCTCGATGGCGCCGTCGGTCAGCAGCGGGCACAGCGCAAAGCTCAGGTTGGCGCTGTTGAGCATTTCAATGCAGGCTGCTCCGATGGTCTTGGGCAGGCCCTGGCCGCCAAAGTCGGCAGGATGCTGCAGACCTTGCCAGCCGCCTTCGGCGTACTGCTTGAAGGCATCGGCGAAGCCGGGCGTGGTGGTGACTTTGCCGTCCTTGAACGACGATGGATTCAGATCACCGGCCACATTCAAGGGGGCAACAACCGTTTCGCAGAGCTGTATTGACCCAGCAGAACCTGCACAGGTCAGGCCGCTAATGCAAATGCCTCAGCGGGTGTTCTCATGTTCAGCGCCTGGTGCGGGCGCCGGTGGTTGTAGAAGTGGATCCAATCTCCAATCAGCCGGCTGGCATGCTGCAGCGATTCGAACCGGTGCCGATGCACGCATTGCTCCTTGAGCGTACGAATCACCCGCTCGACCAAGCCATTCTGCTCGGGACTGTGCGGCGTGATGAATTCCTGACGCAGGCCATAGCTTCTGACCAGGGCCGTGAAGCTGCGGCTGGTGAAGACCAGCCCATTGTCCGAGCGCAGTAGGAACGGAGCTGGCACGCGCCCGAGCGTCCCGAACCGTGCGATCAGCGCCTGCTCCAGTGCTGACTCCGCTGTCTTGGATCTCCCGCTGCGCGACAGGTGCCAGCCCAGCAGTTCCCGGCTATGGCAATCGATCACCAGGGCCATCGTGGTCCAGCCATCACGCCCGGCCCAGACCCGGCACATATCCGTGGCCCAGCGCTCGTTGGGCGCCTTGGCCACCGAGGGCAGCGACTGGATCCAGGGCCTGAAGCCCACTGGGCGCTTGCGCACCTGCCAGCCCTTGAGCTGGAAGATGCGCTGCACCGTGTTCTTGTTGAACCCCAGCAGGTGCGCCACGGTTCGGTACCCGAAGGACGGGTTCTCCTCGATCATGGCCTTGATCGGGGCCACGAAGTGCTCCTGCAGCGTGGGTGCAGCCTTCACCGGCCGGTAGTACACGCTGCGCCGCGGCACCTCGAACCACCGGCACAGCTTGCTGATCGAGACGGTGATGCCGTCGGCCTGCAGTCCCTGGCGGATCATCTCGATCACTTCTCGTCCTCGCCCAGCAGGGACTGCAATTTTTTTCTTGCGCGCAACTCCAGCATCGCCTCGCCGTAGGCCTCCTGCAACTCCTTCAGTTGGCGCTCGTACTGCTCGCGCACATCCTGCGGGTTGGCCTTCAGCGCATTCTCCATGCCCTTGCGGCCATCTTCCACCCAGCCCTCGATCTCCGACGGCGGCAGGTCATAGGTTCGACTGGCCTCCGACACGCTGGTCTTGCCCTGGATGATCTCCAGGATCAGTGCCGTCTTGCGCTTTGCGGTCCAGCGTTTGATCTCTTCTTCCATCAATGTGCTCATGGTGTCTTCCTCTCGACGGTAACACCTGAGCAGGTTTTCAGTGGGTCAATACAGAGCTTCGCGCATTCTTCCAGCACCGCCTGAGCTGTTTCCAGTCCTGCATCTTCAAAGCCGGGGAGCTGAGCGACTTGCTCGATCTGGGCCAGGTGCTCCATGTTGAACAGCATGTCTTTGATGGGGGGCGGTGTAGGTCATATTGGTGAAGGTGCGTTGGAGTGAAAGGGTTGAATTTATTGGGCTAAGCCAGCTCTTTGCGCTTATTAAACCCTTGGGTTCGCAGTAGCAATTTTTTCAGAATATTTCAAGAATGATAAAAGCAAACTAAGAAAAATTATTCTGATTGATTCTAATCGCGATTAGGTATTTCTATTAAGCCCGATTTAATTCTAAACGCTGAAAAAGCACGGATGTTCTGCTTTGTGTTGAGACAAGGTGATGGATGCTTGAAAAATTGTGTGATTGGTCAGGATGCTTGGGGGCCTTGTGATAGAGAATTTTAAAGAGATTAAATGTCTTTTAACTAATGATTTTTATAGATATGTTGCTCATTAATTTATAGCATTTGACATCTGCTTTGAAGACTTGTTAACGCTCCTAGGTGTTTTCCATGAATGTCGTTGAAAGAGATAAAAATGGCGTGCATAGAGAAATTGATGGTGATGATTACTAATAAAGTTGAGCCCAGATGATTATTAAAAATATGACGTAATGATTTGTTTTTGGAACATTCTATTCTTATTTATTCATTCTTTGATGGATGAATATAAAAGAAGCCAAGTAAATTAAAAACAATGTCAAAGAATAAATTTATTCATCGTTTGAAGCGTTGAAATAAATAGAACTTTTTTGAGTTGAGATAAATAAAGAGCGGTTGGTTTATCTCTGTCAAAACAGCGTTAGGTTGAGTTATTGAGTGGCCGCTAAGACGCGCCACCTCTTTTGTAAGCAGTCACAGGGAGTTTGCATGTCTAAGACCGTACGTTTTTATGAAGTTGGTGGCCCCGAAGTCCTGCGATGCGAAAATGTGGAAGTGGGCGAGCCGGGCCCCGGTCAAGTGCGTTTAAAGCATGGCGCGGTCGCTTTAAACTTTGCCGATACCTATTTCCGCTCTGGCCTGTACCCCGCGCCGCTGCCCGCTGGTATTGGCAGCGAAGCGTGCGGCACGGTCACCGCTGTTGGCGCTGGCGTGACTAACGTCAAGCTGGGCGACCGCGTGACCTACACCGGTGCACACAACACACTGGGTGCCTACAGCACCGAGCGTCTGATTGATGCTGCGCCCTTGATGCTTTTGCCGGATGCGATTGATTTTGAAACCGCCGCCGCCATCACCATGCGAGGCCTGACAGCGGCTTATTTGATGCGCCGTATCTGGCGCTTCAAGAAGGGTGATGCGATCTTGCTGCACGCCGCTGCGGGTGGTGTGGGCTTGCTGGTGTCGCAGTGGGCCAAGTTGGAAGGCTTGACCGTGATTGGCACCGTGTCCTCAGAGGCCAAGGCCGAAGTGGCCAAGGCCCACGGCTGCGACTACACCATTAACTACAGCCATGAAGATGTGGCCAAGCGGGTGCGTGAAATCACCGGCGGCGTGGGCGTTGAGGCGGCGTTTGACAGCGTTGGCAAGGATACGTTTGAAGGCTCGATCAACAGCATCAAGCGCCGCGGCTTGATGGTGTGCTTGGGCACGGCCTCGGGCGGCGTGCCGCCATTCAACCCGCAAATGCTGGCCATGAAGGGCTCGCTGTTCTTGACCCGCCCCGCATCGGCCGACTATTTAGCAGATCCGGCCGAAAAAGCCGAGCTGGCCCGTGAATTGTTCGAGCAAGTAGCCGCTGGCCGCATCAAGGTAGACATCAGCAAGCGCTATGAACTGGAAGAGGCTGCGCAGGCCCACCGTGACCTAGAAGCCAGAAAAATTATTGGCTCGGCCATTTTTACCGTCTAAAAAACCCATAAAGAGGAGACAAATCATGCAAGTAGAACAACTCACCTGTGCGATTGGCGCTGAACTGACCGGAGTGCGTCTGTCAGACGCGCTGCATGACGAAGGCCTGTTGGCGGAAATCCGTCAGGCCCTGTTCAAGCACCGCGTGCTTTTCCTGCGTGATCAGGAGATCACGCGCCCAGAGCATGTAGCGTTTGCCCGCAAGTTTGGCGACTTGGAAGACCACCCCGTGGTGGGCAGCGACCCAGAAAATCCGGGTCTGGTGCAGGTCTACCGCAGTGAGGCGTCTCCGCCTGAGCGTTACGAGAACGCTTGGCACTCAGACACCACATGGCGTGAAGCTCCCCAGTTTGGCGCGGTACTGCGCTGCCTGGAATGCCCGCCAGTGGGTGGCGACACGATGTGGGCCAATATGGTGCTGGCCTATGAGCGCTTGCCAGAGTCGGTGAAAGCCCAAATTGCGGACCTTCGTGCGCGCCACAGCATTGAAGCCAGCTTTGGCGCGGCCATGCCGATTGAAAAGCGTTTGGCGCTCAAGGCGCAGTACCCCGATCCTGAGCATCCCGTGGTGCGCACTCACCCCGTAACGGGCGAGAAGATTTTGTATGTGAACGGCTTCACCACGCACTTCACCAACTATCACACTGCCTCGCGAGTGCGTGTGGGTCAAGATCACACGCATGGCAGCAATGATTTGATGAAGTATCTGATCAGCCAAGCGCAGATTCCTGAGTACCAAGTGCGCTGGCGCTGGAAGCCCAACAGCATCGCTATTTGGGACAACAGCGCGACCCAGCACTACGCCGTAATGGACTACCCGGCCTGCGTTCGCCAGATGGAGCGTGCGGGCATCATCGGCACCCAACCTTTCTAAGCGTTTTCAAATACGGTTCAAAGGCCAAGCTTTGAGCCGTATTTGGTCTTTGTGTTTCGGCGTGGCTTGGGTCATACCCATTTTTTGACAGATTCAGGTTTTTGCGATGACCGAAAGTTCCCACTCCACCTTTCCCGCTAGCATTACGTTTTTGATAGTGCCCGGTCTGCGCGACCACATGGGAGACCATTGGCAAACGCATCTTCAAAAGCGCTTTCCCACTTCGGTCTGCGTGCCACCGCTGGAGCACGACAAACTCAGCCGCAAGGCGCGGGTAGAGGTTTTAGAGCGCACGCTGGCTGGCATCGAAGGCAAGGTCATCTTGGTGGCGCACAGCGCAGGCTGTATCACCACCGCGCATTGGGCGCAAGACGCACAGCGCAAAATTCACGGCGCTTTGCTGGCCACACCCGCTGATGTGGATATGCCCATGCCTGCGGGCTACCCCACGCCAGAGCAGTTGCAAACCAATGGCTGGAGCCCGGTGCCAGCCACCGCGCTGCCATTTCCCACCCTCTTGGCTGCCAGCCGCAACGACCCTTTGCTGCGCTACAAGCGCGCTGAGCAATTGGCCAATGCCTGGGGTGCGCGTTTGGTGGACTTGGGTAATGTGGGTCACCTCAACCCCGTGGCGGGCTTTGGCCCATGGCCGGGCGTCGATGCTTTGCTGCAGCAACTGGTTTGAATAAAGAGAGCTTGTTATGTCCCCATCCACCACCCCACAAGCGATGACTTTTGAGCGCACTTTGCCTCTGGAGTTTCATCTGGATTTGATCTGCCCTTGGTGCTGGATTGGGCTGCGTCATTTGCGCGCCGCTTTAAAAGCGCAGCAAGCACAGCAACCCAACGTGGCTTGGCAAATTCAGTGGCACGCCCAAACTTTGCAGCCGCAAATCCCAGAGCAGGGGATTGATTACAAAGCGTTTTATATCGACCGCCTGGGCAGTGCAGGTGCGGTGGCCGCGCGTAGAGCGCAGGTGCAAGCCGCTGCTGCGCCTGCGGGCCTGACGCTGAACTTTGATGCGATTGCCGTCTTCCCCAATACAAGCAAAGTGTGCGCTTTGGTGAACGCTGCGCAAACGCAGTTGACGGGCGAGGCGATGCTGGATTTTGCTGAAGCCGTTTTTGCCGCCAACTTTCAACAAGGGCGTGATTTGGGCGACGAGCAGGTGTTGCAGCAACTCGCGCGCGACGCCGGTTTGGGAGCAGATGTGTTCGCGCAAGCCCCCCAAGCGCCCAGCATGAACGCCGCCTCTGGCGTGCCACATTTCGTCTTCAACCATGCGCGCAGCGAAACCGGGGCCGTACCTGCCGCGCGCTTGTTGCAGTGCATGTTGGAGGCGGAACATGTCTGAAGCCGTGTCTGACGTGATGAGCACAACGCAGCCCCTGTCGGCCGGCGCAGTGGTCGATTTTCCCGCTGGTGGGCGCAAGCTGGTGTTTACGCCGGGCGGCGAAACCATCTTGGTGCTTCATGTCGATGGCGTGTACTACGCCCTAGAAAACAGCTGCCCGCATGCGGGCGCTTCGATGGCCAGCGGCAACTGCACCGGCCATGTCATCAGCTGCCCCGCGCATGGGCTGCGGTTTGATATTCGCAACGGTCAATGCACAGCCTCACCAACGATGAAGATTCCTCTTTTTGAGGTGACTTGCACCGATGGGACGCTGTGGATCACCACGTCGCAAAAGTGCTGCTTTAAGGCGGACACTGCTCTTTTCCGCTGATGACGGTGCCGTGTGCACAGGCGCTTAAAACACCAAGGCCTGGACTCAAACGGCCATAACTATCCCTTCCATAATAATTCAGTGAGACGCACTATGACCCAAGTCAACCTGCTCACGCCGACACCCTCGGCCTACGCTTTCCCTTTGCTCATCAAGCAACTGCTGCTCAACTCGATGAGCTTGCACGGCGACCAAGAAATCACCTATCGCGGCCAGATGCGCTATAGCTACCGGGATTTCAACCGCCGCATTGGTCAACTGGCTAACGCGCTGACGGCTCTGAATGTGCAGCAAGGCACCACGGTGGCGGTGATGGATTGGGATAGTCACCGTTATTTGGAGAGCTACTTTGGTATCCCCATGATGGGCGCCACGCTATTCACCGTGAACGTGCGCCTGTCGGCTGCGCAAATTCTCTACACCTTGAAAGATGCAGACACTGATGTGTTGCTGGTGCACACCGACTTCTTGCAGGTGATTGAGCAAATCCGCGCCGAGCTGCCCCGCATTCGCCACATCGTGGTGCTCTCGGATGATGGCGTGGTGCCAGACACCGGCTTTACCGTTGCCGGCGAGTACGAAACGCTGGTGGAGCAAGCGGCGGTGGGTTATGACTTCCCTGAGCTGCATGAAGACACCAAGGCCGTCACCTTCTATACCACCGGCACCACGGGTGACCCCAAGGGCGTGTGCTACAGCCACCGCCACATCGTCATGCACGCCATGGCCACGGCATTGAGCCTGTGCTCACCTATGGGTGAGCAGCGCCTGCATCGCGGCGATGTGTACATGCCCATCACTCCTATGTTCCATGTGTTGGGTTGGGGCATTCCGTACATCGCCATCACGCTGGGCCTGCGCACTGTACTGCCAGGCCGCTATTTGCCTGATGCCTTGCTCAAGCTGCGCGAGACAGAAGAAGTCACCTTCTCGCACTGCGTTCCGACCATCTTGCAAATGCTGGTCAGCGGCGCAGACAAGACCGGCCAAGATTTGAGTGGCTGGAAGGTCATCATTGGCGGCTCTGCTTTGCCAGCGGGCCTGTGTGAGGCGGCTATCGCCAAGGGCATGGATGTGTTTGCCGGTTACGGCATGTCCGAGACCGGTCCTGTGGTGTCGCTGGCGCTGAACCCCGCGCAAACCGAGCCACTGAGCGCGGCAGACGATTTGCGCCTGCGCACCTCCACCGGCATGCCTTCGCTGATGGTGGACTTCCGCGTGGTTGACGAGAACATGCAAGACGTGCCCCGTGATGGCGTGAGCCGTGGCGAGATCGTGCTGCGCTCGGCCTCTCTGACGCCCATCTACTTCAAGAAGCCGGAGGCTTCGGAGGAGCTGTGGCGCGGTGGCTATCTGCACACTCAGGACATCGCGGTCATGCACCCCGATGGCATGGTGCAGATCGTCGATCGCTTGAAGGATGTGATCAAGACAGGCGGCGAATGGGTGTCTTCCATCGAGGTCGAAGGCCTGATCACGCAGATTCCCGGCGTTGCGGAAGCCGCAGTGATTGGCGTGCCCGATGAGAAATGGGGCGAGCGTCCCATGGCCTTTGTGGTAGCCAACGCAGATGTGAAGCCCCAGATGGTGCGCGATCAGCTGCTGACCCATGTGCAGGCCAAGCGCATCAGCGCCTATGCAGTGCCGGAGCTGGAGCGCATCTG
The DNA here is from genome assembly GCF_058807955.1 of Comamonas sp. GW821-FHT11H03. Classification (NCBI taxonomy): domain Bacteria; kingdom Pseudomonadati; phylum Pseudomonadota; class Betaproteobacteria; order Burkholderiales; family Comamonadaceae; genus Comamonas; species Comamonas sp. GW821-FHT11H03. Next base: position 410,079 of record NZ_JBXARF010000005.1, read on the forward strand.
TCTGGTCGGTGAAATTCCAAAGACCAGCGTGGGCAAGATCAATAAGAAGCAACTGCGCGAAGTGCAGGGCGCTTAACTGAGGAGAAAAGAGCGTGAGATCGAGTTAAATCAATGATCTCATGCTCCTGATTTAATAACAAGGAATAGTAATCGCCATGAGCACCAGAGACATCTTCGTTGTCAGCGCCGCGCGCACGGCCATCGGCACTTTTGGCGGCAGCCTCAAGGAC
>NZ_JBXARF010000006.1:0-165574 GCF_058807955.1 Comamonas sp. GW821-FHT11H03
TGGCGTTCTCGGCGATGCTGACGTTGCCGGCTGCAGCGCCGTTGGCGTCGGGGATGCTCACGCCCGGCATGCCATCGTTGGTGCCGACGATGGTGACAGTCAATGTCGCAGTTGAGCTGGCACCGTCTTTATCGACCAGGGTGTAGGTAAAGGTCTCGACCAGGGTCTCACCTTCAGCCAATGCCTGCACAGCCTTCAAGCCGCTATCGAGCTGATAGCTATAGCTGCCATCGGAATTGAGGATGATCTTGCCGTACTGCCCTTGATCTGCGCCAACCAGAGCCACACGATGTTCTGTGATGCTGCCTTCTCCCAGCTTGTCGTTGCTCAGAACATTACCTTGCAAGGCAGATGCGGCATCTTCGAAGATCACGCCCGAGTCCGCACTGGCCTGGGGAGTGCTCGTAACGGGCTGGGTCGGTGTCCCTTGATCGATGCCGTCCGGCAAAGCGCCCACTCCGCTGAAAAGTGGAAGCACAGTAGTCGCTGGAGCAGAGCGTCCGTATTCCAGCGCCAGCGGCGACACTGCCTCAATGAGGCTGGACAGGCGCACAAAAGTGCTGCCGCCCTCGCTGCCGCCGGACAATGTGGCCGCCGTGGGATCGAGCTCATCGAACGGATCCTGGCCGGCATTGATGGCCGCAATGATCTGGTCAATCTGCGCATTCGCGGGGCTCGCCACAGCCGCCTCTTCCACGGTTGGCGGCTGGATCAGGTCCGCAGTGAGATGCACGTCCTGGTTCTCACCCACCATCAGCGGTGGCTGGCCATCCGCCTGCAACTGCACGGTGCTGCCGGAAGCCGTCACTATCTCGGCATCGGCGGGGATACGCATGCCTTCATGGAGCACCGTCAGATTGCCATCAGGACCACGCATCCAAGCCTGGCCAGTGAGTTTGGTAATGAGAACGGTTTGAGCTGCCATGAGGTTCTGCCTATCCAGTCAGATTAAAAAGTGAAGATGCACAGAGGCACCTCTCCAATATTTCAGCCGACATGGTAGGAGCCAAGGCCCCGGGGCACTATTGGCGTCAAAGCCAATCGGGATCTGTTTTATTCGATCTCTGCTGCTCCAGATCAAAAAAAAAGCCTGAAGCCTGCAATATGCAGGCTTCAGGCTTTTCAGCAACCGGCACTCCAGCGGCAGGCACCGGAGGCGATCAGGTCGGCATCAGTTGCGCCAAGGTCGGGCTCAGGCCAGTTGCTTGCGCCCGATACCGTGAACCTTCAGGGTCAGCATCAGCCGATCCTGTACCTGAAGTTTCTCAAAAACCGCAGACAGATGGGCGCGCACGGTACGCTCGCTGATGGACATGCGCTCGGCGATCTCCGCATTGCTGTCACCCAGCGATGCATAACGTGCAACCTCCTGCTCGCGTGCCGACAATGGCTCGGCCCAGTCCGACTCCTGCTCAGGCAGGCGGGCGTCCACATCACGCAACAAGCGCTGCAGCAGAGAGCGCCCGAGCCAGATATTGCCGCCAGCCATGCTCTGCAGCATCCGCGACAGTACCTCCGGGCCCGATTGCGCATGAGCATAGCCCGATGCTCCGCGCGACAGCAGGTTCCGGCCCTCCTCATCGCTGGGGCGGTTGCTGAGAACCAGAACCTGAAGATCCTTCAACAACTCAATCCAGCGGGCCTCAGTCGACTCGGGCAAGGATGGCAAGGCTGCATCCAGCACCACCACGGTACGGCCTTGCTGCTTCCAGCGTTGCAAATCGGCCAGACTCTGGCCGCGCGCAGGCATCCACTGAGGGCCTGCGATCTGCTGCCATTCCTGCCACAGCGTGGCATCCTGAGTCAGCATCAATACAGGCAAGGCATTCATAGAGCTCCCTTTTACTTGTTGGCGATCCATGAACTAACGTTCGATCAATGCATTGGACTTGGCACGCAGAATCGGCTTGAGCAGATACTGCATCAGGGTGCGCTTGCCGGTAAGGATATGCACCTCGGCCTGCATGCCCGGAATGATGGGACGCGAGTCATCCCCCACATGGGCTTTTTCCGTGCGCACCTTCACGACATAGAAGGAGTTCCCTTTCTCGTCCGTCACGGTGTTGGCCCCGATCTGCTCGAGCTTGCCCTGTAAGCCCCCGTAGATGGCAAAGTCATAGGCCGTGAACTTCACCTCCGCCTGCTGGCCGAAGTGCAGGAAGCCGATGTCGCGCGGATTGATCTGCACTTCCATCAGCAAGGTGTCATCCAGCGGCACGATGTCCAGAATGTCCTTTCCCGGCTGCACGACACCACCAATGGTGTTGGCCATCAAGGTATTGACCGTGCCGCGCACGGGCGAGCGTACCTCGGCCAGCTTGACGCGGTCTTCCAGCGCCACCTTGCCTTGCTCCAGGGTCCCCAGCTTGGCCTGGGTATCCGAGAGCTCGGAGCGAGACTGATTGCGCATATTCAGCTCAGACTCCTGAATCTTGCGCTCCGCCTCCTGAATCGCTGCCTGAATGCGCCCGATCTGCGCACCTGCCGCCTTGGCCTCGCCACAGAAGCGAGCCACATCCCGCTGCAGGCGCAGCAAGTCCACCTCGGACACGGCACCACTCTTGAGCAAGGGGCGAGTCACCGACAGCTCTTCGGAAGTCAAACTGCAACTGGAGGAAGCCTGGTCGCGGTTGGCCTGGGTTTCGCGCAGCTCCTGCTGGCGTTGGCGCAACTGGTCACGCGCAATATTGACATTGGTGTTGAGCTCCTGGGAACGGCTCTCCCACATGCGCCGCTCCATCTCCACGAGCTGGGGCGCCATGGCCTGCACATCTTCGGGAGCCTTGAATGGCTCGCCCGATGCCAGGGCCTGAAGACGCGCCGCCTTCGCCTTCAATGCCAGCAGCTCGGCCTTGTTCTCTCCCAGGGACGAGCTGTAGCGCGTTGGATCGATGCGCAAGATGACCTGCCCCTGCTCCACATGCTCGCCGGGATGCACGAGGATTTCCTTGACGATGCCGCCGTCCAGGCTCTGCACCACCTGAACCTGGCGCGAAGGAACCACCTTGCCCTGACCCCGCACCACTTCGTCGATGCGCCCCAGACAGGCCCAGAGCAGCAGAACCAGCACGGTGACCAAGGCCACCCATATCAGCAGGCGCGAACCGCGCGCCTGTTGCTGCCCCGCCGCCCACTGCGCGTCGGCCTTGAGGTCATCCGGCTGATGCGTTCCCACCACCTCGCTACCGTCAAGCAGCCATCGCTCCAGCCGCGACCAGCGCGCCTTGAGAGCACTCACGAAGCGCGACGGCTTTTTTTCCGATTGGGACTCGCTCATGCTCGCGCTCCTACTCCACCGATCCGTCCTTGTTTCAACGCCTCGATGACCTGATCCTTGGCACCATCGGCAACAATCTTGCCGCCATCAATCACGATCAGCCGGTCGACCAGGGTCAACAGTGCCGTGCGATGCGTGACCAGCAAAATGGTCTTGTCCTTGGCGGCCTCTTCCAAACGACGCTTGAGCTGTGCTTCGCTTTGATTGTCCAGATTGCTGCTGGGCTCATCGAGCAGCAAGATGGCCGGATCGTTGATCAGGGCACGGGCAACCGCAATGGATTGGCGCTGGCCGCCGGAAAGCGACTCGCCGCGCTCGCCCACCAGCATGTCGTAGCCCTTGGGATTCCGGGCCACAAACTCATCCACACCGGCAATGCGTGCCGCATGCAACATATCGGACTCATCGGCAAACGGAGCCCCCACCAGCAGGTTGTGCTTCAAGCTGCCATAGAAGAGCATGGGGTCCTGGGGCACATGCCCGATGGCACGGCGCAGGTCCACGGGGTCTATCTGTCGCGCATCCACTCCGTCGATCAGCACCGAGCCCTCGCTGGGCTGATACAGGCCCAGAACCAGCTTTTCAAGCGTGGTCTTGCCCGAGCCTATGCGCCCGATGATACCGACCCGCTCACCGGGGCGCAGCGAAAAGCTCACGCCCGAAAGACTGGCCTGCTCGCTTCCCGGGTAGCTGAAACTGACATTGCGAAACTCGATGGCACCACGCAGATCCGGACGCGAGACGAACTCCCGGTCGGCTTCGTGCTCCACCGGCATCTTCATATAGTTGTCGATGGAATTGAGCGAGGTGCGTGCATTGTGAAACTGCATCATCAGCCCCGCGACCTGACCGAAGGGCGCCAGGCAGCGTCCCGCAATCATGGAGGCGGCAATGATGCCGCCCATGGACAGCGCCGAATCCTGCACCTGATACACACCGATGACGACCACCGCTATGGTGACCAGTTGCTGCAAGGTCTGAACAAAGTTCACCGTACCCGAGGAGATGAACTTGATCTTGCCGCCCATATAGGCGATGTACTGGGTGGAGCTCTCCCACAGGCGCTGCACTCCGCCCTGGGCATTGAGCGTCTTGACAGCCTCCAGATTGGTCAGCGACTCCACGAGCAGCGCATTGCGCTGCGAGGACGCCTGAAAGGTCTTGAGCGTCAGGCTCTCCATGCGCGCCTGGGCCCAGAAGGAAACCAGCAAGATCGCGGCAATCGCCACCACGGGAGGAATCAGCATCCAGGGCGAGACCCAGGCAATCGCCACCAGAAACAGCAGCACAAAGGGCAGATCCACCAACGTCGTGAGACTGGCAGATGCAATGAAGTCGCGGACCGACTCGAACGAACGCAGATTGGCCGCAAACGAGCCCACGGATGCGGGCCGGCTTTCCATGCGCAGGTCCAGAACCCGCTCCATGATCTGCGCGGACAGCTGCACGTCCACACGCTTGCTCGCGGCATCGACAACATAGGCACGCGTCGTCGTCAGCACGAAGTTGAAGATCAGCACCAGGGAGATGCCTATGGACAGCACCCACAGTGTTTCCACCGCGTTGTTGGGCACGACCCGGTCATACACATTCATGCTGAACAAGGGCATGGCCAACGCAAAGACATTGATGAGCACGGCGGCCAGCAAGGCATCGCGGTACAGGCGCCGGTTCTCCAGAATCACGGCCCAGAACCAGTGGCTGCTGCGAGGCTCCATGCCTTGCTGCACGGAGCGCTGCTCGAAGCGGAACTGCGGACGTACAAAGCACATCAGGCCCGTGTAGTCCTGCAGCAAGGCCTGCAACTCCACCTCGACAGGACTATCCGACTCCGGATATTGCAGCAGGACGCGACCGCCCTCCTGCGCCCTGAGCAGCAGGCAGGCACGGCCGCCGTGAAGCAGCAGTATCGCCGGCAGCAAGCCCTGGGGGACATCGTCCAGAGTGCGCTGCACGATACGCGTGCTGAACTGTGCGCGAGCCGCAGCCCGGACCAGCAGCGAAGGCGTCAGGCGCTGATCCACCAGCGGCAGGCCATTGCTCAGGGCCTGAGCCGTATAGGGCTTGCCATGCAGGTGGGTGAGTTGCACCAGGCAATCGAGCAAGGGATCGGCATGGGTCTCATGAGCCGGCATGCGCCAGCCCTCAGCCGTCGCATGCCCCGCGCTGCGCGCACCCAAAAAGGCCGGACCGGCATGCTCCGCCGCCGCCGCCGCCGCCGCCGCTGCTGCAGCAGCGGCTTGCGGCGAAGCACCATGCCCTCGCATCTGGGTCGCATCCGTACCGCCGACCGATGCCAATGTAGGTTCAACGTCTGGTTTGGTCATCTTCAACAATCAACCTATAAAAGCTCTTCGTCGTCATCAATCAGGTCCAGCGAATTACGCATGCGCTGGCGCGCCTGCTTGCGTTGGTTCAGCTTATCGAGCGCCTGTGGCGGAAGATCCGTCAAGCGCAAGGTCCCATTGGCAAGCAGGGCGTCAATCAAGTCCTCGAGAACGCGGATGAAATCCGCATCCAGCGCCGACAATTCCCGCCGGGAAGACTGCTCCGAAGGTGGTGAATCGCTTTTATCCATGTTGTTCATCAACTCCCACAAAAGATGCCCCAGACGCCGGCAATCATTACTGACGCACAGGCGCAGCAGGTACCGGCGCTGCCGCCGGGGCTTGCGCAGGAGCACCCTGCTCGGCCCCCACGCTGAAAGGCACCGGCGTCAGATTGGCGGTGTCCGGCACCGATGATTTGCAGCTGCGCAGCAGATCATCGGGCAAGGTCAGTGCCTGTTGCTCATCCGGGCGGCTATCGTCATGCGGCTGCGCAAGTCCCAGCACCGGCAGGATCTGGCTGGACAGCGTCAGCCACTGGTACTCGGCCTTCTTCAGATCGTATTGCGCATTGACCAAGGCACGCTGGGCATCGAACAGCTCGTTTTCGGTGTTCAGCAGATCCAGCAGCGAGCGCTGACCGATCTTGAACTGCTGCTGGTAGGCAACGCGAACCTTGGCAGTGGAGAGCACGTGTTCACGCAGGAAGGGCGTTTGCTGACGCAGACGGGCCATATTGTTCCAGGTGATCGACAACTCCTGCTGGAGGTTGCGGCAGGTGTAATCGCGCACATCCTGCGCCGCATAACCCTGGGCGATCGTCTGGCGCAGGCGTGCCTCGTCGGCACCGCCTCGATACAGGTTGTAGGTCAGCATCAGTTGCACCCGCGAGCTCTGCACATCCCAGTAGGCAGGCGAGTTCTGGTCACGATCCCGACCGGTGGAAGCGAGCAGTTCGAGCTTGGGCATGTGCGCGCCCTTGGCCGCCTTCTGACCGGCCTCGGCCGCTTGCACCAGAGCCTGCTTGGACAACAGCAGCGGGCTGGCGCGCAGGGAATCGCCGAAATCCTTGGCAACCCCGGAGACAGGCAGCTTGCCAGTCACCTCGGGCGCGGGATCAAGCGTTGCCGCCGGATACTCGCCCACCACGCGGCGGTAGCGCTGCATCACATCGTTGAGGTTGTTGCTCTCGGTCATCAGATTGGTCTGTGCCAGGGACAGACGACCGCTGGCCTGCTCCAGGTCCACGCCACGCCCCACGCCGGACTGCTGGCGCTCACGCAACTGCCCCAGCGTCACCTGGTGGGTGCCGAAGTTTTCGCGCGCCAGCTTTTCCATTTCGCGGTAACGCTGCACATCCAGATAGGCCGCAACGACATCGTTGGCCAGGTTTTCGGTGGTCGCGCGCAGATCGTAGAACTTGGCCAGCTTCTCGAAGCCCAGCTGGCGGATATTGCTGCTGGTGGTGAAACCATCAAAGATCAGCTGGCGCAGCTGCAGATTCCAGCCCGGGCGGTTCCAGTTCTGCGATGGAGAATCCTGGATGTGGCTGCGCCACTCGCGTCCAACCCAGCCTTGGGCGGTGACCTGGGGACGCCAGCCGCCGCGGGCTACGTTCTGACCTTCAGCCGACGATGTGAAATCCTGGAAGCGCGCCTGCACTTCGGGGTGGGTCATCAGCGCCTGCTCCACCACTTTTTGCAGTGCAATGCCTTGTTCGTTGGCCTGTTGCGCATTCATGGTCGTCTGAGCCATGCCGGCCATGGCCCACGATGCCACGCCCAGGGTGGCGACCACTTGTGCAATCTGATTGAATTTCATTGATATCCCTCTCATTGGGCTCCGACCGGGCAATGCGACAGCTGACCCGCCAGAACGCTGGCGAGCGCAATCGGTGCAACCTTGAAAGTCGCTCCCGCGGAAGCTGGTTGTTGATGTGGACAGGCTCGCTGCTGCCCGGCAAGGCATCGCATACGGCCTCAGAACTCGTCATACGGAGTTCTGTAACTCTCTTGATCACAGCCTTTGGCGTCATGCCAGCGCCGCACGAGAGACTGAAGCTCAGGCAACGCTTGTTGCCTGATCGACAAAACCCATGACTTTTGCCTGGCGCAGCACCACGAAGCCGTGGTGAAGGGGTGAACAGGTCAGCCCCTGGGCAAGACAAATCGCGCGGACAGGCTGTGAAGCGGCTATAGGCTAGACACAGCGCATTTGGAGATTTTCCTTTCCACGATAGCAAGGCGGAGCCTCCGGTTTCCGGCCGGTGTTCTTGACGCATAACCTTGCATGCGAAGCCGTGCGTTGATGGCTGATCTCCTGGCAATACCATCAAACAACTGGATTCAATTGCAAATCTAGCACAACGCATGCAAGAATTTGTTTCAAAAATCACTCAAACAGCCGAAGTTCGAATTTTTTCGCGTGGAATTGGCAATTCTTTTCATTTCCTTCTTATATCAAAGAAACCAAGAATCAATACCGCTTCCATCCTCGCTATTCCCATTGGAGCTAATGCAATCGGGCGAAATCAGACCCACTCCTACAGTGAAGTCGTCATTAAATACTTCACGCCGGATCGCCGCAGAAATAGAAAAAGGGCTTCTGACTTGATAGTCAGAAGCCCTCGTCTAATTGGTCGGAATGGCGGGATTCGAACTCGCGACCCCTTGCACCCCATGCAAGTGCGCTACCAGGCTGCGCTACATTCCGAAGACTTGAATTATACACAGAAATTCGATGTCAAAGAGAAAGCAGCGCCCTGATCTGCAAAAGCTCCTCTTTGACCTCCTCCATGCCCATTGCACCGGCAGGCTCCGAGCAGCCCTGCTCCAGCATTGCAGCCAGCAAAGGGCTTTGCTCAAGGTCTTTGCCCTGCAGGGGCAGGGCCGGATGCACAAGCACCGGCTGCTGATCGACTGCCCTGCCGTGACCCGTCACCAGTTCACGCAGACGATTTCGTGCACCGCTGATGGTGAAGCCCTGCTCGTAGAGCAGCTCGCGAATGCGACGCACCATCAACACCTCATGATGCTGGTAGTAGCGTCGGTTGCCACGACGCTTCATAGGCTTGAGCTGCACAAACTCCTGCTCCCAGTAACGCAGCACATGAGGCTTGACGTCGCAAAGATCCGCAACTTCACCGATGGTGAAATAGCGCTTGGCGGGAATTGCTGGCAAAGATGAAGCCATGGCTGGTTGCAAGCGGTCAGTGAAGGGATGGGTGAAAGACAGGCAATCACGACCTGCGCAAATTCGGATCAGGCACGGCGCTCTGTCGATAGAAATGCCCGCTATGCATTCCTGTTTGCGCAAGCCCTAGCAATATAGCGCGAAGAGCTGACAGGACCTTGCACCGCGCGCGACGCAAGACTGTCAGCTCTTCCGTGACCGATGCTCCGCTTGACAGTGCATCCGCCGTGTGCCAATCGCCTTAAGACTCCGAACTCTCGCCCTGGATCAGCTCCTTGAGCTTGCTGCTGGCATGAAAGGTCACCACGCGACGCGCAGCGATGGGAATCAGCTCGCCGGTGCGCGGGTTGCGACCGGGCCGCGGCGCCTTGGTACGGATCTGGAAGTTGCCAAAGCCCGAAAGCTTGACGTCTTCGCCCTCCACCAGCTTTTGCGAGATCAGGTCGAAAAACGCATCCACCATGTCCTTGGCTTCGCGCTTGTTCAGACCGATTTCATCAAACAGCAGATCGGCCAGCTGCGCCTTGGTCAACGCAGGGCTGTCGATGCTCTCTACGGCAAGCTCCATGGGTCGATCTCCTTGTGGATTGAACATATCAGCGCAGTCGAGCCGCAACGCGCTCAACCAGCGCCGCAATTGTGCCCTGCATGGCGGCCTCGATTTCCGCATCAGTCAGCGACGCGCTGTCGCTGCCCAGCGTCAGACGCACGGCCAGGCTCTTTTCGTCCTGGGCCAGACTGCCCGGCGCCGCTTCCTCGCCCGCCTTGAGCTTCTTGGGACGGAATACGTCGAACAGCACGGCCGAGCGCAGAATGCCGCCGTGCACGCCTTGCTGCACGGCTTCCATCACCTGGGCGTGGGTCACGGCTTCCTTGACGACCACGGCAATGTCGCGCTCCACGGCCTGGTGCTTGGCCACGGGCTTGAACACAGGAACCTGACGGGCCAGCACGGCGTCCAGTTCCAGCTCGAACATCACGGGAGCCTGGGCCAGATCCCATTCCTGGCGCCATTGGGGGTGCAGCTCGCCGACAAAGCCGATGGCCTTGCCGTCCAGCAGCACGCGCGCGCAGCGGCCGGGGTGCATGGCGGGGTGCTCGGCAGGCTCGAACACGGGCTTGGCCGGAGCCAGCAGCGCTTCCACATCGCCCTTGACGTCGTAGAAGTCGACCTTGGCTTCCGCCCTGCCCCACTGCAGCTGATCGGCAGCGCCGTAGGCCAGACCCGCCACGCGCATGGGCTGGTAAAAGCCCTTGACGGTGGTGTCGGAGTCGACCACGGAGTCGTCCTTGAAAAACACACGGCCCAGCTCGAACACACGCACGCGCTGCGCCTTGCGGTCCACGTTGAACTTCAAGACTTGCAGCAGCGAGCCCAGCAGCGACGAGCGCATCACGCTCAGATGGCTGGCAATGGGGTTGAGCAGCTTGATGGCATTGTTGTTGCCGGCCAGCTCCTGCTCCCACTTTTCTTCGACAAAGCTGAAGTTGATGGTTTCCTGGTAGCCCAGGCCCGCCAGTTCGTGGCGCACGGCATAGGGGCTGCGCTCGTTCTCGGCGCGCAGCTTGGGCGAGATCGGGGCCAGCGGCTTGGTGGTCGGCAGGTTTTCGTAGCCGATCATGCGGGCCACTTCCTCGATCAGATCCTCTTCCAGATTGATGTCGAAGCGGAAGGTCGGGGCCGTGACCGAGATCACAGCTTCGCCTGCCGCGCCTTCGCTGGCCACCGTCGCGGGCAGACCCAGGCCGTTGAGCGCATCCAGCACCTGCTGCTGGGTCACGGCCATGCCGATGACCTTGGCCGCACGCGACACGCGCAGCTGCACGGCCTTGGAGGTGGGCATATTGGGCCGCTGGTCGTCCATGGCGCCGACTTGCGTCTCGGGCGTGCCGCAGATTTCCAGCACCAGCGCGGTGATGCGCTCGATGTGCTCGGTGGTGAACTCGGGGTCCACGCCGCGCTCGAAGCGGTGACCGGCGTCGGTCGAGAAGTTGAAGTGGCGCGAGCGGCCGGCCACGGCCTTGGGGAACCAGAACGCGGCTTCGATGTAGATGTTGCTGGTGTCGTCGGAGACGGCCGTGGCGTCGCCGCCCATGATGCCGGCCAGCGACTCAACCTGCTTGTCATCGGCAATCACGCCGACCTTCAGGAAATCGTCGATCTTGATGGTGTTGCCGTTGAGCAGCTTGAGCGTTTCGCCCTCCTTGCCCCAGCGCACATTCAGGCCGCCGCTGATCTTGTCCAGATCGAAGATATGGCTGGGACGGCCCAGCTCGAACATCACATAGTTGGAGATATCCACCAGCGGGCTGACCGAGCGCTGACCGCAGCGCGCCAGGCGGTCCACCATCCACTGGGGCGTCTTCACCCGCGTGTTGACGTTGCGTACGATACGGCCCGAGAAGCGACCGCACAGATCGGTCGCCTCGATCTTGACCGGCAGCTTGTCTTGCAAGGCCACGGCCGCAGCGGGGAAGGACAGAGCTTTGAGCGGCGTGCCGGTCAGCGCCGACAGCTCGCGCGCCACACCGTAGACACTCAGGCAGTGCGCCAGATTGGGCGTGAGCTTGAGCGTGAACAGCGTGTCGTCCAGATTCAGGTACTCGCGCACGCTCTGGCCCAGGGGCGCATCGGCTGGGAACTCCAGCAGACCGCTGGCGTCTTCGTCGATGCCCAGCTCCTTGGCCGAGCACAGCATGCCAAAGCTCTGCACGCCGCGCAGCTTGCCGATCTTGATCTTGAAGGGCTTGCCATCGGCACCGGGCGGCAGCTCGGCACCCACGGTGGCGCAGGGAATGCGGATGCCCGCGCGCGCGTTCGGCGCGCCGCAGACGATGTCCAGCAGCTCGGGCTGGCCAATATCCACCTTGCATACGCGCAGACGGTCGGCGTCGGGGTGTTGCACGGCTTCCTTGATTTCGCCGACCACGATGCCGGTGAAGGGAGGCGCCACAGGATCCAGCTCTTCCACTTCCAGACCGGCCATGGTCAGGGTATCGGCCAGTTGCTGGGTGGTCAGATTGGGGTTGCAGTATTCGCGCAACCAGGATTCAGGAAATTGCATAGTCAGACTCTTTGGCGTTCATGCCAGTCGCACCGCAAGCGGTCTGCCACTGGCTGGGCATGCGTATCATCAAAAAGATGAGCTACTAGCGCTCGTCACACAAGGATTTCAGAATCAAAACTACCTGAAATCGTTTCAAAGCTTGCGCTGACAGCTCACTTTTTTAATTACTGAAACTGCGACAGAAAACGGATGTCGCCGTCGAAGAACAGGCGCAGGTCGTTCACGCCATAACGCAGCATGGTCAGGCGGTCGGGGCCCATGCCAAAGGCAAAGCCGATGTATTTTTCAGGGTCCAGGCCCATGTTGCGCACCACATTGGGGTGCACCTGGCCGGCACCCGAGACCTCCAGCCAGCGGCCGGCCAGCGGGCCGCTCTGGAACTGGATGTCGATTTCGGCCGAAGGCTCGGTGAACGGGAAGAAGCTGGGACGAAAACGCAGCACCAGATCATCCTGCTCGAAGAAGGTCTTGCAGAAGTCGGTGAACACGACCTTCAGGTCCTTGAAGCTCACGTTCTCGCCGATCCACAGGCCTTCGCACTGGTGGAACATGGGCGAGTGGGTGGCATCCGAGTCCACACGGTAGGTGCGGCCGGGGGCAATCACGCGGATCTCGGGCATGGTCTGGCCGGCATCGAGCGCGTTGCGGTAATTCTTCACATGCTGCACGGCATGGCGCACCTGCATGGGGCTGGTGTGCGTGCGCAGCAGATTGGGGGCGTGCTGGGTGCCGCCTTCGACATAGAAGGTGTCGTGCATGGAGCGCGCGGGATGGTCTTCGGGCGTGTTCAGCGCCGTGAAGTTGAACCAGTCGGATTCGATCTCGGGGCCCTGGGCCACATCAAAGCCCATGGAGCCGAAAATGCCCTCGATACGCTCCATGGTGATGGAGACGGGGTGCAGCCCTCCCGCGCCACGACGGCGACCAGGCAGAGTCACATCCAGCACCTCGGCCTTCAGATGGGCCTGCAGCTCGGCGTCTGCCAAAGCCTTGCGACGGGCGGTCAAGGCCGCTTCGATCGCCTGCTTGGCCACGTTGATGGCGGCGCCGCGCGACTTCTTCTCTTCGACGGAAAGCTGCGCCATGCCCTTCATGAGCTCGGTCATCTTGCCCGATTTGCCCAGAAACTGCGCCTTGGCATTTTCCAGATCAGCGGGGGTGTGGGCTTGCGCAAACAGTTGCTGTGCGCTTTCGACCAGAGAATCCAACTCGTTCATATCGACTCTTTATCGACTTGTAAAAATAAACAAGGGCTAGTGCCTTTTCAAGCCCTAGCCCTTGCTGTTTGTGCATCAGCAGCTACCGAACAAGACACGACTTCTGCAATCAGGTTCGAGCAAGATGCTCGCCCATCGGCAAATGCCTTTGGGGATTCTGGTCTGCAAAAGTCCTACAAGAGTAACTACCGATCGTGACCTCAGGCAGCCAGCTTGGCCTTGACTTGGTCGACGATAGCTGCAAAAGCAGCCTTGTCGTGCACGGCGATATCGGCCAGCATCTTGCGGTCGATTTCGATGGCAGCCTTCTTCAGGCCGTTGGCGAATTGGCTGTAAGTCAGACCCAGTTCACGTGCAGCAGCGTTGATACGAGCGATCCACAGCTGACGGAACACGCGCTTCTTGGTACGACGGTCACGGTAGGCGTATTGACCAGCCTTCATGACCGCTTGCTTGGCAACGCGGAAGACGTTACCACGGCGACCGCGGAAACCCTTGGCCAGATTCAGAACTTTTTTGTGACGGGCACGGGCCGTTACACCACGTTTGACGCGAGGCATGTGTTTTCTCCTAGTTCGTCAGTGAATTACAGACCAGCGCCAGGCAACATCTTTGCGATGGAGCCCATATCGCCTTCATGCACGTTGACAATGCCACGCAGGTGACGCTTGTTCTTCGTGGTCTTCTTGGTCAAGATGTGACGCTTGAAGGCTTGACCGCGCTTGACGGTACCACCGGGACGAACGCGAAAACGCTTCTTCGCGCTGCTCTTAGTCTTCATTTTGGGCATGTGAATGCTCCTATTGAATTTGTGCTCGCAAGGCGGTGTGCAACCTGCACACACTTCGCTGGCCTCCGAGGCACTTGTTTGTCAGTCCGGCCAGGCCGGACTGACGTCTTGCAGGCAAGCCTGCAAATTCTTTGTCGCCGCACAAAAACGACTTACGCAAATCAGGCCTTAGGCAAGGCATCTTCTAAAAGAAGCTGACCGTTGCGACATCCTTGTTTGCGTAAGTCCTGCAAAAGTGGGCCAAGCCCACTCTTGCCCGCAAGGCAAAACAGCAATTATGCCTTATCTGCAGCTTCAGGTGCAGCAGCGACGCCATCACCTTGTGGTTTTGCACCACCGGCAGGCTTCTTGCCGCCTGCACGAGACGGCGCCACCATCATGATCATCTGACGGCCTTCCAGCTTGGGGAACTGCTCCACCTGGATGGAATCGGCCAGATCGTCGCGCAGACGGTTGAGCAGATTCAGACCCAGCTGCTGGTGCGTGATTTCACGGCCGCGGAAACGCAGCGTGATCTTGCACTTGTCGCCTTCCGCCAGAAAACGGCGGATATTGCGCAGCTTGATGTTGTAGTCACCATCATCCGTACCAGGGCGGAACTTCACTTCCTTGATTTCGATGACGGTCTGCTTGGCCTTGGCTTCGGCAGCCTTCTTCTGTTCCTGGTACTTGAACTTGCCGTAATCCATCAAACGGCAGACCGGAGGAGATGCGTTGGCCGCAATTTCCACCAGGTCGACATCCAACTCACCGGCCATGCGCAGCGCTTCTAGCAGCGGCACGATGCCCAGAGGCTCGTTGTCAGGACCAGACAGACGCACTTCAGGCGCCATGATTTCTCGGTTCAGTCGATGCTTGCGCTCTTCACGGTGGCGCCGATCGCGAAATTCAGTAGCTATGGTTTTCACCCTTGGATTGAAATGGCTACAACAGCGTAGCCGGCTAGCGTGCCTTGCACGCTGACCGGCCCGCCACAAAAATTAATCTGCTTCAGGCCTTGGCCGTGATGTCCTTGGAGAGCAATTCAATGAATGCATCAACCGACATCACTCCGAGGTCTTTGTTACCCCGGGCGCGCACTGCAACCGCACCAGCGGCCTTCTCCTTATCGCCCGCGACAAGGATGTAGGGCAGCTTCTGCATGGAATGCTCGCGTATTTTATACGTAATCTTTTCATTGCGCAGATCTGTCACCACTCTAAGGCTTTGATTCGGCAATGCTTTTTGCAGCTTCTGCGCAACTTCCTGCGCATAGTCGGCCTGAGCGTCCGTAATATTGAGCACGGCAGCCTGTACAGGAGCCAGCCAGGCAGGCAGCGCGCCCGAGTGATGCTCGACCAAAATGCCGATGAAACGCTCGAGCGAACCCAGAATGGCGCGGTGCAGCATGATGGGTCGATGGCGCTCGCCGTCCTCGCCCACGAATTCCGCATCGAGACGCTCGGGCATGTTCGGGTCCACCTGGATCGTTCCGCACTGCCATTCGCGACCCAGCGCATCCTTCAGGGTGTACTCGATCTTCGGGCCGTAGAACGCACCCTCGCCCGGCAGATACTCGAACTCGCAACCCGATGCGCGCAGACCTTCGGCCAGCGCGTTCTCTGCCTTGTCCCAGGCCTCATCGGTGCCGATGCGCTTTTCGGGGCGAGTGGACAGACGGTACAGGATGTTGGTGAAGCCAAAGTTCGCATACACCTTCTGCAGCAACGAGGTGAAAGCCGTCACCTCGGCCTCGATCTGGTCTTCGGTACAGAAGATATGGCCATCATCTTGCGTGAAGGCACGTACACGCATGATGCCGTGCAGCGAGCCGGTGGGCTCGTTGCGGTGACAGTTGCCGAACTCGCCAAAACGCAGCGGCAGATCGCGATAGCTCTTGATGCCTTGCTTGAAGATGATGATGTGGCCCGGGCAGTTCATGGGCTTGAGGGCATATTCACGCTTTTCCGAATCGGTGGTGAACATGTTTTCGCGGTACTTGTCCCAGTGACCGGTCTTCTCCCACAGGGTCTTGTCCAGAATCTGGGGGGCTTTCACTTCCTGATAGCCGTTGTCCTGATAGACCTTGCGCATGTACTGCTCGACCTGCTGCCAGACCGACCAGCCCTTGGGGTGCCAGAACACGGTGCCTGGCGAGTGTTCGTCGATGTGGAACAGATCCAGCTCGCGGCCCAGCTTGCGGTGGTCGCGCTTTTCGGCTTCTTCCAGGCGGAACAGATAGTCCTTGAGCTCATCCTTGGTCGCCCAGGCGGTGCCGTAGATGCGCTGCAGCATCTCGTTGCGATGGTCGCCGCGCCAGTAGGCACCGGCCACCTTCATCAGCTTGAAGTGCTTGAGCTTGCCGGTGCTGGGCACGTGAGGGCCGCGGCAAAGGTCCTCGAAGGCGCCTTCGCGGTACAGGCTCACATCCTCGTTGCTGGGGATGGAGGCAATGATTTCGGCCTTGTAGGCTTCGCCGATGCCCTTGAAGTACTGCACGGCCTCGTCGCGGGGCAGCACGCGGCGCACCACCTGCTCGTCCTTGTTGGACAGCTCGGTCATCTTCTTTTCGATGGCGACCAGATCTTCGGGCGTGAAGGGACGCTTGTACGAGAAGTCGTAGTAGAAACCGTTTTCGATCACCGGGCCGATGGTGACCTGCGCATCGGGAAACAGCTCCTTGACGGCATAGGCCAGCAAGTGAGCGGTAGAGTGGCGGATCACCTCCAGACCGTCGGCATCCTTGGCGGTGATGATGGACAGCGGCGAATCCTGCTCGATCACAAAGCTGGTGTCCACGACCTTGCCGTTGATCTTGCCGGCAAGTGCCGCCTTGGCCAGGCCGGTGCCGATCGAAGCAGCGACCTCAGCGACCGAAACAGGGCCCGGATATTCGCGCTTGGAGCCATCGGGGAGCGTGATGTTGATCATGAAATTCCTTGTCAAACCAAATTTGTGTGGGTGAGGGCCAGCGCCAGAGCTTTGGAGTTACCTGAAAGCAAAAAGCGCGGAACCAGTCCGCGCTTTGATGAGGGGTCGAGAAATCTCGGGCAGGCGCGAACCGCCAGCTGCCATCAGCAGCTGAAGTACATCTCCGATGTAGTTCGCGGTGTCATAACCGTTGATGCCTTTCTCGCCCTTGTGAATTGAAGTCGCGGCATTTTAACCCGGCAAACAAAAAAGCGCCCGAGACTTTCGCCCCGGGCGCATAACCCCTTTTTTTACCTAGACAGAATCACGATTCATCGTGGCTCAATGGAACTGCTCTTCCTCGGTGGAGCCGGTCAGCGCCTTGACGCTGGAAGAGCCGCCCTGGATCACCGTGGTCACGTCGTCGAAGTAACCTGCGCCCACTTCCTGCTGGTGCGAGACAAAGGTGTAACCCTTGTCACGTGCCGCGAATTCGGGCTCCTGGATCATTTCCACGTAGTGCTTCATGCCCTCGCCGCGAGCGTACTCGTGAGCGAACTTGAAGGTGTTGTACCAGTTGCTGTGAATGCCGGCCAGCGTGATGAACTGGAACTTGTAACCCAGCGCGGACAGGTCTTCCTGGAAGGAAGCGATCTGGCTGTCGTTGAGGTTCTTCTTCCAGTTGAACGAAGGCGAGCAGTTGTAGCTCAGCAGCTTGCCTGGGCACGCTGCGTGCACGGCCTGGGCGAATTCGCGGGCAAAGCCGATATCGGGCACACCGGTTTCGCACCACACCAGATCCGCATAGGGAGCGTAGGCGACGCCGCGGCTGATGGATTGCTCCAGACCGTTCTTGACACGGTAGAAGCCCTCCTGAGTACGCTCGCCAGTCAGGAACGGGATGTCGTTCTCGTCATGGTTGCTGGTGATCAGGTTGGCCGCTTCGGCATCGGTACGGGCCAGCACAATGGTGGGCACGCCCATCACGTCAGCTGCAAAACGGGCGGCGATCAGCTTCTCGACCGCTTCGCGGGTGGGCACCAGCACCTTGCCGCCCATGTGGCCGCACTTCTTGACGGCGGCCAACTGGTCTTCAAAGTGCACGCCGGCAGCACCTGCCTGAATCATGTTCTTCATCAGCTCGAACGCGTTGAGCACGCCGCCAAAGCCGGCTTCCGCATCAGCCACGATGGGCAGGAAGTAGTCGATGAACTCCTTGTCGCCGGGGTTGATGCCCTTGCCCCACTGGATTTCATCGGCGCGCTTGAAGGTGTTGTTGATGCGGCGCACCATGGTGGGCACGGAGTCATAGGCGTACAGCGACTGGTCGGGGTACATGGTCTCGGAGGTGTTGCCGTCGGCAGCTACTTGCCAGCCCGACAGGTACACGGCTTCCAGACCGGCCTTGGCCTGCTGCATGGCCTGGCCTGCAGAGATGGCGCCGAAGGCGTTCACATAGCCCTTCTTCGAGCTGCCGTTAATCTTGTCCCACAGCACTTCGGCGCCGCGCTGGGCCAGCGTGTACTCAGGCTGCAGGCTGCCACGCAGACGCACCACATCGGCAGCGCTGTAACCGCGCTTTACGCTCTTCCAGCGTGGGTTCTGTGCCCAGTCTTTTTCGAGGGCTGCGATTTGCTGTTCACGGCTCAGTTGCTGAGTCAGGGATTGGGGCATGGTGCACTCCTTAGCGGTTAAAACAAGATGACTTGGTGTTCGTCCTTGGGATCTACTCTATGTCTGCGACGTTCTTCAACAAAGTCTTATGTCTTATAAAAGACTGAAATTTATATTCAATAAAATCAATGGCTTATTTTTATTTTTCACAATGAGAAAACGTATTTCTCGTATTGAGAAATTTTGCGGCAGCGCAGCATTTCAATTTTTCATAATAAGAAATTGGATTCTTGCTTCATGAAAAATTTGCGCAAGCACGGCCTCCCAAGTCGGCATCCTTTGAACGCGGCACGAAAAAAGTCCCGGCGTCTGCCTTGATCTGCCCATTTACTTGGCACGGGACTGACCAAGCCACTTGAACAAAACCAGGTGACACGACAAAGACACAGTGCCCAAGGCGGCGAGAACAAAAAAACAACAGCCCCCTGCTCTGAATCAAATGCATGCAACAGCCCTCCTGCCACACTGCCTTGCATCACCTCCTCTTGTCATTGACATCCATTTCGCCACGCCATGCACACGCCCAGTCGCCCCATCGCCTATCTCTGCCTGGCGCTCAGCATGTCTTTGGTAGGGAGCTATGTGGCCTTGTCCAAGCCTCTGGCGGCCATCTTTCCGGTCATGCTGCTGGCTTGGCTGCGCTTTGGCATCGGTGCCGTGGCCATGCTGGGCTGGCTCAAGGCCCCTGCACACGAGACAACTCTGAGCAGGCAGACCAAGTGGCTGCTGTTTTTTGAGTCCTTCTTCGGCAATTTCCTTTTCACGCTCTGCATGATCAGCGGCGTGGCCTTGACCAGTGCGGTCACGGCGGGCGTGACCATGGCCGCAATTCCTGCCGCAGTCGCCATAATGAGCTGGCTTTTTCTGCGCGAAGCCGTTGGCGCGCGTACTTGGACAGCCATTGTTTTTGCAGTGGCCGGCATAGGGCTGAATGCCTTGAGCAAGACCGAAAGCAGCAGCCTAGCCGCGCATCCTCAGCAAGGCCTGGGTCAGTTGCTGCTGATTGCCGCCGTGCTGTGCGAGGCCGCATATGCCGTGATCGGCAAAAAGCTCACCGCCAGCGTAAGCCCCAAGCGCATTACGGCGCTGATCAATCTCTGGGGGTTCGCGCTTTCCACGCCCGCCGGGCTCTATCTGGCCTGGCAGTTTGATTTTTCCCGGGTTTCGGTGCCTGCATGGGGTCTGCTGCTGTTTTACGCCCTGGCCGCCTGTGTCTGGACAGTGTGGCTGTGGATGACGGGGCTGCGCGCCGTGCCCGCATCGCGAGCCGGAATTTTTACCGTGCTGCTGCCCATCAGCGCCGCTGTGGTGGGTACGCTGGCCCTGGGCGAGCGCATCGGCAGCATGCAATTGCTGGCCTTCGGCATAGCCCTGACCAGCGTTGTGATTGCAACCTGGCCCGGCTCATTGAAGATCAGGCGTTAGCCAGCATCAGCCATCAGGCAAGCAGGTTGCGGCGGCTCAGCACAATGCCGTCGGAGTCGGCATACAGCCAGTCGCCCGGGCGAATCCACAGGCCTGCGATCTGCACATAGGTATCGCGCAGTCCCTGGCCTTGCTTGGCGGTAGGCATGGGGTTGAGCGCCAGCGCATACAGACCCAGGGGCGTGGATTTCAGCTCTGCCACGTCGCGCACGCAGCCATAGACAAGCACCCCGGCCCAGCCGTTCTGGGCCGCCGATGTCGCCACATTACCGCCCACCAGAGCCCGGCGCAGCGAGCCGCCGCCATCGACCACCAGCACACGGCCACCTCCCGGCTCGGCCAGCGCCGCTCGCACCAGACTGTTGTCGTCCAGACACTGCACGGTGCTGACCTCCCCCGTAAAGCTGACATGCCCGCCATAGCTGTGGAACACGGGCGGCAGCACGCGGAAATCGCTGCTGTCGTCACTGATATGCGCATCGCACAAATCGCAGGTGCTAAAGCCAAGTGAAGCCGAGGAATCGCTCATGAAAATCTCCACAGAACCAACTCTCCCGCATCTTGCACTGAGCACCCGACATAGCACAAGCACCTGCGGACACACACAGAGAGCAACTTTTTCACAACACTCTCAAGGAAAAACCCGTGAAAACGGACACTAAAGGGCCTGAGAGCAACAAATCGAGGCAAAAAAACAGCCCACTAGCTTGGAAGAGCGATTTTTTGCCATTAGCATCAGCCTCAGCCAGTGGATTGCAGCTGTATTTCGCTGGTGATAAGTCCACTACCCAATTAGGAATAAGCAAAATGGCAACTGCAAAGAAGGCACCCGCTGCAGCACCGGCAGCAGCTCCCGCCGCTAAGAAGCGCACTCCCAACGCTGCCTTCATGAAACCTCTGACCCCCAGCGCCGCTCTGGCTGCCGTGGTTGGCAAGGATCCCCTGCCCCGCACTGAAATCATCAGCAAGCTGTGGGTCTACATCAAGGCCAACAACCTGCAAGATGCTGCCAACAAGCGCATGATCAACGCTGATGCCAAGCTCAAGGAAGTCTTCGGCAAGCCCCAAGTCTCCATGTTCGAGATGGCCGGCCTGATCGGCAAGCACGTCAAGTAAGCACTGCGCTTGCGCTGACCACAAAAAAGCTGGCCTGAGCCAGCTTTTTGCGTTTCTGAGACAAGCACCCCACGGCCGAACGGCTGTTGGTGCCAAGCAAGCCGGGGGCTTGTGCGATCGAGCCCGGCGTGAAGCCGCCCTGCACAGCAACAGGCAAAGCCGGTCTCGGGCTTTTTCAATACACATCGCGCCGGTAGAGGCCCGAGCCCAACAGCTCGGCCACCTTGGCCTCGCCCAAAATGGCCTGCAGTGTCAGATGCACGCCTTGCCCCATGCCGCTCAGGCTGCCGCAGACATAGATGGCCGCGCCACGCTCCACCCATTGCCGGACTTCCTGTGCATGGCTGCGCAGCAAATCCTGCACATAGCGCGAATCCTTGCCGTTGCGCGACCAGGCCTGATCCAGCCGTGCCAGTCGGCCTTGCCTGAGCCATGCGCCCAATTGGTCGGCAAATAGCGCGTCGTGCTGCGGGCTGCGCTCCCCGAACAACAGCCATTGATCACCAAGCCCTTGCTGCACACGCGCCCTGATATGGCTGAGCAGGCCCGCCAGGCCCGAGCCATTGCCGATCAGAATCAGCGGCCGCCCGGCGTTGTCACCGAGTCTGAAGCCTCGGTGCTCGCGCAAGGTCAGCGGCAGTACATCCCCCTCGGCCATGCCGCAGCACAGCCAGTGCGACGCAAGGCCCGGTGAACCATCGGCACGCGTGCTCTCGCGCACCAGCAGTTGCAGGCTGCCATCGGCCGTGATCGAGGCGATCGAATAGTCGCGCGCACGCTCAGGGTCGGCAGGCACGCACAGAGACACCAGATCGCCCGACTCCCAGCGCGGCAGCTCGCCGGACTGCGGCGTCCACTCCAGCAAGTGCAGTGCCCCGCCTTGGCTGCCAGGATTGAGCAAACGCCGCCGACTGAGCACAAAAGGTATGCTGGCCGGCGCCTGCAACCAGTCCGAATCCAGCTCCTGGGCTGGCGCAGACTCGCCCAGCAAGCCCTGTCGCATCTGAGCGACCTGGGTCTGCCAGCTCTGCAAGCTCAAGGCATCCATATTGTCCACGCAGACCAGATTGCTGCGCGCGCCGCCGGCCTGCAACCACTCGTGCACTTGCACACCAAACGCACAGAACTCCTGGTATTCACGATCACCCAGCGCGAGCACCAGGCTTTGGTGCCGGCTCAGCTGAGGCTGCGTAGCCATGAGCTGCTGGACAAAGCCCAGCGCATGGTCGGGCGCATCGCCCTCACCTGTGGTGGACAGCAGCCACAGGCTGTGTGCATAGTGCTGCAGCAGCTCGGTCGTCAGCTTCTCGACGGGCAGCAGGCGCACCTGCAGACCGCCATCGACCAGCATCTTGACCGTGGCACGGGCCAGGGCCTCGGCCTGTCCCGTCTGGCTGGCATAGGCGACCAGGACGGCAGGCGCAGCAGCATCGCCTTGCGAGACATTGCTCTCGGCCTCATCGGCCAGGCGCTGCTTGCGCACCTTGGTGCCAATACCCCAGCACATGCCTGCATAGGCTGCAACCAAACCCATAGCCCCATAGATGCGCTCGGGCGTCAAAATCCATTCCACTGTCATGCCTCAAATAGGTTGATCCAGGCCGGTGTCTTGAGCACCCGTCTGCGGGCCTCATTGCCATCGGATGCGAGATGCGATGTGAGCACGGCTGCAATCTCGTGTTCACGGGCAAAGTCCATGCCTTGCTGCGGACCCAGCACCGTGAGCACGGTGGCCAGCGCATCGGCATGCATGCATTCCTCATGGAACACGGTCACGCTGGCCAGATCATGCGTCACCGGCCAGCCCGTGCGCGGATCCAGCGTGTGCGAATAGCGCCTACCGGCCTGCGTGAACTGATGCCAGAAATCGCCCGAGGTGGCAAAAGCGCCCTCCCTGCAAGCCACGACCAGCGACTCGGCCTCGGCAGAACCGCCCGTGCCCAACTGCACCTGCCAGGGCCGCCCATCAGGGCGCGCCCCCCAGCTGCGCAGCTCACCGCCAATTTCGAGCATGCCCGCAGCCCAGCCTGCGGCCTGCAGCTTGCGCACAGCCCAATCCACGGCAAAGCCCTTGGCAATGCCGCAAAAATCCAGCTCCAGATCTCCGGACTGCTGCAACTGCCGGGTTTGCGCATTCCAGCGCAGATGGCCGTGGCCACTGGTCTTCAGCAAGCGCTCGATCTCATCGCCGGCCGGCGCCTGCCCTGAATGCGGCTGCAGCGGGTTCTGGCGCGGCCCGAACCCCCACAGCGAGACCAGCGCCCCCATGGCAGGATCCAGGGCCGCACCGGATAGCCGGCTCCAGTGCAAGGCCGCTTCCAGAACATGGGCGAACTCCGCCGGCACTATATGCGTTTGACCGGGTCCTGAACGATTGAACCGGGTGATCAGCGAATCCGTCTCCCAGTTGCTCATCTGAGCGATGACATCATCAAACACCTGCTCCAGCAGAGCCTGCGCCGGCTCGGTGGGCAGGTAATCCGGGTTGGCCAGACACAGCGACCAATGCGTGCCCATGGTCTGGCCGGACAGGCGATGAATACGCCCATCCTGCCGATGCTGCAGGCTTGCAGGTCGCCAGCGCTGCACGCCAAAGTCCGGCGCCGGCATCCGAGCGCGAGCCTGACTCTGTGCCGCCGACAAGGGCAGTTGCCAGAGACTGGCGTCAAAGCGTACGCGGGGGGGTGTGGGCATGGGCATCCAGACAAAGGCGAAAACAGCAGCGAAAACAACGACGCGCCCGGATCGGGCGCGTATTCAGTCCATCCAGCGCCAACGCTTAAGGCAGGACTTCCAGAGTCGCGATATAGCCCAGGCGACGCTCCGTTGCCTTGGCAATGCTGGTCTTCTTGTCCGTGGCATCGGCGTTCAGCCAGAACAGGCCTGCGCGGGGGAACTTGATCTTGACCTGGCCCTTGGCATCGGTCTTGAGCTTCATGGCGTCCACACCGTCGCGGTAGCGAATGCCGTCGGCCACCAGCTCCAGCTCCAGATCCGCAGCGGGCTTTCCGTCAAGATGAAATTCGAAAGTCGCCTCTTCGCTGGCCACCAGATCATTGGGGTGCGTCACGGGCTTGAGCTCCAGACCCTTGCCGGTCAGCGCCAGCGCCGAAGGCTTGCCCAGGGACACAAAGGTTTCCATGCGGCGCAGATTCTCGGTCACGCGCACTTCCTTGGCATCGGCGGGAATCTGCTTGAGCACTTCTTCCACCGAGCCACGAAGGCGCTTGGGCTGGCCATTGGCATCCTTGTAGCCACCCATCACGCCGGTCATCAGCATGGTTACGCGGTAGGTGCCGGTCTTTTCTGGCTTGAAGTCGAACATGCTGCGCAACTCGCCCTTGGCGACATTCTTCATTTCCACCGCCGAGCCATCGGGCGCGGTCACCTTGACGGCTTCCAGGCCCAGCGGACGGTGATTGAAGAAGAACACATCGTTGGACACGGCCGCATCCACCGTCACCCAGTCGGACTTGGACAGCACGGTGCTGGAGGGCTTGAACCACAGATCATGCGCCTGGGCGCCCAGTACGGTCAGTGCCAGAGCGGCTGCAGCGAGAGCACGTGTTTTGAACTTCATATCGGGTCCTTGAGAACAAAAAGGGTGACAAATCAAAAGAGAGAGAGGTGTGACGGCCAAGCAACACCCTAAAACTGGCGCTACGCAGGCAAGAGACACCAAGGAAGGGCCGCCCCGCACCGAGGGTGTCGTCCCCCTGCCGCGAAGCGAGAGAGGGGGAAGCGGCGGGGCCGCCTAGGCAAAGCCGCTCAGGGGGTGAGAATCAAGATCAAGGCTTCAATTCCAGCTTGATCGCGCCCAGCTCGGTGCTGCCATTGGCGCTCAGGCTGGTGGCCTGCTTGACGGGCCACTCAAAGGGAATGGACACCAGCTCGCGGCCGCCGACTTCACGCGCGGCTTCCACCATCAGCTTGTACTGACCGGGAGCCAGCTGGGGCAGCGGGTTCTTGCCTTCGGCAAAAGACAGCGCATGGCTGCCCACAGGCTTGGTCGGCTGGGTCACGCCGTCAATGGGAAAGCTCAGCTCACGGCCCGTACGACGCCACCACTGGCGCATGTCCTTGAGCCACTTGGTGCCCTCGGCATTCTTCATCTTTGCGTCATACCAGACGGACAGATTGGCTGCCACGCCGCCATCGGCCTTTTCCAGCCACAGGGCAACATACGGCTTGTGGTATTCGGCCACCTGCAACTGGGGCACAGTCACAGTCACATTCATGCCGCCCGCGATTGCCGGCAGGCCCACCACGGCGCTCAGCGCCACCGTGGTCTTGAAAATCCGCTTCGCCATTTTTTCTTCCTTCACAAATTTCCAGTCAACTTTTCCCACATCGCATGAAACGAGCACAACCCCAGTCAGAGACGGCCAACAAGGGCTGCCCCAGCATGGGCTGCCCCAGCAAGGGCCGCCACCCCCTTAAAGAGGGAGGGCGCGATGCGACTCAGGATGTGCCTCATTTCAATGCACGAGCAGCAATACCAGCAGCGCAGGCAGCACCAGCCCCAGGCCGACCATGGGCCAGGTCATGGGCCGGCGCTGCGCATGCATCTTCAGAATCAGCAGACCCGTGATGCAGAACACCAGACAGCCAATCGCAAAGACATCTATGAACAGGCTCCAGGCTCCGCCCGTATTGCGCCCCTTGTGCAAGTCGTTGAGGTAGGAGATCCAGCCCCGGTCGGTCTTCTCGTACTCGACCGATCCCTCCTTCAAGTCCACGCGCAGCCAGGCGTCGCCACCCGGGCGCGGCATGGGCACATAGGCCTCGTCTTCGCTCCACTCCACGGCAAAACCCTTGGCACTGACCTTGATCTGCCGAGCCAGCCAGCCATCCACCTCGGCAGGCAAGCCCACTGCATCCTTGCTGGCAGCCTGCGCGCCCTGCTTCTGGGCTTGCTGCAGCTTTTCGAGCAGCTCCGGGGGCAATTGCGCATCACGCGATTCGACCTTGGGCTTGGACTCGATCTGCCCGGCGTGATTCAAGGTGAATCCCGTCAAAGCGAACAGCAGCATGCCGATCAGGCAGATGGCGGAGCTGATCCAGTGCCACTCATGTAATTTTTTGAGCCAGTACGCCCGCTGCGGAGCGTTGGGGGAAGCCGCGGTCATTCAGAACTTTCTGGGATTGCATCGCCGCCGGGCCGAACCAGCCTGCGCGACATCGCGCCACAAGGCCCGGCCTTGCTTGCACAGCAAGGCGGCATTCTAGTTGCGCAAATTCTAAATGCATCTCACTTTTATTTACTTTACTTGACGTAAACAAAGCACCCACCCAAGGCAAGAGCGCCTACGCCATCCCGAAAACTCGTGGCTGTATAGGTGGGCAGGCTCCGCACCGCCTATCCAGACCGCCAGTCTGTTGCCGCAATGCAACAAAACGTGGGGTGTCCGCAGTCATTATTGAATGATATCGAGAATTATTATCAATATCACCTAGAATCCGCACGCTTTTTTCAAAAATCGACTCCTCATCAAAAGCATGTCCAACCACTCTCTGACTCCGACCGACTCCAACGGCTTGCGCTGCGAGCTCAAGCAAATCGTGATTGCCGCAGGCCTGTGCCTGATTGGCGCCAGCGCGATGGCTCAGCAGGAAACCACCTTGTCCACCGTGAATGTGGAAGCCGCTGCCGACGCCAGCTTCAAGACCGAAGCCAGCCCTCAGGGCAAATTCACCGCGCCCCTGCTGGACACGCCCAAGACCGTTCAGGTCATCAATGAGGAGATCATCAAGCAGACGGGTGCCACCAGCCTGCAGGATGCCCTGCGCTCCACCCCCGGCATCACCTTCGGCAACGGCGAAGGCGGCAACCCCACTGGCGACCAACCTTTCATCCGCGGCATGGACGCGCAGTCCAGCACCTTTGTGGACGGCATGCGTGACATCTCTGCAGGAACCCGCGAACTGTTCAACGTGGAGTCCGTGGAGGTCATCAAGGGCGCGGACTCGGCCTATGCCGGTCGTGGCGGCGCAGGTGGCTCCATCAACATCACCACCAAGAAGGCCAAGAACGAGAATTTCATCTCGGGCGACGTGGGCCTGGGCACCGACAACTATCTGCGCGGCACGCTGGACATCAACCGCAAGATCAACGAGACCACCGGCATTCGCTTGAACGCCATGGGTCACAGCGCCGACATTCCCGGCCGCAACGGCCCCGACAACAAGCGCTGGGGCATTGCCCCCACCGTGACCTTCGGCATGGGCACGCCCACCGAAGTGACGCTGTCCTGGCAGCATCTGCAGACCGACAGCATGCCCGACGGCGGCGTGCCTTATCTGTACAGCAATGCCGCCATGGCCAAGCTGGCCGGCGGCTCGACGGTTCGCCCCAGCTATGGCAGCAACAGCGCCAACTGGTACGGCATGAACAACCGTGACTACCAAAAGGAAAAGAGCGATCTGTTCACGGCCTCGGTGGAACACAAGTTCACCGACACCAACAAGATCCGCAACAGCCTGCGCTACAGCAAGAGCAAGCAGGACTATGTCTGGACCCAGCCCGATGACTCCAAGGGCAACGTTCTCAACGGCTATGTCTGGCGTCGTGGCAACTTCCGCTTCTCTGATGTGGAAACCCTGCAGAACGTGACCGAGTTCACCGGCAAGGAGCAGACCGGCTCCATCGGCCACAGCTATGCCTTTGGCCTGGAGCTGTCCAAGGAGAAGTCTGACGCCCAGTCCGGCGCCATACAAGACGGCACCACCAGCACTTGCACATCACTCAATATGTGGTGCACTTCGCTGAACAATCCCGATGCCTCCACTCCCTGGAACTATGCCTGGGACAAGGGTCGCACCACCCGCAACAAGATCGACACCGTTGCGATCTATGGCTTCGACACCTTGAAGTTCAATGATCAATGGCTGCTGAATGCGGGCCTGCGCGTCGACCACTACAAGACGTCGACTGCGGCTCCCGACTACACCAACCCCATCACCAACGCCAAGTCTGCCGCCTTCGACTACTCTCGCAGCGACACACTGTTCAACTACCAGCTGGGTTTGGTCTACAAGCCTGCCACCAATGGCAGCATCTACGCCAATATCGGCACCTCCTCGCGCCCCGGCGGTTCGACCCTGGGCAACGGCAGCGAAGACCTGGCAATCACCTCCGACGCGCTGGCCAATCTGAAGCCCGAGAAAACCCGCTCCATCGAGCTGGGTACCAAGTGGGATCTGTTGGACAAGAAGCTGAATCTGTCTGCTGCAATCTTCCGCAACAACGTCACCAACGTCCGTATTACCGACGGAACAGGCGCCGTCTTCATGGGTGGCGACAAGGTGGTCAACGGACTGGAACTGGGCTTTACCGGCCAGATCCTGTCCAATCTGAGCGTGTTCGGCGGCTATACCTATATGGATAGCGAGCAGAAGAATGCTGGACAGACTTGCTCCGGTACGCCTCTCAAGTGCGTCACCTCCGCTGCCAATGGTCAAGCTTTCATCAACACGCCCAAGCACAGCTTCAGCCTGTGGACCAGCTACAAGCCCATGCCCAAGCTGACCCTGGGTGTGGGCATCTATGCGCAAAGCAGCGTCAATGCAGCTTACGCGGTGTCCACCGTGGATGGCGGCATCGTGACCAAGGGCGTCGGCGGCTACACCCGCTTTGACGCGATGATGGCCTACCAGATCGACAAGAATCTGGCCTTCCAGCTGAACGTCTTCAACCTGGGCGACAAGGTCTACTACAGCGGCGTGCGTTCGCCCCACTACGCCACCATGGCCGCTGGCCGCTCTGCCGTGGCTTCGCTCAAGTTCACGTACTGATGCAAGCCCTGCCTGCGCTTGATCTGGCGCAGGCTTGCAGCAAACCATCACTCCAAGCCCCGCAGGCCCCGGATGCCAGCGGGGCTTTTTACGTGCACACTGCCCGGATACTCTTTCAGAATGTCGGATTCTGGTACTTAAAACCATAGCTGGTTACGCTTGCCCTTCAATGATTTCAATATGAAAAGGTATTGAAAACAATATGCAGCAAGCGCAAGCAGCTATGGTTAATGAGAGACCAGGATCAACAACCGCCAGATACCCACCCATGCTGCTACGCATACCCGCCCTGCTCACTCCCGATGAAGTACGCCACTGCCGTCAGGCGCTGGAAGCTGCCAGTTGGCAGGACGGCAAGGCCACGGCCGGCCATGTGGCGGCTCAGGTCAAGCGCAATCTGCAGCTGCCACTGGACAGCAAGACCGGCCAGCAGATAGGTGATCTGATCCTGGACCGGCTGGGCCGCAACCCGCTGTTCATGTCGGCGGCCCTGCCGCTCAAGGTCCTGCCGCCGCGCTTCAATCGCTACGAGGGCGGAGGCACTTATGGCAACCATATCGACAATGCGTTCTTCACCATTCCGGGTACCGCCATCAAGGTCAGAACCGATGTCTCCACCACGGTCTTCTTCAGCGATCCCGACGAATACGAAGGTGGCGAACTGATGGTGGAAGACACCTTCGGTCAGCAAAGCGTGAAGCTGGCGGCGGGCGACGCCATCGTCTACCCCGGCACCAGCCTGCACCGCGTCAACCCCGTCACACGCGGCACGCGCTATGCCTCGTTCTTCTGGACGCACAGCCTGGTCAAGTCGGCGGAGCAGCGCCGTCTGCTGTTCGATCTGGACCAGAGCATTCAGCAACTCAGCCAGGAGCAGCCCGAACACCCGCGCGTCGCCGCCCTCTCGGGCACCTATCACAATCTCTTGCGCATGTGGTCGGAAAGCTAGCCCCCAGGGGGACGACAGCCTGCGCTGCTGGGCAGCCCTCGCCGGCTGTCTCCTCCTGCACCGGGCCTGCTCTGTCGCCCCATCCCCATCCAACCGGCTTGATTTATGACTGTTGAACGTTTGAATGCCACAGGCCAGCCCGTCAAACCGCCACTGACGCAGATTCCCGCTCAGACAGGCTCCCTTGCGGACTACGCCCGGCTGGCGCGCGAGCATATGGAGGCCCACGCCTGGGCGCATATGGAAAGCGGCGCCGATCAGGGGCTGACGCTGGCTCATAACCGCCAGGCGTTTGACCGCTTTCGCCTCTGCCCGGAGCCGCTGGTCGATCTGTCCGCAGCCCATACGCGGCAAAGCCTGCTGGGCCAGAGTCTGGACTGGCCGTTGCTGCTGGCGCCTGTTGCCTATCAACAGCTGGCGCATCCCGAGGGCGAGCTCGCCACGGCACGCGCGGCCATGGCCATGCGCACCGGCATGATGGTCAGCACCCTGTCCAGTTGCACCCTGGAAGCCATTGCCCAGGCCGCGCAAGCCGCAGCCCAGGAGCTGGGACGCAGCGGCCCGCTCTGGTTTCAGCTCTACCAGCAGGCGGCACGCGAGCACACGCTGCAGCTGATCCGACGCGCCGAAGACGCCGGCTATCAGGCGCTGGTCTGGACGGTGGACGCCCATATCAAACGCTCTAGCTACCCGCTGCCGCCAGGCGTGGAGGCCGTCAATCTGCGCGGCATGCCCCAGCAGCGCCAGAATGGCGACCTGATGAGCGAGCACATTCTGTTCGGCTCCGAGCTGGCCCGAGGCGCGCCCACCTGGGACGACCTGGTCTGGCTGCGTCAGCAAACCCGGCTGCCGCTGATCGTCAAAGGTCTGCTCTCGGCCCGCGCCGCCGCGCAAGCCGTGGAACTGGGGGCCGATGCCATCGTGGTCTCCAACCATGGCGGGCGCGTGCTGGACACCGCCGTCTCCGCCCTGGAAGTGCTCGCTGCCATACGCGCGGCCACACCTGCCCATATCCCGCTGCTGATGGATGGCGGCGTGCGTCAGGGCACCGATGTGCTCAAAGCCATCGCACTGGGTGCCAGTGCCGTGCTGCTGGGTCGGCCCCAGATGCATGCCCTGGCAGTGGCCGGCATGCTGGGCGTGGCCCATATGCTGTATCTGCTGCGCGCCGAGCTGGAGCTGGCCATGGCCCAGACCGGCTGCGCCAGGCTCGATCAGATCGGGCCCGGGCTCTTAACCACTTGCTGATTGTGCGTAATTTGGCGGCATGCATTGCAAATGCGATGGATTCTCATTTATACTCCGCCTATTACATCAATAGCCAGCAACAACTGCCTGTAGCCATGATCGTCTGTGTATGCCGCCGGGTTTCTGACCGAGAAATAGCACGCCACGCGCATGCGGGTATGAGCTTTGACGAAATCCAGTTTGAATTGGGTGTTGCCACACAATGCGGGCGCTGCGAAGGCTGTGCACGCGATGTCGTCGCCCAGTGCAGTGCAAGCCATCCGATCGCGGCGATCCACAACGAAGCGCAATCGTGCGTTTCGGTGCAGACCGTTCAGCTTGCCACCAATATTCTGGAAAGCAACGCATGGCCCACCTCTCCGTCCTCTCAGCCGTCTTCGGCAGCCTGATTCTTGTGATGGTATGCACTTGGTGGATCCTGCGTGAATGATGCGATACCGTCTGCGTGCCCTGTTTCCTCGGCCAGCTATTGCCGGTTGACCAGCGCTTTTCCTCTCTGATTCCAGCCTGCGCTGGTTGCTCTTCTCGCTCTTATGTCCCAGTCTGATCGATTTGCACCTGCCAGCGGCGCGAGCCGCAATATGGCAGTTGCTGGTGCTGTGGTTGTTGTGCATGCTGCCGCCCTGTGGGCCATGCAGCATGGCCTGGCCCAGCAAAAGCCGCCAGAGATAGTGATTCCCGCCAGCGTGATTGCACAGTTCGTGGCACCGCCTGCTGCCGAACCCACACCGCCGGCCCCGCCGCCGCCCAAGCCTCCCGCACCTGCGCCCAAGCCTGAAACCAAACCGCAGCCCAAGCCCGAGATCAAGAAGGCTCCGCTGCCCAAGGCAATCAAGGATCCGACCCCTGCGCCGGCTGCGCCTCAAGGAGCACTGGAGAGCAACGACAGCAAACCGGACAAGACGCCGCCGGCGCCACCCGCGCCCCCGGCTCCTCCAGCTCCGCCCGCACCTCCGGCGCCACCTGCGCCGCCCAAGATTGAGCAGCCATCGAGCAATGCGGCCTATCTGAACAACCCCGCCCCCGCTTATCCTTCGGTCAGCAAACGCATGGGTGAGCAAGGCAAGGTGTTGCTGCGCGTCTATATCAACGAGCAGGGCCAGCCCGAGAAAATCGAAATCAAGCAGTCCAGCGGCTTTGACCGTCTGGATGACGCCGCCATCAACACCGTGCGCCAGTGGAAATTTGTTCCCGGCAAGCGCAACGGCGTGGCCGAACCCATGTGGCACATCGTGCCCATCAACTTTGTTCTCAAATAAATCTGCAGTTCTCAGGAGTACCCATGGAATCCCAATTCGGCATTGCCCACGTCTGGACACAGGGCGACTTCGTGACCAAAGGCGTTGCCATCATCTTGCTGGTCATGTCGGTGGCCTCTTGGCTGGTCATCATTCTCAAGGCACTGGATATTGTGAAATTCAAGAAGTTCGCCACTCAGGCACAGGACTTCTGGCACAGCCCCGACCTGGCGACCGGCCTGGAAAAGCTCGGTAACGACAAGCAGAACCCCTTCCGCTTCATGGTGCTCGAAGGCCGCGAAGCCTCCGCCCACCACCGCAAGACCAGCGTCCACCTGCATGACACGCTGGACATCAGCGACTGGGTGACTCGCTGCCTGCGCAACGGCATCAACGAATTCACGGCCCGCATGCAATCCGGCCTGGCCATTCTGGCCTCCGTGGGCTCGACCGCCCCCTTCATCGGCCTGTTCGGCACCGTCTGGGGCATCTACCATGCGCTGGTGGCCATCGGCATGTCCGGCCAGTCATCCATCGACAAGGTGGCCGGCCCCATCGGCGAAGCGCTGATCATGACCGCCCTGGGTCTGGCTGTCGCCATCCCCGCCGTGCTGGGCTACAACGCTCTGGTGCGTGGCAACAAGGGCATCCTGAATGCACTGAACAGCTTCGCCCACGACGTGCATGCCTACTTCGTGACTGGTGCCCGCGTCTCTGTGGACGGCCAGGTCTCTGGCAATGTGCTGCCCCTGAAGAAAGGTGCCTAAGCCATGTCATTCGGAACCATGGACGATGGGGACAGCGATGATGTGATGAACGAGATCAATATGACGCCTCTGGTGGATGTCATGCTGGTTCTGCTCATCATCTTCATCATCACCGTGCCCGTGATGAA
Organism: Comamonas sp. GW821-FHT11H03; assembly: GCF_058807955.1. Taxonomy (NCBI): domain Bacteria; kingdom Pseudomonadati; phylum Pseudomonadota; class Betaproteobacteria; order Burkholderiales; family Comamonadaceae; genus Comamonas; species Comamonas sp. GW821-FHT11H03. The sequence goes on from NZ_JBXARF010000006.1 coordinate 33,100, forward strand.
GCACTCGGTCAACGTGGACCTGCCGCGTGCCACCAACCAGCCCGAGGACACCAAGCCTGCCACCGTCCAGCTGGGCATCACGGCCGACGGCAAGTATTCCTGGAACGGCCAGAATATCAGCGACGAGCAGCTGGAGACCAATCTCCAGGCCGAAGCCGTCAAGGAGCCTCAGCCCGACCTGCATATCCGCGGCGACAAGGAAGTGCGCTACGAACGCGTGGCCCAGGCCATGGCCGCCGCCCAGCGTGCCGGCGTCAAGAAAATCGGTTTTGTGACCGACCCCACCCAATAAGCGCGTGCTTGCCCCAAAAAACGGCCCTCCAGGGCCGTTTTTTCATGACTCGAATGGCATCCTGCCCAGCCGGGCCAGCTCTTGCGCAACATCGCAAGGCAGAAATCCCGGGCTGACGCACGGAAGGACGGATTTCAGCAGAAAAATAAACAGTGTCTTTTCGCAAATGAGACTAAGTATCACTTGCGTTTTAATTGAGAATTGTTATCATTACCCCAGTTTTGAACTTAAGGAATCACGGCATGTCTGCACCGCTTGTTGCGACCTCACAGCCCAACAACCGCAGCTCTTCCTCCATGGCTGCTGCAACCCCCTCAGCCGCTGCCGGCCCCAGCCTGGGCCTGGACAGCGCACTGCTGCTCAACGGCCAGAAGGCCGTCACCATCCTGCACAACGGCACCCCCTATCGCCTGCAGGCTACCAAGCTGGGCAAGCTCATTCTGACCAAATAAACCGTTTCATCGTGGGGCGACACCGCAAGTGTCGATTCGCCAGCCATAGTCGTTGTAGAGCACCTGCCCTCTCTTGTGCTCACACTTCACATAGCCACGCGTTTTTTCCCTCATCCGCAACCCGCCAAAACAAAACCCCTGCGCTCATCAAGCGACAGGGGTTTTGTTTTGGTCTCTGCCACCGCAGTGGCAGAAATCAAGCGCGATTACAGACCCAGGGCAGCAATGCCGGCCTTGGCAACCTGTGCGTCTTCATTGGCCTTCACACCGGAGACACCCACGGCGCCCAGCACCTGGCCGTCCTTGACGATGGCCACGCCACCTTCGAGCAGACCGTCCACAAAGGGAGCGCTCAGGAAAGCGGTACGACCGTTGTTGATCATGTCTTCGAAAGCCTTGGTGTCCTTGCGGCCCACGGCTGCAGAGCGCGCCTTGGCGGGGGCGATATGGGAAGAGATGGGAGCAGCACCATCCATGCGCTGCAACAGCAGCAGATGGCCGCCGTCGTCCACGATGGAGATCGTCACGGGCCAGTTGTTCTTCAGTGCTTCAGCTTCGGCAGCCGCAGCGATGGCTTTCACATCGGCCAGTTCGAGTTCGTGCTTGGTCTTCATAAGATAAAAAGCTCCGTTGGATTGTCAATGCAGCAAGCATATTCTGTACTTTGCAGGCAAAAGTAGATGCGATGTGAAAAACATTCCATCCTAAAACTGCCGCATTGCAACGGGGTATTGCAAAGGCTTCTCAAGACCCCCACCTAGAATGACAATGTTTCAACCCACAATTCCTGAAGGAGGAATGGCTACATGAACGAACAAGTCACCACACTGGGCTCTGCGGGCTACGGTGTCTCGCAGCAAGAGCGCAACCGTGTCTTGCGCAATACCTACTGGCTGCTGGCACTCAGCCTGATCCCCACCGTGCTGGGCGCTTGGCTGGGCGTAGCCACTGGCATGACTCGCGCGCTGACGGGCGGCGTGGGTCTGATCGTGTTCATGGTCGGTGCCTTCGGCTTCATGTTCGCGATTGAAAAGACCAAGAACAGCGCCGCTGGCGTGCCCGTGCTGCTGGCCTTCACCTTCTTCATGGGCCTGATGCTATCGCGCCTGATCGGCATGATTCTGGGCTTCTCCAACGGCACCCAGCTGATCATGACGGCCTTTGCCGGTACCGCTGGCGTGTTCTTCGTGATGGCCATGCTGGCCACCGTGATCAAGCGCGACCTGTCGGGCATGGGCAAGTTCCTGTTCGTGGGCGCTCTGGTGCTGATGGTAGGCGCCATCATCAATGTCTTCGTGGGCTCCACTGCAGGCATGATGGCCATCTCCATGCTGGCCATCGGCATCTTCTCCGCCTACATGCTGTATGACCTCAAGCAGATCATCGACGGCGGCGAGACCAACTACATCAGCGCCACCCTGGCCCTGTATCTGGACCTGTTCAACGTGTTCCAGAGCCTGCTGGCCCTGCTGGGCATCATGGGCGGCGACCGCGACTGAACCTCGCCACCACCCAAGCAAAAAAGGAGTGCCTTGTGCACTCCTTTTTGTTTGCAGTAACCTTGACGCCAAGCGCGGTCATCGCATCGATGGATATTTCAGTCATGGACTAAATTTCCGACTGCCGCTGCCGATAACCAGACAAGATGAAGCCAAACCACCTTCCCCGCGCACTTGCCATTGCCCTGCTGCCCCTGGTACTGGCAGGCTGCAAGATTGAAGACATTCCGGGCCTGGGTCCAGACCCACGCGCCGTGGCACGTGAGTCCGAAGCCAAGGCCATTGGTGGTGCCTGTAGGCATGCCATGCGTGGACTGGAGGATTGCTACGTCCTCAACCCCAAGGCGCCCAAGGCGCTTGTTTTTGCGGGCTGGAAGGACATGGATGAATACATGCGCTCCAACAAGATCGAAGGCGTGCCTTCCGTACTGGGTCAGAACGCAGCCGAAAAACGCAACACTGCGGAGCCCGAGAACAGCGCCGGTCGCAACCGCAGCTGAAATCGCTTGCGCCAGGCCCGGATCATGAGTTCCGGGCCAGTGCCTGCCAACGCCCGCACAGGCCGTAGCAACACTGCTACGGCCTTTTTTATGTTCAGCACCTCTCACGCCAAGCCACTCGGATGTCATATTTCTTCTGCGGACTTTGAATGCAAACCATTCTCATTTATATTCATGAAAGATAAATTCCATTCTTAGCCGCACATGCGTGCATCCCTGCGACGAGTTCTGTTGTGCTCTCAACCATGGGGACAAGACTGCCGTGCCAGATGATGACTTCAACCAAATACGCCTTGAACATGAGGCCCTCATGCTGACCTATAGGGAAGTGCAGACCCGCTGCACGGCCCAGATGCAGTCGCTGGCACGGGAGGTCGAAGCACTCAGGCAGCAGCTCGTACTGCTCAGGGCCAAGGTCATTGTCCGCGACAGCGCTCTTGCCTGGGAGCGTGAGCAGCGCCACGCCCTGGCCCAGGCGATGGCACTGGATCTGCTGCAGGAAACACCTCAACCCACAGCTGACCAGACAGCGTCCGGCGTCGACTGGCCTTTGGTTGAGGATACCGACAGCCAGGCCTTGTCCGAACAACAACTGCTGGAGGACAGCCTGCACGCCGCCGACCTGGTGATTTGCCAGACAGGTTGCATCAGCGACGGAGCCTACTGGCGCGTGAAGGATCACTGCAAGCGCACCGGCAAGACATGCCTGCTGGTAGATCAGCCGACAGCCTTGCGCGTGGTTCGCATTCACCCATCCGGAGAGGACGGAAAAGTCGTTGCGGCCCAAGCTTGCATCGAGGGTGCCTCATGAACCACGGCACAGGAAATACCTGGACTGCAGATTTGCTGTCTGCCTGGAAGCAGCACACTCGCAATGCGCTGGCCGCAACGCTGGAGCACCGACATCTCTCAGCGCTTGAACACTACCGACATGCACAACAGCTTGGCTTGCAGTTGCTGGTCGCGGAGCCCGGCGATATTGCCGACGATGACCGCATCGCCGCCTTTGTCGTTGCTCACCTGAATCTGGCAGATGCCCTCGCCGAAGCACATCAGCCGGCAGCAGCATCTGAATGCCTGCATGAGGCGCAACAAGTCCTGATGCCACTGCTGCTGCAGGACTCCACCAGCCAGTCCATGAGTCTGGCGATATACCGCCATCTGCCGCAGCTCCTGGCCGCGCGGGCCGAGCACGCTGCAACACGGCCCCATACCTGCTCCAGCGCCTGCGCCCCGGCCCCCACCCCCACCCCCACCCCCACCCCCACCCATCTTGTCTTTTACCCCGCCAGCAACAGGCCCTGTCGCCTTGCCAGCTTCGAGCCTGTGCATTCATCACTGCACTGACGCCCTTCTCTCTCACTGCCAAGGCTTTTACTCATGAGCTACACCCTGCCTCCACTGGCCTACGACTACGCGGCGCTGGAGCCGCATATCGATGCGCAAACCATGGAGATCCACTACTCCAGACATCACCAGACCTATGTCAACAACCTCAACGCAGCTCTCGATGGCACCGTGTATGCGCAATGGCCGCTGGACGATCTGCTCGCCAAAGTCGAATCACTGCCGCAAGCGTTGCGCCAGGTCGTGCGCAACAACGGCGGCGGTCATGCCAATCACAGCCTGTTCTGGCAAGTCATGTCTCCCAAAGGGGGTGGTCTGCCGCAGGGCGCTCTTGCGGCAGCCATTGACGCGGACCTGGGCAGCTTCGAGAACTTCAAGACCGAGTTCACCAAGGCGGCCATCAGCCGCTTCGGCAGCGGCTGGGCCTGGCTCGGCGTGGACCGTAGCGGCAAGCTGCATGTGGAAAGCAGCGCCAATCAGGACAACCCTCTGATGCTTGGCATTGGCAGCGGCAACACGCCGATTCTGGGCCTGGACGTCTGGGAGCATGCCTACTACCTGAAATACCAGAACCGCCGCCCCGAATACATCGCCGCCTTCTACAACGTGGTGGACTGGAATGAAGTGGCGCGCCGCTTCGCTACCGCCACCCAGCCCAGCAGGAGCTGAGCCATGGGTCCGGACGGACTGCAAAGCGCATCTTCAAGCCAATCGCTCCTGTCGCACAGAACCCGGCTCGGGCTGCTGATCTCTGCGGCTGGTGCTCTGGTGCTGGCATCCATGGTCTGGAAACAGCTGCAGACCAATCCCGCAGCACTGAATGCACTGCTGGGCGGCAGCATGGCGGCACTGGCGACCGCGCTGGGCGCCTTGCCCGTGCTGCTGACCCGACATCCGTCCGAGCGCACACAAGACACGCTGTTTGGTTTTGGCGCAGGCGTCATGCTGGCTGCCTGCGCCTTTTCATTGATTCTGCCCGGGCTTGAAGCCGCCAAGGTAGCGACTTCGCCCACAAGCAGCGAATGGATGAGCGGAGCCTTGATAGGCACAGCCATCTTGCTCGGAGGTGCCGCCCTGCTGGCCATGGAACGCCTGCTGCCGCACGAGCACTTCATCAAAGGCCGTGAAGGCGCTGATGCCAAGCAGCTGCGGCGCACCTGGCTGTTTGTGATTGCCATCACCCTTCACAACCTGCCCGAAGGTCTGGCCATCGGCGTGGGCTATGCCGCCAACGAGGGACTGCGTGCCAGCTCGCTCACGCTGGGCATTGCCATACAGGATGTACCCGAGGGTTTTGTCGTCGCAGCCTCTTTGCTGGCTGCCGGCTATACCCGGGGCTTTGCGGTAGTGCTGGGCGCACTGACAGGGCTGATCGAGCCTCTGGGGGCCGTGATCGGCGCCATCGTGGTCAGCAGCTCCACCGTGCTGCTGCCCTGGGGCCTGGGCTTTGCAGCCGGGGCCATGCTGTTTGTCATCAGTCACGAAATCATTCCGGAATCCCACCGCAAGGGCCATGAAGCCTGGGCCACCACAGGACTCATGCTGGGCTTTGTGCTGATGATGATTCTGGATACATCCCTTGGCGGCTGAACTGCGCCGCGCAGGCGCAGTTCAGGGCGTGCTCGCTTATCCTCGCTTATGCGCGCTCGAAAACGGCCATGGACTCCACATGCGCCGTATGCGGGAACATATTCACCACACCTGCTGCCACACAGCGATAGCCGGCCTGATGCACCAGCAAGCCTGCATCGCGCGCCAGCGTGGCCGGGTTGCAGCTCACATAGACAATGCGCTTGGGGAACTGCCAGTTTTCCTGCCCCTCGGGCAGCGGCGGCAGCAAATCAGGCTGCTCTTCGCTGGCCACACCGGTCTGCTTGGCGCCGATGCGGATCTGGTGAATATCGGCAAGTGCCTTGGACAGGGCAAACGCACCTTCACGCGGAGGATCGACCAGCCACTTGTCGGAGTTGCCGTCGGCAATCAGCATGGCGGGCGTCATCTCGAACAGATTGCGCGCCACAAAGCTGGTGGGAGCCAGCTTGTCGTCTTCGCTGCGCGTGGCATTGTTGCCCGCATAGTTCTCGTGCGAGCGCTTGACCAATGTTTCCGAGCCTTCAATGCCCAGCACCTCGCGCGCCATGGTGGCAATGGGCAGCGTGAAGTTGCCAAGACCGCAGAACCAGTCGATGACGCGCTCGTCCTTTTTCGCATCCAGCAGGCGCAAAGAGCGCGTGACCAGCACGCGGTTGATATGCGGATTGACCTGGGTGAAGTCGGTGGGCTTGAACGGCATGGTGATGCCAAAGTCCGGCAGACCGTAGGACAGCTGTGTGCCGCCTTCTTCCATCAGATGCACGGTATCCGGGCCCTTGGGCTGCAGCCACCACTGGACGTTCTGCTCGGCAGCAAAGTCGCGCAGGCGCTGCTTGTCGGCCTCCGACAGAGGCTCCAGGTGACGCAGCACCAGGGCGGTGACATGGTCGCCGCAGGCCACTTCGATCTGAGGACAGGTTTCGCGCGCATCCATGCTGGCGATCAGTGCGCGCATGGGCATGAGCATTGCATCCACATGGGGAGGCAAAATCTTGCAGACCTCCATGTCGGCGATGTAGCGGCTCTTGCGCTCGTGGAAGCCCACCAGCACCTTGCCCTTCTTGGCCACATAGCGCACCGACAGGCGCGAGCGAAAGCGATAGCCCCAGGCCGGGCCTTCGATGGGGCGCAGCAGCGTCTCAGGCTTGACCTTGGCCAGATGCCAGAGGTTGTCTTCCAGCACACGCTGCTTGATGGCGACCTGGGCCGCCACATGCAGATGCTGCATCTTGCAGCCACCGCAGGCGCCGGCGTGCAGCCCGAAATTAGGGCAGCCGGGCATCACGCGCTGTGAGGATTCGCGGTGGATGTCAGTCAGCGTAGCCGCTTCCCAGTTGTTCTTCTTGCGATGGGTGTTGGCGCTGACGATTTCACCGGTCAGGGCGCCGTCGATGAAGACCACCTTGCCATCGGGCTTGCGGGCTACGCCCTGGGCATCCATGTCCATGGACAGCACTTCCAGCCAGCCATCGGGCAGCGCCGGGGCATCAGACGGGACTTCGGGCAGGTTTTCGGGAATTTTGTTGTCGCGGGATTCACTCATGGTGCCCGATTGTCTCAGGCCACCCCATACCCGAGAGCCGACCACGGCAAAAAACTGCATGGTCGCCCATGTCACGCGCCAAGCCAATCGGCCTGCTGCAAGGCAAATCAAGCCTCAAGGTGCCGCCGACGCTTGTCTGACAGCTATGCAATCAGAAGCGTTGCTCTTCGCGCAGACGACGCTCGCGGTTGTTACGCGCCGCAGCAATCTGGGCACGCTCGGCGATCAGGTTGACCTCGGTGGCACAGTTGTACTCGTCGAGCGAGAAAAACATGCGGGCTCCGGAGTAGAGTTGCGGCACCGTCTGATGCAGAGGCAGGGACAGATCGACCGGAGCCACATTGGAGCGATAGATCAGTTCGTTATTGGGTGCATAGACAAAATAGCAGGCAGCCGATGCGACCTGAGCCCAAGCACAGGCCGACAGAACCAAAGCGGCACGCAAGACGGATGCAGCGGTCATGAACTCTCCCTTCCCTGACGGGGCTCCATGCCCCTGTAATGCGGCTATTTTACGAGTAGCGACGCAGCGACCAGGTCGACGTGAAATTTCTTCATTTCAAGAAAATTGCCTACCGTCCCGGCTCCCATGGGCAAAGCCTGCACAAACACCTTGCTGATCCCTCTCGGGCATTCACATGAATAGAAATTTCTGCATTGACAGAAATTTCAAGCAAGACCACACTTCGTTTCATGCAACTGAGTCCTATCGCCGAACGCTTTGTGCACCACTGGGGAGATATGGGCAACGCCTGGGGTGTGAACCGCACGGTGGCGCAAATTCATGCACTGCTGTTCTTTCATGGCCGCCCCCTCAATGCCGACGAAATCTGCGAAACACTGGGTGCGGCGCGCTCCAACGTCAGCAACAGCCTCAAGGAACTGCTGAACTGGAACCTGATTCGCAGCAGCCGCAAGAGCGGTGACCGACGCGAGTATTTCGAGACCTCGGCCGATGTCTGGGAGTTGCTGCGCACCATTGTGCGAGAGCGCAAGCAGCGCGAGTTCGACCCCACCAGTGCACTGCTGCGCGAATTGATCGCCCAGCCCGAATTCGAGCAGGAAACGCCCGATGCCCAGGATCGCGTGCACGAGACGCTGCGCCTCATGGATTCGCTGGGCATCTGGACCGACGAAATGCTGCGTCTGTCGCCGGCCACGCTGGACAAGATCCTGCGCCTTGGCGCCAGCGTCCAGCGCTTTGTCAGAGGCAAGGATGGCGGCCGAGAGAGCGGCAACGATTGAAGCCGAACTGAATTCTGTCAAGGCAGAAAATTGCAAAGGAGTAGCGTATGCGAGTTCTGATCTGCGGCGGCACAGGCTTTCTGGGCCGACATATCGTGAATGCGCTGGCCCTGCTGGACCACGACCCCGTAGTGCGCAGCCGCCACAGCCAGCCGCCTCTGGACTTCAGCGCCTGTACGACAACCGAAGCGTGGCTTGAGCATCTGCATGGCATCGACGCCGTCATCAACGCCGTCGGTGCTCTGCGCGACAAGCCCGGCCAGGATCTGCAGACCCTGCACTCTCTGGCCCCCATCGCGCTGTTTGATGCCTGCGCCCAGGCTGGCGTGCGCCGCGTGGTTCAGGTCTCGGCTCTGGGGGCCGGCCAGAGCGGCACCCAGTACGCAAGCACCAAGCGCGCGGCCGACGAACATTTGCTGGCGCTGGGCAGGCAAGCGCTGCTCAAGCCCGTTGTCGTGCGCCCCAGCATCATCTTTGGCGCGGGCGGTGCCAGCAGCCAATTGTTTCTGAATCTGGCCAGACTGCCCGTTTTGCTGCTGCCCGAGCTCATGCGAAGCAGCCAGATTCAGCCCGTGGCCGTGCGCGATCTCGCCGAAGTGCTTGCGCATATGGCGACATCGGACACCTGCGAGGGTATCGTCGAAATCGGCGGCCCCCAGCCGCTTTCGACAGAGGCCTTTATCGCCAGCCTGCGCGCCCAGATGGGTTACGGCCCGGCTTCGGTCCATGCCCTGCCAGACTGGATGAGCAAGGGCAGTGCCAGAGTCGGCGACCAGATACCAGCCCTGCCCTGGTGCAGCGAAACCATGGCCTTGCTGGAAAACGACAACGTCACCGATCCTCAGACCCTGGCCTCGCTGCTGGGGCGCGCCCCCGTAGCTCCGGATGCCATGCTGGCCACCTTGCCCAAGGAAGGCCGCCGCCATGCCTGAGTTGCAAAACGGCAGCAGAGCCAGCCCGCCGAAGCAAGCTGCCAGATTCATGCACGCCAGTCTGGTCGTCGTCTGGCTGGGCACGGCTCTAGTCAGCGCGCTGGACTATCTCGGACTCTCGGGCCTCAACCACGAAGGTGCCCGCTTGCTGGACCAGGGCGGCATTGGCGATGCACGCTGGCAGGCACTGCTCATCTGGTCCGGCCTGCTGGCCGATTTGGCTCTGGGTCTGGCCTTGCTGCTGCGCCCCGGCCGCGCCATCTACCTGAGCGCCCTGCTGCTGATGACGGCCATGACCGTGATCGGCACGGCTCTTCAGCCCACGCTGTGGCTGCACCCTCTGGGTCCGCTGCTCAAGAACCTGCCCATCGCCGCCATGCTGTGGTTCTTGCTGCAAACAGACAACTCGTCCAACAGGCTTGAATCATGAATACCTATCTGTTGCTCAAGACACTGCATATCCTCTCCAGCGTGCTGCTGGTCGGCACCGGCCTCGGCTCGGCCTTCTATATGTTTTTCGCAAACCGCAGCGGCTCGGTCGCCGCCCAGGCCGTGGTCAGCCGCCTGGTGGTACGGGCCGACTGGTGGTTCACTACTCCCTGCGTCTTCATTCAACCGATTACGGGCATTGCCATGGCGCATCTGGCAGGCTGGCCGCTCACCACTCCCTGGCTCGCACTTTCTCTGGGGCTGTATGCGCTGGCCGGCATCTGCTGGCTGCCCGTAGTCTGGTTGCAGATGCGCATGGCGGCCCTGGCCACTCAGGCCCACAGCCAGAGCCAGGCCTTGCCACCGCTTTTCCGGCAGTATCAGTTGCGCTGGGAAGCTCTGGGCTACCCCGCTTTTGTGGCCATGGCCGGCACCTACTATTTGATGGTGAACAAGCCGGCGCTCTGGGGCTGAGGCGCCTGCCACGATCGGCTCGCCCTCATCTCGCTCATCAGGAAAGACGGCCGGCCGCTCATTGCAACGATAGCGGCCATGCCGTCTCAGCCTTCTGCGACTCATCAGCTATCGAAACACGCCAATCGCTTCCACGAGATTTTTCACCTGCCATTGCATGCTGCTGGACGCCTGCGTCCCCTGAGTCACCAACTGCGCGTTCTGCTGCGTCAGATAGTCCATGTCCGCCACCGACTTGCCGACCTGGCTGATCTCCTCGCTCTGCTCACGCGTGGCCTTGCTGATCTCGGCAATGAAGTCCGCAACGCTGCGCGCCTGGGAAACGATCTCACCAATGTTGCTCCCCGCGTCGTTCACAACCAAAGAGCCTGCCTCGATGGTGGCCGTGCTGGCCTGAATCAGCGTCTTGATCTCCTTGGCTGCATCGGCGCTGCGCTGAGCCAGGGCTCGCACCTCACCGGCAACCACGGCAAACCCCCTGCCATGCTCGCCCGCGCGGGCGGCTTCCACAGCCGCATTCAGCGCCAGCAAATTGGTTTGAAACGCAATGCTGTCAATCACGCCGACGATGTCGGCAATGCGGCGGGAGTTGGCCGTGATGGACTCCATGGTGGAGACGATCTGATCCATGGACTGCCCCCGCGCAAGGCCGCCGCGCTGACCTCCATGAACGCCTGATTGGCATATTTGATGTAGCTCTCTGTGTCCGTGGTGGACATCAGAGTTGCATGCTCATCAAAGCTGTACTCCCGCTGGGTCACTGGTGCATTGACTCTCATAGATGCCGCTTTTTGGTCATTAATCGAGAAAAACTGCACAGCTTTGTGCCGCAGCCCGCGCTGCGGCGACCACCTCTGTGTGTATCAATTATTTACATGTTTTGAGCACCCCCCACTCCAGGGAAAGCAGTTGTTGCTAGCCCGCGTCAACGCAGATATAGGGCTCAGAGTCCTTCATTCAAACGCGCTTTTCTCCTACAGAGGCAGCCGCGCATCGTCCTTGATCTCCTCCATCACCGCATAGGTTCTGGTCTCGCGCACGCCCGGAAGCTGCCACAGCACCCGACCCGCAAAGTCACGGTAAGCAGCCATATCGGCCATGCGGGTCTTGAGCAGATAGTCAAAACCGCCTGCCACCATATGGCATTCCATGATGGCCGGATAGGCGAGCACGGCAGATTTGAACTCGTCAAACACATGGGGCGTGGTCCGGTCCAGCAGCACCTCGACAAACACCGTCATGCCCACGCCCAGCTTCTGCGGGTTCAGCCGCGCTTCGTAGCCCAGGATGTAACCATCGCGCGTAAGTCGGGCCACGCGGGACTGTACGGCTGTGGGCGACAGCGCCACCTGCTCTGCCAGGCGCAGATTGGAGATGCGCCCATCGGTTTGCAGAATTGCCAGTATTTTTCGATCAATCCTGTCGATATCCACTTCCGAAGCCTCGATCATTGGTGAATTCCTCTTTTTAATTCACTCAATATAGTGATTCATTTTTCGACAAACCAGCAATGATTTTCCCTATGTAGACAGCTGCGTCCAGGCCGCATGCAATGCAGCTGTGAACATGGTGAAGGCCGCGCACCCGCTCGCGTCCAGGCTCTACAACACCTGCACAGACATGCCGACTTTCACTGCGCTGCCAGATTCCAGCCGCCCTGCCGATGAACTGCGTCAAGCCATCAGTTGCGCCACCCGCATGGCCGAGTCCGATGCCGTGGCACGGCTGCTGCCTGCAGCCACGCTGCCGCCCGCCCAGGCTGCCCAGGTCGCTGCCCATGCACAAAACCTGGTCGAGCAGCTGCGCGCCCAACCCGCCAGCGCGGGGCGCCAGGGGCTGGTACAAGGCTTGCTTCAGGAGTTCTCCCTGTCCTCGCAGGAAGGCGTGGCGCTGATGTGTCTGGCCGAGGCCTTGCTGCGCATACCCGATGCCGCCACGCGCGACGCACTGATCCGCGACAAGCTGCGCGGCGGCGACTGGCAGGCTCATCTGGGCAAGAGCCCCTCGCTCTTTGTCAATGCTGCCGCCTGGGGACTGGTGGTCACCGGAAAGCTGGTCGATACGCATAGCGAGTCTGGCCTGCTCGCGGCGCTCAAACGCATCACAGCCAGAGGCGGCGAGCCGCTGGTGCGCAAGGGCGTGGACATGGCCATGCGCCTGATGGGCGAGCAGTTTGTGATGGGCGAGACCATTTCCAAGGCTTTGGAGCGCGCTCGCGAGCTGCAGGCCCGAGGCTTTCGTTATTCCTACGACATGCTCGGCGAGGCCGCACTCACCGCCGAGGACGCACAGCGCTACATGCAGTCCTATGTGAATGCGATTCATGCGATCGGCAAGGCCGCTGGCGGCAAGAGCGTCTATGAACGGCCGGGCATTTCCATCAAGCTCAGCGCCCTGCACCCGCGCTACAGCCGCGCACAATGGCAACGCGTGATGACCGAGCTGCTGCCGCGCGTGCTGCAACTGTGCGAGCTGGCACGCAGCTACGACATAGGGCTCAATATCGACGCCGAAGAAGCCGACCGCCTGGAGCTGTCGCTGGACCTGCTGGAACAGCTGGCCCACGCCCCTGCCCTGGCAGGCTGGAGCGGCCTGGGCTTTGTGATTCAGGCTTATCAAAAACGTTGTCCCTATGTGATCGACTATCTGATCGACCTGGCCCGTCGCAGCGAGCGCCGCCTGATGGTGCGCCTGGTCAAAGGCGCTTACTGGGACAGCGAAATCAAACGCGCCCAGATCGACGGTCTGAGCGACTACCCGGTCTACACCCGCAAGCACCACACCGATGTGGCCTATATTGCCTGCGCTCGCAAGCTACTGGCCGCCCCCAGCGCCATCTACCCGCAATTCGCCACCCATAACGCCCAGACCGTGGCCAGCATCGAATCATTGGCCGGTGCTCAGCCCTACAGCGCCGGACGTTACGAGTTTCAATGCCTGCACGGCATGGGCGAGCAGCTCTACCTGCATGTGGTCGAGGCCGAGGACAAGGCCGCACGCCGCCCCTGCCGCATCTATGCTCCCGTGGGTACGCACGAAACACTGCTGGCCTACCTGGTGCGCCGCCTGCTGGAAAACGGCGCCAACAGCTCATTCGTGCACCGCATCGCCAACCCCGACTGGCCTATCTCTGATTTGATAGCAGCCCCGGCAGACCAAACCTGGGCTGAGGGCCAACCGCCCCCCCAAACCCGGGCCGGGGTGGAGGCACTTCTTGCAGGCGATGACATAGGCCTGCCCCACCCCCATATAGTGCTGCCGCGCGATCTGCTGGGCGAACAGCGCCGCAACTCCTCAGGTCTGGACCTGAGCGATGACGGTGTGTTGAGCGATCTGTCTCAAGCGCTTGCGCAAAGCAGGCCCGCACAACTTCGCCAGGGCGTCCATGCCGTGCATGCCGCCGACACCATCGGCACAGCCATAACCAACCCGGCCAGCCATCAGGAGCTGCTGGGCTATGTCAGCGATGCCGGGCCCGCACAGATTCAGCAGGCCATGCAGGCGGCCGCACAGGCCCAGCCTGCGTGGGAATCCACCCCGGCCGAGCTGCGTGCCAGTCTGCTGCAGACTGCAGCCGAGCTCTTTGAAACGCAGATGCAGCCGCTGATGAGCCTGCTGATGCGCGAAGCCGGCAAGACTGCAGCCAATGCCGTGTCCGAGGTGCGTGAGGCCGTGGACTTTCTGCGCTATTACGCGGCTCAGATTCAGCGGCAGGCCGCTGCGGATCTGCTCGCCCCCGGCATAGGCCCCGTGGTCTGCATCAGCCCCTGGAATTTTCCACTGGCCATCTTCACCGGCCAGGTCGCAGCCGCCTTGGGCGCTGGCAATGTGGTGCTGGCCAAGCCCGCCGAGCAGACCCCGCTGATCGCCCTTGAAGCCGTGCGCCTGCTGCATCAGGCCGGCATTGCGTCAGACGTTCTGCAGTTGCTGCCCGGCCGGGGCGAGACCGTGGGCGCCGCGCTGGTGGCCGATGCGCGCGTGTCAGGTGTGCTGTTCACCGGCTCCACCGAAGTGGCGCGACTGCTGGCTCTGCAGACCGCCGCCAGGCTGCGCCCCGACGGCCAGCCTGTGGTGCTGGTGGCCGAAACGGGCGGTCAGAACGCCATGTTGGTGGACTCATCCGCCCTGGTCGAGCAAGCCGTGCAGGACATTGCTGCATCCGCCTTTGACAGCGCGGGCCAGCGCTGCTCGGCTCTGCGCCTGCTGTGCGTACAAAACGACTGCGCCAACCGGCTGCTGGCCATGCTGCGCGGTGCCATGCAAGAGCTGCATTGCGGCAACCCGGCCGAACTGGCCACCGATGTGGGGCCCGTGATCGATGCCGATGCCAAGACTGGTATCGAGCGGCATATCGCCAGACTCAGGGCTCTGGGTCTGCGCATCCACCAATCGCCGCTGAGCCCTGAAACTGCCGCACAAGGGCATTTTGTGGCACCCACGCTGATCGAGCTGCCCGATCTGCATCAGCTCAAGCGCGAAGTCTTCGGCCCCGTACTCCATGTACTGCGCTATCAAAGGCGCGAGCTGCCGCAGTTGCTGGAGCGCATCAACGCCCTGGGCTACGGCCTGACCATGGGATTGCACACGCGCATCGACGAAACCGTGCAGCAGGTCGCCCAGGCGGCACATGTTGGCAATCTGTATGTGAATCGCAATATGGTGGGGGCCGTGGTCGGTGTTCAGCCCTTTGGCGGCGAAGGGCTGTCGGGCACCGGTCCCAAGGCCGGCGGCCCCCTGTATCTTCCGCGCCTGCAGCAGACACCCGGCTCGCCCCTGCGTTTGCTCAGTCTGCTGCTGCATCAATCCGGGCAGGCACAGGCCAATGCCACGCCCGTCACGGCCGCAGCGGCGACCGCCTTGCGGCAGCTGGGCCACTGGGCCAGGCAGTATGGCGAGGCCATCGTCAGCCGCGATTGCGAGCGCCTGCAATCGGCCCTGCCCGATCTGCATGCTGTGCGCCTACTGCCCGGCCCCACAGGCGAGCGCAATCTCTACCAGCTGCTTGGCAAGCCGCGCACACTGTGCCTGGCGCAGGAAAGAACCATGCTGCTGCAGCAACTGGCGGCCGCACTGGCCTGCGGCTCGCAAGCACTGTGGATGCCCGGCTCGCTCGGAACAGCAGTTCACGGCGAGCTGCCAGAGCCACTGCGCCGCCATGTGCTGCTGCTGCCTGCCGGGCTGAGTATCGAGGAAATTGCGGAAACCGAACCCATGGATTCAGCACTGCTGGAATGCGACGACCCTCAATTTCTACGCTGGGCGCAGGCCTTGGCAAGGCGCCCCGGCCCGTTGATACTGCCCACACGCTGTGTGGCAGGCCAGCCCGTTCGGCTGGAACGGCTCTGGCATGAACGAGCTCTGTCGCACAACACGGCGGCAGCGGGCGGCAATGCGGCATTGATGACGCTGGAATAGGCCCCCCGGCGCTGTGCGCCCGATACTCACCACGCCCCCTCAGAGCCGTTAACACCGTCCAGCAAACCGCAGCTCTTCTATTGAGACTAGGCGCGAAGCCGCAGAAGCACAAAAGAAAGCACCCAGCGCAAGCAGTACCTGCGCCGGGTGCTCTTTGAGAGTCAATGAGATTTACAGCTTGGCGATGGACACCTCTGTGGACTTGACCAGAGCTACCACCTCCGAGCCCACCGCCAAACCCAGGTCATTGACCGAGCGCGTGGTGATCACCGAAGTGACGATGCCCCAGGGCGTTTCCACATCCACTTCCGAGACCACGTCACCGCGGATGATTTCCTTGACCTTGCCCTTGAACTGATTGCGTACGTTGATGGCTTGAATGGACATACAAAATTCTCCTGAGAAGTCGTGAAAGGTTTTGAAAACAGTGTTTGCTGCACTGCATGAAAACGATTCTGAAACCTTCTCCAAAAAACTCAAAAGAATAAAAACAAAAATTTTTATACCAAAAACATCTTATGAAAATCAGCGTCCATACCGTGGCACGAACCTGCGTGGCACAACGCCTGCGCGGCCAGGCATCGAACAACAGCCCGATCGAGCGGATGACAAAGACGCCCATCACCACGATATGGCCGTGCAAAAAGCTCGAGACATAGAGCACCACCTATGCCGGCCCCTGCTGCATATTCGCCCCGTGCAGTGCAATACCCGGGGGCTTGAAGCTCTTTCGGGAAATCCGAGTTGAAATTCAGTCTTTGACAGATTGCAGTGCCGCACGCACCACCTCAGGCGTCAGCGTAGGCACAAAGCTCTCGATGAAGGCATAGGCATAGCCACGCAGCCAGGCATCGCGGCGCAGAGCCAGGCGCGTGAGATTGACCTCAAACAGGTGGCGAGCATCGATAGCGCGCAGATGGCGGTCGCGCTCGGCATCGAAGGCGATGGAGGCAATGATGCCCACACCCATGCCCAGCTCCGCATAGGTCTTGATTACATCGGCATCCATGGCGGTAAGCACCACATCAGGCACCAGCCCGGTCGCCGCAAACGCCTTGTCGATATGGGCACGCCCCGTGTAACCCTGCTCGTAGGTGATGATGGGGTGGCGCGCCAGCGCTTGCAGCGTCAGTGCTCCTTCTGTATCGAGCAGTTCATGGCCGGGCGGCACGACCACGCTGTGCGACCAGCGGTAGCAAGGCAGAGTCACCAGATTCTCATAACTGCCCAGCGCCTCGGTGGCCACGCCGATATCGGCCTCGCCCGAGAGCAGCATCTCGGCCACCTGGCGTGGCGAGCCCTGATGCAGATGCAGCGAAACCTGGGGGTAGAGCCTGCGGAAATCGCGCACCACCTGGGGCAAGGCATAGCGTGCCTGGGAATGCGTGGCAGCAATCGACAGACCGCCGCGCTCGCTGGCGTGAAAGTCCTCGCCCGCGCGACGCAGATTGTCGGCTTCGAGCAGCATGCGCTCGACAATGGGCAGCAAGGCCGTGCCCGGCGGCGTCAAGCCCGTCAGACGCTTGCCGGCGCGCACAAAGATATCGATGCCCAACTCCTCCTCGAGCTCGCGAATCTGCCGGCTCACGCCGGGCTGCGAGGTGTGGAGCATGGCGGCCACTTCGGTCAGATTGAAGCCACGCCTTGCGGTTTCACGAACCGAACGCAGTTGCTGAAAATTCATATCTTGATAGCCGCCGGCGCAATTTCCTTCTGCGTCGGCCGCCTGCTTCTCTTTGTTGTCGTTGTATGCCTCAGATGGCCCAGCGCAAGCCCGTTGCCGGCACGCCAAGCCAGTTGCTCGGCCCGGACACCTGCCCGGATTCTGGCTTTTGCAGCACGCGATCCAGAATGCGCGTCTCCAGCGCAGCAAAGCGGGCATCGCCATGCACACGCGGGCGCGGCAAATCGATGCGCTCGTCGAGCGCAATGCGCCCATCCTCGATCAGCACCACGCGGTCGGCCAGGGCCACGGCTTCCTGCACATCGTGCGTGACCAGCAAGGCCGTGAAGCCGTGGCTGCGCCACAGACCTTCGATGAGGCGGTGCATCTCGATGCGCGTCAGCGCATCGAGAGCGCCCAGCGGCTCATCGAGCAGCAGCAGTCGCGGCTGGTGAACCAGGGCACGGGCCAGGGCTACGCGCTGGCGCTGGCCGCCAGACAGCCGCGCCGGCCATTCGTTTTCGCGGTCAGCCAATCCCACCTGCGCCAGCACCTTGCGGCCGCGCTCGCGTGCCGAATCAGGCAACCCCAGAATCACGTTGTCCAGCACCCGCTTCCAGGGCAGCAGACGCGCGTCCTGAAACATGATCCGCGTATCCCTGTTCTGCCGGCGCTGCTCGCGCGCATCGCCCGCATCGATCAGCAGCTGCCCAGCACTGGCCTCTTCCAGCCCTGCCACAAGGCGCAGCAAGGTGGACTTGCCGCAGCCGCTGCGCCCAACGATGGCGATGAACTCGCCGGGCTGAACATCGAGCTGCACCTGCTTGAGCACTTCACGCTCGCCATAGCGCTTGGTCAGCTGCCGTGTCTGCAAATGCACCCCCTGCGCGCCCTCGGTCTGCTCTTTCTGCTGCGCGTCCGGCCGCTGGTTGCTGTCCTTTTTTTCCTCTTGCGCATCCTCGGCCTTGTGCCACAGCTGGCCGCTAGCCTGCAAGGCCTCGGCCTCGTCCCAGGATGCCTCCCATGCCACCAGCGGCTGACGTGCATTCAAGGCACCAGCACTCACCAGCGACTGCGTCAAACGATTCCACAAACTGCTCATCACCAACTCCCGTCTTTGTCTGTTCAAAACTGGCGCAGCACATGCGCGTGACAGCGAGCAAGCGCCGCCGCGCAGCGAGGCTGTCGTCCCCTGGGGGAAGCCGCAATGCGGCTCAGGGGGCTCCATAGCTCGGATGCCAGCGCAGCCACCAGCGCTCGAGCGAACGGGCAAACACATCGGCCAGCTTGCCCAGGATGGCGTAAAGCAAGATGCCCACCAGCACCACATCGGTCTGCAGAAATTCACGCGCATTCATGGTCAGGTAGCCGATGCCTGCCTGGGCCGAGATGGTCTCGGCCACGATCAGAATCACCCACATCAGCCCCAGCGAAAAACGCAAGCCCACCAAAATGGAAGACAACGCTCCCGGCAACACGATGTCGCGGTACAGCTGCCAGCGCGTGAGGCCGTAGCTGCGGCCCATCTCGATCAGCCCCGGGTCCACATTGCGGATACCGTGGAAGGTGTTGAGGTAGATGGGGAAGAACACCGAAATGCTGATCAGGAAGAGCTTGGCCGACTCGTCGATGCCGAACCACAGAATGACCAGCGGAATCAGCGCCAGCGCCGGGATGTTGCGCACCATCTGGATCGTGGAATCGAGCAGCGTCTCGGCCCAGCGCAGCGAGCCTGTGAGCAGACCCAGCAGCAAGCCCAGGCTGCCGCCAATGGCCAGCCCTGCCAGCGCACGCCCGGCACTGACCTTGACATGGGTCCATAACTCGCCCGACTCTGCCAGAGACCAGGCTGCACGCAACACATCCAGCGGTGCGGGCAGCACCCGTGTGGACAGCCAGCCATAGGCCGATGCGGCCTGCCAGGCAGCGATCAGCGCGACAGGCAATAGCCAGGGCAGCAGCCGCAAAGCGAACTGACGCGCCAGCAGCTCCAGGCGCGGCACCGGCGGTCTTGCAGGCTGGGCACTGGATTGCAACGTCAGCGTTTGAACATCACTCATACACACTCCTTCAGCTTTGCGACACACGGACCTGCTCACGCTCCGAAGCGGCGGCTCCCGAAGCGACGGCTCCCGAAGCAGCGGCTCGCGGCGAGTACAGATTGGCCACGGTTTCTCCAAACGGGCCGCCCGGATTGCCGCCGCCCAGCTTTTCCTGCACGTTGACCGGCAACAGCGGGAAGACCAGCTCGGCAAAGCGATAGGCTTCCTCGAGATGCGGGTAGCCCGAGAGCACAAAAGTGTCTATGCCCAGATCGGCATATTCCTTGATGCGGTCGGCCACCGCCTGGGCGCTGCCCACCAGGGCCGTGCCCGCACCGCCACGCACCAGACCCACGCCGGCCCATAGATTGGGGCTGATCTCCAGGTCCTTGCGGCTGCGCTTGGTGCCGCCCGCATGCAACTGGGCCATGCGGCGCTGGCCTTCGGAATCCATGCGCGCAAATGCGGCCTGTGCCTGCACCACGGTCTCGTCCTTGAGGCGGCTGATCAATCGCTCGGCGTCGGCCCAGGCTTCTTCATCGGTCTCGCGCACGATCACATGCAAACGGATGCCGAACTTGACCTTGCGGCCATGGCGTTCGGCCTTCTCGCGCACATCGGCAATCTTCTTGGCGACTTCGGCCGGTGGCTCGCCCCAAGTCAGATAGGCATCGACCTGCTCTGCCGCCAGCTCGTGAGCGGCAGGCGAAGATCCGCCGAAATACACGGGTGGATAGGGTTTTTGCAGTGGCGGGAACAGCAGCTTGGCACCCTTGACCTGCAGATGTCGACCTTCGAAATCCAGCGACTTGCCCTCATGGCTGCGCGCCAGAATCTCGCGCCAGATCTCGATGAACTCCGCCGATTGTTCATAGCGTGTCGCATGATCGAGAAACACGCCATCACCCTCCAGCTCAGCCTGATCGCCGCCGGTGACCAGATTGATCAGCAGCCGCCCGCCGGATAGGCGGTCAAAGCTGGCTGCCATGCGAGCAGCCAGGCTGGGCTGATGCAGACCGGGACGCACGGCCACCAGGAACTTCAGGCGCTTGGTGACGGGCAACAGGCTGGACGCCACTACCCAGGGATCTTCGCAGGAGCGGCCCGTGGGAATCAGCACGCCTTCATAACCCAGGCTATCGGCCGCAACGGCCACCTGCTTGACATAGTCATGGCTCAGCTGGCGTGCGCCTTCGCTGCTGCCCAGGTAGCGGGCATCACCATGGGTGGGAATGAACCAGAACACTTGCATGACGAAATCTCCTTGAGCCTGACTTAGAACCTGGATGCCACGGCGGGCGTGATGGATGACGCGGCGGGGCTCGCCTGGCCATAGCCCGCGTATTCCGCCGCTGTGGGCTGCCAGACGATGTCGACCACCTTCACCTGGCGTGGAATCACGCCCAGACGAAAAAAGGTATCGGCCACGCGCTGCTGCTCGAGCACGATGGCGGGATTGAGCAGCGTGGTCGGCGAGCTGGGCCGGCGGCCGATAAAGCGGCTGACCACATTCGCGTCCAGACCGCTGAAGGCAGCCAGCAGTTGCACAGCCTCCTTGCGCGAGGTCTGCACCAGCTGATCGGCGCGCGTGAGCTCGTCGAACAAGGCCTTGATGAGCTGGGGATGGTGCTCGACCAGGCCGCGCGAGGCCAGATAGAAAGAGTTGTTGCCCGTCAGACCTTCACCGCTGGTCAGCACGCGCGCTCGGATGCTCAGCTCGGTGGCCGCATAGAACGGGTCCCAGATGGCCCAGGCATCGACGCTTGCGCGCTCGAACGCTGCACGCGCATCGGCCGGGGCCAGATACACGGGCTGAATCTCGGCCCAGGCAATACCGGCCTTGTCCAGCGCACGCACCAGCAGGTAATGGGCGCTTGAGCCTTTTTGCAGCGCCACACGCCTGCCCTTGAGGTCGGCCAGGGTTTTCAGCGGCGAATCGGCGAGCACGAGAATGGCCGAGCTTTCAGGCTTGGGCGGCTCGGCCCCTACATAGCGCAGATCCTTGCCCGCGGCCTGGGCAAACACGGGTGGCGAATCGCCGGTCAGGCCAAAGTCCAGGCTTCCGGCCGACAGCGCCTCCAGCAACTGCGGCCCGGCTGGAAACTCCAGCCAGCTGATCTTGGTGCCAGGAAAGCGCTTTTCCAGAACGCCATGCTGCTTGAGCACGACCAGATTGACGGCTGACTTCTGATAGCCGATGCGCAACTGTGCCGGAGCTGCAATAGCCGGCACAGACTGGGCCAGTGCATCGTTGGCGTAATAGGCGGCCAGTGTCCAGCTGAAAGCCGTGGTGCCCAGCAGTTGCAGAGCCTGGCGACGGCCGCGATGGAAACGGGGTGAAGAGGATGCTGAACTCATGGCAATGACCTTTTCATGAATCAGCGGCTGGCCAGCAAGTCCACGGGCGCGGCATGCAGCAAATTGAGCTTCTTGGGAATCAGCTTGAGATCGAAGAAAGTGTCGGCAATCTTTTGCTGCTCACCCAGGATTTCGGCATTCACGGCCTTGGTGCCGAACTCGGCGCGGCTCAGGTACAGCTCGGTCACGGCGGTGTCCAGGCCCAGGATCTGCGACAGCTCTGCCGCTGCTGCGCTCTTGCTCTTGCTGGCCCAGGCATCGATGGCAGCGATTTCCTCGATCGCGATGCGCAGCACATCGGCATTGCGGCTCGCATAGTCACGCGAGGTGAAGTAGTAGGCGCGGTTGTTGACCACGCCCCTGGCATCGGCCAGCAGGCGTGCATCCAGAGCCTTCTGGGCCGAGGCCAGGAACGGGTCCCAGATCACCCAGGCATCGACCGAGCCCTTCTCGAAGGCTGCACGCGCATCGGGAGGAGCCAGAAAGACCGACTTCACATCACCGTACTTGAGGCCATGCTTTTCCAGCAGCTTGACCAGGAAGTAATGAACGTTGGAGCCCTTGTTGTAGGCAATGCGCTTGCCCTTGAGGTCGGCCACACTGCGGATCGCCGAGCCCTTGGGCACGATCACCGCTTCCAGACCTGGGCGCGCCACAGTGGCACCCGCATAGACCAGGGGCGCACCGGCGGCCTGGGCAAAGATGGGTGGAGCCTCGCCCACATCGCCAAAGTCGATGGAGCCTACATTGAGCGCTTCCAGCTGTACGGGACCGGCGTTGAACTCGACCCAGCGCACGGCCACGCCCAGCGGGGTCAGGCGCTTTTCCAGCGTGCCGCGATTCTTGAGAATCGACAGCCAGCCTTTTTGATGGCCCACACGCAGCACTCGCTGCCCGCCTGCCGTGCCATTGCCCTGCTGCGCATGCAGTCCACCCGAAGCCAGGGCCAGCGCCGAGGCGGCCGTACCTGCCAGCCACTGACGGCGTGTGGTGTTCAGCAATTGCGACGAAATGACGCCAGAAGTGTTGTTGCGATCAGTCATGAGAAATCAATCCTTGGAGCTTGCAGTCCACACACTTCAGGCGCACCTTCGGCCTGATTTCAGGCGCAGCTCGGCCTTCGCAGTGCGGGAACTGCTATCAAAAAAATGGTAAATGCGTCAACGCTGCGAGAAAGGACGGCCAGCAAGGACCGCCCCGCAGCAAAGGTCGTCGTCCCCTGGGGGAAGCGGCAAAGCCGCTCAGGGGGACCTACTTAAACGCTACATCGCACGTCGGCAAACGCAATGCTTTCAAAGTCATTGGCTGCGGCCCATTGGGCACTGCGGCGCAGATCGGTGGCCAGCAACTGGGCTGCATCCTCGACGCGCTCGGCGATCTCGGGGGCCAGGCCATAGCCGCCTTCAGGCAGCAGAGGCACACCCTGGTCGGTGGCATAGATGCCCGGCAGTATGTGGCGCGCGCCAAGCGACTGCAGCACGGGGCGCAGCGCGTAGTCCAGCGCCAGCATATGGTGAGGGCTGCCGCCAGTGGCCAATGGCAGAACCAGCTTGCCCTTGAGCGCCGTCTGCGGCAGCACATCGAGAAACACCTTGAGCAGGCCGCTATAGGCCGCCTTGTAGACCGGCGTGGCCACCACCACCGCGTCGGCACGGGCCACTCTATCGGTCACGGCACGAATCTCGGGGTGATCGAAGCGGGCATGCAACAGGGCTGCGGGCTCCAGCTGGTTGAGCTGCAGCACGGGCTCGGTGCTCAGCCCCTGCACCTGCAGGCGAGCGGCCACGGCATTGAGCAAGGCACTGGAGCGCGAAGGCTGCGAGGGACTACCGGCAATCAGCAAAATCGACATGGCTTGGCTTTATCTTTTTGTTATTGCAAAGTCAGGAGCACTCATCGCGCTCCCTTCCTGCGTTTCGCTTATTTCTTGGTGTAGATCTGATCGAAGCTGCCGCCGTCGGCAAAGTGAGCCTTGTCTGCCGCTGCCCAGCCGCCAAAAGCCTTGTCGATAGTGAACAGCTCCAGCTTGGGGAACTGGCCGGCAAACTCGGCCGCCACCTTGGCATCGGTCGGGCGGTAGAAGTTCTTGCCGGCAATGCGCTGGGCCTCCTCGGAGTACAGATACTTCAGATAGGCCTCGGCCACGGCACGCGTACCCTTTTTATCGACCACCTTGTCGACCACGGCCACCGAAGGCTCGGCCAGGATCGACAGCGAAGGCGCGACGATCTGGAACTTCTCGGGGCCGAACTCCTTGAGCGCCAGATAGGCCTCGTTCTCCCAGGCCAGCAGCACATCGCCCAGGCCGCGCTGCACAAAGGTCACGGTGGAGCCGCGCGCGCCGGTGTCCAGCACGGGCACGTTCTTGTAAAGCTTGGTGATGAAATCCTTGGCTTGTGCATCGCCGCCATACTTGCGCTTGGCAAATTCCCAGGCCGCCAGATAGTTCCAGCGTGCACCGCCCGAGGTCTTGGGGTTGGGAGTGATCACCTGAATGCCAGGCTTGACCAGGTCGTCCCAATCCTTGATGCCCTTGGGATTGCCCTTCTTGACCAGGAACACGATGGTGGAGCTGTAGGGCGCGCTGTTGTGCGGCAAGCGCTTTTGCCAGTCGGCCTTGACATTGCCGTTCTTGACCAGGGCGTCGATATCGCCTGCAAGGGCCAGCGTAGCCACGTCGGCCTCAATACCGTCGATGATGGAACGCGCCTGCTTGCCCGAGCCGCCATGCGACTGCTTGATGGTCACATCCTGATTCTGCGTGGCCTTCCAGTGCTTGGCGAACGCCTGGTTGTAGTTCACATAGAGCTCGCGTGTCGGGTCGTAGGATACGTTGAGCAGTTGCACACCGGTTTGCGCAAAAGCGGGCAATGTGGGCAGAGCCGAGAGGGTCAAGCCAGCAATCAGACCGGCAGCCAGAGGAAACTTGATAAAGTTGCGACGATTTTTCATTGGACTGTGTTCTTGGAGTGAATGGTTAACGGGCTTCTGCCCCGTTGCTGTGCATTCTTGAGCCGCATTCTTAAAACTCAAACTACTAAGATTTCAGTTTGTTATTACTCAAACATCTGAAATCAACCAAGAGGACCCTACACATGGCACGTACCGTTCACTGCATCAAGCTTGGTCAAGACGCTGAAGGCCTGGATTTCCCTCCTGCCCCGGGCGAACTGGGCAAGCGTATCTATGAAAGCGTGAGCAAGCAGGCCTGGGCCGACTGGCTCAAGCACCAGACCATGCTGATCAATGAAAACCGTCTGAACCTGGCCGATGCCCGCGCCCGCCAGTACCTGGCCCGCCAGATGGAAAACCATTTCTTTGGTGGTGGTGCCGATGCCGCAGCCGGCTATGTGCCTCCCAGCGCCGAGTAAGTTCTTCTGACTCGCACACCAAGCCCCGTGGCCCTGCCCCGGGGCTTTTTTATGTGTAAATTCGCAGCAGTAACGGCGAGGTTGCACGGCTGGTCCGCATGCTGCGGGTCAACGAAGACAGCCCGCCGATCGCGGCGGCAACGGCAGGCCGTCCTCTCCTTATGCCCGGCTCCATCCGCCACTTCCTTTCGACGACCCAGCCAACCAGAGATACTTGAAAATCCGCATCCTGCGACAATTCGCCTCGCGTGCGGCCCGTTCCATTTCAATGCCACGGCCCCGACCGTCACCCCCGAGCAACTGATCGGCTCCCGCGCTTTGCCCCTGGCCGGACGGCTCTCGCGCGGAGCCCACCCGCGCTGACACATCCATCGTCCATGGTTCTCGATCCCTTCACCCTGCTCGTTCTCACCGCGGCCATGGCCGCCGCCTCGGCGCTGTATCTGGCTGCGGAATGGGGCAGCGTGCGCGAACGCTCGCTGCTGCTCTGGAGCGGGGGGTTTGCCATCATCGCCGTGGGCTGTGTGCTGGCCCTGCTGCGCTCCAGCGGCCATGTGCTGTTGGGCATCTGGTTTCCCAACGGCTTGCTGATCTCCGCGCACTGGCTGTTCCTGGCCGGCGTTGCCGCGTTCACGCACACCCGGCTGCCGCGCACCTGGTGGCTGGTGGCCGTCGTCTGGCTGGCGATGCTGTTTCTACCTAGCGGGCCGTGGTGGTCCAGGGCAATGCTGGGCATCCAGTCGCTGCTGATCGCCGTCATCAGCCTGCGCGCCGGCCTGCTGCTGCGCCCGCAGGGCGGTACGCTGGGCGTGGGCGCGGCGCAACTGCGCTTCGTTCTGCTGGCACACGGCCTGTTCTACCTGGCCAAGGCCGTCTCGACCGTGGCGCTAGACACCTTCATCAACCTGACCAATTTCCACGGCACGGTGATCCTGGTCTCGCTGGTGGAAGGCGTGATGGCGATCATGCTGCTCGCGATGTCCATGACCGGCACCGAGCGCCATCGCCGTGAAGAGCGTATCGCGCAGATCGCCGCCCGCGACCCACTGACCGCCCTGGACAACCGCCGAGCGCTCTATCTGCGCGCACCTGAGTTGCTGCGGCAGGCCTCGCCGGCCAGCCCCGGTGCCCTGCTGCTGATCGACATTGACCACTTCAAGCAGGTCAACGACCTGCACGGTCACGATGCAGGCGACCGCCTGCTGGTGACCCTGAGCGACCTCATCCGCGGCTCGCTGCCCCACGGCGCGCTGGCCGCGCGACTGGGTGGGGACGAGTTCGTGATTCTGCTGCGCAGTGTCTCTGGCACCGTTGCGCAGGCGCTGGGACAGAGCCTGCGCGAGTCGTTCGCGCAGCAGGCGCGCGCCATGTTCGCAACGCCGGAGCCAGTATCCCTGAGCATCGGTGCGACCTTGTTCGACCAGTCCGAGGCCGAGCTGTCACATTGGCTCAAGCGGGCCGACGAAGCCCTATACGCATCAAAGCGCAAGGGACGGGACCGGATGGAACTCGCCCCGCCTCCGCCAGGGCGGCCGCAATGATACTCCTCTAGCCTCGACAGGAGCCAGTGCGGGGGCCCGGATGCACTTCACCTTTGGCGGTGCCCTGGCCTCATGGTCGTTACCGTGATGCGCCCTAAGCGGATGCCCCTCAGAGGCACAGGTATGTCTGCTTCTGGCAGGTTGCGGCTGTCGCCATTCGACGGCGGATTCAACCGGTTGCTGCCTGTCATGCTCACATCACAACCTACTGGTCACTGCCGCATAACGGTCAGACTCGCGCACTTTGATACCGTTGTGATGCACAACCCCCAGCCTGCTCAGCTGAGCCACCACCTGCATGACAGCCCCCACACTGACCGGGGTTCCCCAAAGGTATAGCTGACGATAGATCTCGTCTTTGCTGAGCGCATGCGCAGAAGAGCTCAGCAGGACCTGCAGCACGCCAATTCTGGCGACGGTTGGACGCAGTCCTGCTGCCCTCAACCGTGGCATCACACTTGCAAACCTCAACCCTCAGGCCCCTCTGGGGTTCGTCTCCAGCCACCTCCTAGGGCCCTGTAAAGCGCAATACTCGCCTGAAGGCGCTCCTGCCGCAACTGAACAGCGAGGTCCCGGCTCTGATAGGCCACACGCTGCACGTCCAGCAAGGTCTGCAAGTTGTCCGCACCAGCCTTGTATCGGCTTTCCGCCAGCGCAAGCGCCTTCTGTGCCTGAATCACTTCCTGCGCCTGAACCTGCGCCTGTTTCTCGGCACCGTCAACCGCATTTAATGCAACTTGAACATCATTGAAGGCCTGCAAAATGGCTTTGCGGTAGCCAATCAACAGCTCCTCCTTTTGCGCTACAGCCAGGTCACGATTGGAAGCAAGCCGTCCGGCATCGAAAATCGGAGCCAGAATCCCTGCTGCCAGAGAAGACAACGGACTCTCCAGCAGATTGCGGATCTTTTCGCTCTCAGAACCCAGGCTTGCGGTCAACGTTACGCGCGGCAGCATGGCTGCTCTGGCTACGGCAAGATTGGCATTCGCTGCAAGCAGCTGAGCCTCGGCTTTCGCCACGTCCGGCCTGTGTGTCATCAGGTCCGCTGGCGTACCCTCGCGAATGCCCGGAATCGCCAGATTTGACAGACTGGCCTCGCTCACCAGATCCATAGCCCATTGACCCGACAGCAGAGCCAGCACCGCATGTGCATCCGCTAGCTGCTTGCGCAGCAGAGCTACGACACGCTGCTGTGCGGCAACCTGACCGCGCTGCTGAGCCAGTTCCACGGAGGTTGCGGCCCCATAACGGGCTCGGGACTCCACCAGCTTCAACAGCCGCTCGGAAACTTCGAGATTGAGCTGGGCAATCGCAACGCGCTCACGCAAGCCCACACACTGGAGCCAAGTCTGAGCGACCGAGGCCGTGACCGTCAGGCGCACGGTCTCTCGGTCAAACACGCTGGCCTGTCTGCCGGACTCGGCGGCGTCCCTCAACGCCCGCTGGCGCCCCCAGAAGTCCAGCTCGTAGCTGCTCGACAGGCCTATCCGCCAGGCACTGGCATTTCTTTGCGTATGACTGTCCAGAGCGGCTGATCTTGAGGCCCCGAAATCTGCATTCACCTCCGGCACCAGCGCTGCGCGTGCATAAGCTGCGCGGGCATCCGCCTGCTGCACTCTCGCCACGGCTGCTGCCACATCCAGACTTTGAGTTCCGGCCCGCTCGACCAGTGCGCTGAGTTCAGGGCTGCCAAAATCATGCCACCAACGGGAGTTGACCTCCTCGCGCTCCGATCCCTGCTGTTGCGCCCAGGCATGAGGAATATCGAGAGACATTTTCCGAGCCTCATCACTGGATTCCTGTGCCGCGCATCCAGCCAGAGCAAGTGCCGCCAGTGCTGCGTTCCATTTGTACATGCCTACTCTCCCGCCAATGCTCGCACGGGCTCCAGCCGTGCCGCCGTTCTGGCCGGCATGAAGCCGAAGACCAGACCGGTGAGCACCGCACAGGCAAATGCCCCCAGCATGGCTTTCACCGAAAAAACCACGGGCACGCCCGAAGCAATCAGCACCAGGCCGATGCCCAAGCCTGCAAGCAGGCCCACGCCGCCGCCCACAACGGTCACCATGCTGGCTTCCGTCAGGAACTGACGCAGGATGTCACGCTGTCTGGCACCCACCGCCATGCGAATGCCGATCTCTCTGGTCCGCTCGCGCACCGTCATCAGCATCACGTTCATGACCCCGATACCTCCGACCACCAGCGAAACGGCTGCAATCAGCCCCAGCATCACGGCCATGCTCTGGCGCGTTGCTGCCTCGGCCTGAATACGGGCTGCAGCATTGCCGATGCCGAAGTCTTCCCTTCCCCCGTGCCGCGCCAGCAGGAGGCTGCGGATGGATTGCTCGGCTTCATGGACCCGCTCGGAAGAGCTGGCTTCCACGACCACGTAATCGGGCTGTGTCTGCGCCTGATAGACCCTGGCGCGTCCCGACTGATAGGGAATGAACACCATGTCGTCATAGTCCTGGGCACCAGAGTCCGCCCCTCGCTCGCTCATGACGCCAATGACCTCGAACGCCGAGTTTCCGATGATCAGCTGCCGACCCAGGGGATTGGCCACCTCCGGGAAAAAATGCCGGTGCGCCTTGTGCCCTATCACCACCAGCGGAGCCAGATCGCGATCTTCCACATCGGTGAAGTAACGGCCTTGAGCCACACTCCAGTGGTGGACCAGCGGCATCTCCTGGCTGGCCGCAAACACATAGAGCTGCTTGTCGGCCTTGCCATAGCGCACGGTGACGGGGTCTCCGATGACAGGCATCACTCTGCGTATCGCTGGCAACTCCCGCATGGCAGCCAGATCGTCTTCGGTGATCTGGCCCGCAGGTCCACCGCTGGCCGGCGGCTTGCTGCCCATATAGAGAATGGCCGTTCCCATGGTGCCCATCTGCTCGACCACCTTGCGCCGGGCACCTTCGCCGATGGCCAGCATGACGATCACCGAGGCCACACCGATCACGATGCCCAGCAAGGTCAGGCTGGTACGCACCCGGTTCATGCGCATTCCGCGCCAGGCACTGCGTGCAGCTTCGGAAATTTCAGCCACCCAGGAGACTCCCGATGTTGCTGTGTTGCGCTGCGCGGTCAATGGCGGTAGCTCGCCGTGAGCCTGACTGCCATGAGAAGCACTGTCATTGACGACGCGTCCATCGCTGATTTCGATGACACGTCTTGCCTGGGCGGCAACTTCGCGATCATGTGTGATCACGATGATGGTGTGTCCCGCATCGGCCAGTTCGCGCAGCAAGGCCATCACCTCGGCTCCGCTATGCGAATCAAGAGCCCCGGTAGGCTCATCGGCCAGGATGATGTGACCGCCATTCATCAAGGCCCGAGCAATGGACACTCGCTGCTGCTGACCACCCGATAGCTGATTGGGGCGATTGCCCAGGCGCGATCCCAGCCCCAGGCGTTCGAGCAGAAGCTGAGCCCTGTGCATCCGCTGCGCCTTGGGCAAACCTGCGTAGATGGCAGGCATCTGCACATTCTCCGAAGCGCTTTCACTGGGAATCAGGTGGTAGCCCTGAAACACGAAACCGAAGGCCTCACGACGCAACCAGGCCAGGGCATCCGAGTCCAGCAAGGACACGTCCTGACCTTGAAACCGATAGCAACCCTCGCTTGGCTTATCAAGGCAGCCCAGGATATTCATCAAGGTGGACTTGCCCGAGCCAGAGCTGCCGACGACGGCAACATACTCGCCCGCGCGAATGTCCAGAGCGATGCCACGCAATACGGTCACCGACGGCTGGTCGCCCACACCGCCATAGTGCTTGCGAATGCCACGCAGCGAAATCAGCGCAGCCTGCTCCATCGCACTCACCATTGCAGCCACCGCAGGCCGCCTGGAATCAAGGTTTCGCCGACGATGACACGCTCGCCTTCGGCCACACCGTCGAGCACCTGCACCTGGTGGCGGCTTCTGACGCCCAGCTTCACACTTCGCAGCTCAGGCTGGCGTTCGGCCGTCAGCACCCGCACGCTCTGCGATTGCGGCTCCTTCTCAGACTGGAGCGCTGTCAATGGAAGCGTCAGGGCCTGCGGCGCGCTGCCGGTCACAAAGACCACCTGGGCCGTCATCTGCGGCAACAGTTCCGCATCCTTGTTGTCCACGTCAAACAATGCCGTATAGGTCACGGCCTTGGTGGCCGCAGCAGGTGTCGCAGCATTGCCTGCCACGGGGGCCACACTGGCCGGCGGCGCAGGCAGTACCTGCCTCACCCTGCCATTCCAGCGGCGCGCCTGTTCCTGACCGGCACTGCCCAGAGTCGTGAAATACACGGGCATGTCCGCTCTCACGCGCCGCACGTCGGCTTCCGACACATCGGTCCAGACCGTCATGGCCGTCAGATCGGCAATGCGCAAGATATTGGGCGTCTGATAGGTCGCATTCAGGGTCTGGCCTTCACGGGCATCGACAGACACCACCGTGCCGGACATGGGGGCATAGATGCGGGTGTAGCCCAGGCGGGCTTCATCAGCCTTGAGGCTCGCCTGCGTTTGCTGCATCTGTGCCTTGAGATGGTCGATGCGCGCCGCTGCACCGGCAACCTGGGCCTCGGCAATCTGCACGTCTTCCTGCCTAGTGGCTTCCTCGGCGGCCAGCTGCTGCTGTCGCTTCAACTGCTGACTGGCAAGCTTCAGCTGCGCCTGCTGCTCGGCGATCTGGGCACGCAGGCTCGCCAGCGATGCTCTTCCCGCATCCACGGTGGCACGCTGCACGCTGGGGTCAATCTCCACCAGCAATGCGCCCTTCTCGACCCTGGCCCCGGGACTGACCAGCAAACGGGTGATCTGCCCCGAAACCTGTGCCCCTACATCCACATAGGTTCTGGGTTGCAAGGTGCCGATGGCGGTGACCGAGGACTCCACATCGCCGCGCTGCACCGCAACACTCTGATACTCTATCCTTGGTCGACTGGCCCACCACAGAGCAGTACCTGCAGCACAGACCAGAAGCAGGCCGAGGCCACTCCAGCGTTTGACTTTTCCCACCGTCATGAACGTCGCACTTTCCAGAAAACAATTCGCAGCCGCTGCTCAAACGCATGCTCAGGGCATGGGTTGGAGCGATTGAAGATCCAAAGCCAAACAGGCGTCGAGGTGGCCGTCACCAGAGGCAACTGGCTGCGCCCAGCAGCGCCATCACGGCAGCAGCTACCGAAAAACGCCGAGCCGACCAGGACAGCCCTGCGACTGTCGCGAGCGCTCCCAGACTCCAAAAACCCAGCACAAGCGCAGTACCAACCGTTGCGCTCCAACTGCGAATGGCCGGTAGCCAGACTGCCAATAAAAGTAGACCGCCCAGCACACGTAGCGCCATGCGATGTGCGGCAGGCACCTCGTCCCGAGGCTTCAGTTGCGCGTAATGACGGTCCATGGCAAGGGCCAAAGCCGTCATTCCTCCCATTGAAAGAGCAAGAGCCTGCAAAGATGATTGCCACAGCGTCATGAGAGGCTCCCTTGCTTTGCGGAATCAGCATCCACCACCACAGACAAGTCTTTCGACACTTCACGAGGCATCTGTTTTCGCACAGGCTTTGGCCTGCGCATCCAGAACAAGGCAGCGACAGCCGCCACCCCGACAGCAATGGAAAAAAGCTCGACTCCCGCGCTTTCCCAATCCCCCTCCAGAAGGTATGCAGCAAGGTGATCTCCAGTGCTCAGAAAATTCAGCACAGGCAGCAGAAGACACAGCACAGCCAGGGCCGTCATCTGATCACGCCATGCCATTGGCGGCGACCTCAACAGCGCATGCAGAAGAGCCAGAATCCAGAGTGCGAAAAATGCCGTCAGCTCCCATCTGGAGCGTTGTGAAAGCTCGATGGGAAGCAAGCGATTGGCCCATAAAAATCCCACACAGGCGATGCCCAGCCCCACGATGGCCGCCACATTCACGGCTTCAATCATCCGGTAGACCGTGGAGGTGCTGGAGCCAAACTCTCCCTGATGCTTGCCCCGCCGTTTGACCATGAAGAGAATGGCCCCCGTGGCCATCATGGCGCTTCCTGCTAGCCCGCAAATGAAGTACAGCCACTTAAGCGGCAGCCCGCCATAAGTTGCCATATGCAGCCCGCCGATCACCGATTGCGTAAGTGATGCCACACCGCCATCCACACCTCCAGGCAGACGCAACTGCTGCAGCTCTCCAGTGGCAGCCGAGAACATGGCCATGCCACTGGTAGAACTGAGACGCTGGTTCAGATCATCGGCGGCATTCCACCCATAAACGCCAATACGTGCCGCAGCATCTCCGGGGTAGTCAATCACCACCGCGCGCACCGGTTGCCCGATCAAGGCCTGACCGCGCAGCACGAAGGACTCCAGATCCGGCACGGGCATGGACTGACCCGAACGCTGTGGCTTGC
The DNA here is from genome assembly GCF_058807955.1 of Comamonas sp. GW821-FHT11H03. NCBI lineage: Bacteria > Pseudomonadati > Pseudomonadota > Betaproteobacteria > Burkholderiales > Comamonadaceae > Comamonas > Comamonas sp. GW821-FHT11H03. The sequence continues at coordinate 66,167 of NZ_JBXARF010000006.1, forward strand.
CAGGTTCATTCAGCGCCACCTGAAAAGACTTGACGGCTTCGGCACTGCTGCCGAAGTAGGCTGCAATGCCTGCAGGCATGAAGGTCGAACAAGAGATGGCAATGCCTGTGTAGGCGATCATGAACTGGAAAGGCAGCGTCAGCACCGCCACGGCGTTGTGCATGTCCAGCCAGCTTCTCTGCCCCTTGTGGGAACGAAAGGTGAAGAAGTCCTTAAAGATTCGTCTGTGGGTGATCACCCCGCTGACCAGGGCCACCAGCATGGCAAGCGCGGCGATGCCGACAATCCAGAGGCCAACCTGGCCCGCATGAAGCTGGTAATGGAAATCTACAAAATGATGACCACCCAAGGTCTCGCGCACCTTGGGTGCATCAGCAGCGTCCACGGCATTGCCAGACTTGGGATCGAGCCGCGCCGCAGCGTACTGCCCGTTGGCATCAAACCAGTAGACGCGTAAATCGCCTCCCCCTTGGGCATCTGCAGGCCAAAGCTCCCACATATCCGCACCTGGGTGCTGCCGCTTCATATACGCCAGGCCCCACTGCAGACGCCGACTCAGAGAAGACTCGGCTTCTTGCGCAGTGCCGACAGACCGCGCCTGGGCTTGCTCATGTGCATGATGCTCCGGGGTCATCCAATGGGTGATCGGCTCCTCGAATACGGCCAGTGTCCCAGTCAGGAAAACGGCATACAGCAGCCAGGAAAACCATAAGCCACACCAGGTATGCAACCAAGCCTGGGCTTGACGGAAGCTTCCTTTTCCGGCACCAAACTCACTCTTTGACTGCGCCATCACAGCCCCCTCAAGTACAGCAAAGCAATGGTTGCCGCGAGCATTAGAAGTATCAGAATGCTCAGCACAAACCATATCCTTCGAGGTGAGGCCGGGGAGAATGCCCAAATCACAGCAGCGACATACCACAGCCAGCTGGACTGCATGCCTCCCACAATCGCTTCAGCACGCGCTTGACTCATGGCGCCACATAAAACGACCCAGGCGCTCGAGATGGCATAGCCCCCCAGCACCGCTGCAGCTACGCGCGCGCCCACTCCCCAGCCAGAATGCGATGCATCAGTTTGCGACATTGCTACGCCTCTTCAAAACCGGCCCTTGAGGGACAAAGTCACCGAGCGCTTTTCACCGTAGAAGTTGCCATAGCCCGCATAGCCGACCGTGCTGTAGTAAGTCTTGTCAAACAAGTTCCCCACATTCATCGCAAGGCTCCAATCCTTGTTGAATGCATAGGCCACACGAGCCGACCAGACTGCGTAACCCGGGGAAGTGAAGTTGTACGGTGTCCAGGCTCCGTCATAACGGCCCGTTGCCGGGTTGTAAGCGCTGATGCCCGAAGCCCGGTAGTTCGAGCTTTGCGTCACCACGCCACCACCAACGCTCCAGCCACGCATGGCACCACTCATGCGGTAGTCCGCCCAGGCCTTGAACAGATGGCGCGGCGTGACCGTGCTGAACTGGGCGCTGTCCTTGCGTCTGTCTTCGTTGCTGTTGTAGGTATAGCCCACCGCCAGCTGGAGATTGGGAGTGATTCGCCCCGTCATCTCCAGATCAATGCCCTGGCTCAGCTTGAAGCCGTCGCGGAAGTAACAGCAACCGCCGCGCCAATCGGTCTGGGGATAAGCGGGGTCGTAAACGGCCTCGCCTTTTTTATCGGTACGAAACAAGGCCGCACTGGCAATCAGATCGGGGGTCAGCTCGCTTTTGACACCCAGCTCGTAGGTACGACCACGCACCGGATCCAGCGGCGTCCCCGGCAGTGGTGCCGAGAACTTTCCGGCCTGGGACTGATAGATCTCGGCGGTGCTGAAATACAGATTGGTCGACTTGGTCAGCTCATGCATCAGCCCCATATAGGGTACAAAGACATTCGATTCCCGACTCTTTGCCGTGAGCGCACCGTTCATGTCGTGCTGGGTATTGCGATCCTGCAGCACATAGCGTCCGCCCAAAACCACGGACCAGCGCTCAACGGGACGCAGGCGAATAGAGCCATAGAGGCCGCTCTTTTGCGTTTTTGTCTGCGAGCCGCTGGTCCAGTCACCCAGCGGATAACCGGGGTCCTCCGGTGGAATCCGGTTGAAGACGTCGGCCGGGCCCACTCTCGGCCACAGGCTCCGATTGTTATTGCTGTTGCGGTGCTGATCAAAACCCAGGATCACATCGTGCCGTTGACCAAAGGCATCGAAGCCGCCCTGCAAGTTGATGTCGAAGCTGGTTTCACGTTCGCGTGACTTGGCTTGATGGATCCACCAGTCCGCCCCCTGCAGCGTGACGGGATCCGGCGAACTTTCGATCTCCGCGCCGTTCACGCCTTCATTGAAGCGGGTGTGTCTGAGCTGGGTCTTGAGCAGCCAGTCGTTGCCTAGCTGCTGCTCGAGCTTGGCAAAGACCGTGGTGTTCTCGCGATTGATCCAGTTCCAGGGCGCGCCAAAGTTGGTATTGCGCGCAAAGCCGATATCGCTGCCGTCCGCATAGCGCGGCAGGCTGGCATTGAAGCCCGTATTTCTGTCCTTCTGATAGCTGGCACCCAGCGTGGCGACTGTGCTGGACGTCAGATCCAGCTCCAGCGCTCCATACAGCATCTGCCGCTTGAGCTTGGATGGTGCTGCCATTTCCTTGCGGTCATGGTTCACAGCCACGAAACGGCCACGCAGAGTTCCGCTCTCATTCAACGCGCCCGTCGTGTCGAGCTCGGCGCGATAGTTGCTCATGGTTCCGCCGGAAAGCATCACCTGGGTCTGACGTTTGGCCTGTGGCCTTTTGTAGGTGAAGTTCAGAACCCCACCCGCCTCACCTGCACCGAACAGGCCGTCGGCCCCGCGCAGCACACTGACGCTGTCGAACTGCGCCATGTCCAGACTGCGGCTGCCCGAGCGAGAGGAGCTGGCAGCACCGCCATCGAACCGGAAATTGGTGATGTTCATGCCGCGGGACATATAGGTCGTATCCAGCCAGGTCTCTTCGCGCGTGATCCCGGTGGTGTACTTCATCACATCATCGAGCGTGCGCATGGCCTGATCGTCCATACGCTGCCGGGTCACCACGGTCACAGACTGCGGAACTTCCTTCAAAGACTGAGCGGTCTTTCCTACCTCCACCCCATTGGCCACATAGGAATCACTAGACTCCCCGTAAACATTGGGCATTGCTTTTTCCTGCACTGTCACTTCCGACAGCGTGGACTCACCGCCCTCTTGTGCATGGCTGAGGTGCGGCAGCAAGCTGGCCACACCTGCGGCCAAGGCCATCGCATGAAGACGAAAAGGCAAAGCCCCTCTTAAGGGGCAAAACGAGCGTTCCAGCATGAGCGTTTCAAAGCAAACGAAGTGTTCTCTTCGGGCTGGAAGTTTTCAACAGCCGAAGAACCAATGACGCTGTGGCTAGAACGGAGACACCGTATGTGGGCTACCAGCAAATATAAATGAGAATGATTCTTCACATCATTTCTTCGCATTGTAAATATTGCGTCAAGAAAATCAACTGATTTGTAAACTCGCTAAGTTCTAGCGCAGCGCTGCCTGCGCACCAACCAGATACGAGATCACGTGCAGCATGGATAGCCATGGACTCCGTGAGTTGCGCGCGTCATGTCAGGCACGGATGAGTGTTAGCGCCTGGTGCTAAAAACTTGCGGCAGATCCCAACTGAATCAATCAGAGCGTTGTAGATCGAAGACTCGACCCAATGACTGCTCTGAGCATCAGCAGTCAGTGCCATTTCTGACTTGAGTGACGGCAGCCAGCCTGGACCGGCTGCTCGCACCCATGCGCCCGGCGACCGCTTCTGGCCGGACTGCGACCGATCGCAGATCGCCCCATCACAGACCTTGGCGTGCCGTCGCCCAGGCCTGCTTTGCAGAAGTTGCGGACAGAGTGGACGCACAGGCCTGCACTGAACCAGACAGAGCCTGGCCGCAAGGTTCTGGAAAATGCGTGAGCGGGGGCTTGAGGCCGCAAGCCTGCGGCAGCTTCCGCTCCTGGATACCGACAGCTCAGCTCGACGCCTTGGCCAGTTGCTGCAGCTCCAGTTGCCTGGCAGCGCTGGCTTCAAGATTTGCACGCTCTTCATCCAGATAGCGATAAATGCTTTTGAGGTCGGCGATTTTCTGTCTGATCTCCGCCATCTTCTTTTCAATGAGCTTGGCGCCGTCAGCACAATCGATCGTCTTGTTCCGCTGCGCATCCAGAATCTGACCTATTTCCCCCAGCGAAAAACCCATGCTTTGTGCGCGCTGGATAAAGGTCAGCTCCTGCAGAGTTTGCGCAGAGTAGACGCGATAGTTGTTAGATCGCCGCGTCGGCGAGATCAGGCCGATTTGCTCGTAGTAACGCAAAGTATGGCGGCTGGCGCCGCTGCGGGTCTCAAGTTCGCCGATTCTCATGAAAATACCGCTTGACTATAGAGGTAGGTCGACACTCTACATTTGATTTCTCACCTTACCAAGGAGCAGGAGAATGAGCGTGGAGTGCTTTGTCACCGGAGGGACGGGCTTTATCGGTCAACATTTGCTGGCGAACCTGAGTGCCAAAGGTCACACCGTTCGGGTGTTGATGCGGCGCCCAGAGCGACTAGATGCACTGCGAGAGCAAGTCGACAACCTGGGAGGGATTGCCACCCGGATATTTGCCGTTGCGGGCGACCTGGAGCAGGACAACCTCGGGCTGAGCCCTTCCGACCAGGCAGTGCTAAGGCAGTCCGCAGTCGTATTCCACCTGGGTGCCCACTTCGCTTGGGGGCTTTCTTTGGAGCATTCTCGGGCAGTCAATGTAGAAGGGGCAAAGCGCGTGGCGCTGTTGGCGGCTGGGCAAAAGAGCCGCTTGGTGATGATCGGCGGCTACATGCTGAAAAATCATGAACACCTGCTGCGCATCGGAATTGATCCTCGTCATCCGGAGCTGACGAATTGGCCTGCCGTCTACCGGCGCGTCGGTGCTTACGAGGCGAGCAAGCTGGAGGCGCACTTTGCGACTCTGGATCTCATGTCCGCCAAGGGCGGGGAAGTGACCGTAGTTCACCCCGCGACGGTCTGTGGCCACAGCCGCACGGGGCATATCCTTGACGGTCAGCCGCTGGTGGCGCTGATACGCAATCTTGCTCAGGGAAAGCTGGCTGCAGTGCCCGGTACCGCCGAGCATTGGCTGCCACTGGTCACCGTGGATTACCTGGTTGAGTTGGTGGCAGCTTGTGCTTTCGACCCTGCCATGGCGGGCAAGGAACTACTGGCGCTTGATGACCAAAGCCCCAACTTGCGGGAACTCCTGGGACAGGTGGCACGCCCCATGGGCCTGAAGCCTCCCAGGCATCACATTTCACTGCGATTGCTGAAATTGCTCCTGAGCATTGCGCCCGTCGCACGCCTCTTGAATACAAACGCTGAAGCCTTGGACTTCATCCAGACCACTCGCTTTGATACGGCGGCAGTCGAGCAATTTGCCAATAGGCATGGAATAGCCAAACCGGATATCCGCCAGTCTTTGCAGCACACTGCAATGTTCCTCAACTCATATTGGGCAGCTAGGCACAGGGCTGCCTGACTGACTCCTCGGGACACGAAACAACATCAAGATCCAAGGTGGTCGTACGAGGCAGGACAGCGCGGTCTCGGGCATGCCGCAGATATGAGCCAGCAAATGTCCGCCAGCGTCTGCTGCACCGTCTCGACATACGCGAGAGCAGTCATCCAGATGCAGTCTGACATGACCACAGATCGCATGGCCGATCTGGGACGGAATCGCTATTCAAGGCCGGTCGACAAGACAGCTACCGGCAAGAAAGGTCAACCGGCGACCGCTTTCGAGGGCAGGATTGAAATGGAGATTCCGGCCACAAGCCGTCGCCAAAGGCATACGAAACGGACGCTCAGCGCAGGTATCGAATATCGGAGGCGGTGAGGAGGTACATGCAACCGAAGAGCGCGCGAATCTGTGCGCATTTCGTGGGTCGGTGGTGTCAGTCACTCCAAGGAGGGTCTGCAAACCCCTGTTTCCATGCACCAATCCATCACAACCTATTGATTGGATTGGGTTGAGTGTCCAGAAACCGAGGTTTTGCAGAGGGCCCCTCATGCTTATTTCACCAGTTCACGCCAGCTAATGCGTCTACCCAGCGGCTTGGGTGCAGCATAGGGAATGTCAACGTCCAAAGGCTTGTCTCCGACGCCCGTCGTCGATATGTGATCGGTTGCCTTGCCATCGCCGGTGATAGTGGTGGCATGTCCCGAGATCGTTGAGCCATCCACAATGGTCGATACATCGCCCTTGCCATCCGGCCCTTGAATCACGGCCTGACCAGTGTTGAAGTTCAGGTAATTGATCCAGCCATAGCCGCCTGCCAGGCATACATCGGGTGAAGGCACGTTGCTGGCGATGACCAGGGTTGAGTTAGCTAGCCGCATGTCGATATTCACGCGCTCACCTGAGTCGGGCAAATCTACGTACCAACCTTTGGCATCATCCTTGCAGTCAGTCGAATTGCCCAGGCACTTTATCGTGCGCGTGCGCTGGCCGCCCGCTCCGGTACTGGACTCCAGCAGCATCTGATTGAGCCGGCTGCGCAGCGATTCCCCCGACATGCCATCCATGTTGTCATCGAAGCCATAGACGCTTTGCGTACTCTTGTCTGCAAGATCGTATGAACCAAACAGCCTGCCGGTTCCCACCAGGATGCGCGGCCTCTCGGTCGCCGCAGAAGTGGGTACCAGTTCCATACGCGTGGTAATGGGCTGAGGCTTGCTGCGTTCGTCCACGAGTTGAACGACCTTCTTCGCGCTCTTGGCTGAGCCGTCCTTATTGAACTCGAAGCGCCAGACATTGCCTTCCAGATCGCCGCCATACAGCAGCTGCGTAGTGTTGTCGATGGCCGGGTTCCGTACGAAGTTGTTGATCTCCCTCAGGCCGCTGCCTGCCGTGGCAATCGTGTGGATGATGCTGCCGTCGTTGGCATCAAGCACATAGAGATACCCCTTGTTATCCGTATTGTTGTAGCCCGAGGTCAGGAACACGGCCCAGCGGCCGTCAGGCAACTTGGACACCAGTGGCCGCCCAAAGCTATGGCCCATGGTGGAGATGCTCGTGCTGTTGACTTCCCATAGCGGCTTGGGGTCCTGCGGGTTGGTGATATCCAGCGCATAGTAGCCCTTGCCGCCCTTGTTGAATCCGCCCACCAGGATGGTTTTCCAGGTGCCGTCGGCCTGGATGTCGGCCGTCACCGCAGAGCCGTCCACAAAGTAGCGGTGACCGCCTTCATAGCTGACGCTGGCCAGTCTGGGCAGCTCTGGCATCACGGTCGTTGGCACAAAGGCCCAGGCCTCGCGTGCAGCCGTCTGCACCTGCTTGCCGCCTTCGATGCTGGAAGCACGCGGGTCTACCTCCGCATAGAAGGCATGCAGCATGCCATCGTTGCCCCCCACATACACCATCGGCGTGCGGCCACGCTGGGCCAGTCGAAAGGCGCTATGACCTGCATCTCGGTACTTGTGCAGTGGCTCTCCCACATACAGCGGCTGGGAGCCGATGATGTCGCCCAGCCTGCTCTCGCGCGTACGGTACAGCCTGCCATTCTGGTCCTTGGTGAAGCCCTCCTTGCTCTGGTCGCCGCGAATGAAGTCCACCAGATTCTGGCCCAGGGCAGCCTCCTTTTGCGCGGTCGACATCTGGTCGTACTGTGCCAGACGGCTTGAGGCATGGGTGCCGTTAAAGTTGCTTTGCAGGCTGCCCAGCGCGCTCCATGTGAAAGGCTTTCGCTCCTTGCCATCCATGAAGTAAATCGTACGGGGGTCCTTGGCCTGATCACGGGCATCGAGCCTGGCCCGTGCCGACCAACCCTCAATCTGTGTGCGCTGGCCCGATTGCGGATCGATCTTGTAGGCCAGCAGGTCGCCAGACCATCGGCCGGTCTTGTAAGTGGCGCCGTAGGCGTAGTGGCTGTCGGCACTTACCAGCGCGGAGGAAACCGCCACGCCGGCCCCCGAACCCATGGCGGCGCGAATGTCTGTAAACACCTCGCTCAGGCCGGCCTCGATGGCTTTGGGATCATTGGCGCTGAAGTACAGGCCCCGGCCATTCACGGCGGTATGCCAGAAATCATCGATGGATTGCCGTTGCTCGTAGTTCGACGTGCCCTCAGTGGGCCAGATCGGCCAGGTCTTCTTGCCCGTGCGCAGGTCGGCGAAATCGCCCGCACCATTCTTGTAGTTCTTGTCGTACTTGAGCGTCCCCGAAACGCCCATGCCAATCACATAGGTGCTCATGTGCTGCCATGTAGCCTTGTCATCCTCCGCTGCGTTACCTGCGGGCTTCACCACATTGTCGCTGTCAGGGCGAAGGTCGGTCGCATAGTAGTACTGGGCCACGTCGGCCAGCGAGTTGGTGCTTCCTCCTTTGGCGTCTTGCATATTCAATTCTTCGCAGGGCAGCTTGCCACAGCCCGTGTGGGTCGCGGGAAGCTGTGTCCATGGCGGCGTTCCTGGCTGCGGACGCCCTCCCGGGGGTTGTTCAAGCGGAAGCAGTGCAGCCCATTCCTCAGGGGCATAGCATCTTGCAGGGGACTCCAGGTCACCGCTGAAGCTAATTCGACTACCCGTCCACGATGTTCCCGTCTCGACCATGCCGGTCATCGCCTTCTTGTCGGACCAATACTGGCCCTGGTAGGTCTTCTTTCTGCCCCAAGCTTCCTCGCAGGTCGTCGCCGCCGAGCAATTGGCGGGTTTGTCGGCCACGATTTCGGTTGTGGACTGGCCCACGCCTGAGCAGTCCGTCACCTTTTTCGTGCTCGCGTTGTAGCCTGGGATACAGGCTTCACCCTGGAGCACTGCGACGGTGTGGGGGCCGTCCTTGATGCACTGGATTTCGACACCATTGGCAGCCGAGCCCTGGCTGGCCTCGCAAGCCGCAAAGTCCGCTTCGGACTGCAAGTAGCTCAATCCGCCCGCCGCCCCTTCGTCGACCTTGAGACAACTGCTGCTGGTCCAGCCATTGGCTTGCGTTGGATTCCCGCCCCCTTCCAGCACCTGCAGCGAAGATTCGCAGGTGCCGTAGGCCATGTCCGCGGCACTGGAAGTGTTTCTACAGTTGCTAACTTGCTTGAAGCCTATCGATGATTCCGTGCAGGAAGGCACGTTGCTGGGCTCGGAGGCACTGGTGCATGTGGTCTGCGTCCAACCATTGACCGCCAAAGCGGCGCTGGAAGTGCACTGATTCGTTGCAACGTCAGTCGGACCGGTGGCATAAGTAGTGCACCAGCTGACAATACAGCCATTTTCTGCCGTAGCGGCCTGTGGTGTGCAGGTGCCTGGAGCCGTGGGACGGTCCGCCGGCAGCGCAATGCCCTCCTTGCCTGGCGCTGGCTTGCACGATTGCGGGTCTGGGACATCGCCTCTGTTTGCGCACTCGCGGCCGATCCAGCCGTTGCTTGCCGAGGGAGCCTCGTCAGCGCAGGTCCGCGCAGGCCACCAAGGAGTGCTCCTATCCTCACAGGTCAGACCCAGCGAAGAATCTGTCCGGCAGTTGCTCGGCGAAACCGGACCGCTCCAAGTGCTCGGCAAGGGCGTGCATTCATAGAAATAGTCATCCTTGTCACCGGCTGTGCAAGAATCCGGAGGAACATCAGTAGGCGTGCCCACGGGGCCTCGGCTCCCGCACTGGGTATTCATGCGCCCCGGTATGTCGGCCATGGGACCCGGGGTACAGGATGCAGTCCACTGCTGGCCTGAAGACTTTGTGCATTCCGTATACAGGTTGTTGTCGGCTGCATTCAGCACGGGGGTCGTCGTGATCTGGCAGCTATTGTCCGTGACCGATGCGTCCTGCTCTTTTCTGCAATTGGTCGTCTTGAATCCGTTGTCCTTAGTGGGCGGAACCGATTTGCATTCGTCGGCTGTGACGAATTTCTCTTCCCAGTGCCCTCTGTTGCAATTGGAGAACTGCACCATGGAAAGCGGATTGCCGCCATGGCCTTCCGATTCCTTCAGGATTTGGGCCCGCAGGTCCGGGTGAATGGTCCCGCAAGCGGCAACAGGCCCGGAATAAGGTGCGCCCCAGGTACCGTCACATTTGATGAGCCCCAGTCCCGCCACATACTGGCCATTGCTGACGCAATATTTCTGTGCGCTGACGGGTACGTTCTCGGTCTCGCACTCGACCTTGAAGAATCCGTCCATACCGGCAGAGCAGGACTGCACCACGCTCCACTGGTCGCTGCCCTCTACCCTGCAGCCGCCTGGAAATGGATTGCATACCGCCTTGTCGGTGGTCTTGAGGTCCCGTTCGCCCGCGGCAGGGTCCTTGTACCAGTAAAAATAGCGCTTTTTCCGGGTCTGTCTGGCCAGGGCCGAAGCCCAGGGCGTCTGTGTTTCCGTACTCCAGGTGCTTGTCGACTTCCAGCGGTATTGCGCCTTGGTGACATAGTCCCAGGTGATCATTTGTTGGTAGCGCTTGAGGGTGACCTGGTCTTTCCTTTGTGACTTCCAGTAGGTGCTGACGCGCTTGGGCCACAGCAGTTCCTCTGTTATATCGCCGACTTTTAGGAAGTGCTCTCGCAGCGTCCTCGTGCTTTTCTTCCTCCAGCTAAGAGTGGCAGTGTTCCACGTTTTCTTGAGAACGTCTTTCTTGACGATTTTTTTGTAGGTGGTCTCGGTCTTGGTGCCTCCGCCTGGCGTCGTCACCTTCCAGCCCAGTCTGCACCGCTGCTCCAACTCATAGCGGACCCAGGCATCGCGTACGTCTTTGGTGCCGCCGACCGAGCCATCGAAAATAGGCCGCGGGCGCAGCCCATCGGCATCGGTCAGCGATTCTGGCGGGCCGTCCTGCTGGCCGACCAGGGTTTTGCCATCAATCTTCACAGGCCCTGCGCTTTCTTGCCCGATGTTCCAGTACCCATCGGTGGTCACAATGGCGTAGTGGCGCTGGCAGGCCGAGACTACGGGGTCGACGAAGGGCGTCATGCTGGCATTGATGCTGTCGCTTTGGCCTGCATAGTAGCGGCCTACGCGAGCCAGCGCCTCGCGGGCTGGCGAGGTGCCGCCCGTCTTGACCGTCTGTATGGCATCAAGCCACTGCTGCTTGCCCTCTGTGTTGAAGTCAGCGACCGGTAGAAACTTGCTGTGGGGCCCGGCACCGGGATTGGCCACGGTCAGAAAGCCGATGCGAAAATTGTCGTTCAGCGTGGAAAAAGCCAGGCTGACCGACGACTTGGCCATATTGATGCGCGTGCGGTAATAGCTATACCAATTGGCGAAATTTTGCCTCTGGGCTTGAGGTATGGCTCGGCGTGTCCAATATCCGTCTGGGCCGCCCCCATAGATGTTGGGGCTGGTCTGGTTGACGCGCAGTGTGCCGTCGTCCACGCGCGCTGAGTTCCAGCTCGAAACATCGCTGCGGATCTTGTTGCAAACACCGATATTTTCGGACGGCTCCTCAAAATGAGGCGCCGGTCTGACTGCGGTGGAGTAATTACGCCATTCAAAGAAATAGGCTGGCTGGGCGGGATCTTCATAAAGCGCCCTGCGGCGGGTGTCGTTGTCGTAGGCCTGAAAGTTCTTGGACAGGTCCACCGTCCCCAGAGACTGGTCGTAGCCGTCCTTCCAGGCGTTCTCAAACGCAGGCGCGTCCATATCCCGGCCATCAGGCCTCTTGGGCAGCACATAAGTGGTTTGCGGGTTGTAGTACAGCGTGTTGCAAAGCGCGCTTTTGTAGCCGACGGGAAAGTAGGTGGTGTCGTCCTGCTCCCAGTCATCGGGCATGTGGGTCCACTTCATGGAGTCAGAGGTGTCCAGAAGCAGCATCACGTTCGGCTTGTTCTGATCGGCCATGACGCCCAGCGGCGTGTCCGATATCTGCACGACATCCTGGGCCGGAGCGTCGGCCACGGCCATGCGGCCAGCGAAGACCAGCAAGCCCAAACTGATGACCCCTGCCAGCGACGCCGTGATGAATGGCCGCAGCCTATATGTCAGTTTCTGGTGCATCTCGAACCTCCCATTTCCAACCTCGGGCAATCCGAGTGCCTGTCTACCTGTCTGCCTGTCTATCTGCCTGTCTGTTGGTCTGCATGCATGCCGACCTTGTCCACGGCTTCCGTTTTTGCCGCCATCCATGGCCACCCACGATCAATACATGGTCATCTGCACCAGGCTTAGGGTGCTGCGCGGGCCCGTGGCTCGTGCCGTGATGCGGTACATGGGGCGGGCGTTGCAAGAGGAAACACTGCCTGCCGTCTCTGAGGAGCCTGGGCACTCCAGCTCCTGCGGCAGCACGCAGCTTTGGCCAGCCGCATCCCAGCGGCCGGCACCCTCGCACAGCCGGTGAATGAGAAATTCCACCTTGTTGCCCAGACCATCGTCTTCGGTGACCAGATTGGCCTGGCTCCAGTCCAGCGGCGCCCTGGGGTCATGGCTGGCGAAGTAGCCACCGTCAGCGTCGGCCTCCAGCGTCGCACCGCCAGCGGAATACAGCGCATCGAGCTGGGCCATGCCTCTCTCCAGCCCCAAGTCGGCACCCGATGTGGCCCCTTGCTTGAGCGCAAGGCTGCCTGCCATGCCGGCGCCCTGAGTGGAGGTGCGCACCAAGGCCAGGCCGGTGAGCGTCATCACCAGCAGCACGACCAGTGCGACCAGAAGGATGACGCCGCGTTGCGGGGCCTGCCTGGGGGGCCTGGGGCGATGTGTGGGTGAGTGCACGGCTTTCATAACTGCTGACCCCATAGCGTGTTGCGCAGCGGGACAATGCTTTCGTATACCCGGTAGCGGTAGTGCTTCCATTCATCCCCCTCTCCCATGCTGAATTGCTTGGTGCCGTTGGCCCAGCGAGGTGCGGAGTTGGTGACTTTGTCTTTTTCGTAGTGCGGAATACGCATCAGTACGGCGATACGCACGGCAAGAATTTGCTCCCACCTGGTTGCACCGGGGGAAAGCGAGGCGGTCCATTCGGCTTCTTCATCGATCGCGCCATTGGCGTTGGCGTCATAGCCGTATTCGGCCTGAAGTTGCAATATGTCATGGGCCACGGCGACCTTGTCCGTCTCGGTTTCGTCGAGATGGTTGTAGCGGGTCAGTTGCTTCTTGTCGTCCACGCTCCAGACGTTGAGGGTGGGCTCCGGCCCCAGGCTGTAGAGCATGCCTTCGCCCAGACTGCTTTTGCTCGAATCCAGGAGGCTGATGTGAGCGCCATCATTGCGCGTGGCATCGACCTCCTTGCCTTGGTAATAATCCTGGTAGGTGCCGGTCTTTCGATGGACCTTGTTTTTGTTGGCGGCTGCTGTTGCGGATGTCGGCTCGGCCCCGGCGGTCACTTCCATCAGCAGGCAATTGTTGGTGAAGCTGTCACTGGTGCCCAGGATCACATCGCCGGCCTGAAAGCCCGCATTCGATCTATCCATCTTGAATTCACCGCCACTGCTGTCCACATAGCGGGCGCCAGCAAACATATTGCTGGAAGAGCCAGTCAGCACCCAGATTCTCCCGTCTGCGATGCGCACAGGTAGCAGCGGGAAGTCGAAAGCGGCCGTGCTGCGTCCGCTGTTGTACGCTTTCACCGAGCAGTTGAGATAGCGTGCGTCGATGCTTGCAAACCCCAGCCCTGCCGAGCGAATGTCGCGTTCAATGGCGAACAATGCCATGGAGCCTGCCGTCTGCGCTTCACTGATCGAGACGATGGTGCGCCGCCGCCCTTCGGACGTTGCATACAACTGGTAGATGGCCAGCATGCTGGCCAGACCTATGGCCAACCCCACCATGATTTCGATCAGGGAGAAACCGAGGGACCGACCCATCGCCGGTGGCGTTGCGCATGAGAGCTTGCGTTTATGCATTGGCATGCCCTAGTGCACGAAAGCCTGGATCTGGTAGTTGCGCACGGCCGGGTCATTGGGCCCTTGCCAGCACAGCGTGACCGTGATCCGATTGTCATCCGCTGCATCAACCCTGACTTGCTGCATGGCAGCCGTGGCGCCAGGCAGGCCATGTACGTTGGTTTGCTCGCCCCGTGCGGCTTTGAGCACGCTTTTGAACGTGGAGTCTCCTGCACTATCGCCGCTGAAGTTGCACATCTCGCCATCGGGCTGGTGCTGGAACGCTGTCAGCGAGTTCGCCAGATTGTCTGGCGAGCTGCGGCTCACTTTGAGTTCGATCAGCCGCACGATCTGCGAAGCGAACATGCCCGCCTCCGTGCGGTACTGCGCATGACCGGCCCAGGTCGCGGACTTCATGGTCAGCCCGGCAATTCCGAGGATGCCAGTCATGACGATGATGATGGATACAAGTGACTCGATCAGCGCAATGCCGTGTTGGTTGCGGCCCTGTCTTGCGCCTGTCCTGGCGGGAGAGGTCAGCATTTGCGGTTATCTCCGTTGTTTGAAATGCCTGGATCGCACAAACGAACCTGTCCGCCAAGCGATATGACGACATGCAGGCAACGGCGGGGACCCTGCGGATAGCAGGTGTCCGCTGCGGGGCCCAGGAATTTGACGATCTGGTTGACGGAGGCCGCACCCTGGCCGTCGAACTGCACGACGGCCTCGTTGGCCGCCACGCGCAGTCCCTTTGTTCGTGATTCCTTCGGATCTTTGCTGTCAACCCATTCCGTTCCCTCGAGCGTGCTCCAGTCGACTCCCTGCAAACCACCTGCCAGCGTGACCCAGCCGAGGGCATTCACGCTGGTCGTGGGCGGCGAAGCGCTCGGATCATCGGTCAGCAGGAGCCGTACCTCGGCATTGCGACGTACGGCCTCGGCGCGCGCAAGTTGTGCGCCGCTGTAATAGGTCTGTGCCGCTGCGCGGATGCGAGCGTCGGTCAGGTAGGCGCTGGCGCTGGGCAGCGTCATCAGCATGAAGATGACTGTGAGACCCAGGCCCACGAGCATCTCGACAAGGGTGAAACCCTGTACAGCGCGGCGCATCAGCAACTTCCGCCCTTGTGTGAAGACCAGCAATTGGCTTCAGGCGTCGTCCAGCCAGTAGGCGTTGCGACAGTCTTGCGCACGCCCTTGGTGTCAAGGGTGAAGACAAAACCACTCATGCTGCCCTTGCCTGTGGCGGTGACCTTCGGGGGTGTTTCGTCCAGGGCGCAGGTGTACTTAAAGTGGCTGGTTTCCGCAGGCAAAGGCGCGATCGAGTCCGCCGAGCAGGCACCGGTGTACTGGCGGTAATCCTGGAAATACTGCTCCAGCTTGGCCCCCATGTCCGCAAGAGGCACCAAGCCATCGGCGATGCGGCCGCGCTTGACGTAGTCGCTATAGCTAGGCACGGCGATTGCCGCCAGGATGCCCATCATGGCTACGACGATCAGAAGCTCGATCAGTGTGAAGCCTCTCACACACTCACTCTTATGCATTGGTACTCAGTTTTTATTGAATTCAGGGCGCGAATTTAGGCGGGAACCCAGAAAAGCCCCGCAGCAAAATCTCAAAATAAGCAAATTCTTATAGAAATTAAGGAGTCCTGTACGTAAAGTACATTCTTCAATCCGAGTTTCATGGATTAATCATGGGAATATTGTTGACACCGAAATTAACAACCCCATCATTATCATGATTTTTATTATCTATTCCTTTCCCATTCATGAATATTCTCCCAAGCTCCTACTTCTGGTTTCGCCGGATGATCCGAGTTGATATCGTTTTGGTTGGCGTTCTGCTCTATTTTTTGCCGGTTTTTTCGAATACTCGCCAAAACCGACCACAACAAAAAAAATACAAAAACCATACTTAATGAGTACCACGACCAGCCCACAACTGGCTCAAACTGCATCAACTTCAATATTGCAACAACTGCACCCAATAGAATCAAGAAATACATACCATACTCCCCTGCCGAACATGTGAAATATGCAGATTTCAGTCAAGCGACATTCACTTCAATGCAATTTCTTGATCGGCGACACGCCATTACATCAGCTGCGCATGCAAGCCAAAACACAAAAGAGAACAGCAACTCCCAAAGACAAGAAGATCATTCCCATACAGTCCTCACAAGCACCTAATAAATCGCCTCTCCTGCAAGGATGAATAGCCATATAAATCAATGTCCCGGCAGTAATCTTCAGCCTCTAAAAAACCAGGCAGGAGTGCCTGCTTTGTACTGAAATGGCAAATCCTGCCACTCATGAATAATAGTGATCTGACTTTTTACATCAATCACCTGCTTAGCACCTGCACTACACCTCAGATCCCGCCAGGAATTATCGATGATGAATTTCAGGAAAAAAGTATATCCGTCCCGCTTATTGTTTGATCGTACATATTTCTGATGACCTTCCTGAAGATGAAACCGATGCGCTCTATTGGACAGATCATTCTTGAGCAATAGGAAATTTTCTCAACACCCTATCTCTCCACGAGATCCACGCAACAGCCTCTCTAGGAAATCAACAAGCGATCATCAGAAAAATCATGGAAAAATGCAGTAAGGAAAACAGTTATTCAGGCGTTTGGGATCCTCCGCAGCAATCGACTTCTGCCTCACACCTGCGTACGCAGTCATGGTCCGCGCTTGAATATAGACTGGAGGAAACTTCACTTCCGCTGATTGATAGCATCAAGATCCTTCATTCCAGTGAAGGACGCGGATGGGGCGATTTAGCGGCAGCGATCACTCAGGAGTCCCCGCACACCATTGAGCACCGACCTATCTCCGGCATATGGATTGCTATGGTGCTGACTCCAGCAGACATTCAGCGGAATGCACAGGGGGAAAATTTTGCAGGCTTGCTTGAACCTCAGGCGCTTGTCATCACTCCGCCCGGTGAGGCCGTTGTAGATACGATAGGCAACCATACTCGCACGTTGCATTTCTTCCTGAAAGATAGTGTGCTTAGAGAAGTCGCTGAAGACATATTCGACTTGGGAAAGGTGGAATTTCACTACAAGGCTTCGTTCGGCGCCACCGACCCCATATTGTCGCAACTGATGCGCGCGACCAAACAGATGCTTTTGGAGGGTCTATATCAGGACTGGCGCAGCGAGTACCTCGCACGCGCAATTGGCAGCCACATCCTCCAGCGACATTGTGTACTTGACGGCAAGGAGTCCCCTCATGCCGACGTACAGTTGTCAGCGTCTCAACTCAGAAAAGTGGATGAATACATGCATTCCCACTTGGACCAGCCTTTCACATTCGGAGAATTGGCCGCATATGTTGGCTTGAGCCGTACCGTACTTTTCCAGCGATTCACCCGAACCTTGCATCTAACGCCCCACCAATATCGACAGAATCTGCGGGTTGCACAGGCCAAGGCGCTCATTAAAAATGGCGAAATGACGCTCTCCGAGGTTGCCAGGGCTTGTGGGTTTTCTGACCAAACCCACATGAATCGCATCTTCCGACAGCAACTGGGGGTGACACCTGGTCAGTATCGCAGGGACATCGAATAGGGCTCCTCGACAGTAAAGAGTCCGCCATGAACCCTCCAGTTTTCAGACTCGGGCTCGGTGGTGTTCTCCAAGCCTGAGTGGAGTCATCAGCGAGAGCACATGAGAGTCTTGTGCCCCCGTAATGAAGGTTGTATTTGGCAGTGAGGAGGACATAGGATGCATGGGGGAAGGTCAACGCCGGGCAGAAGAATGCCGGGAAGGCATTGGCCCTGCGGTCGCCGAATGACCGCCACCATGCTCGATTTGGCCTCAGGCAACTGCTCTTTCGTCCATTCACTTGTGACCGCGAAATCAGGCGCGGGACGATTTAGGGCTCACATCGAATGTCTGCTCCAGGCATTCATGGCACCCGCAGCCTCCCGGCCATGAGCCAGCCTGAAGGGTTTGAAACGAATAATTTCCGATCAATCCAGTGTGAACTTGCTCGGGGCTTAATGAACCCACAGCACCTCGAACTGCTGTTGGACCGGAGCGATCTGTACCGACACCTCATCGCCTTCACACTTACCCAGCATAGCCCTGCCCAAGGGGGCTTTGCTGCTGATGACCTGGATGATTTCCGCACCGTTGAGCAACTTCATGTTCCCCCCATCCGGGCCGAGAAAGATCTGTTGTTGCTGGTCGTCTGAATCCACCAGGCAGATCAGTGCGCCGAGCTGTATACCTTGGCTGGCGTTGTAGGGCTGCGGGCGGAACTGGCGCCAATGGACCATCGCTTGGCGGATGGCTTGCGCACGACGAGTTTGACCAGCAGCCAGGTAGGCAGCTTCGAGACCCAATGTGTCGTATTTGTTTTCGGCGATATTTTCCTCGTGAGTCGCCGCTTCATGGGCAACCCTCGCTGCCTGCTCGACTTGCACAAGGTCCTCGGCGAGCCGTTTCAGCACCTGCTGCTGCAACAACAATTTATCCATAACGAAAGGTAGGCATCTCGAACAAGTTGGAGGTCTTGATTATGAAGGCCCCTCCCCCTTTCAACGGTTCTATTGACTACAAGTCAATGGGTTGCCAGCACCTGTTCCACATCTGTACCTGGCACTTGGCCAGCAGTTGCCAGACTGAGCCCCCACGGACTGCATTGAACAAATACACTGCTTGTCACCCTGCTTCGGGCGATAACGGCCCCCAAGGCCTTGCTTCAAGCAGATTCCGGATATCGACTTCAAATGCTACCCAATAGAACTACCAAGGAGACCCCGTGAACCGTCGACAGATACTTGCTTCCATCGCCGCCGTAGGCACGCTCACCACCATGGCAACCGTCCACGCGGAAGCCGCTTTTCCGCAAAAGCCCATTACTTTTGTCGTTCCCTATCTGGCTGGAGGAACAACCGATCTCGTGGCACGAGTCGTGGGCGAGCACATGGCTCGCACGCTGGGTCAACCAGTGGTGATCGAGAACAAGCCTGGCGCCGGGGGCAATATCGGCATGGATGCGGTGGCGAAGTCCAAGCCCGACGGCTACACGATCGGTTTCGGAGCCATCTCCACCAATGCGCTGAACCCGCACATCTACAAATCGATGGCGTTTGATCCCCGCAAGGACTTCACTGCAGTTTCCATGCTGGGTTATTCCACCATCGTGCTGGAAGTGGGCAAGAGCTTCCCGGCAAACAACGTGCAGGAGCTCATCGCCTATATCAAAGCGAACCCCGGCTTTCAGTACGGTACGGCCGGCGCCGGAACCAGCATGCACCTGGCTGGCGTGATGTTTGCGCAAATGACAGGCCTGGATACTGTCCATGTGCCCTATAAAGGTAGCGTGCCGGGTATTACCGACATGCTTGGCGGCCACCTGCCCGCCATGTTTGATAACCTGCCCGCTTCCCTGCCACACATTCAGGCAGGCAAGCTCAAAGCACTGGCCGTGGCAGGTAGCGAGCGCAGCCCATCGCTGCCCAATGTGCCGACAATCGCGGAGAGCGGACTCAAAGGCTACGCAGTCGATCCATGGTTCGGCGTATATGGCCCAGCCAAGCTCGATCCCGCTATCACAGCCAAACTCAATACGGCCATCAACCAGGCGCTGAGCGATCCGGCCGTCAAGGACAAGCTGGTGCAGGCCGGATTCACCCCCAAGGGGTCTGCGGCACAAGCCTTCGAAGCGCTGACACAGTCCGAATACAAACGGCTGGGTGACGTGGCACGCAAGGCCCAGATGCAGGTCAACTGACGACGCTGCCTCCAGACGCCTGGCAATAGAGAGTCGAAGCCAGGCCTCTTCGCACCTCGACACGCCCCAATGCAAAAGGCTTTTCCGCAAAGTAGCCGAAACAACCGCCGGACGAATGCGCAGACCGTCCAGGCAGGTTTGCCTTCCGCGAGGAAAGCGCGCATGAACAAGTTGTTGGCACTGGTCTGCCCCTCTTCCGAGCGCACACCCGGGGTACAGCGCAAGGCTTCAGAGAGGGTCTGAATGCCTTGCTCGTCCATTGGGTCGCGAGTGACACGAATACCGGCTGCGGGGCCTTGTGCAGGTCGGTGTCGGTGTCGGTCTGGTGCCGATCGCCGTCCGCTTGGCAGTCCCGTCCACGACGAGACTGGTGACGGCTTCACGCTCGGCTTGCGCCGTCACCCGCACCCTACCCAAGGTGGCATCGTGCCCTGTTGCAGCGCCTGATGTCACTACGGGCGTGCCACCTGTCATTGCAGGCAGAAGCGATTGCCAGAGAGGGGGCGCATCGAGCCAATCAGCCGACCCCGAGGACGAAGTTGCCGCTCAAGGCAGGCGACGCTCCAAAAACTGGTGTGGCCGGCGGAAGCCGCTCTAGCAGTGGTCCCTGATCGGCTGCGTATTCCGGTCAAACTGACCGCGTGTGCCGGTGTGGCTGACCAGGCTGCTGGTCGTGACCGACTGAGTTCGGCTGCGGATTCAACCGATGGATGCAACACATTCGTTAAACATCTCAGCCGGGGTTCTGTACCCCAAGGTCTTCCTGGGCCGCTCGTTTAATTTTCTTGCTATCGCATCCAACTCATCTTGCGAGTAGCCACACTTCGGTACTTGAAGTGGGGTAATGTACATTTGGGATTATTGAGGATTGCTCGAAGCTAATACTTGTTTGAGTTGAATGCAATCTGAAGAAATTTACAAAAATATGATCATTTTTATAAAAACACCATTTTTTTAGTAAAGATTGGCATTTTTTTTTGGATTTTTCGTGTTGCTCGTATATAAATGCTGAATTCTGAAAATTAATAATGCATACCTCTAAGATTAGTATCTTGCATGAAGAAAATAGGCAAGAAAAAAACCAGAAGAATGATCATCCCATTGTGGGTAAAAATTTTATTTATTATATTTTTAATAATTTTGAATTCTGTTTTGCTTCATGATTACATATCAATAGCAAAAATTAAAATTATAGGAAATAAATTAATAAGAAATTATCTTGTAATGCATGAAATTAAAAAACTTAACGCAATGATTAATTTTGATGAGAAAGTAAAATTTTACAAGGATGAAAAGTGATATATATTTATCCTTTGATTTAATTAAAGTTTTTTATAAATCGCTTTTAAACTAGACTACTACCAATAGTAGAAATCGCGGCCTACCGTCATCGCAAGAAGGAGTTGATTTCAATAAATTTCTATCAGGACGGTAGCAATACTGCACCTCGTGTTGAGGTGCAGTACGCGCCATTAACTTCGAAATACTGCGCCATACGTTGACTACTTCCCTTCGCCTTCACCCGGACGCTTGAGGTCTGTGGCACCGAACGGCCAGGGCAGTCCATTGAGTTGGGTTGGTCGCGGCCGGCAAATTCAAATGGCATTGCCTGTGGCAGAACGCTTTGAGGTCAGTAGCAGCGACAAGGTTGCCAGCGATTGCATGAGTCCCGCACTCTGCCGGAAGGTCTATTCAAACATTTAATTTTGTAACAAAAAGAACGCAATTCCTACATGTGCAGGCAATGCTACATTGCACGGCAGGAGTGTTTAAAGATGCTATCGTGGATTCCTAAGCATTGGGGTGGTAAATATGAAGTACCTGAAGTGGGCGTTGCGCATACATTTGCCGAACCTGACTCCATACAGTGCACCACCAATGCCCATTACTTCATGGCATTTCTATCGACACTACCCAAGCGGACAAGGTCGTTAAACTCCGATCAGTTGCTGACGGGGTCGTCCCCAGCTGGCTCCTTTGAAATTTTTCCGCAGACTTCGGATTTATTTTCTTCTTGGCCGACCGCCAAAGAAACTCTGCTTGTTGGCTTTCTGCCACAACAGTTCGCTCGCTTGGCGCAGCTTGAGCATGAGGGAAGCTCGTTCGAACTGCATCAGCCCGGCATTGGCGTAGTTGACAAAAAAGCGCTGTTTCTTTGTCAGCAAATCAAGCATGAGATGCTCAACGAGAGCGTTGGGCGAGGCGAGAGCCTAGAAGCATTGATGACGCTGCTGGGCATTCATATTTTGCGAACGTATACCAACTTGGGCTGTAAACCGGTCAAAGTTCGGGGGGGCGGTCTTTCGGCCAGGTCATGGAGCCGAGTGTACGAATATATCCACGAGAATACAGGCAATAAATTGACGCTAGAGATGCTGGCGGAAACTGCCTTTCTGTCACCCAGTCATTTTTTGCGAGCATTCAAGGAAACCACTGGACAAACGCCTCACCAATATATTTTGAAAGCAAGGCTTGGAATGGCTAGAGGTTTGATGTACAAGACCGAACTTTCATTCGAGGATATAGCCAAGATCTCAGGCTTTGCCAGCAACTCGCACATGAGTATTTCGATCAAAAAAATGTGGGGCATGACTCCAACGAAATTGCGATCGCTGCTGAAAAATCAGCCCTGATCCTAAGGCGCTTGCATCGCTCTAGCCATATGAACGCTAGTGATAGATGCAGCACCTTGAACCAGATGATCATCGTGGCAATAAATACCAAGCCGAAGATGCCTAGCGAAAAATGCAGTCTGGGTAAACCCGAGATCGCCGGTTGCTAAAACACAACTGGTCTCCTATAGACACAGATGTCACAAGATCGTGCCTTGTCAGCAAAGCCACTCTGTTTTATCTCACTTTTACGATAGCGGTATGGCCTCATGTGTAGAAGCGTCAGTGATATCCATTTGCAGAAAATCACCATTTTCTTATTCTTATTAAAACCAGTAGCGACACATAAAGGGCTGCTTTTTTCTCATAAAGTCGGGGGCTGACGCAGCTTGCCTCCACAACTCCGTGGCTGCGCCGTTTGATCCCGAGGGAGCATTCGCGCTTTTGTGATGATGCATTGCATTAGATAAGAGGAATTTCAGTGGGGAATATCTCCCTCAGATGCGTTCAGGAAAGGACCGTTTCTCATGCTACTTCTGCACGCTTTCTACACGAACCTACCGTGGGCACAATGAAGTCTTTGTCTTGCTTGGCTAGGTGCTGTGCTGACTGCGTATGAGCATGCAAGAACAAGCGCTTTTGGCGCACGATGTCTACCCCCACATCCGTACCGTCATGGGGATGGTGATTGGGCTGGGTGTCACACGCCTGTTATCGGGGGTAGCACGCATCGTTCAACACCCCGGACAGCAAGTGTTATATCCGGTGCATCTGGCTTGGGTGGTGTCAGTGCTGCTGTCGCTAGTGCATTTCTGGTGGTGGGAATTCGCGCTCTTCCGAATAGAGATCTGGACTTTTGGCACTTATCTTTTCGTCATCGGTTATGCCATTTTGCTGTTTATGCAATGCGCGCTTCTTTTCCCAGACAGTCTGGGCGAATACGCCGACTACAAGGAGTTTTTCCTAGCGCGCCGGGCTTGGTTCTTTGGCTTACTGACCACCACCAGCCTGTTTGACGTGGTGGATACCCTCATCAAGGGCAAAGCGCATTTCGAGCGCTTTTCCGGTGAATACATGCTGCGCACTCCCCTCATGTTGCTGCTGTGCTTTACAGCGGCAAGAACATCATCACAGACCTTTCATGTGATGTTCGTGGCTATGGCGCTGATATATCAATTGTTCTGGATTTTCCGTCTGACAGACACCTTGATGTAAATCTTCCTCTTCCATTCACCAAAGCCACCGTAGCCTGTCCTAGGAGTTTCACTCATGCTCATCTCTCGATCCGTGATTATTTGTGCCGCAGCCGCCTCGCTGCTCGGATGTGCGACGGTCCGGCAACAGGACCTCGCTGCTTGGCAAGGCGTGTCTGTCCAAGCGCTAGATACGCACCCGGTATTCGTCTCCATGCCGATGTATAAGAGCATGGCCGAGAACGGCATGGAGATTCGAAACTACGTTAACAGCGAAAGCACTGAGCAGTGCTTTACCAGCGGCGGCTTGCAGCGAGGCAGCAACCGGCATGTGCGCTACAACGAGTTCATCTCGTGCTCGGAGAATCGAATCGTCTGTAACAACCTTTTCTACGTGCAGGGTGGCAGGGTGGTCCGCTACGCGCCTACTGGCAACTGCTATACCGACGATAGCGTGCGTCCGCAGCCTGTCATTGGCAGGTGAATGCGAGCCCATTTTCACTGCCATGTCCTTGTTGCATGCCATCGCTGATCCCATTGCGCGGCGCTTTTATGGTGCATTTGGTGTGTTGCGTGGATGTAGTGTTGCGCTAGTCGCATCGTTGTTAACGGCCTGTGCTGGGCTGGATAGTGGCCAAGGCAATGCTGTAGTCCCGCCTTTCCTGAGCGCAAGTCAAGCGGAGGCGCAATATCTCGATCGCGCCAATCGCCAGGCGATGACAGATGACCACGTTACCGTTCGCGTTGCCGCCTTGCGTGATGCAGAGAGCCATGCGGCTTTTGGTTTGCCCCTGGCTACGCATGGCGTGCAGCCTGTCTGGGTGCAGATCGAAAACCGCAGCATGCTTCCATACTGGTTCATGCCAGCTTTTATGGACCGCGATTTCTACTCAGCCCGGGAAGCTGCCTATCTCTTCCACTTTGGTTCTGAAAATGCAGCGGCTGCCCAGATCGAACGCTTGCTGACCGAACGCCAAGTCAAGGTACACATAGCACCCGGGCAAACAGTGAGTGGTTTTATTTACACCAATCTTACGCGCGGCATCAAGCTGCTCAATGTGGAACTTCTGGGCGCGCGTCAGTTGCTGCGCTTCGACTTCGCCAGAGAGCAGGGAGGGGGTAGTTTTGACTACCAGGCGGCCAATCCAGAGAGGTTCTATCCGCCCGAGCGCCTAATCCAGGTCGGCCTGAAAGCTCTGGGTAATGAACTACAAAAACTCGTTTGCTGCACTACCAACGCTAAAGGGAGTGCACAGGGAGACCCCCTCAATCTGGTGATGGTCGGATCTGAACATGACGTATTAGTGTCGCTGGTACGGGCAGGCTGGGATTTCACTGAAACCATCAACGCTTCTAGCGTAGGCCGCATGGTTAGCGTGTTTGCTTTCGGCGGCAACTACCGCAACTCACCAGTCAGTGCGTTGTATTTCGATGGGCGTCCGCAGGACTTTGCCATGCAGCGAGCACGTGCCAACATCTCGCAGCGCAACCATCTACGTCTGTGGTTGACGCCGCTTCAGGTAGAAGGAAGGCCAGTATGGGTAGGTCAGATTAGCCGTGACATTGGCGTGAAAGTCACCACCCGCTCACCCACACTGACGACCCATGTAATCGACCCTGACGTGGATGAATCACGTGATTACCTGCTCCAGGACATGCTGATGACCAGCAATGTCGCACGCTGGGGCTACGCCGCCGGCGTGGATGAGGCCCGCCAAGATGAACCGCGCTCGAATCTGGGGGGCGACCCGTATTTCACGGACGGTCGAAGGCTGGTGCTCTTTGTTGCACAGCATCCGCGAGCCATGCAGGATGCCGAATTCTTCCAATGGCACCCCGAGGACTGCAACCCCATCAAGCCGCTCGCCGCGCGTCGCCATTGCGCGAATGACTGAGGCTGGGCAGCCCTGACTATCAGAATCCGATGGTTTGCAAATTATTCGCATTCGTTGGTGTCACACGAGCGGGCGTTGTTTATGAAGGCAGACAATTCCAACGCTATATGCCGCCATGCACGGGATTGCATCTTGCACGTTGCTCTCAACGTTCTGTCGGCTCACAAAGAGACTGTCCACACTAAGAGAAGGGAAGATGCAATGAGAGCATTTTGGATTACGGCGGCTTGTGCAGTCGGTGCCTATGGAGTTGTTCCTGCGGCTTCTGCTCAAAGCGTCGTGGAATGTCGCTCGGTCAACTACCAATACAACGAATGCTATGCGAGTTCTCTGTATCGTCCGCAACTCATCCACCAAATTTCCAGCAGCTCCTGCATCTTGAATCGCTCCTGGGGCTTTAACCCCAGAACACGCTATATCTGGGTGGGTGAGGGGTGCGCAGGTACTTTCGCAGATGCTACTGGCTACCATCATGGCCGTAGTGATACCTATGACGATGGTGCCCGTCACTACGACAGTCGGGGGCAAGACGCTGGCCTCCTGGTCGGTGGCGCCGTGCTAGGGGTGATTCTGGGCGCTGCGCTCAGCGACGGCAGTGAATCTCACCACCAGTCGAAGTCGCGCCCTTCCAGCTCCTACAACGGTTGTCATGGCATCGGCTGCATGGTGGACAACCCTGATGATGATGGCCCGCCCGAGCCATCCTTTGGACAACCGGAGTTCAACTAATGCTGCACCGTCTTTGCCTAAAGTCTCTGCTGACCTTGGCCGCAGCAGCCTTGCCCTGGGTTGCTCAAGCTTCAGATGATCCTTGCTTTGAGAAGGCCCAGACTCAAGCGCAGTTAAACGAGTGCGCCTTCAATGCCTGGAAGCGCACCGACATGGAGCTTAATCATCTCTATCAGCAAATGGGCGACCGTCTGCGTGGTGATGACCAGGCACGTCGGATGTTGGTAGATGCGCAGCGTAAGTGGCTAAGCTTTCGCGACTCTGAATGTGCTTTCCAGACCTTGCGTACTGTTGATGCTAGCGTGCAACCTCTGCGCCAGAACAGCTGCCTCGCAGATCTCACTCGTAACCGTGTGACAGATTTTCAGAATTTGCTTGCGTGTACTAGGGGTGGTGGAGAGCAGGCTACTAGCGAATGCTCGATTCCTCTGTCTGCCTTACCTGCGGCACCAGCAGCAGCCAAATCTGGAGCGCATTTCGGCAGTCGTTGATGCGTACGCCTGTGACAAGGGTGAATGCGGTACACCTCGCAAACGACAGTATCCGTAGCATTACAGCCTTCAGTAGAGCTTGCCGAGCAGCTGTCGTGGATCGGCATCCGCCTGTCGAAAGCGCTCTTCGCTCCGGTGCGCTACTTCGCTTGCCACAGGGGAGGGCCTGCCTGCCATCTCCACCCCGTGATACTTGGCGCCCATCGGAAACCTCTGATCCGGCTTTGCCGGATCGGCCTGGCGGCCCACTGCTTCTTATCCCCGGAAGCCGCCGCACTTGAGGAAGGCTACTTCTTCTGGCGTCATAGTGCGACCGAGAATCGGATTGCGGTGCGGGAAGCGACCAAAGTGTCGGATGATGTCGCGATGGCCTTCCGCATGTTCTAGCCAAGGTTGGCCTAACTTCGCATTGAGCAGGACGGAAATGTCCTGATCTGACAGCTTTTCGGAATGCGCGAAGGGTAGGCAGAAGAACAAGCGTAGCGCTGGCTCAACACGATCCAGATGACCTGCTTCAAGCGCCTGCCGCGCATAGTGCCTGGCAAGCGGATCGGTTGCGTACATGCGCGACGTCCCGCGATAGGCGTTGCGCGGAAACTGGTCGGTCAGGATTACCAGCGCCAGCGCGCCATTCGGCATTTCGATCCAGTCATCATGCCGTCGCGCCACGACACCATCGTGTAATGGCAGGAAAGCATCACGAAAGCGCCTGTCGAAGCGCGGGCTCTTGGAAAACCAGTGGCCTTGTGACGAACGCCAGAAGTTCACGATATTCTCGATGTCCGACTGGCTCGCGCCTCGTTGTCTGGGCATCGCCATCAGTTCCTCAGTGACTGGCAATGCCGGGCAGCGAGCGGAGTTGTTTAATCCGCCCTTCCCAGATGCCGATGACCAACATGATGGCGCTGGTCAGCCATCCTGCCGTCAGTAGATCGGCCTGAAGCGATACTGGAATAAGCGCGGCAAGTGCGACGACGCCCGCAGTATGAGAGATCGGAACTCGGCCATAGACGATTCTTTTGTACACGGCACTACCGATCAAATAGATCGCCGGGCCGGCCGAAAGGATTAACGCATGAGCCAGTTGTACATGGTCATGCGGATGCGCCATGACCAGATCGTTTCCGACCGCCGTCGCGATAAGGCCCGCCAGAAGGATCGCATGGACGTAGTGGAAATAGGCACCGATGCGGCCGGGGTCGTTGGAGTGCGTGATGGTTGCGGTGGCATCCTTGCTTGACGTTCCGAAATAAAGCCACCACATGGCGAGCGTGCCCGCAAAGGTCGCCAGCATGGCCGACAGAATCGGTGCGTCCCAATGCTTCGTTTCGGCAAGCATCGCTCCGGTCGCCAGTAGCGTCTCGCCCAGGGCGACGATGACGAAAAGCTGGCAGCGTTCCGCCAGATGGCCGCCCTCGATCGTCCAGTCGTGGGTGCTGGAGCGCCCCAGGGTTGGCAGTGCGAAGCCGAACATCGGCGAAAGGTACTCGCAGGCAACCGCGACCGTCCACAGCGCTGCACGTTCCCACTGTTCGGCGAATGCGCCGCCAATCCAAAAGCAGGCGGAGATCGTCAGCCAGCCCAACATGCGCCGGTAATTGGCCGACAGCGGATGATTCGTACCTAACTCGAAGACGATGTAGGCAGTTCGTCCGACCTGTATCGCCACATAGCTGAGCGCGAAGACGAGGCCGCGCTCCTCGAAGGCTCCGTCGATAGACGAGGCCATGACCAGCGCCGAAAGCATCGTGGTGAACAGAATGCCGCGAATGCGTGGTTTCTCAGGATCGAACCAGTTCGTAACCCAACAGGTGTATTGCCAGCCAAGCCAGACGGCGAACCAGAGAATCAGCGTCTGGATCACGCCCGCCGACGTTAGATCATGCAGCAGCCCATGGCTGAGTTGCGTTACCGCGAAGACATAGACGAGATCAAAGAACAACTCCTCATAGGTAACACGCGCATGGTGCCCGTCACGCCGACGCAGGAGCGGATGATGGTCGCCGTTGTGTGCTGCAGCCCCCGTTGTCATGACAGCCGCCAAATGGCAACGGCGGCAAGCGCTGCCGGAACCGCAAAGACCAAGAGCAGGATCGGCAATTCATCCTGCACCGAATAACCGGCATGGTTCACGCCCACCCACATGTTGACGAGCGAGATGGCGAGCCAGATGGGAATGAAGCACTTCACGCCCAAAGCGATCCCGGCCACATCGCCGCCCCAGAGCCTCCCGAACAGGGCGAAAACGCCAAACAAGACAACGCCCCCTATGATCGTCAACAGCATGTGCATGTGAACCCCTTACGCCTTCGCCTTTATTTCGTGGTGTATCCGCCGTTAACCAGAATGGTCTGGCCAGTCATCCACCAGCCATCCGAAACCAGCAACCGCACCCACGGCACGATGTCCTCGATAGCGGTGAGGCCTGTCTTCGAGAATTTGGACAGCGCCGCCGCACTCTTGTGATAAGCGACAGCGTCCGCCCCCTCCGCCGGGTAGAAGAATGGCGTGTCCATCGGGCCGGGGCCGATTGCATTGACCGAGATGCCTCGCTCGCCGAACTCCTTGGAGGCTGCACGGGTGAAGTGCTCGACCGGAGCCTTCATGCCCTCATAGCTTGCGTAAAAGGGCGTATAGGCACCGAGCAGCGAGGTGACGAGTGTCAGCACCTTGCCGTTGTCGTTGACGTGACGGCCAGACTCCTTAAGGAAGAAAAAGGCGGTCTTAGAGTTGACGGCCGCCATCTCGTCGTATTCTGCCTCGCTGGTCTCGATCATCGGCTTCTTCAGCACCTTGCCGACGGTGTTGATGGCGATATCCGGCCGCCCGATCACCGTGACCATATCAGTGAACAGTTTTTCCATCGCGCTCGCCGAGGTCAGGTCGGCCTGGAAGGCGACAGCCTGTGCGCCGGCGGCCTGCACGGCGGCGACAGTCGCTTCGGCTTCAGCTCTGGTGGCGGCACTGTTGTAGTGAATACCCACGGCCTTTGCCCCCTGAGCTGCGAGATCGCGAGCGATCAGCCCACCTAGATTCTTTGCTCCGCCTGCGATAATGACAACTTTGCCTTTGATGCTGTGGTCGGCCATATAACGATCTCCTTTGTCAACTTGCAGCCACGCCCGTGGCTACTTCGATTAGCAAGGATATCGTCTAGTATTTCAAGATAAAGACTATCATTCTGACATCACTTGTCAGAAAATTAATCTAATTGAAGCAGCCGCGTTTTGGATCGCATTGACCTGTTCCGCATCTTCGCTCGCGTCGTCGAGTGTGCGAATTTCACCCGTGCCGCCGACACACTGGGCGTCCCACGTTCTTCTGTTTCCGCAGCCGTTCGGGAGCTGGAGGAGCGCGTCGGCGCCCGTCTATTGCATCGCACCACGCGCAAAGTCTCGCCTACCCAAGACGGCGAAGCCTTCTACGAACGGTGCCAACGCCTCATCTCCGATGTTGAGGAAGCTGAAAACCTGTTCCGGCAGAACGAGGCCAAGCCCTCCGGTAAGCTGAGGGTCGATGCACCAGGGCGCATTGGCCGTCTCATCATCGCACCGGCGCTGCCCGGATTCCTCGACCTCTACCCCCGGATCGACATTGACCTGGGCATCACCGACCGTGCGGTCAATCTGATCGAGGAAAGTGTTGACTGCGTCCTACGCGTCGGGCCTTTGAGCGATTCCGGGCTAATCGCCCGAGCCATTGGAACCCTGCCGCTCATCAACGTTGCCAGTCCAGCGTATCTGGAGCGGCATGGCACGCCGCAGACGCCGAGGGATCTCGCCCCCCATTGGGCAGTGAACTACGCCTCGCCCTCAACCGGGCGGGTGGGGCCATGGGAGTGGATCGAGGGCGATGACATGCGAACCCTGATGATGCGTGGGCGAGTCACGGTCAACAATGCAGAAGCTTATATCGCCTGCTGCCTTTCGGGGCTCGGGCTTATCCAGATCCCCGCCTATGACGTCCGCACTCATCTGGAGGCCGGCGAGCTGGTTGAAGTGCTGACAGACTACCGGGCCGAGCCGCTGCCGATGACCCTGCTTTATCCGCATCGGCAGCACCTTTCGCGCCGTGTTCAAGTATTCGCGGACTGGCTGGAAGACCTATTGGAGAGGACGATCGAGCGGTGAGCGAGCTTAGGGCCGGCAACACTGCGAGTTGGTTTTCAGCTTCGCATCAGCACGGAGGTGCTGCATTCGAGCGCTCCGGCGATTCCTGTGTGGTGCTTTGCTTCGTCTGCTGCGCATGCTCCGCGGCGCCGAAGGCGTGAGCCAACTCAGCGTTATGGGTGCTGGCCGATCGGCCGCGCTGAATCGGTCGTTTTTGCATAGACAGAGGCGTCAAGTATGAGTTGCACTTGCGAAATCGATCATGAACAGGGCGCACAGGCGGCCGAAAGACCACGCAATCAGCCTGCTATTGAGCTCAAGGATTGGTGCACCCTCATCGAGGCAGATACAAATTTGCGGAGTAGAACTTCACCTTATGCAGTGGTCAATCCCGCTACAGGAGCCACTATCGAGATGGCAATCGGGGAAGCAGATTCGGAAATCAGCGTAGATGGTAAATGGAAACCCTTTCTTTGTTTCAGACGAGGGAAGCTCACCATGAATTACATCGAAGGCTTTGATGACCCGAGCAACTCTCAACGTCAGAAATCGCAGCAATCGCAAGTTCACTCAGTGCTTTGATAGTCACCGACGAAGATGATCATCCGTTGAATTGGCGATGGACCGCGAGGGGGCGACGAATGCCTATTCGTGAGCCGATATAGCGGACTTCCAGAATCTCCGAAGACAGCTTGTTAGCGATGGGCTGTTGCTGACCTGAATACAGTCACTGGAGATGTGACTGTCTTAGCGCTCAGAATGACTGCTATGAGGTGCTGACCGGTAGTTCGCCCAGAGGCCATATGCAGCTGCAATCGCTGCACAGAAGACGTTGCCGGCGACAGGTTGATTGACCGCAACGGGTCGCAAGCTCCTGTTCGCGCGACGTGACAGCAGACATCCAGCGACCTATCTGCCTGCACTTGATGGTCGCTGTCCGCTACACACCTGAAACCCGTCATTGGGCAGTCCCACGCGTCGATGCTCGGATGGCCGGTATGGAACGGTGACCGTTAGGAAGCGTTGCGACTACGAGCAGCGACAACCGCTGCACAACAGACACCTGTTGACGAAGCACGAACGACAGCAACAGGTCGTTTGCTACCGATGGTTAGCACAAGCAGGCCGGTCCTCGCGTATCGGAATGATGGTCAATTAAGGCCAGCGACCGCAATCGGCTGCCATAAGCCCGTAGCGTTGATCAATCCAGGGAAGGCGGCTCTCAACCAAGGCCACTTCTCCTCTTTTGACTCCAAGCAATGAGTTGCGCAAAGCTATGCAAAAGCGATTAGCGCACCTCCTGCATTGCTCGATAGGCCACCTCAAAGCGAGGGTCCAGCATGGCACCTACATTGCAGCGCGACCAAGGCGATGTCTGGCTCGGATCGAGGTTGAAAACATGGCCCGGAGCCATGGTGACTTTGTGGGCGAGCAAACGCTCGGCTAGACGCACGGCATCGGGATTGCCGGGGAACGTGGCCCATAGGTATAGCGACTGAGGGTTACGCGCAAACACCTCGCACTCGTGCATCTCCAACCAATCCAGCGCCTGCTCCGTTGCCTTGCCCAAACGTTGGCGCAATCGCACGAGATGCCGCTCGTAATGGCCTTCGCGCAGCATCACATCAACCATGCGCTCGCAGTATTCGGACCCGCTCACATGGATCAGTGACCGCAAATCTGCCAGGTCGCTGGCTAAAGCATCACTGCAGGCGATGAATCCCACGCGAAGGGCTGCAGAAAACGACTTGGAAAAACTGCCTATATAAATCGTGCGCTCCAGCTGGTCCAGCGTGGACAAACGCACTGACGAGGTCGGTTTGAAATCGGCCAATGGGTCGTTCTCTACCAGCAAGAGGTTATGCCGTTCTGCAAGCTGCAAGACGCGGTAGGCCTTGGCAGCGCTGATGTCCGAGCCAGTGGGGTTGTGCGCCAGAGACTGGGTAAAGAACAAGCGCGGGCGCTCGATCAATAGCAACTGCTCCAAAGCCTGGACATCGGGGCCATCGGCTTGCCTGGGGACGCCCAACACGCGCGCCCCTGCCAGCTTGAGCTTGCCAAACAGCAAATAGTAGCCAGGATCGTCTACCAGTACCGTCGCACCAGGCGGAACGAAGTAGCGAATCACCAGATCCATGGCTTCATTCGCACCTTGGGTCAGGACCAGTTGCTGAGGCGTAACTCCCAGGCCGAACACGCCCAGCTTGCGCACCAGGCTGTCGCGCAGCGGCGCATAGCCAAAGCGGCTGCCATAGCGAAACAAGGACCCTAGTCCGGTTCGCACCACTTTCTGGTGATAGCGATCCATGCGCATATCGGCCAGCCACTCTATGGGCGGAAATCCATCGCCAACCGCCACAGCATCCGGCTGGGTCTTGAGTTGCTCGCGCATCAACCAGACCACATCCATCGCACGATTGAGCTGCCCTGCGTCTTCATCCTGAACCGCATGGCGGACCTGCGGTTGAACATAAAAGCCAGCGCCGCGCCGGGACTCCACCAAGCCGCGTGAGACGAGAAGATCAAAGGCGGCCACTACGGTGTTTTTGGCGTAACTGTGCAAATGCGCCAGCTCACGCAAGGACGGCAGCTTGTCCCCTGCACGATACACGCCATCGGTTATTTGCTGCCCTATCAAATCAGCTAAACGCTCTGCAATAGGGGCCTGACGCTTGCTACCACCCGCCATTCAAGTCTCCTGGATCGTGAGCCGCCAGTATGTATGCAGATGGGTCCAATGTTGCATTGCGGCAGTACTGTTCTTGCAAACTGTACCTGTATTAAAAGGTACAGTTTGAATAAATTCTCGGCCAACCGTCCCCTTGTATTGATATCCAGATTTGGATCTGTAGGAGTTTTCATGGCCGTCGATTCGCGTCTTCCAAATTTCCGAGCTCTCACCCCCGCACAGCGCTGGGAGCATGTCGCCACCGCATGCAATCTCAGCACCGAGGAACGCAATCTACTGACCCAAGCGGGCGCCCTGCCCGCCACCTTGGCTGACGGCATGATCGAAAATGTGGTGGGTACGTTCGAACTCCCCATGGGCGTCGCAGGCAACTTCCGCATCAACGGCCGCGATGTGCTGATTCCGCTCGCAGTGGAAGAACCCTCCATCATTGCAGCTGCATCGTATATGGCCAAGCTGGCCCGTGAAGACGGAGGCTTTGAAACATCGAGCACCTTGCCGCTGATGCGTGCACAGGTGCAAATCGTCGGCATCAGCGACCCCTATGGCGCAAGACTGGCGTTGTTCAAGGCCCGCGATGAGATCCTCGCGCAAGCCAATAGTCGAGACAAGGTGCTGATCAGCCTGGGCGGTGGCTGCAAGGACATCGAAGTCCATGTCTTCCCCGATTCTCCACGCGGCCCTATGGTCGTGATGCACTTGATCGTGGACGTGCGCGATGCCATGGGTGCCAACACCGTGAACACCATGGCCGAATCAGTCTCGCCACTGGTGGAGAAAATTACCGGTGGTTCGGTGCGCCTGCGCATTCTCTCGAACCTGGCAGATCTGCGCCTGGCCCGTGCTCGTGTACGCCTGACACCACAAACCTTGGCCACCAAAGAGCGCAGCGGCGAAGCAATTATTGAAGGCGTGCTCGACGCCTACACTTTCGCAGCCATTGACCCCTACCGCGCCGCTACCCACAACAAGGGCATCATGAACGGCATCGACCCCGTCATCGTCGCTACAGGCAACGATTGGCGTGCGGTGGAAGCCGGTGCCCATGCCTATGCCAGCCGCAACGGCCAATACACCTCGCTGACGCACTGGGAAAAAGACAATGCCGGCGCTTTGGTGGGAACCATCGAGCTGCCCATGCCCGTGGGCTTGGTGGGTGGTGCCACCAAGACCCATCCGCTGGCGCGCCTGGCGCTCAAGATCATGGAGGTGAAGTCTGCCCAGGAACTGGGCGAGATTGCCGCCGCCGTGGGTCTGGCCCAGAACCTGGGTGCTTTGCGCGCGCTGGCCACCGAAGGCATTCAGCGCGGCCATATGGCACTTCACGCTCGCAATATTGCGCTGGTCGCAGGCGCCATGGGTGAAGAAGTAGAGATCGTCGCCAAGCGCCTGGCTGCCGAGCATGACGTGCGCACCGATCGCGCACTGGAAGTGCTGCAAGAAATTCGCGCCCAGCGCTAAGCATCCTCAGCCTCGCCAGGCACATCCATGCGAGGCTTTTTTTACCCGAAACGGGAACAACAACAAGCAAGGAGACAAGGCTATGAGTTCCGACAAGCAAGCCTCGCACTGGCAACTCGCTGAGGTCTGGGGTGATACCGTCGACCTCAAGCACCTGAGCTGGTCCATCCTGATTGGCATCGGCATCAGCGTGCTCGGATTTTTTGCAGCCAGCCGTTGGCTAAGCTCGGTGGTCGAGTCCAAACAGCTGGCTCATGCCTACGCCATGCTCGCAGGCCTGGCCGGCTGTGTGCTGGCTGGCGTTATTTGCGCCCGCATCTTCCCCCCCAAACGTGTGGTGACCGAAGAAGACATCTCCAGCAACCCTGAATGGCGCGCCGAGGTGCTGCGTGAGCTGGAGCAGCAGCCCGGTGGTCTTGGTTCGGTGTCTGACCTGCCCCCAGTCGTGGTGCAGGAGCTCAAGGAACTCAAGCTCTACGAGCTTTTCGTCACGCCCCAGGCCTCCCAAAGCCGTGATGGCCAATAACCCAAGGAGTACACGGCATGGATCCTCAACTCATTGAACAAATCGGCGTCGCTGCGGGCATGGGCCTGATCGGCGCCATCGTCTTTGCTGCAATCGGACTGATTTCCGGCACCGACGAAACCACGACACTCGCACCACTCACCCTGCTTGTCGTTTTGCTCGGCGTTCCGCCTGCAGGCGTCTTTACCTTCTTTCTGGCTGGTGCCGTTGCCAAACACATGACCCATGCTGTTCCGACAGCGCTGCTGGGCATTCCCGGGGATACACTCGCCACGCCTTTGCTACAGGATGCAGACTTGCTGCGCAAACTTGGCGTGCCGCATATTGCCTTGCGCAAAATGGTCTCGGGTGCCATCGTCGCGGCCTTTGTCGCCGTGCCGCTGGCGGTGCTGTTTGCCGTGATGCTGGCGCCGTTCGGCTCAACCATTACCAAGACTGCACCCTGGATTTTTCTGGCCGCAGCCGTGCTGATTGCTTATTTCTCCAAAGGCCGCTGGGGTGCAATTGCTTTGCTCGTGCCTTTTGTGGTGGTGATTCTGGCTCTGCAGGCACTGACTGCCAAGTACGACACCAAGCTCAGCATCAGCTACTTCCTGGGTATCGCAATTGGACCTCTGGTCGCCGATCTCTTTACCGTCATGGCGCCCGCAGGCCGCAAGAGCATGTTGCGCGACAAGGTTCGCCAGTTCAACCTGGCTCCTGATGTCAAAGGTTGGTCGGGCTATTTCCCCAACCCTCTCAAGGTGCTGGATCGCACCCAGACACGTTGGACTTTGACGACCGCCGCCATTTCCAGCGCAACCTTTGTATTCAGCCC
Organism: Comamonas sp. GW821-FHT11H03; assembly: GCF_058807955.1. Taxonomy (NCBI): domain Bacteria; kingdom Pseudomonadati; phylum Pseudomonadota; class Betaproteobacteria; order Burkholderiales; family Comamonadaceae; genus Comamonas; species Comamonas sp. GW821-FHT11H03. The sequence continues at coordinate 102,238 of NZ_JBXARF010000006.1, forward strand.
TGTGGCCATGACCGTGGTGTTGGGAGAGTTGGTGGGTTCTCGCATCAAACACGCTTATCACCGCCTGACCACGGTGCTGAGCGCTCGTAACGGCGTGACAGAAGCCACCTACATTGCTGAAGCGCTGATCCCGCTAATCGCCTTTGGTTTGCCCTTGAGTCCTGTGGCTGCCGGCCCGGCTGCACCGTTGTTCAATGCGCCTCCACGCTTTACGGTAGATGCTGCTACGGGCCAGACCCACAATCTGCACAACCTGCTGAGCCACTGGGAGTTTCTGGGCTACGGCATGTTGTCGGTGTTGCTTGCCGCAGTGGTGTCCTATCCGTTTGCAATGAACTACGCGCGCCGTGCTGCAATGTTCGTCTCGCGCAAAGTCAGCCATGAAGCAATCATCGCTACCTTTGTCGGCCTGATCATCGTGATCAGCGTCTGGGAAGGCGGTCTGCTGGGTCTGCTGGTGATCTTGACCATGGGCCTCATGGGGGGCCTGCTCTCACGCACCTTCGGCTTTAACACCGGCGTGCAGTTCATGGGCTATTACACAGCCGTGCTCAGCGTTCCTGCGCTGCTCAAGCTGTTCTGAAAGCGAGGGGCAGCAATGTTGAATGCATCAGAGCGCCGGGTCAAGATCGTGGAAGTCGGGCCACGCGACGGCCTGCAAAACGAAAAGCTGCCTGTGCCATTGAATGCCAAGGTCGAGCTGATCAATCAGCTCAGCCGCGCAGGCCTGCGCTTTATCGAAGCGGCTTCGTTTGTGTCGCCCAAATGGGTGCCGCAAATGGCCGGCAGCGCCGAAGTCATGGCCTTGATCGACCGTAGCCCTGGAGTTCGCTACAGCGCACTGACGCCCAATCTGCAAGGACTGGAAACTGCTCTGACTGCTCGCTGTGATGAGGTGGCGGTCTTTGGCGCGGCTTCGGAAACCTTCTCGCAACGCAATATCAATTGCAGCATTGCGCAGAGTCTGGATCGCTTCAGGCCTTTGGTGCAGAAGGCGCTGGAGGCCGGCGTCCCTGTGCGTGGCTATGTGTCCTGCGTGCTGGGCTGTCCCTATGAAGGCGATGTTGCTGCAGAGGCAGTCTTGCAGGTTGCGCAAGAGCTTTTGGCCATGGGCTGCCATGAGATTTCTCTGGGCGATACGATTGGCCGCGGCTCGCCCGAGTCCACACGCAAGTTGCTGGAAGTGTGCCTCAGGGACCTTCCCAGCGCGCGCCTGGCGGGCCATTTTCACGATACCTATGGTATGGCGGAAGCCAATGTCTGCACTTCTCTGGAGATGGGACTGCGCATTTTCGATAGCTCTGTGGCCGGCCTGGGCGGCTGCCCCTATGCCCAGGGAGCTTCAGGCAATCTGGCCACCGAAAAGCTGGTCCATGCCTTGCATGCCATGGGCTATGAAACCGGCGTAGATATGTCCGGGGTTCAAGCCGCAGGTCGCTATATCCGACAAGTGCTGAGAGATTTGCATGACCAGCAAGTTGTGCAGCACTGAAACCTGCGCTTCTACATAAGCACCAGCGCAAAAAGCGCCTTACCGCTCTGTCGCCATGAAGTTTGACGGCTTGCTCCCGAGCCTCTTGCGAAACATCGTGGAGAAGGCACCCGGACTGTCATAGCCCAGTTGAAGCGCCACGGTTGTCACCGAATCGCCGGTCCCCAGCTTGGACATCGCAAAAAGAAGACACGCCTGGCTTCTCCACTCTGAAAACGAGATTCCGGTTTGCGAGCGAAAGAACCGGCTGAAGGTGCGTTCACCCTGGTGCAACTGCTGTGCCCAGGCCAGTGGCGACAAGCGCACGTCGGGCTGGTGAAGAAAAGCAATGCACAGAGTCGCCAGCCGTTCATCTCGCGGTAGCGGCGCAAAGAACGGCAGCGCTTCAGCGCGGCCGACCTCCAGCAGCAAAAGCGACATCAGCACGCCATCGCGACCGCGCTCGTCGTACAGCGCCGGCAAGTCGATGGCTTCGATGAGCAGTTGCCGTAGCAGCGGGGACACGGCCAGTACCTCGCAATGCGATTGGCTCCGTGGTACCTCATCAGGCTCAACGTACAGGCTTCGAGTGTTGACTCCCACCATCTTCACCCTGTGCGGCTTGCCTGCTGGAATCCACACACCACAGTGGGGAGGTATCACCCAGGCGCCATCGTCAGTACCGACCTCCATCAATCCGGTCGCGCCATAGAGGAACTGTGCTCGGCGATGGCTATGGGTATCCAGAACGGTGCCAGGCGCGTAGTCGGTGCCAATGGCCACAACGGCGCGAGGCGTGGCATCGAGGGAGTTCAATGATTGATTGCGCACAACAAGACTGCAAGAAGCGAATGGCTGAAATGCAAATATTGTTGACCAAACATCGAAAGCGCGCCACTCCAGAGCCATCTACTGTGACGGCTCCTGCATCAATGGAGTTTTTCGTGTCGTTGTATTTGTTGTTGGCGGTCTGCGGATGTGTGACGGGCGTCACTACCGTTCTCTTTGGTTTTGGTGGCGGATTCGTGGTGGTGCCTCTGCTGTACCGCTTGTTGTCTACACCGAATGCCTCAGACAGCGCAGTGGGACAATCGGCCATGCAGATTGCCGTTGCAACATCCACCTGCGTGATGGTCTTCGGTGCGCTCCTCGCTACTTGGCGTCACCAACGCGCAGGAACCGTGGATTGGAGGGATGTCAGGCCTTTGCTGGGCCCCATTGGCTCGGGGGCCGTACTTGGCGCACTTGCGGCAACCGTTGTTCAAAGCGAATGGCTGCGCTGGGCCTTTGCGGCCTATCTGGCACTGACCATTCTGGACTGTTGGTTGAGGCCTGGATTTCTTGCTCAGCCCGCAGCAAAGCAGCACCGTCCTGGGCCGCTGGCGAATGCACTGTCCGGACTGGTTATCGGCTGGGTTGCTGCATTGCTAGGGGTCGGCGGCAGCGTGATGACCGTTCCCTTGATGCGCCGCCGTGGAATCGAAATGACACGAGCTACCGCCATGGCGAATCCGCTATCACTGCCCGTCGCGCTGGCAGGAACAGGGACTTACATCGTCCTGTCCACTCAATCTCCTCTACCTCTTGGAGAGTGGCACCTCGGCTATATCGACATACGAGCTGCTGCTGTGCTCGTGGCCGGTTCCTGGATTGGTATCCATGCAGCATCGCTGTGGATCGGGCGTATTCCAGACCGAGTTCACGCGAAGGTTTATTTAGGGCTGTTGATCGCCGTCTTCTTGGCTATGGTGACAACATGACTGTGCACTACTCTGCCTTCATCCCGAACGTCGGCTTGTGAACAAAAGCTCTATTTCGACAGAGCCCCTGAAGCAGCCGCCAGCCGACTGGCTGCTTGCATCGAACGTCTGCTGACGCAGGCTTCTATAGGTCCCGCACTAGCGGCCATTGGCATTCGTTCGGGTGAGAAGCCTGCGTGATCGACCAAGAGCCGCATGTGCGATATGACCTGATGAGGCCTCAGATAGAGGTATGGCTCAGGCAGTAAATCGCTTCAGAATCAACGACGCATTTACACCGCCGAAACCAAATCCGTTGAGCATGGCGTGCTCCATTGCATGGGCACGCGCACTCCCGGCGATCAGGTCCAGTCCGTCCGCCAAAGGGTCTGGATGCTCCAGGTTGAGCACGGGTGGCGCGATCTGGTCGCGCAAGGCCAATACGGTGAAGATCGCAGCAGCTCCGCCAGCAGCACCCAGCATGTGACCCACGGCTGATTTGGTGGCCGTGATGGAGGGGCCGGGGCCTGCTCCAAACACTTGACGAATGGCTGCCAACTCACCTCGGTCACCAACGGGAGTGGAGGTTGCGTGAGCATTCAGGTGTTGAATATCACGAGCTTGCAACTGTGCCTGTCGCAACGCGGCGCGCATCGATCGCGCGGCGCCTGATCCATCCTCGGGCCCGGAGGTGACATGGTATGCATCGGCAGAGGTGCCATAGCCCACGACCTCGGCCAGCGGCTTTGCGCCGCGCGCCAACGCATGATCCAGTGCCTCCAGCACCAGCAGGCCCGCACCTTCGGCCATGACAAAACCGTCCCGTGCCTGATCGAAAGGTCGGGAAGCCTTCGCGGGATCGCCGCCGCAGAAGGCGGTCACTGCTTTTGCCGCAGCAAAGCTGCCGAGCGCAACTCGGTCGATCGTGGCTTCGCTACCGCCGCAAAGCGCCATGTCCGCTTCGTCATTGCGAATCAGACGTGCCGCATCGCCAATGGCCTGGATGCTGGCTGCACAAGCCGTCACCGGAGCACCCAACGGCCCCTTGAGCTGGTGCCTGATCGACACCTGCCCCGAAGCCAGATTGGCCAGGAACGCCGGCACGGTGAAAGGCGACAAGCGCTGCGGCCCTTTGCCATCCGTGGTTCGCACCGCTTCAACAATGGTACTGAAGCCGCCCACGCCGGAGCCGATGACGGTAGCCGCGCGCTCCTGTTGCTCGACGCTTGGATGCGCCCATTGTGCGTGCGCCAGCGCCTGGTCTGCCGCCCCCAATGCAAATGCGATGAAGCGATCCATGCGGCGTAGCTCCTTGGCCGAGATCACGGCTTCGGGGCTCCAGCCGGCTTGCGGATCCTCCTCCAGGCCTGGCACCCGCCCGGCGATGGAGACGCCTGAGCCTTCACCCACACCGGCGCTCAAGGCGCGTACCCCGGACTGGCCGGCCAGCAGGCGTTGCCAGGCCAGCTCCACATTGCACCCCAGAGGAGAGACCAAGCCCAAACCGGTGATGACTACCCGACGACCCATGCTGCACCTTCCGCTATTGAACCCAGGAGCTGAGCCCAACTTTATTGATGATGGCCGCAATCATAAATGAGTTTTGATGATGAGTATCATCTAACGTATGAAAGTGAGCAAAGCACAGGCCGCCGAGAACCGCGAAGGAATCGTGGATGCCGCTGCGCGCCTTTATCGAGAAAAGGGCCTGGATGGCGTGGGCGTGGCAGAGATCACACGCGATGCGGGCTTGACACATGGCGGGCTGTACCGGCACTTCGAGTCCAAGGATGCTCTCGCACGCGAGGCCTGCCTGCGTGCATTTGAATGGACCATCACGCCGCTAGACGGACTGGAGTCCTCGAAGGCGGATGGCGCGCCTGCGACCAGACTCCGCGCGCTGGTGCATGGCTATCTTTCTGCGACGCATCGCGATCACCCCGGAGAGGGCTGCCCTGCTGCGGCATTGGCAGCAGATGCAGCAAGAGCGGGGCCGGAGATGTCGGAGGTTTTTGCCCAGGGAGTGGAACGCAATATCCAGCGCTTTATGGGCGTGCTCCCAGGTGATGACGCAGCCAAACGTACTCAGACTATCGTGACGCTCAGCAGCATGGTTGGAGCCTTGGTTCTCGCTCGCGCCACGGCAGCGGGCAACCCGGCGCTTTCTGAAGAAATATTGGCAACCTTGCGAGAGCAGTTAGCCCCGTAGTCGCCCGAATTAGGCATGCGCTCGCACATTTGATGCGCATCTCAATTTTGGGCCTGGCGGCTGTCACGGTCTGGCCCGGGTCGCACTGGATATCCAGACCGTTGGAGCGCGAGCGCAAGTCGCTGTGCGCCGCGTCAACACGGCCTTCGTGCGAGCGGGCCTACTGGCTCCGGTACGGTGCCCTGGGCTATAGCACAGAGCGGCTTGTGCAGCCGCTGCCCTTCAGAGAGCGCCGTATTCGCTCAACTTCTTGCTGAACCTGAAGGTCCACAGTCGCTGCGCGCGATCGTTGACGTCATTGGTGGTGAAGCGCAGGCTCGCCGCGCCCTTGGCGCATTGGCCATCATTCACGATCTTGCCGTCGGCATCCACCATGCACTTGGTGACATCCGAGCCTTCGATCTCCTTGCCGCTGGCGTCCAGCACGGCCAGCGAGACACCGAAGTCGGTGTCGTTGGTCAGCGCCAACGTGTACTCATTGACCAGTGCCAGACCCTCGGCCTTCTCGGCCACCCAGCCGGTGGCGTTCAAGTTGAAGAGCCGGGTCTTCTTGAGCGCCACTACCTTGGAATAGTCCGAGCCATTGACCGGCTTGCCGGTCAGGCTGCTCTTTTCCAGGTCGGAGCCCTGCGCAGTGATGTCGGTAGCGTTGGCAGGAAACTCGATCAGCACCAAATCGTTAAAGACTTTTTTGTCCTTGCCCGTGCCTTGCTCGATGGCGATGAACTTCCCATTGCCCAGCGAGACCACATCACCCAGCTTGGCGTTGCCGGTCTTGCCCTGGCTGTACCAGCTGCCGTCCACGGGCAATGCAAACAAACGGGTTTTCTCGGTAGTCGGGTCAAACTCCACCCAGCGCACAAAGCGGGCATAGTCGCGCACGTTTTCCGACTTGCCGGTCGCATCAGGAACGGCAGCAGTGGTGTAGTCGGCCTTGCCGTCGTTCAGCGGGCTTTGCAGGAAACCGTGCAGCTTGCCACTGGCCACATCGATGCTCAGCCCTTCCATGCCACGGTTGGCGCGGCGTTTGGCGAGGATGGCAGGCAGATCGGCCGTGCCAGTGCCGGGCTTGTATTTCTTCAGGATGATGCCGGTGGCCGGGTCGATCTTCACGATGAAGGGGCCGTATTCGTCGGAAACCCACAGCACATTGCGTGCGGCATCCACCACCACGGATTCGGTGTCCAGACCGAATTCACTGTAGCCCTTGGCCTTACCTGGATAAGTGAAGGAGTCGTCCAGAACTTGCTCGCCCGTGTTGCCTGTGATGCCCCGTGGCTGCACACGACCATTAGCGTTCTGCGCGGCGCTGAACTTGAGCGGCAAGGTCGAGACGAGCCTGGCTCCGTCCTTGCCGAGGGTGATCACGCCGATGGACGGCGTGAAGTTGGGCGAAGGAAACACCGTGGAACTGGCGAAGCCCGTGGGGTTGGAGCCGTCGGTGATCTGCGTGACCGGACCGGTAGTGGCATTCGGGCCGCGATCGGTGATGGCGTAGAACTCCAGCGTGCCGTCGGCGCGCCTGCCTTTCAAGGCCAGGCCCGAGCCATAGGCAGGCAGAAAGCCCTTTGGGAAATCGGCCTTGGTGCCGGGATGGTGGCCTTCGTAGGGGAAATAGAACTTGTCGTCGAACTGGACGTCCTGACGGGTGACGACGGCGCTGATGCTGCCAACGCCGGTGGTCTGCATGACCGTCTCGGGGCTTGCGGACTGGAGCGGGCGGGTGTCGGCGCAGGCGCTGAGCAAGGCAACTGCGGCGGCAGTCGCTGCCATCAGGCAGGATGAAGAAGTGAGATGGCGCATGGCGAGTATGGCTTGAGAGGAAGATGGAAGTCCCCAAAAAGCAAGCCCGGCGAGGCAAAGGCCTGCCCGGCCTTGGAGACTTCTTTGCTCAAAGAGGCGTTGTGCCGCTCAGAACGAGTGGCTGATGCCAATATCCACACCAGTCGACCCGGTGTTGGCTACACCTGCAGGGCCACCAATCAGACCAATGCTGGCGCCATTCTTGTTATTGACACGCGCAACCCCGGCGTACACAGAGGTGCGCTTGGAGAAGTCGTAGACATAGCCGATCGAATACTTGTCGGTCTTGCCACCGCTGCGCGTGAGGGCTGTGGCGTTACCGCTGAACTTGGCGCTGGCGTACTTGACGCGGAAGCTGCCTGGCCCGACGGGGATGGTAGCGCCCAGATAGAAGCCGTCCACCTTCCCGGAGGTTGCGCCGCTGGCGGGTTTCCACTTCAGGCTGTTGTATCCGCCATTGAGCACGAAACTACCGAAGTTGTATGAAGCGCCCAGCGCCAAGTCTTCCAGGTCGCTGGTTGCGGCGATGGCGCTGGGCGAAGTCACGGCTGCAGTGCCGTCGATCTTGCCGTAGCCGATACCCACGTTCAGCGGGCCGGAGCGATAGCCCAGGTTACCGCCTACGTATCTGCGGGCCTTGCTGGCACCAGAGTTGGAGGCGTTTTCATCACCAAAGGAGACCGAGACCTGGCCGTAGACACCGCCCAGGTTGCGCGGCAGGAAGTAGCCCACGGAGTTGCTGATGCGCGTGCGATCCACCGTGCCGCTTTGGCTGGCTGCGTTATAGGCGGTCTGGCGGATCGTCTGGAACAGGTTGGCCTGCACGCCGGTGGTAGTGTCGGGACCGCCAAAAGCGGTGAAGATGTTGTAGCTGGGGGTGTAGTCGCGACCCAGGCGGATTTCACCCCAGGAATTGTTGACCAGTCCGATAGTGGAACGGCGCTCGAAACCCAGAGAGCCGCTGCTGCCGCCACTCCCGGTGTCAGGGCTGAGGCCACCTTCGAGCCAGAACTGAGCCTGGTTGCCGCCGCCGAGGTCTTCCGTGCCGCGAAAGCCGATCAGGCTGGTCTTGCCTTGGCTGGAGTTCAGAGCATTGAGCCTGTTGCCGCCGGACTTGGCACTGGTGATGCCGACGTCCACTACGCCAAAAATGGTGATGGAAGACTGTGCCAGGGCCAGGCTTGACGAAGAGGCGACAAATGTGCCAATCACGATTGCCAGAGTACGCGAGCACGTTTTATGATTTTTCATTGACGAGATACGAACGGAACTTATCAGAGGGAATGACGGTGGCTTTGCTGCAACCGCTGCCGGAACTCTAAGCAACACATAAGTACTTTTTGTGACGTTTGTACTGTGTGACATGAAAGTAACAGCAGCGGTGCATGCGGAGCGTTAGCTACCGGCAGCTCCTGCCCGGACTGCGACAGTCGCAGCTCAACCCGTTGGGGTCGTTCGAGTGTCAAGGACCATGCCTGCCATGCAGCGCTTACCGGCTGGTGCCCACATGCACGCTAGCCGGATGCATAGAAAGAGGCGCTTGAATAAAAACCGACGAAGCGCATCCTGCATCCAGAAAAGCTCAGCCGGACGCGCGACTCTCGTCACTGGAGACATGGCTTTCTATCCGCGTGGAATCCTGCGCACGTCATTCAATACGGTACAGGCTGCCCAAGCCACCCCCTTGCGCCGGCGTGCCGTCGGTACAGCCTGGCATCGGCAGGCCCTGCCCCCATCCGGCAGCCAAGACCTGCACGTCATGCATAGGATCGGACGCCTTGGCACGCTCATTGCGGATGCGACAGGTTTCAGGATCAGTGGCGAACAGCCCGCGCGCGAACACCCGGCCCTGTTCCGCCAGCCTTGCGGTTTTCGAGGCACGGATATTCGCAAACGCCTGGAAGATGTCGTCCAAGCCGCCGTTTGCGCCATCCAGGCACCGGGCCAAATGCCACGCATCCTCGAGTGCCTGGCAGGCACCTTGCCCCGAAGTCGGCAACGGCGCATGCGCGGCATCCCCAACCAGCAGTACATTCGCCCGGCTCCATGTATGCAGCGGCTCCAGATCATGCACCGCAATCAGCCGGATGGCATTGGCGGGCGTGGCTCGGATGAGATGCGCAACTGGTTCGGGCCATCCCGCAAACAGGTCCTCGGCCTCCTTGCGCATATCTGCGGCGGGCGTGGCCTCATTGAGGGGCCGTGCCTGCGCTGCGGCCCAATACACCAGTTGAGGTCGAATCGCCACGCAGCCAAAGCGCTCGCCCGCCCCCCAGAAATCCTGAATCGCAATATCGTCCACCAGCGCATGCTGCCCCTGCGCCACGCCGATCCAGTTCACGAAGCCCTGATAGACAGGTGTGTTGTCACCCGCAACAAACTTGCGCGCCACTGACCCCATACGACCGTCGGCGCCAATGAGCAGATCCGGGCGGATGTTTGCACCGTTCTCGAAATGGGCCACGGCTTTGCCATTGGCATCCAGCTCGATGGCCATCGCCCGGTGTCCGAACTCCACCGGTATCCCGGCCCGGGCTGCGTGATCGAGCAATACCTCCTGCAAGTGCCTGCGTAGCACCGTGTAGGTCGGGTATCCCATCGTCCGGTCCAGCAAGGCGATATCGAGGCCTCCCAATGCATTGCCCATGGCATCCTGGCGGCGCATTGTCAGCGGCCGACCGCCAACGGCCTCGATGTCTTGCAGCAGCCCCAGCTCTTCCAGCACAAAGCTCGCATTGGGCCAAAGCGTCACGCCTGCCCCCATGGTTGCCGGCTCCGTTCGGCGCTCATAGACGCGAGGGTTGTAACCCTGTTTGCGCAAAGCCAGCGCCACGCTCAAGCCCGCAATGCCACCGCCAAGTATTCCAATTTCCACGCTAGATCTCTCCTGTCCATACGATGCCCAATGCACGCCCCACTGCATTCCATCGAGCAAAAAGGGCATCTTAGATTTCGCCACCAAAGAGAACTAGCATGCAAAATTTGGACGCTTTCATACCTCAAACGGGATAATCAATGCGCGATGCACTCGATCTGAATACCGTACGCGTCTATACGGCGGTTGTTGATGAGCAAAGCTTTGCTGGTGCATCGCGTCTTTTGGCCATGCCCTCGTCCAACGTCAGCCGCCACGTCGCGTCACTGGAGCGCAGACTCGGCACACGGCTGCTGGAGCGAAGCACCCGCCACCTGCGCATGACGGAAGCCGGTCGATTGCTCTACGAACGCGCAAAGCCCTTGCTCGACGCCCTGCTCTCCACGCAGGAGGAGCTTGGCGCGGTGCAGCGCGAACTGCGTGGCCCTCTGAAGATGTGCATGCCCGGCGAGGCACCAAGGTTGCTGGCCCCCATCCTCGCCGAATTCTGCAGCCTCCATCCGGAGATCGAGCTCGAATGCGATACCCGCATGACCGGACTCGAAGTGCTTCGAGAAGACGTAGACCTTTCCATCGTCTTCCACCGAGGCGATCAGGAGGACAGTGCTTTCATCACCCGGGAACTCGCCACCCTGCCCAGCATCGTGGTTGCCGCCCCCTCCCTGCTGGCCAGGACCGGTATGCCACGCCATGTGCGTGAGCTGAAATCTCTGCCCTGCATCACCACCCTCAGCGCGCTGAAGGGCCAGCCATGGCAATTTCAGGACGCTGCAGGGCAAATCGTCAAGGTGCCGGTCCGCAGCCGCTACCGCGTCAACAGCGGAGAGCTTGCCGTGGCAGGTGCACGGCAAGGCATCGGCTTCGCGATTGTGGCGGCCTATCCCTGCCAGGAAGACCTTGCAACGGGTCGATTGCAGGAAGTGCCACTGGACCTTTGCCCTGCCCCCCTGCAATTGCTGGGGGCATACAGCCATCGACATTCCGTGACTGCGCGTGTCCGGGCACTGCTGGAATTGATACAGCTACGGTTGGCCGAATCGGGAAGCTCTCTCACGGACCCCGGAGCACATGGGAAGGTCTAGGACCAAAGTAATGCACCGCGCTCAAAGTCGAGTCTTTCCGAGTGCAAGCAGTCCCTCGGCATGATTTTTTCAATGCCCGCTTCTGGCCGGACTGCGCCAGTCGCAGATCGACCCGGATCAGCCACTGAAACATTCACACAAAGCCAACGTTGAGTTCGTCCGCATAAAGAGGCACTTTTCATATTGCATCGCTCGCGGGTCAAGCTGCGACTGGCGAATGCTCGAATGTGGGTCCACTCGCCTGCGTCCGAACAGACTCGATGATGCGGCCTTTGCCTGCGTGCTTTGCCATGTACATGGCCTCATCGGCACGCTCCAATAATGAGTCGCAGGACTCGTTGTCGCCTACATAGTAGGCAATGCCGATGCTGCAACCCACCATGGCGGCATGTCCATCTTCTACCATGATGGGAATCTGCACCATGTCCAAACAGCGCTGCATGATGCCTACCGCGTTCTCGCGATTGTTTTTCCCCGTCAACACCACCACGAACTCGTCGCCACCAAGCCTCGCTACACAGTCATGCGAACGCACTGCACTGTTCAACCTCTCGGCAATTGTCTGCAGCACAATGTCGCCTGCGTCGTGTCCGTAGGTGTCGTTCACGCTCTTGAAACCATCCAGATCGATAAAACACACGGCAACAGTGCCTTGGTCTCGATCGGCAAGCGCAATGGACTGTTTCATTTGCGCGATGACGAGACGGCGGTTAGGCAACCCCGTCAGAGCATCATGAGTGGCTTGATATTCAATCTCTTTCTGGCGCTTTTTATGAGCTTCCACATCCACGAAAATCCACACTGAATCGGTATCGGTGATCTGTGCAGCATTGGCATCGACCCAGAAGATTTGACCACTGCTGTTTTGCAGCTGCACCTCGGAGCGAAAACGCCTATTGTGGTTGAGTGCCTCGCCAGAAAGTCTCCCCATCCGCTCATATGTCTCATCGTCGGGATAAATGCAGCGCTTGGATTGCTGGAGCAACTCGGAAACACGCTTGCCCACCATGCGCGCCATGGCTTTGTTGGCCCAGAGTATTTTGCGATCGCGTACCTTGATCATGCCGATCAGGTCATTTTCCACAAAGAAGTTTTGCTCCTTAAGCAGCTGTGCGTTCTGGAGTTTGGCAGCGAGTTCCCGCTGCTGATGCAAGAACAAGCTTCCAGCACCAAACGCCATAAGCAGCACGCAAAACGCGGTCAAGCTCCACACGGCCACCGCTTCACTGCGCCAAGTCTGAAGGTAGCTTGCAGTGCCCAGACCTGTATACACCGTCAATGGATAGAGGGTTGAAAGGCGTTGATAGGCAGTAATGCGCTCGATGCCGTCCAATGCAGTCGGCGTGATGTACCAGCCATGCTCTGGGTTGAGCCGCCGAGTTTCTTTGAGCGCCGAGGATGTCAAGGTTCCGCCGATACCTTCCGTCGACGTCGGTTCAGCAGCGGAGTAACGTGCCACTACCCGGCCCTCGGCAGAGCGCAAGGTGGTGGCGCTGTCTTCCCCTGGTGTCAGCGTCTCAAACAATTTGCGGAAATGCTCCACCTCCAAAACCACAAAGACGGCCCCCTTGAAAGCCCCATCACGGGACTCCAGCTTGCGACCCAAAACAAGACTCCATTGTCTAAAAGAATGGCTGATCAGTGGCTCGGAGATCACCATCTGGTTCGAGTGCTTCAAAGCGTCGAAGTAGCCCCGCTCCTTGATTGAGAAGGGGCGTTCGCCAGATGAAAGGCCAAGGCGAACCACGCCGGATTCATCAGCCACGCGCACGGCCTTGGAAAAAGGCAGCAAGGCCCGCTGATTGATAACGGCATTCTCAAACTCAGGTGCGGTGGATCCAGCCTCCTGGAATTCTTGAGCAATCGTCGCTAGAGCGTTATCGATAAGCCGCATCTCGGTGTTTAGCTCATAACTCAACAGGCGAGCTTGGTTAACCGATGCATCCACTCCCCGCTGAACGTGATAGTCATACGACTCATGCAGATTGTGCCAAGTAATTGCTATCAATATAGAAGCAATAAAGACAACTCCTGCAATGGTTTTCAGCAAAAGATATCTAGACTGGATAAGACTTTTAACTAGACCATCTATCAGCTGATCAATGAAGCTGACTTTCTTCTTGTGCGGGGCTCGAATGCTCAACATGAATTCCGTTGTCTCAGGAGAAGCTCACTCAAAGAGTAGAGCACAGGCCCCAGCAACCGTCGCAGCCGATCCAAGCAACTTTCTGTTCCACATCAATGCGCTGACAAGTGAGTTTGTTGCGAAGAAACGTAGAGTTTTGATAGAAGTCTGCTTTTTGCAAGAGTCACCAGCAGCTTCTGGCCGATAGCGTGAATACACGAATATGCCAGGAAACAGAAACCCCGATAGGCGGCGCATGCCGGAGAAGTCGGCTGTCAGCGAAGTCCAAAAACCGGTGCTACTGGCCTGAACAGGCGGCCTGCGCCCTTGCCCCGCAGGCAGTCTAAAAGAGAGTATACGCAGTCGTTGCCGATGGTCGAGGTTGCTTCAGCCTTGAGGCATGTGGCTCATGTCCATGAACATGATTTCCCAGATGTGGCCGTCTACGTCCTCGAAGCTGCGGCCATACATGAAGCCGTGGTCTTGCAAGGGGTTCACGTCCGCCTTGCCTCCGTGAGCGGAAACGGCCTCAAGCATGCTGTCGACGGCCGCGCGGTCGTCGGCGCTCAGGCACAACATGACTTCGCTGGCAGCATGGGCGTCGACGATAGGCTTTTGGGTGAACGTGGCCCACTTCGGGTGGGTGAGCAGCATCACGTAGATGCTGTCGGAGACGACCATGCAGGCAGCGGTGTTGTCGCTGAACTGCGGGTTGTTGACGGCGCCGATCGCTTCATAGAAGGACTTGGCCTTCGGCAGGTCAGCGACGGGCAGGTTGACGAAGATTTTCTTGGACATTGGAGACTTTCAAGGTCTGTGCAGAGAGGCAATCTTCAGGCGTTGGCGAGCGACGTCAACAGTTCGTCCAGGAGCTGCATGCTGGATGTGAGGCCGTCTTCCTGCCCGGGTAACCACAGCTTCCCTGTTTCGGAGCGGGTGGCTATTGATACATCATATCCAGCGGCACCAGTGTCAGCCAACCGCGTTAGCTGTCGTTCAAGGTCGCAGGCTGACAATGGCCGCAACCGAGAGTCGTCGGTGATCCAAGGCAGCTATCGGCCGGTTGCCGCACTTCAAGATTTGACAATCGAGGACCGCCAAGCAGCGATTACGGCTGCTCGCACTCACATCACGAATTTTCGCAAGCCACCATATAACGGTCATCCGAGCTATAAGGCAGGGAGCTTCTCAATGGCAGGTTTCCTTGAGTAGTTGGCAGCACCCTTCGATAAAAGCTGGAAGTCCGTAGTCACCCTCCATGAAGGTGACTCGATCCAGTTTCTGGCATCAGAATTTTTGATAAATCCCAGCCCGATTCAAAGAAGCCTGAAGCTCTTATCAAAGGTCGCCTCAACCTCCAGCTTTTGCTTGAGCAACCGTGCTTTCACATAAAAATCTGCTGTGCGCTGCTGGTCAGCAATGACTGCGGCATCAATATCTTGCCAACGCATGGCTCTGCGCTCAAATTGCAGAGTCGCTGCTGCCACGGGAATGCCAATGATTTTGGCCAGCGATTGTGCATAAGCATCTGCATTTTTGTAAGACCAGATTTGTGCTCTGGCGACACGCTGTTTGAAGTCCTGCAGGGCTTCACGCTTTTCTTTGAGAGCTACATCGGTTGCAGCCAAAAAGCTCAAGCCACTCCACAACCCTCGTCCATTCACCAGTACGCGTGCATGCTGGCTAGTTTCCGCCAAAGCTGTATATGGCTCCCAAGTTGCCCACGCATCCACCGAGCCTTGTGTCAGCGCCAGCTTGGCATCGGCTGGCGGAATGAATTTGAACTGCACGGAGTCCAGTGGCAGCCCTGCAGTATCCAAGGCTTTGAGCGCCACAAAATGCCCGATCGAGCCGCGATTCGTGGCAATGCTTTTGCCCTTAAGGTCGTTGACGGATTTGAATGCTGAATCTGGGCGTACCAAAATGGCGGTGCCGTAGGCATCAGAGCGCTGTGCGGCAAATGCTTTGGCAGCGCTACCCGCCGCCAGACTAAACAACAAGGGTGCATCGCCAATAATGCCGAAATCAATGGCCCGGGCATTTAACGCCTCCGCCAGAGGTGCGGCTGCCGGGAACTCACTCCACTTGATGTCATAGGGCAAATCCTTGGTCTCACCTGCTGCATCCAGCAAGGCCTTCAACCCACCTTTTTGATCGCCTGCGCGCAGTTGCACGCGATTGCCTTGCGCCCTCACACTTGAAGTGCCCAGCAAGCTGGAACCCGCAAAAACAGCGCCCAGCACTTGATGGAATTGTCTTCTTTGCATAACCGTCCTTGTGATGTCTGAAATACAAGGACCATTGCAGCAGTCAAGCTGCTTTAGGTGAAGCGAGTAATTCGCAGATGCTTATGCGAAAAACGGTGAGACAACTCAGTAGCCTTTGCTTAGATCCACCACATCAAATAGAGCTTGGGAGTGCCGATAACGCTGAAGATTCTCGGCAAACTTGTCCCGGGTCGCAGCTTGCACATCGCCTGCGGCCCAAGAAATATGCGGGGTGAGCCTGACCTTCTCGTGACTGTAGAGCCAATGATCTTCTGGCAGAGGTTCTGGCTCGGTCACATCCAGGCTGGCTGCGCCGAGCAGACCTGAATCCAGCGCAACTTTGAGTGCATCTTGGTCTATCAAGCCCCCACGAGCCACATTGATCAGATGCAGGCCCGGCTTGCAATACGCCAATGCATCGGCATTGATCAATCCCCTGCTCGCGGCTGTTAACGGCAAAGCCAACACCACATGGTCACTGCTAGCAAGCAATTGAGACACGTCTTTGGCATGGGATGCTCCATCCTCAGTCAATTGCGCAGATCCTTTTCCATTGCGCAAAACCTGCACCGTCATGCCAAATGCTTTTGCACGTTGGGCTACCGCCTTACCTATGGCACCGTAACCCACGATACCCAGTGTTTGCTCTGCAAGCAGCCCCATGGGTTGGGAGATCACCAAAGTCGATTCCCGCTCCCAATCCGCAGTGTTTTTCGCACGGCGCGTATTCAACGCCAAAGACTGCTCCAGCAGCACAGAAAGCACGTAGTCGGCAATAGGCTCAGCCGCCACTCCACGCGCACAACTGACTTGAACTCCCTCAAACAACCAAGCGGGAAAATAATCGATGCCAACCGAAGCCAGATGCACCCAACGCAGCCGCCCAGGCCAGCCTGCCGGCTTTTCGTTGGGAGCATCGCTCCAGCCATTACGTGGAGCAGTCAGCAACACATCGGCCTCGTGACAACGCTCCCAGGCCAGATCTTGGCTCGCATCCAGAACCTGCACACCGGTAGATGCAGACAAGACCGCACCTCCCAACTGATTAAGCACGATGGCCTGGCGCAGCGAAGGCGCAAAGGCGGGTGCGTCTGTCATTGAGCCCATGATCCAATCCCCAGGGCCTTGCGCCCCGCAGCAATCCACACGCTATCGTCTTGAGGCGTGTGGATACGACCGCACAGCACATCACGCCAATGGCGCTCCAAGGGGTTATGCCGTGTCAGCCCATGGTTGCTGGTCAGCGACTGGGCCAGCTCCACTGCCTGCACTGCATTATTGGTAGCCACGCTTTTGATCAGCCCTGCTTCATTCGCGGATGCAAACACACCATCGTCCAGACCTCGGGCCAGTCCAGCGATCAAGCGCTGATTTGTCAGCAACAGACTTTCTATACGGCCAACGACTTCTTGGACACGTGGCAAGGTCGCCAAAGAAGCCCCTAACGAAGACGGTTTGCGTGCATGCAAGAAACCCAGCAACCAATCACGTGCGGCCTCGGCCACACCCGTATAAAGCGCAGAAATCAGCACGGCAATCTCTGCCTGCGCCTGGGGATCTGCACCAAGCCATTCGGCCGGAAGACGCAAATCCACTGCATTCTCGAAAGGCACCAGCACATCTTCAAACACGACATCATGACTACCACTGGCGCGCAAGCCCAGGTGGTCCCAGGTCTCTTCAATACGTGTACCGGCCAGCCCCGCAGGAACCAGCAAATAGCCTACTCTAGGCTCGGCCTCATCGGTACGCACCCATAGTGCATACCAGCTCAAAATCGGCGCGCCTGTTGAGTACAGCTTGCGCCCCGAGACTCGCCACCCCTGCGGCGTTTGGCGTGCAATGGTCGCAGGCAGACCTCCACGCACAGGAGACCCCAATTCAGGCTCCACACGCAAGGCGTTGATCAACGCCCCTTTCTCAGCGGCTTCACGCACTACTTTTTGTGCCAAAGCCTTGGGCCAACGATTACCCGCGCGCCCCAAACTGCGGTGCTGAGTGAACTGCATGATCAGCACCAGTGCTGTAGCGGGATCGCCCTTACCAATCGCTCCAATCACATCACTGAGCTGCGCCAATGTGGCCCCCTGCCCACCAAGCGAGCTGGGCGCGGCCAAGGTCAGCAAGCCCGCTTGATGCAGATCCGAGAAATTCTCAAAAGGAAAGCTCGCATCCCTATCATGCGCAGCCGCACGCTGCGCAAAATCAGCGGACAGACTGCGCACCAGCTCCGGTAATTTCAACGGCGCGTTCATTGCAGCACCTCCGGCTGCTCACGCACAATAACGGCTGCCAAATCGCGGAAGGTGTGATGAGCACCACCAGGGCCACCAATTTGCGAATGCGTCAATGCAGCAATCTCGTGCGGTATGGGTTGCGGTGTGCCTGCCGCTTCTGCAAGCAACTGTGTGTGGCAGACATTCTCTAGTGCGATATACCACCAAGCCGCAGCTTCGATCGATGGACCCGCTGTCAAGATCCCGTGATTCTTGAGAATCACCGCCTTGCGCTCTCCCAGCACCTTGGCAATGCGTTCGCCCTCATCGGTCTCAAGCACCACCCCGGAGTAGTCGTCAAACAGCGCATGATCCTGGTAGAACGCGCATGAATCCTGCGTCAACGGGTCTAGCAAGCGCCCCAAGGTGGACCATGCCTTGCCATAGGTGGAATGGGTGTGCGCCGCAGCCACGATATTGGGGCGCGCCTCATGCAGGGCTGCATGAATCGCAAATGCTGCACGATTGAGCGGCCCTTTGCCCACCACAATTTCTCCGGCAGAGTTGACCAGCAATAGATCCGACACACGAATTTGCGAGAAGTTGATGCCTAATGGATTGACCCAGAAATGGTCACTCCACTCAGGGTCACGGGCCGTAATATGGCCGGCCAGGCCTATATGCAAGCCGTGGCGTGCGAACAATCGAAAAGCAATCGCCAGCTGCTCGCGACGATATTGGCGTTCTTGCAGGATGCTGCGTTGCGGCGCAGGCTCTTCAAACCAATCTTGACGACGGGGGCGGGCGTTAATCTCCAGTCGGTGGCTGAGCACTTGCTCGGACAAGGCAATAGCAGTAGGCATAGACAATCCGATTTCTTCAAAAAGAGTTTCAAGCCGCCAGAGCTTGCAAGGCCGACGATGAATGGGTGACCGCAACGCTCACCCGTTTGCTGCTTGCAAGTTTGTCCTTCACCAGAGGCAGCAGCTCACGCCCATAGACCAAGGTATCTGGCAAAGGATCAAAGCCTCGAATCAAGAAGGTGTGAATACCCAGGTCGTAGTACTTGATCAGCGCGTCGGCCACTTGCTCGGCCGTGCCCACCAGCGATGTGGTGTTGGAGCGCCCACCTGTTTCGCGGGCAACCGCCGTCCATAGGCGCTCATCCACGCGGTCGCCGTTGGCGGCATCGGCCAACAAACGACGTGCACCCTCGCTTTGCTGTGGGCCACCACGGGCATAGCTTTGTTCGGAACGCAGGTGCCTTGTAGTTTCAAGAATATGCTGTGCACGATCCCAGGCTTCGGCTTCCGTCGCACCCAGAATAGGTCGGAACGAAATGCTGAAATCGATCTCTCGATTGTGGAGCGCTGCAGCGGCTCTTACACGCTGCACCAGATCACCCGCCTGAGCCAAAGACTCGCCCCACAATGCATAGAGATTGGCATGGCGACCGGCAACCTCCAGCGCGGGTGCTGAAGCTCCGCCAAAGTAGATCGGAATATGAGGTTGCTGCAAAGGCTTGACTTCAGACCACACCCCCTTGGCGCGGTAGTAGCGCCCTTCGTGATCAAACGGTTTGTCTTCGCCCCAAACACGGCGCAGCAAACCTAGGTACTCATCGGTTCGCGCATAGCGCTCGTCATGACTCAAGAAGTCGCCATCACGCTGCTGGTCTTCATCGGAGCCGCCCGAGATGATGTGCACCGCAACCCGACCACCGGTGTAGTGATCCAGAGTCGCCAACTGGCGAGCCGCCAACGTAGGTGCGACAAAGCCTGGGCGATGTGCCAGCAGAAAGTTAATATTTTTTGTTGCAGCCGCAGCATAGTTGACCGTCAGCAACGTATCTGGACTGCTGCCGCTGGCTGGCACCAGAATGCGGTCAAAGCCCGCGTACTCGTGGGCCTGAGCAAATGCACGAACATAAGCGGGATCTATGGCAGGGCCGCGTCTGGCAATGATTTCCGATACTTCATGGGGCTGAATCATGCCGATGAACTGGGCGCTCATGTGTATTCCTTGTGAGTTGATCATTGACCTCCACCATAGGTCGAACGCCTGAATCAACCAACGAAGAAAAACGAGTTTTCACATCCGCTTTTCGCATGTAAAACCTGAGAAACAACTCAGTGAGCGAAACCCGCAACTACCGTGCGCACGGGCTCGGCATCCATACGGCGTATCAGAGCCTGCAAGCCGTCAGCCTCGCTAGCAGGCTTGCTGATGTTGGGGGCATCCGCCGTGCGGCACACCAAATCATCTTCACTCCAGCCGGAACTACCAGGCTTGGATTGCGCGCGCAGCCAACCCTGTCTATCCACCAGTATCTGATACCCGCCCAACTGGCCCTCCTCCGCCCCCAGCAAGACGCTCAAAACGCGGCGCATCTCTGCACTATCGCTTGTGCAATCTATGCCTTGCGTCTCACCCACCGACACTGTCACCATCCGCGGGTCTTCTCTGACCGTAGTGTCCCCAGCAAAGACCAGACGCACGGTCTGCCCGCGCAAGGCATCCAAGCGTTGAGTGCTTGGGCCACGCCCTGCGCATCTCACGGCCTCATCTGGCAAAGCCACAGGAAACTCCCAGACGCCTTCACGCTTAAGAGACTGCCCCGCCGCTTGCGCACGAATAAAGCCCAAGACCGTCCAGATCTGCTCATCCGTCATTAACGCATCGGCAGCAGGCATGGTTGCGGCGCCATGCCTATCTGTCATGCCATGGCGAACACTCCAGAAAAGCTCACCCTCAAATCGTCGCCACAAGATGGATCGATTCAAAGTAGGTGGCCATATCACTTGCTTCTCGGCATCGACTCCATCGCCGTCACCCAACGCGCCGTGGCAACGCAGGCAATGTGCTTGATAAAGCTGCTGCCCTTGCATCACTGCACTGGCGGTAAAAGGCACGGCGCTGGCGTGAAACGCGGTGGGGACGGTGGGCGTCAACAGCAAACGCCATATAGGCCATGGCGTGAACAGAGCGATCAAGATCGCCAAGGCCCCGAGCCCCAGCAGCCTGCGTAGCCTCTTTCGCCACCACAGCGCCACAGCCAAAATCAGCAGCAATGCAGCGATGACCAGTGCAGCCCACACCACGCGCGCAGCCTGGCCACGATCAAAAAGCAGCTGCTCTGCCGCCAACCTATGGCTAAAAGGCCAAGAGCTGAACCCCCATATTTCCAGGAAAGCAGCCAGGCCAAGTTGGGCCTGGTGCAAGACCCATAAAAGGGTCTTGACTCCATCATCCGTCATACCGACCTATTCAAGCTCTGCTCGCCATTACCAACTTCTCAAGTTACCAACTTGCATCCAGACCCAGCAGCTTGAGGGCTTCGTGACGCAGCTCTGTGAGTTTTGGATGGCTGCGGTGGCGCGGATATGGCAGATCGTTGTGCAAAACGGCTTTGACCCGTGCTGGTCGATCTGAAAGCACCACGATGCGCTGCGCAAGGAATAGCGCTTCTTCCACATCATGGGTTACCAGCAGCGCAGAGAAGCCTTTGCGCTGCCACAGCTGCACAATTTCCGTCTGCATACCGAGCCGCGTCAAGGAGTCAAGCTTGCCCAGCGGTTCATCGAGTATCAACAACTCAGGATCATTGACCAAGGCCCGTGCCAAAGCCGCACGCTGCGCCATACCACCAGACAACTGATGCGGGAAAGCCTGCGCAAAATCTTGCAACCCCACCAAAGACAAAGCCTGATCAACCCTTGCGGCATGGGTCTTCTGCAAACCTCGGGCCTGCAAACCTAGCAATACGTTGTCACGCACGGTGCGCCAGGGAAACAGCGTGGGATCTTGAAACACCAACAAGCGTGAAGGATCTGGATCTTCGATCTGCTGGCTGTTGTGACGTATCTCTCCCGTCGTAGGCGTATCCAGGCCAGCCACCAGACGCAGCAGGCTCGATTTGCCGCAGCCGCTAGGTCCCAAGAGGGCAACAAACTCGCCAGGAGCGATATCTAAAGAAAAGTCATCCAGCACCTGCAAGTGCTTGTTGCCGTCACCAAACCAGTGGTTAACCGCCTCAATTTGCACATGCGCGCCCGCTTGCACCGTGGACGCATCGGCCCGCGTGACTTCTGCAACTCGCCCTACCATTTCACCACTCCTTTTTGCCAGCGCAGCACACGGTCACGAACCAAAAATAGCAAGCTAATCAGGCCCGAGAACAGCAGTGCCATCACAATCAGCGCCCCATACATGTTGGGATAGGCTGCCCAGCCCTGCGCCCAGGTCAGATACCACCCCAAGCCTGACTTCACTCCCAGCATCTCGGCTGCAACCAAGGTGGAGAACGCTGCGCCCAAACCCATGAACAGGCCCACAAACACCTGAGGCAAGGCAGCAGGTACAGCCACACGCAGGATCAAAAACCACTGCGATGCCCCCATGGTTCGTGCCACGTCATAAAAGTTCTTGTTCACGCTGGCAATGCCAGACCATGTCAGCACAGCCACAGGGAAACCTGTTCCCAAAGCGATCAAAAACACCGCAGTGGACCAACTGGATGGAAAGAAGAAAAACGAGACAGGAAGCAAAGCCGTGGTGGGGATGGGTCCCAGAACCCGCAGCACAGGGTGAATCCAGTAGCTGGCCTGACGCGACCAGCCAATCCATACCCCAACCAGAAAGCCCGTCCACGCACCGCACACAATTCCTGCGGACAGCAGCACCAAAGAGTTGCCGGTGCTGTCCAGCAGCTTGGCTGCGTCCGTTGTGAAAACTTCGATCAGGCTTTGAGGCGGTGCAAAAAATGGCGTTGGCAAGCTGGCCAATTTGGCCGTCACAATTTCCCACACGGTCAAACCTGCGCCCAACGCCACCAACCAAGGCCCCAGTGCTTTGACCCGCTTTGTGACGGGAATACCAATCAAAGGACTCATCGCTTGCAGTAACGCAACCAGCGCCACAACTGCAGCAGCACATCCAAACTCAGTGGTGTAGGCCCAATCGCTAAAGCCGACCTCTGCGTTGGACCAGAGCAAGGTCACTGCAGATAGAACTCCCCAGGACACCGCAGCGGACAACCCAACCAACCACAAAGCCTGGATCGATTGACGTGTCTGGGGCACTGACAACGGAGACTTAACCTCGAGAGAGTGCTCCAGCGTTGCAGAAATATTCACCGCACTCATAGCCTTCTCCTCAGGTCAGTACATCCACGTGAACATGGGTGGCAAAGCGAGCTGGATCCGTTGTGGACTTCAGCACCCCCACGGTTTTGAAATCACGTGCGTAGAATTCAATTTCTTGGCGCAAAGCCTGGCCCTGCGGATGATGCTTGTGCGTCAATGTAGCCAGCACCGCCCGCAAGTCAGCCTCAGACACCTTCGAATAGGCGCTGTAGATACGAGCCGTTTCCGCAGGGTAATTGGCCACAAAATCAGACGCTTCGTTGATTGCTCTGACCAAAGAAGCGACCACCGGTTTTTCGTTTCGCACCAGCTTGCCCGTCACACCCACCACGCAGCAAGTCTTGGTCGCATATTCACCGCTCAAATTGGTCGCCAACTCCACCAGGCCCTTGGTGCGACGCTCAATGATGGCCAGATTCGGGTCACCGTCAGCGATTGCGTGGGCTTCACCTTTTTCCACCGCCACACCCAGCATGTCGCCGGGGAACTGCCGCCAGTTCACGTCCTTTTCAGGATCCAACCCAGCCTTGAGAAGCAGAATCGAGAAGAAATTCTTACCGGGACTATTCAGGTCTGAAACAGCAATCGTTTTGCCCTTGAGCGCTTTGAGCGTGGTGACACCGGCAGGTTGAAAGCCCACCAAGCGCACGCAGCCGCCATGGCTACTGCCGACCAGCTTGACGTCAAAGCCGGACTCCAAAGGCTTGAGCCAGCGATGAATCATGCCCAGGCCACCATCGGCCTTGCCTGTGGCAATGGATTCCAACAGCTGATCGGTAGATCCGCTGAAGTTAATCAGCTCAACATTCAGGCCATGCTTTTCAAAAATGCCGCGTTCTATGGCCACCGGCGCTGGCGAAAGACAAACCGCACCCATATTCCAGGCCAGTTTGAGCTTACGCGCGGGTGGAGCAGCCAGAACCTGGTTTGCGCCCAACCCCACCAAGCCCAAAGCGCCCGCTGCAGACGCTGTGCACAAAAATGCACGACGCCCTAAGACATTACCCTCGCCCAGCTGTGCCGGATCCAATGCCGCCATGACCAATCCCCTTATGTTGCCAAGCTTGCATTGAACCCAAGAGACCCCCGGTACACCAACGAAGAAAAACAAAGATCCTTATGCGAAAGTATTCGGCCAGCAGGGCCACGCTTCTGCTGCAATCGGCTCAGACTTCACTTTTCGTAAACGGAAGCCATGACGACAAGCCACAACCCTGCAAGACTGCGCCGCTTTCTCGCGCAACTCACACAGCTAGTCCACGAAGCTCCTGAAGAAACCTTGTTACTGGAGCGCGGCAAGGTGCTGCTGCACAACCTCGTGCAGCACGATGACTGGCTACCAGATGCCTACGCCCAGCCATCACCAGAGCGTTACCAGCAGTACCTGCTGTATGCAGATCCGCTTGAGCGCTTTTCCGTTGTGAGCTTTGTCTGGGGACCCGGTCAAAAAACGCCGGTGCACAACCATACGGTATGGGGTTTGATTGGCTTGCTGCGCGGCGGGGAAAAGTCCCAAGGCTTTGCGAAAAACACTGAAAAGCAATGGCAGCCTCAGGGTGCCGCCCATGTGCTTTCACCAGGCGATGTGGAAGCCGTTTCTCCCACCATCGGTGATGTGCACCAGGTCAGCAATCTCTTTGAAGACCAAACCTCCATCAGCATCCATGTCTATGGAGCCAATATCGGCGCAGTCCACCGTTCTGTCTTCATAGAAGACGGCAAGGAAAAAGCCTTTATCTCTGGCTACAGCAACACCTCGCTGCCCAACATCTGGGACAGATCGTGCGAAACCGAATCGCACGCGGCCACCTCTCATTGATTTCACTGACTTTTCTTTCTCGCGCTCCATGACTCAACCTATTTCCTACACCACGACCGCTCAAGTCCGTGAAGCTTTGCTTGCCAAGCGCGAAATCGCCTTGCTTGATGTGCGCGAAGAAGATCCGTTTGCGCAAGGCCACCCGCTGTTTGCCGCCAACCTTCCACTGGGCCGACTAGAGTTGGATGCGCGCTGGCGCATTCCCCGCCCCAATACCCAGATCGTGGTCTATGACAACGGTGAAGGGCTTGCTGAAATTGCTGCACAACGTCTGCAAGCCCAGGGCTTTACCCAGGTCAGTCTGCTACAAGGCGGCCTGCAAGGTTGGCGCGATGCGGGCGGCGAAATCTTTATCGACGTCAACGTCCCCAGCAAGTCTTTTGGTGAACTGGTGGAGTCCGAGCGTCACACGCCCTCTTTGCCAGCCCCCGAAGTCAAGGCCTTGCTGGATCAAAAAGCCGATGTCGTGGTGCTGGATGCACGCCGCTTTGACGAGTACCAAACCATGAACATCCCCGGCAGCAGCAGCGTGCCGGGTGCTGAACTGGTCTTGCGCGCCCGTGAACTGGCGCCTAGCCCGACAACACGCATCATCGTGAACTGCGCGGGCCGCACACGCAGCATTATTGGCACCCAGTCGCTCGTCAACGCAGGTCTGCCAAATCCTATTTCCGCTTTGCGCAATGGCACGATTGGCTGGACGCTCGCAGGCCAGACCCTGGAGCATGGTGCAGATCGCCGCGCTCCAGCAACAGTCTCTGCAGAGCACAAAGCCGCTGCTGCCCAACAAGCCCGCGACGTGGCAGACAAAGCCGGCGTACAACGCGCTGTGCGCAGCGATATTGACAACTGGCAACAAGAAGTGGATCGCACCACTTATCTGCTCGATGTCAGAACCCCCGAGGAATTTACGGCAGGCCATCTCTCTGGCTTTCGCAGCGCGCCCGGTGGTCAACTGGTGCAAGAAACCGATGTCTCTGCACCGGTACGTGGCGCTCGCATCGTGCTGGCTGACGATGATGGCGTGCGAGCCAATATGACGGCCTCCTGGCTGGCCCAGATGGGCTGGAATGTGTATGTGCTTGACGGTCTGAGCAGTGCTGACTTTTCAGACAGCAGCCCGGTGGCGCAAAACCTGCCAGAGCCCACAGCGCCCGTGACCTGGATCAAGCCCCAAGCATTGGCGGATGCAATTGCCAAAGCACCTAAAGACAGCATTGCCGTGGTGGACCTGACCACCAGCGCCAACCATGTACGCCGCCATATCCCCGGTGCCTGGTTTGCGCTGCGAACCGACCTCCAACAGGCACTGAGCCGCATTCCCAAGGCCGATCGCTATGTACTGACCTGCGGCAGCAGCTTGTTGGCCAAATACGCAGTGCAAGAGTTTGCCGAGGCCACCGGCGCAACCGTTGAGGTACTGGAGGGAGGCAACCAGGCTTGGGCCGATACAGGGCTACCCGTTGAAGCCGGTGAGCAACGCCTTGCCAGCCCCCGCGTCGATCGCTATCGCCGCCCCTATGAAGGCACAGACAACGCCCATGAAGCCATGCAGGCCTATTTGGACTGGGAGTTTGGTCTAGTGGAACAACTGGGCCGAGATGCTACCCATGGTTTCAAAGTGATCTGAACGGTCTTGCGTTCGCCCACAAAAAAGGCAGCTCGCAAGCTGCCATTTTTAATCTATACCGAACACTCAAACCACTGCTGTTGCTGGCTGACTCTGCGTTGTTTGAGTCTCTTTCGCCTCTTGAGCCAAGCGCTTGACCGTATTGCGATTCACGGGCACATCCAGCCCCAGGTTGCCACGGAAGGTATCGGCCTCATAAGCTTCGCGCCAAATGCCGCGCTGCTTGAGCAAAGGCACAACCAGCTCGACAAAGTCTTTCAGCGACGTATTAGGCAAAGCTTCAAAGAAGTTAAAGCCGTCTGCGCCTTCGTTGTTGAACCAGCGCTCGATTTCATTGGCTACATGCTCGGCCGTGCCGACAAACACCGTCTTTGGCGTAGCGAACCACTGCGCCACATCACGCAAAGTCCAGTCATTCTCACGCGCAGTCTTTTTGATGTGATCGCTGGCGGCCTGCTGACTGTTGCGTCCAATGTCGCCCAGATCTGGGAAGGGTTCATCCAGCGGATAGACCGAGAAGTCATGGTCATTGAAAGGCCGGGCCAAAGCAGCCAAGGCATTCTCAATAGGCACGAGGCTCGCTGCAATGCGGTACTTCTCTTGCGCCTCTTGCTCGGTGCGTCCTACGATGGGTCGAATTCCAGGCAAGAGCAGCACCTTGCTCGGGTCTCGCCCAAACTTTGCCACCTTGGCTTTTACGTCGCGGTAATAGGCTTGGGCTTGCTCCAGCGAGTCGGCGTGAAAAAAGATCGCATCAGAGCGTGAAGCTGCAAAATTTTTACCGTCTTCAGAGGCTCCAGCCTGAAAAATCACCGGCTGGCCTTGCCGTGAACGTGCAATATTGAGAGGTCCTTCCACCGAGAAAAACTCACCCTTGTGATCCAAACGGTGTAGCTTCTTCTTGTCAAAGAATTGGCCCGTGGCCTTGTTGCGCACCAGTGCATCGTCTTCCCATGAGTCCCACAGACCTTGCACCACATCCAGATGTTCGCCCGCCAGGCGGTAGCGCACATCATGGGCATAGTGCTCATTGCGGCTGTAGTTGCGCGCACTGCCATCCAGCCAAGAAGTCACCACATTCCAGCCCGCACGGCCACCGCTGATATGGTCTAGCGAAGCCAATTGGCGCGCCACCGTAAACGGCTCGCTATAGCTGGCTGTAATGGTGGCAACCAAACCGATATGAGAAGTGGCCCCCGCCAGTGCAGAAAGAATCGTCAGCGGCTCAAAGCGGTTGAGATAGTGTGGACTGGAGCGCTCAGTGATATGCACGCTATCGGCCACAAACAGAAATTCGAAACCTGCTTTTTCTGCCAGCTGTGCCTGCTCTCGATAGAAGCCGAAATTCACGCTGCCATCGGTCAGCGCCGCCTCATGGCGCCAGTCTCCCCAACCTGCCCCCACGCCATGCAGCACAAAACCTGCCTTAAGTTGTCGTTTGCTCATCTTGCTTCCCATCCCTCAGGCTGCACCGCCTAAATATCGATTGAATGTTTTGTCCCACAGCGGCCGCACATCGGCCGAGCCCTCCAGCACCCCCATGGACTGAAAGGCTTCGGCTACACGCTGGTGACTTAAAACGGCTTTGTCGCTTATCGCCTGAACACTGCTGTTCTGGCTGCGGTTGTTATAGATTTCGACCAAGTCACCCACCGGCACGCGCGTTTGTGCGGACTGGGCCTTGGCGTAGTCCAGAAAGTTGGCATTGCTCCAGACATAGGCTTTTTGCAGGCGCTGCAGCAAATCAGCGAGGGCCGCTTGGCGTTGCACGTCTTGCACCGCCTTTGGATTGGCATAAATCAGAAAATTGCCCGACAGATAACCCACCGCCGTTTTGAGAATGCGTGCACCATGACGTGTGCGGGCCAGTTGGCCGTTGTAGCCATAGATGGCCCAGGCATCGATATCGCCGCGCGCAAAAGCCGACAGTCCATCTGCGGGCGAGAGATTGACGGGCTTGATATCGTCAAAACTCAGCCCAGCTTCCTTGAGCTGTTGATACAGATACAGATGCGAGGTGGTGCCGCGCACATAACCCACGCGCTTGCCACGCAGATCTGCCACCTTGTAAATGGCCGAGTCTTTTTGCGCCAGCGTGGCCTGGTTGTTCAAGTCTTCGTGATAGACCGCAACCACTTTGACCGAGGCCTTGGCCTTGGCGGCAAACACAGCGGGTATCTCGCTGCCAGAGCCAAAATCCAGCGCATCAGCGTTGATGCTTTCAATGTGCTGCACACCAGAGTTGAACTCTTTCCAGTCAATCTGATACGGCGTTTGCGCCAGGCCTGCGGCCTCCAGCAAAGTTTTGTGGCCACCTTTATAGGTGGCCGCACGCAAAGTCACACCACGCAAATTGCTTTGCGCATTGCCGATGGATGGCAAAGCCGCAGCCAGCGATAAGACTCCAGCGCTTTGCAGCATGCGCCTTCTTGAGGGAGAGAGAGAGGAAGGGGAATATGGTTCCATAAGGCAGTTCACGATGGGGAATCGGCGCTGCCTGAAGTTCAAGGCCAGCGAAATCGTGTCCTGACTCTAGAAGCTGTTTCGTGGTGCGTTAAGGAAGAAAAACAGATATGGATATACCTCGTGCAATACCTGCTTAGCATGCGGCCTCTTGAAAGAGCCCCCTCCTCGACAACTTTGAGGTGTTAGGCAGGCCTGCATTACAGACCCTGATGCAATGACGACTGTCCTCATAGCGGCCATTCAGAGCGCCAAGACAGTCGCCTCTCTAATGACTGCTTTCAGGTCAGCAACAGCCCCTCGCTGACAGGCAGTTCCCGGGGATGCAGGAAGTCCGCTATCTCGGCTCACAAACAGGTGCCGTCGACCCGAAGCATTCGTTCATCCTCCGGCTGCTGACATCTGCTCGACAGAGGGGGTGCTGCGCAGCTGCGATGTGGCTTTGACCGCAGCAGCCGGGCAAGAAGCGGCCCTGTACGTGATGCCGATGCACATAGCTTTCAGGCGGCAGGCACAGCGTCTCTTCTTTCGCACGTCAATTCCTGACGTCTGTCATTAAGGAGTACACCCACGGCAGTGAATCGCACCAGCCAGTGGTAATGCTAGGCGATGCAGTCGGTGCTTCACGGTGGCCTTTGGGCCGTACTGCGCGATGAGCAAGGCGACAAAGAAGCCTGCCAGGATGAAGAACACCGGCATGCGAAGCGCATGAATGAAGGCAATCAGCAAGTCCGCCGCAGGCGTCGTTTTGTTGTCGCGCCAAGGCAGCACAGTGGGTCCAGCCATGTGAATGACGGCCACATGCAGAGCGATACCGAGCCACACCATTGCGGTGCATAAGTTGTATGGGGGAAGCTCTCTGTTGCAACCAAAGTCAGGTTTACATATCAAGCAAGCATCTTCCGCGCGAGAGTCTTAAGAAATTGATAAGTTGCAAAGCCTAGATTCCAGCCAGCAATAACAGCGGGTGGGCTGGATCTATCCAAGCACATCACGACATGTTTAGCCAAAGGAGTCGGTGATGCGGCTAGTAAAGATGCAAAAGTTTGAGGTTGTAGCCAGAAGCGAATGCGCTGCGGCCTCCGTTATTTCACTCGGCGGTCTGGTCTAACCCATGCAAACCGCTATCACTCTGAGCGTGAAGGCTTCACGCAGCAGGCTCGACGACTCAATCCTTTGGGGCTTGGCGATAGCGCTGTGGATCTTGGCCTTTGCGTGGATTCGCCCATTGAGCGACCCGGATGAGGGACGCTATGCCGTCGTTGCATTGGATATGCTGCGCACCGGAAATTGGGTGACGCCTCATCTCAACGGGCTCCCCTTCTTTCACAAACCACCTCTGTACTACTGGCTTGCAGCCGGTGGCTATGAGTTGTTCGGTGTGCATGCATGGGTGGCGCGCGTGCCGTCCATGCTGGGAGCATGGCTGGCATCGATGAGCCTGCTGGTTCTGGCCAGGCGCTACACAAGCACCTCGACCGCCATAACTGCGGCGATCATCTTCCTCACGATGCCCTTCGCCTATTTGGCCGCTCAGTACGCCAATATGGACATGCTGCTGGCTGGCTGCATGTGCGCCTGCACCACCTGTGCATTCATTGCCACGATAGAGGCTGACCTCGGCAAGACGTGGCGCACCTGGATCACGGCAGCTGGTGTTTTTGCGGGTCTCGGCTTTCTCGCCAAAGGGCTCATTGGCCTGGTGTTACCGGGCTTGATTTGGTCAGTATGGATGCTCTGGGAGCGTCGCTGGAAGCATATGGCGCTTCCCCTGTACCCTCCAGTGTGGCTTGCCATACTGGCTGTTGCGGGGCCGTGGGCATGGTTTGCGCAAAAGCAGCATCCGCAGTTTTTTCATTATTTCTTCGTTACACAGCATTTCCAGCGCTACACCGAAACGGGCTTCAACAATCCGCGGCCATGGTGGTTCTACCTGGCGGTGATCGCACTTGCATGTCTTCCATGGACTCTGGCTGGAATCTATATGCTGTTCAGGCAATGGCGGGCTCGGCAAGAGTTCATGCCCAAATCTGACTCACACCCTGCTCAAACGAGCCTCGATCGGTATATGGTGGTCTGGCTGTTGGCTGTGGTGGCCTTCTTTTCAATTCCCAGCAGCAAGATCGTGGGCTATGTGCTGCCGGCACTTCCACCTCTGGCCTACCTGATCGCCAGAATCTGGCAAACGACTCTCGATGGCGATGCGTCGAATGCACTGCGGGCGAGACCCAAGCTCGCGATCACCATTGGAGCTTCGGCGGCTCTTTGCGCGGCGCTGGCTATCGGCTTCGGCACCAAAGGTGTTCCTCAGAAAGCTCGTTGGGACCGCCTGGCCGCGCTGCCGGTGCAGCCTGACGATCGGATCATGATGCTCGGACAGTTGTACTACGGCGTTCCTTTCTACATGCACACAGGCCAGACCCCTTGGGTCGTCGATGACTGGCAAGCGGCCAAAGCATCAAAGTCCGACAACTGGAAGAAGGAACTGCTGGATGCCGCTGAATTCTCTCCCAATAGCGCAAGCCATTTACTCCTTGAAAAGCAGGATGCAAACCTTGCTTTGTGCACAACCAAGCACCGGGTATGGCTTGTTGGAGAGCCCGAGTCTGCGAAGCAGATGACACCATCGCTATCTGGTATCAAACCGATGCTTGAGCTAGGTTCTCGCGCTGTTTGGCTTTGGACGCCTCACACCGCTTGCACAGCACCTTCTCCCATAGGGCATTGATTAGGTGTTCTGTCCCACGGTGAGATGGTGCGGATGAAGTCTAAAGCGGCTTGGACCTTTTTCCCATGCCTTGCAAATAGCCCAGAATGGTGTCTTCCACCTGAGCGCCTTCAAGTGCTTGCCGAAGGAACTGCGCTGGGTTGGCTTTGGTGGCCCTGTCAAAGAACGCAACATGCGTGAACTATGTGACGCGGTCTATGGCCACAAACATGTGCTGTCTGCCGCTGAAGATCTTCATTTCGGCGCTGTCGATGTGCACGAAGCCCAGTGTCGTTTCTTCAAACTTTCCATGCCTTCGTGGCACCTGCATTGCTGGCTGTCGACTGATGCCGTGACGCTGCAGGCAACGATGCAAGGCGCTGCGGCTGAGCTTGGGCGCCGTCTCCAGGAGCTGCCCCATGAGATCGTCCAGCGTCAGATACCCTTGCTTGCGCAGCGTAATGGCCAAGTGTTCTTGCTCTTGGGAAAGATGCTGGCTTGCGCTGTCCCGATGACCCATGGGCTCATCGAGCACCGAGGTGCGCGCACGCCACTTGACCATGGTCTTGGCGTTGAGGCCGTAGAGCTTGGCAAAGGACCGATGGGAGCCGGTCGCTAGCTGGCGTTCTACGCGGATACGCGACGTTGTGCGGGCGCTGCCATGCGGGCGGATTGCCATAGTGCTTTCTCCTGCTCCAGGCTGAAGAATGCTCCATGACTTCCTGGGACCGTACACCTAGTCGACGCTATATCAACCTCAGTCCACGCTTGTATCCGAGCCAAGCACGCCTCCGCCGAGTGACTGATAAAGGGCCACCACATCACCATAGAGGCTGCCTTGCGCTGCCACGCGGGCAGCTTGTGCCTGCAGCCAGGACTGTTTGGCGGCCAGGGCCGTGGGCATGCTGGCATAGCCGGCCCTGAGCTGTGAGTCACTGAGCTTCCAGGTCGTCTGGCTGGCACTTTCGCTGTCTTGGCTCATCTGTAGGGCGCGAGAATCTGCATCCACGGCATACAGCGCATTGGCCACATCCTGAAAAGCAGAAAGTACCGTGCCCTGGTAGCTGGCGGCCGAAGCCTGCAGTTCGGCCTCGGCCGCCTTTTGATGGGCCCGCAATGTACCGCCATTGAACAGAGGTGCCAGCAGGTTGGCGCCCAGAGCCCAGGTCACATTGCCAGCTGAGAACATGCGCGCAAACGTGGTGGCACCACCACCATAGGCTGCCGAGATGTTCAGCTGCGGCAGTCGCGCAGCGGTGGCGACACCCACTGCCGCGCTGGCCTGTTGCACCTGAGTTTCTGCAGCGCGGATATCGGGGCGCTGGTCTACCAGCTGTGATGGCACGACCTGAGGCAGCAAGGGCAGCCGGAAGCTGGATAAAGGTAACAGGGCTGGAGCCTGATCAGGCGTGCGTGCCATGAGCGTGGCCACGAGGTTGCGGGTCTGCTCCAGCGACTTTTGCAGCGGCACCAATTGCTGTTGCAGCTGCAGCAACAGTGTTTGCTGGGTGGCGACATCCATGCCGCTGGCATAGCCGTTGGCCTGTTGCTTGCGCATATGCTGCAACTGCTGCTGGGCGGCTTCAGTGGCTTGCAGCAGCAGGTCTGTCTGCTCTTGCAGCATGGAGGTCTGGATCACTGCCGCCACCAGATTGGCAGCCAGGCTCAGTCTGGCTGCCTGCAACTGCAGTCGCTGGTTTTCTTCGGCGGCCTGCAGGCCTTCGACCTGGCGGCGGTTGCCGCCAAATAGGTCAGGGGCGTAGGAAACGCTGAGCTGGGCCGTGTGATAGGTGTAAAGCGATTCGCCATTGTTCAGGGGCGGCGAGACAGATTGCCCTGTGTTCTGACGTGTGGGGCTGTAGCCCAGTTGAATCGAGGGCAGAAAGTAGCCGCGCTGAGCCACCACGTTCTGGTGTGCGGCGCGCAAAGTGGCCTGGGCCGCCTCGATGGAGGGGCTTTTGCTCAAGGCCTCTTGCACCATGGAGTCCAGCTCTGCGTTGCCAAAAGCCTGCCACCACTGGTTGCCGATGCCGCCAGCGGTACTCACAGGCAGCGATGTCGCCACGGAGGCTCGGGTCAGGGTCTGCGGCTTGTGCACCTCGGGGCGTACATAGTCGGGGCCCACGGCGCAGCCGGCCAGCAAGGCAGTCAAGCTGCTTGCCAGGGTGATTGCGCGCAATTTCGGGTATGTCATTGTTTTACGCACGTTTGCCTCCCAGACCTTCGCGGCGTGTATTGGGTTTCATGCGACGCAGCACCACCAGGCGCAGCGCCGGGACCACCAGCAGCAGGAATACCGGGCCTATCAGCATGCCGCCCACCACCACAGTGGCCAAGGGGCGCTGGACCTCGCTGCCTATGCTGTGGGAGATGGCTGCCGGCAATAGACCAATGCAGGCCGACAGAGCCGTCATCAGCAGCGGGCGCATGCGACTGCGGTAGGCCTCACCCACTGCACGTGTGGGCTCATGGCCCATTGCACGCAAGTCCTTGTAGACGCTGAGAATCAGAATCCCGTCCATCACGGACACGCCCAACAATGAGATGAAGCCGATGATGGCCGAGACGCTGAGCACCTGACCCGAGACATACAGGGCCAAAATGCCGCCAATCACCGTGAATGGCACCGAGGCCAGCGTCAGCAGACAGTAGGTGAAGTTGTTGAACAAGGCATACAGCAGCGCAAACACCAGGCAGAAGGCCACGGGGATGGCAATCATCATGCGAGCCTTGGCCTGCTGCAGGGCTTCAAACTCACCCGCATAGATGATGCGGTAACCCTGGGGCAGATGCACCTCCTGGGCAATGCGGCGCTGGACTTCGCTGACCGTGCTGCCAAGATCGCGCCCGCGTGCAGAGAATTTGATGGGGATATAGCGCTCGTTGCTTTCGCGGTAGATATAGGTGGCGCCCGTGTCAAGCGTGATTGTGGCGATGTCCGACAGCGGTACATACGAGGTACCGCCCGAGGCAGTGGTGTAGCCCACGCGCAGATTGCGCACGTTCTCGGGCGAAGCACGGCTGGTTTCGGCAAAGCGCACCGTCAGGCCGAACTGCTTTTCGCCTTCCAGTACCGTGGTGGCCTGGGTGCCCGCCAGTGCGGTCTGGATGGTGTTGGCCACATCGCCGGTGTTGAGTCCATAGCGTGCCGCTTTCTGGCGGTCGATCTGGATGTTCATATTGGGCTGACCCAGCACATGAAACACGCCTAGGTCGGCCACGCCGTCGATATGACCCATGACCTCGTAGACATGGTCGGCAATCTTTTCCAACGTGGGCAGGTCGGGGCCGATGATCTTGACGGAGTTGGCCCCCTTCACACCAGACAGGCCTTCTTGCACATTGTCCTGAATGTATTGCGAGAAGTTGAAACTCACGCCTGGGAACTCTGTCGCAAACCGGCTTTGAAGCTCGTTGACGAGGCGAGTCTTGGTCATGCCAGGGCGCCATTTCTCAAAGGGCTGCAGCGGTGCAAACAGCTCCACATTATTGAAGCCCGAGGCGTCCGAGCCGTCGTCCGGACGGCCATGCTGGGACACCACGGTAACGACCTCGGGATACTCGTTGATGATCTGGCGCATGCGGTCGGTACGCGTGCGGCCTGATTCCAGCGAAATGGTGGGCGGCATGGATGCGCGAATCCACAGATTGCCTTCTTCCAGTGCGGGCAAGAATTCGCTGCCCAGTTGCATGGCCATGAGAGCGCCGCCGGCCAGCGCAGCGACGCCTAGCATCACCACCAGGCGTGCGTTTTTGAGCACCCAGCTCAGCGCCGGCTCATAGATGCGGTGAATGGCGTGGACAACAAAGGTTTCCTTTTCCTCGATCTTGGCGGGCAGCAGATAGCTGGCCAGCACCGGAGTGATGGTGAAAGTGGCAATCAGCGCACCGGCCAGTGCATAGCCATAGGTACGTGCCATGGGACCGAAGATCTGGCCTTCCACGCCCTGCATGGCAAACAAGGGGGTGAAGGCGGCAATCGTGATGCAGGTCGAAAACAGCACCGAGCTGTCAACCTGGGTGGCGCTTAGATAAATCATGCGCAGACGCGAGGTCCAGCCGTCGCCGGGCTGTGTGCGCGCCCCGTCGGGCCCTTTGGACATGGCCTTGAGCAAGGACGCCCGGATCGGGGGCGGCCGCTGGAAATTGCGGAAGATGTTCTCCACCAGAATCACGGCCGCGTCCACGATGATGCCAAAGTCCACCGCCCCCAATGACAGCAGATTGGCGGACTCTCCCGTCAACACCAACATCATGATGCTGAAGAACAGTGCAAACGGGATATTGACGCTGACGATGACGGCGCTGCGCAGGTCGCCCAGAAACACCCACTGGATGAAAAACACCAACAGGCAGCCGAAGATCAGGTTGTGAAGCACAGTATGGGTGGTCACGCCCACCAGCACTGCACGGTCGTAATAGGGTTCGAGCTTGACACCCGCAGGCAGGGTGCCATCGGAGTTGATCTTCTGTACCGCGGCCTTGACCTTGTCGATGACATCGCTGGTGTGCAACGTGCGGTTCATGATGACCACTCCGGTCACCACATCGTTTTGCTTGTCACGACCTGCTTCGCCCAGGCGCGGTATGGTTCCTTCCTGGATGCTGGCCACATCCTTGACCTGCACGGGCATGCCGTTTTTCTGTCCCACGACGATATTGGCAATATCGTCTATGTTATTGACCAACCCCAGGCCGCGAATGTTCACCGACTGATCGCCCACGCTGATGGCGCGTCCACCAACGTTGAGGTTGGCATTGCCGATGGAATCCAGCAGGTTCTTGAGCGTGATGCCGTGAGCCTCAAGTCGCTTCGGATCTGCGTCGACGTGGTACTCCTTGGTGGTGCCGCCCCAGGTGACGACTTGCACCACGCCGGGCACAGTCAGCAAACGCTTTTCTATCACCCAGTTCTGCAAGGTTCGCAGATCGGTCAGGCTATAGCTCGAAGGTCCCTTGACCTGGTAGCGCAGTATCTCCCCTACCAGGCTTGAGGCCTGAATCTGCGGCTGTACGCCGCCGGGCAGGCTCACATTGGCCTGTAGATTGTTGGCCACCTGCGACAGCGCAAAGTAGTAGTCCGTGCCGTATTTGAAAGTAATACGTACAAAGGACAGGCCGTAGAACGATGTGGAGCGAATGTTGTCCACGTTGGGCGTGGTGGCCAGCCCGATCTCCATGGGGCGGGTGTAGTAGCGCTCCATCTCTTCGGCAGACAGGCCGGGGGCCTGGGCCGTGATTTCCAGAATCACGGGCGCGGGGTTGGGGTAGGCCTCTACATTGAGTTTGGAGAAGGCCAGCAGACCTGCTCCCATGAATGCCAGCAAGGCCAGCAGCACAATCGGGCGGCGCGAAAGAACAAAGGCCAGCAAAGGTCTGAACATAGCAATACTCCTGAGACAGACGTCAGACTTACTGGGCGTCGGTTTCGTACAGGCTGCTCAGGAACAGCGCGTTTTTTCGAGCGATATGCTGGTTGCTATCGAGGCCTTGCTCAATCTGGACCCAGCCATCTGAAGTCTTGCCACGCACTACGGCGGCCCTGGTAAACAGCGGACCTTTGGCATCCTTGCCGATGGCCAGCCAGACCACGTCATGACCGCTGCTTTCTCGCACCACTGCCTGGGCGGGTACGGCCAGACTGTCTTCGGCGGCAGCGACGGTGATATTGAAGTCCGCTGTCATCTGCGGGCGAAGCACATGTTCGGGGTCGGCGACTTCGGCTCGCACCACAAAGCGGCGGCTGTCGGCGTCCACACTGTCGCCTACATAGGAGACCTTGGCGTCAAAGCTCTTGCCCGGCCAAGCGGAGACATGGACCTGCACGGGCTGGCCCAAGCGGTACTGACTGAAATCGGATTCGGGCACATTGGCCACCATCCACAGCGAGCGCATGTCTGAAACCACGATGGGCGCCGGGTCGCTGCCCGGTTGCACCAACTGGCCTGGCTGTGCGCTGCGCTGCGTCACACGGCCGGCGATTGGGCTTTTGACGGCGAATTCCAGGCCTATCTTGCGATCACGCTCCATACGGCTGATGTCCGCGTCGCTCAGGTCAAACAGGCGCAGATTCTGATGGGCTGCGTCATATGCCGCCTTGGCGCTTTGCTGATCGGCCTGGGCTTGCAGAAACTCCTTCTGGGGAATACTGTTGTCCCCGGCCAGCGTCTGTGCTCGCTTGAGGGTTTCGTTGGCATTGCGCAGCGTGGCGCCGGCGCTGATGAGCGCGGATGAGGCCTGCGCCATGTCTGGCACCGCCACGGTGTAGAGCACCTGACCTGCCTTGACATCGTCGCCAGCCTTGACCAAGACCTGCGAGACCCGCCCCTGATAAGGCGAGAGCACCTTGGCGGTACAATCCTGATTGAAGTCAATGACACCGATGGAATGGCGCACATTGCTGAACTCGTGCGTTTCTGGCTTTCCGATGTCAAAGCTGGCAACCTGATCAGGCTGGACCCGCACGATGCCTTTATCTACTTTGCCCGCAATGGCGTCTGCAGGTGCTTCCTCTGCCTGTGCGTTGTGGGAGCCTGCATAAATGATGCCGCCGACGGCTGCCAGGCAGAGCAGAGCTGCCATTGCGATAAGGGTCGTACGCTTTGGGGAAGAAGAGCGAGGTGTGCTTGGGGCGGTCATGAGGGGCCATCCTTTGAATCGAGCTGCTTGGTTGCTATGACTGCGTTTCATAGGCGCAGTCAGCAACAGTGCAGCCGAAGTTAAGCCCCACAAGCTTTACATCAGCTTGAAGTCCTCAGTCGCCCTCTGGCTTGCGCTCCTCTAATGCGAGTAAGTGCCGTACCTCGCAGGGCAGCGTAATTTCAAAGCAGGCACCGAGCCCAGGTTTGTCGATAACGACAAAGCGCCCGCCAAGACGCTCTACGATGCGCTGGGCAATGGACAGGCCAAGGCCCGAGCCTTCGGGCAAGCCATGATTGCCGCGCCAGAAAGGCAATAGCAGGTGCTCGCGTGCATATTCATCCAGCGGCGGGCCATCGTCTTGCACCTGGACTATCAGCGTGCTGTCGTGATGGTTCAACCGTAGTTTGATCTGTGGCCCGCCATAGCGAATGGCGTTGTCCAACAGATTGGAAATCACTTCGCCCAGCAGCACCGGTGAACCATGGAGCATGAACTCCTGCATGGGGTCAACATGGTTTTCCAGCTGCAAGCTCTTGCCTGCAGCTAGGGCAAGGCCGCGCCAGCGAGCGGCAGGCTCCAGTACAGCCTCCACTGCATCGAAATGCTCGGGCTCGGCCGCAGAGTCTT
Source organism: Comamonas sp. GW821-FHT11H03 (assembly GCF_058807955.1). Taxonomy (NCBI): domain Bacteria; kingdom Pseudomonadati; phylum Pseudomonadota; class Betaproteobacteria; order Burkholderiales; family Comamonadaceae; genus Comamonas; species Comamonas sp. GW821-FHT11H03. The sequence goes on from NZ_JBXARF010000006.1 coordinate 141,057, forward strand.
CAGCTACACGGGCAAACGCCAGCAATTGCTTGACCATGCGCGCGCCGCGTGTAGCCACTTCATCGAGTTGAGCCAGAACCTCGGCATCCATGGGTTGTGTGGGGTCGGCTTTCTGAATGCGTCGCATGTCACCGACCAGCAGCCGAATTCCGGCCATGGGGGTTTGCAGTTGGTGTGCCGCATCGGCAATGAAGCGGCGCTGCTCGCTGACCGACGCCTGCAGTCGTTGCAGCAGCGAATTGGTGTGCGCGACCAGCTCTCGCAGCTCCTGCGGGACTTGCTCCACGGGAAGGGGGGAAAGGTTGTCGTCGCCGTGAGCTACGACCAGGGCACTGAGCTGGCGCGTGGGGGAGAGTGCTCTGCGAATGCTGTAGTAGAACAGCGGAATGATGATGAAGCCGACGATCAGCGCGGGCAGGAAGATTGCGGTGGCGATCTCGTCCTTGACCTGTCTGCGCTTTTCCTTGGACTCCGCCACCACTACCCATACAGCCTCATCGCTGGGGGACGGCTGCAAACGCTGTGCCACCACGCGCAGAGTGGCATGGCTGCTGCTGCCCGTGTGGTCGAAGAAGATGGCCTGCTGGTCGGTTCGGGCCTCGACCTCGGGAATTTCCAGATGCATATCGCCCATGAGCGTGCGTCCGTTGGCCGTGTGCACTGAGTAGTGGCTCAGAGATAGTGAGTCGAACACCAGCGAATCCGCGGTTTCCTTGCTTGCGACAAAGCTGGCCACACCGTCATTCCAGCGTAGTTGGGCAGACAGGGCCTTCGCATCATCGGCCAGTAAGCGGTCGAACGAGGTATTGGTGCTTCGCCCTGCCAGCAGATAGGCCGCACTGGTAGCTAACAAGGCACAGGCCACCCATAGCGAGACCACGGGCAGCATCAACTGCTTGAGCAAGCTGGGATTGATCCAGCCTAGAGGGTTGAGGTTGGCGCGGCTTGGAGGCGTCGTGCTCACAGTAGCTCCAGCGCGTAGCCTACGCCACGCAGGGTGACGATGTTGACTCCAGCAGGTGCCAGCTTGCGGCGCAGCTTGAGGATGTAGATCTCTACCGAGTTGGCGCTGAAGTTGCTCTCCCAGCTCGACATGGCCGAAATGATGCGCGCTTTGGGCACGGCACTGCCATGCGAGGACATCAAAAGCTCTAGCAGCGCGGCCTCTCGCGGACTCAGAGCCAAGCGTTCCCCATCACTGTGCAGTTCCTTGGTGTCGGTATTGAAGCGCAAGCGCCCCAGGCTCAGCAGATTGCTGGTATTGCCGCTGCGTCTGCGGGTGATGGCGCGCAGGCGCGCCACCAGTTCTTCGGGCTCGAAGGGTTTGGCCAAATAGTCGTCCGCGCCGTTGTTCAGACCTTGAACCCGGCTAGTCAGCCCGTCGTTGGCGGTGAGAATGAGCACGGCTAGATCCTTGCCCTGGTTGCGCCAGCGCGAGAGCACTTCCAGACCGCTGCGCCGTGGCAGACCCAGATCCAGCACAGCCGCGTCGTAGTCCTGCGTTGCCGATGCGGAAAGGGCATATTCTCCATCCGTGACGATGTCCACCTGCCAGCCCTCGGCCTGAAGCATGCGGCTGATGCCCAGACGCAGGGCGGGATCGTCTTCTACAACAAGTACACGCATGGTTTTCTTAAAAACGAAGTGAAGGTGTTCGACGCCATTTTTGCGCCAAATGTGGCGCAATTGTGTGCCGGCATGGGCTTTGTCTAGCCGCTACGTCTAAGGCAGCTTGAGGATTGTTTGCTTCTTGCGAGCACATTTGCGCCCTATTCGCATAGCGTTCCCAAACTCCACTCGTGGCCGCAACTTGACCGGCGCGCATGCCATGTAGCGTGCCGGCACGCCTGAAAGTACGTCTGAAGTGTTGCAACAGTTCCTTCTTGAAGACGCCACGCGCTTGAATGAACAGACTGCGGTAGATGGTTTCGTGGGACACGTGGTGGCTCTCGTCGCAAGGATAAGTCTGCTTGGGCCAGCCAGCAATCTGCTGCGGCGACCACAGCACCCGTAACTTGTGGGCCACGGTTTGGACCCATGCGCGACTCGCAACGAGTTTGCAGCACTTGGGGCGCCTCGCTCGGTCCCAGGTAGCTGCATCTGCCTGGTTCGCACGATAGCTGAGGTGCCCACCATTGCGCTTGATCTCCCGGCTGATTGTCGATGGTGCTCGTCCCAGTCGTGCAGCGATGGCCCGAATCGATGCCCCCGCCACGATGGCTCGCGAGATCTCTTCTCGTTCGGCCAGCGTCAATGCGGTTGTGGCCCGTACCAGTTGGGCGTGACGGATTCCACCTGTCTCGGCCAGGATTCGATGGATCGAAGAGTGGGCGCGATCAAAGAGCTTGCCGATCTCATGCAACGTCCAGCCTTGCTTTCAGCGCTCCCGCATCAGCGCCTTCCGGCTGTCCGAATAGTAGATTCGGGGTCGCCGCGTCATTTGCAGCACTCCTGCCGCCTATCCGGTAGTTAATGTGTTGCAACGACCGGTTGAATCCATCCTGCAAAGCCGACCTAGGTGCCAGTAGTCGGCCTCAGACTGAGATCCATCATCAGGTTCTGGCCGCTTGATATTGATTTCCATCCAGAAGCGGCCCACTAGCCACCAGCGCTCTCAGTAGCGTTGGACTTTAGATGGTCTAGCTCTCGTCCTGGTGACGGGAATGTGCGCGGGTAGCAATGCACACAGATGACCACGCTTCGACAATCGGAGAAATTTAGTAGCTGCCTATGGCATAGCAAACATTTGAGCGGGGCCAGGTGGGAGGCAATCATTTCAAAACCGCAGGACGCCTTTTCCTTTGATTTATTGAATATGGAGCCTCTTCAATAGAATTATTCTGTTGCACTGCAAATCAAATCGCAGCTGTACAATTAATGACATGTCGCGTGCAATTCAGAGACTTTCTCTGCGGAGCGCATTGCTGCTGCTGATCATGGCGGCGCAACTGCTGATACCGCTTCTGCACGGCCACTTCGGGACTCCGAATCAATCTGGCCTGCATGTGCACACGACACCTTCCAGAATTGCTGATTCTCATTTCCATCTGTTCACTGGGCACGACTCTCTCAGTGACCACGATGTCCATCAAGCTCAATCCGAGCCTTTTGAAGTTGACGTGCAAAATGCACTGCAACCACTAGATCTGCTCCCTGTCCCACTGTTGGCCGTTATTGGCCTAACTCTGCTGACTTGGGGTCTGCGTGCCTCGCTCATGCGTTGCACTGCCGCAAGGCCCACATCCCCCCCCGAGCCGGCGCACAGACTTTCACGCTGGCAAGGTCGCGTCATACGACCATCTCCGGCCCAAGCTCCGCCTCAATTTTCCTGACCTCCCAGGCCCCTCGCAGGCTTGCCAGCATCCATGCAAGCGCATGGATGCATGTCTTTTCTTTTTCCGGAGTCAGGAATGTTCTTCCACCAATGGCTGTTGGCCGGCGCACTTGCGCTGCCAGTCGCAGGCATGGCCGCCGAGGCCGTGTCTCTATCCCCTGAGCAGGCGCGTACCTTGGGCGTGCGCTTCCAATCCATCCAGAGTTCTGACGAGCTCAATATTTCAGCTCATGCACGTGTGGTTCTGAGACCCGATGCTCAGGTTGTTGTGGCTGCGCCTTATGCGGGGGCGCTGCCACGTGTGCTGGTAGCTGTAGGCCAGTCCGTGCGAGCGGGTCAGCCCGTGGTGACTTTCACCAGCCCTCAGCTTTATGAAGCGCGTCGCGCAGTGGCGGAAGCCGAGTCACAGTCACGGCTGGCACAGCAATCCCTGACGCGAGACCGATTGCTCCATGAAGACGGCATCATCGCTGCCAGTCGATGGCAGTCAACACAGGCACGCGCCACCGAGGCTGCGGCCATGGCACAAGCCCGACGCGCCGAGCTGGCTTCCAGTGGTGTCAAGCTGGCTGGGAATGAGGCGCAGTTGCTGACAACACGAGCAGGCATTGTGACTGAAGTCATGGTCCAACCAGGCGCACGTGTCGATGCATCGGCACCCTTGGTGAGAGTGGCTGATCCCAAGGCGTTGGAACTTGATTTGCTACTGGGTCGAGAGGTTCCACTGCCCGCTGTAGGTGACAGTGTGCAGGTCATCACTCGCGGCGCCGCAGGCCGTGTCGAGGGTATTGCACCAGTTGGCGACGGTAGCGCAGGGATGCGTGTGCGTGTTGCACTAATCAAGAACGGGGATCTGCGCTTGGGAGAAAGTGTTACAGCCATCTTGACGTTGAAAGATTCAGACACCGAGAAGGCGCAGTCGAAAGCAGGAAACCGTCTGCGCATCCCCGCCTCAGCACTGGTGTACTGGCAAGGCCAGACCGGTGTGTTCATTCGCGCGGCCAAGGGCGTGCGCTTCGCCCCCTTGTCGGTGGAAACCAGAGACGAAGCTACAGCCGTGGTGCGCGGAGTGCTCCCAGCAAATGCGGAGGTTGCGATTGCAGGTATCGCTGCGCTCAAGAACCTGCTGTCCGGAGGTCAGTGATGCTGGCTAGGCTGATCGATTTTTCGCTGCGTCAGCGCGCTCTAGTGCTACTCGCAGCCCTGGCACTGGCACTGGCGGGCGCCTGGGCCTATGTGCATCTGCCCATAGATGCGTTCCCCGACATCTCACCAACCCAGGTCAAAGTGATCCTGAAGGTGCCGGGCATGACGCCTGAAGAGGTGGAGCAGCGCGTCTCCACGCCCGTCGAGCAGGAGCTACTGGGTCTGCCGCACAAGACCATCGTGCGCTCGGTTTCCAAGTACGGCATCAGCGACGTGACTGTGGATTTTGCCGAGGGTACGGACGTCTACTGGGCTCGCCAGCAGGTCTCCGAAAGGCTGGCCGGCATACAGCGCGACCTGCCTGCTACCGCAGAAGGAGGGCTGGCCCCCATCACCACGCCGTTGGGCGAGATGTTCATGTTTACGGTTGATGGCGACACCTACTCTCTGGCCGAACGCCGACGTGTGCTGGACTGGGTGATACGGCCGGCCTTGCGCACTGTCGCCGGCGTTGCCGACGTGAGTGCCTTGGGCGGCGTGGTACGGGGCTACGAGGTGATTCCCGACCCTGCGAGGCTGCGTGCGCGTGGCGTGACCTTGGACCAGTTGCGTCAGGCACTCGAAGCCAACAATCGCAACGATGGAGCAGGCCGACTGGACCGAGGTGAGGAGCATTGGGTGGTGCGCGTGGAAGGTGGCGTGCGCGGGCTCGACGATTTGCGGGCCGTCGTGATCGTTCCGGCCAGAAACGGACAGGTTGCAGCCACGGTAGGTGATGTGGCGACGGTACGCCTGGGCGAGGCCACTCGCAATGGCGCTGTGAGTCGCGACGGACATGGGGAAGCCGTCCAAGGACTGGTTCTGGGACTGCGCGGCGTGGATGCTCGCAGTCTGGTCGATGCAGTGCAGGCCAGACTGGACGAACTGGAACCGCGCCTGCCCAAAGGGATGAGCATCCAGGTGTTCTATAACCGAGGCGAACTAGTTTCGCGTGCTGCCGGCACTGTGGTGCGCGCATTGGTCGAAGCCAGCGTGCTCGTAGTCGTCATCCTTTATCTGTTCCTTGGCGGCGTGCGCGCTGCATTGGTAGTGGCGGCCACACTCCCTCTGTCCATGCTGGTCACATTCCTACTCATGCGCTACGTGGGCCTGACGGCCAATCTGATGAGCCTGGGGGGTCTGGCCATCGCTTTGGGCATGTTGGTGGATGCCTCGGTGGTGGTGGTGGAGAACATCGAGACAGCACTGGCTCACAGTCAAGAAGATGCGTCTTCGGCAGGGTCCGTGGACCGTTTCGGCCTGATCCGGGATGCCGTATCGGCAGTGTCTGCCCCCATGCTGGCAGGCGTTTCCATCATCGCCATTGTGTTCCTGCCGCTGCTGACGCTGCAAGGCCTGGAAGGCAAGCTGTTCGCTCCAGTCGCCCTGACCATCGTTCTGGCCCTTGGCGCGTCTGTACTCATCGCATTTACTGTTGTTCCAGCACTGGCTTCACTACTGTTGCGCTCGCATGCCAGTGATGCGCCCTGGCTGATGCGAAAACTGGCGGGCAGCTTTGCCTGGATGCAGGCCTGGAGTCTCGCGCACCGACGCGCAGTATTCGGCATCGCCGTGGCAACACTCGCTGGTGCGGCGGCCCTGTATCTGTCCGTCGGCAAGACCTTTATGCCGACCATGGACGAAGGCGATCTTATCGTTCAGTTGCAGAAGGCTCCGTCGATATCGTTACCCGCTTCTTTGGATATGGACCAGCGCGTGCAGCAAGCGCTGCTTAAAGAAGTTCCAGAAATCCGCTCCATCGTAGCCCGCACGGGCTCAGACGACCTAGGGCTGGATCCAATGGGCCTCAACGAGACCGACACCTTTCTTGTGCTCAAGCCACGTGCTCAATGGCGTGGCAGCAAGGAAGATATTGCAGATGCCATCCGCCGCGTGATGGAAGGCTTTCCGGGCCTGATCTACGGCTTTACGCAACCCATCGAGATGCGCGTGTCCGAGATGCTGACGGGCTCGCGAGGCGACGTGGCCATCAAAATCTTCGGCTCCGACTTAGCCAAGATCGATGCTGCAGCCCAGGCGATTGCTGCACGCATGCGCACCGTCTCCGGTGCCGCCGAAGTCATTGCACCCAGCAACAGCGGAGTGCAATACCTGCAAGTCGTTCTCAATCGTGCTGCACTTGGTCAATCCGGCTTTTCTGGTGATGCCTTGCAGGCCCAGTTACGCGCATTGATTGAGGGCGATCGTATAGGCATCGTGCCCGAAGGCATGGTACGTACGCCGCTACTGCTTCGTGGTGGAACGGCGCTGCGGCACTCACCCGAAGGCCTGGCAAGCCTTCTTGTGACCGCCCCCGACGGGACCACCTGGCCACTCACTTCGCTAGCGACACTTTCCCCTCAGGACGGACCGGTACGTATCGACCATGAGGACGGAGCACGCTTCGCCGTGGTTCAGGTCAATGTCGAAGGACGCGATCTCGCAAGCTTCGTCAACGAGGCCCAGGCATCTGTGACTGCCGACCCCGCCCTCAAGGATCTGCGCATTGTCTGGGGGGGCCAGTTCGAAAACCAGCAGCGCGCGGCCGCCCGCCTTGCGTTGGTCGTGCCTGTGGCGCTCTCGGCGATCTTCGTGTTGCTGGTTCTCACCTTCCGCTCAATGCGACAGGCCTTGCTGGTCATTGCCAACATTCCGTTCGCACTAGTGGGAGGCATGGCCGCATTGCGCATCAGTGGCGAATACCTGTCGGTGCCCGCCTCTGTGGGCTTTATTGCACTGCTGGGCATTGCCGTGCTCAACGGCGTGGTGCTGGTTTCGCACTTCAACGCACTGCTGGCGTCAGGGATGGAGCTGACCCAGGCTGTACGCCAAGGCGTGCGCGACCGCCTCAGGCCTGTGCTTATGACGGCCTGCATCACGGCCCTGGGCATGGTGCCGCTGCTGCTGGCTACTGGCCCTGGCTCGGAAATTCAGCGTCCGTTGGCCGTCGTCGTGGCAGGGGGATTGATTAGTTCCACGGCTCTGACCTCGCTGTTGTTGCCACTGCTGTTTGAGCGCTTTGGCGTAGCACGCAGTGCTAAGGGAGTACAAAAATGAAAGCTGCAAACGCTTTTTGCAATAGCGCCCTGGGTAACTCCAAATCGTATTTTCTGAGTTTGCCGATGAAAAATCGTCTGCTTCATGCCTGCGTCGCAGTGCTACTTTTTACGAGTGCAGCCCAGGCTCAGAGCTACCTGCCTTCGGAGGCGGCAGTGCGCATGGCAGTAGAACAGTCGCCTACCGTGCAAGCGGCCGACGCAGCACGAAGGGGCGCTCAGGCTCGAGCCGACGGTCTGCGCGTTGGCACTCATGAAACGGTAGTCAGAGCTAGTGGTCAGCGCCGTTGGACCCATGATGGCTCCGGTCAGCGCTTTACTGAAGGCCAGATCGCGATAGAGCGACCACTGCGACTTTGGGGAAAGGCCGCAGTTGATGCAGAGCTAGCCGAGGCAACTAGAGCCACAGGCCGTTTGGCAGCGCAAGACGCCCGGCACGAAACGGCACGTCAGTTGCTGGCTTTATGGTTCGCGGCTCTACGCGCTGGTCAGGCCCGCCAGGCGGCGCAGGGCAATGCCGATGCCGCTGCGGAATTGGCCCACATCACCGAGCGTCGCCTGCGTGTTGGCGACGCGGCCAGACTTGAAGCCGAGTTGGCCGCCGCCGAGCAGGCCCGCATGCAAGCAGCACTGGCAGGGGCGGAGGCTGCACAGACCTCGGCAAGGGCCGATCTCTGTGCGCGGTTTCCCGATCTGTGTCCCATGGCCGGCACTTCCACTGATGCGGCCACCTTGCCCACACCCCCGAGCGGATCAGAGACTCAGCTGCGTTTGCGCTACATAGAGCACAGCCATGAGTATCTACTGGCACAGTCCGAGGAGGCCTTGGCGCTGCACCAGGCCCACCGCACGGATCTCGAGCGCCGCCCCGATCCCACAGTCGGAGTGTTTGCGACTAGCGAGCGTGGTGGCTCCGAACGTATTGCAGGCATCAGCATCAGTTTGCCAATAGGTTCGGTACATCGACAATCGCAGGCAGCGGCTGCGCTGGCTGATGCCGACGCGGCACTGTCACGCCGTTTGGCGGTGGAGAGGCGACTGCGCGCCGAGTTCGATGTGCTCTGGAGTCAGTTGAAAGGAAAGCGTGCGGCAGCCACGGCACAGGCTCAAACAGTGACGCTTCAGCGCAGTGCGACCGACAGAGCAATGCGAGCCTATCGTGCCGGTGAATCTGGATTAGCCGATCTGCTGGCGGCACGCCGGGTGCTCGCTGAGGCAGTGCTGGCTGAGCGCATGTCACACATCGACACGCTGGAAAGCGACAGTCGTCTGCGGCTGGACTTGCATGAGATGTGGGATTTTGATGATTAATGCAGCCTGGATCTACCCTCGACGTTTTCTGCCCTGCAATCTGAATCAAACCAATTCGACGCAACGTGATGAATGACGGATATCACCACGTTCTTCGCCGAAAGATAAGGAATCAACAATGACCCGTTCAGACTCATATCCTCGCTCGCTGGTGCTGTTGCACTGGCTGGTTTTCGTCGCAGCAGCGCTCGCAGTCGCTGCCATCGAGCTCAAGGGCTTTTTCCCAAAGGGGTCAGCTGATCGTGCGCAGATGACTCTATGGCATGAGAGCTTTGGCCTCGCCGTATTGCTGCTCATGACAATCCGCCTTGTGGTGCGCGCCAGCGTCCAAGTGCCGCCGCTGCCCCCAGGTCCTCGTTGGATGGAGATTTCTGCTCACGCTATGCACTGGTTGCTGTACCTGTTGATGCTGGGTATGCCGGTGCTGGGCGTATTGGCCTTGGCTTGGTCTGGTAAGCCCATTGCTTTTTTCGGGGCCTCTTGGACATTGCCGTTGACTGTCGATGTGCCACTGGGCCGCAGCATCAAGGAGATTCACGAGGCAGGAGCGAACTTGGTATTCGCTGCCGTGGGTCTTCATGCAGCCGCCGCTCTATGGCACCAGTTCATAGTTAAGGATGACCTTCTGCTGCGTATGCGTTGAGCTTTGACTACGTCAATATTCGATGGGGGCCAACGCCTCGCATAGTAGTGACAGGCAGGCTCCTATCGCCATTGCGGCCAAGCCCAGGCTGATACTTGTCCCATACTTAGAGCCGCTTGTATGTATACAGGTGTCGGGGTAAGGGAGCAGAGCCGCTAGGGGCGGCCTTTGGCGCCCTGAGTCGGCAGCCGCAGAACCACACCCACACAGGTATTAACCCGAATAAAGTCGCTAAAACTGGCTAAAATCGCGCCCATCCCGCGGGAGAGCGGAGCCTTTCAAGGGTTCCCGCCGAAGGCGCAAACTCCCATAATCGCTCAGGCAACAAGTACCGCAGGTGGGTCTGACAGGACCCGGATATCGCCAACTGGAGAGCAGCCCGCAACCACAAGTCTGCAGGGCTCACCGAAGGGGCAAGCATGCGCACCACGAAGGTGTTCGTGCGCAACTCTCAGGTAAAAGGACAGCGGGAGAGGCAAGCCGGACACTCCCGCCGATGTGAGTGGCTGGTCTATTTTCAAGTGCCTTCATGCTTCCTTCCGTCTCTTTGCTGGACTCGTTCCAGGCCTCCAACTTCACCGTCATGCTGGTCATCTATCTGGTGGCCATTACCGCCGAAGCCATGTCCGGCGCACTCGCCGCAGGCCGGCGCAATATGGATATCTTTGGCGTCGTCGTCATCGCTTTCGTCACCGCCCTGGGCGGCGGCACCATCCGCGACATGGTGCTGGGCCACTACCCCATCGGCTGGACCCAGCACCCTGAATATGTGTATCTGGTCATCAGCTTCGGTCTGCTGACCACCGTGATTGCACGCCATATGCACCGACTCAAGCAGGTGTTTTTGCTGCTGGATGCCATGGGGCTGATCGCCTTTTCGCTGATCGGCTGCAATACCGCGCTGGAGCTGGGCTACCCCACCATCGTCATCATCATGGCCGGCATGATTACCGGCATCAGCGGCGGCATCTTGCGTGATGTGCTCTGCAACCAGGTTCCCGTGGTGTTCCGCCGCGAGCTGTATGCCAGCGTGTCGCTGTGCGTATGCCTGATGTTCCTGGGCCTGCGCTACCTGGATGTCAGCCCCAATATCAGCACCATCGTGTGTTTTGCCGGCGGTCTGGCCTTCCGTCTGGCCGCCATTCGTTTTAAATGGCGCCTGCCGGTTTTTTCGTACCAGCAGCGCTGGGAGTGATCGAGACGCCCCTGTGGCGCTGCGCGCCTTCCCCCTCTCTTGCTACGCAGGAGGGGGACGCAGCCATCGCTGCGGGGCGGCCCTTGCTTGGCTGCTCTGAACTAGACTGCGCCATGCATTACCCATGTAGTTTCACTTTCCATGTCTGAACCGATCACATGGATGCCGGATGGCACCCCCTATAGCTCCAGATTCGGCGATCGCTATCACAGCGAGTTCGGCGGCCTCGACCAGGCTCGCCAGGTTTTTCTCGGTGGCTGCGATCTTCCAGCTGCCTGGGCCGATGCAGCGCAGTGGCGCATTCTGGAAACCGGCTTTGGCTTCGGCCTGAATTTCCTGGTCACCTGGGCGGCATGGAAAGCCGACCACAAACGTCCGCGCATTCTGCATTTTGTCTCGGTGGAGGCCTACCCTGTCTCGCGCGAGGATCTGCTCGCGTTTTTGCCAGCCGATGAGGAGCTGCGACCGCTTGGCGAACAACTGGCCGAGCAATGGTGGGGACTGCTGCCCGGCGTGCATCGCCTGTCGTTTGACGACGGCCAGGTGCTGCTGACGCTCCATATAGGCGATGCCAGGACCATGCTGCGCAAGCAGCAGATGACGGCGGACAGCGTGTATCTGGATGGCTTCTCTCCCCAGCTCAACCCCGAGATGTGGGATGAAGATGCCATGAAGAACATTGCCCGCCATTGCCGCCGCGGCACGCAGCTTGCCACCTGGTGCGTGGCCGGCCATGTGCGCCAGGCGCTCAAGGCGCAGGGTTTCGAAGTCAAGAAGCACGCTGGCGTGCCGCCCAAGCGCCATAACCTGCATGCAGCCTACAACCCGTCATGGGAGCCGCGCCATCGCCCGGACGGCCTGCCTGCGCCCGTGGGCCATGCCGGCCGCTGCCTGGTGCTGGGTGCGGGCCTGGCTGGTGCCGCCACTGCCGCCAGTCTGGCCAGACGCGGCTGGGAAGTGACGGTGCTGGATGCGGCAGCCGAGCCCGCGGCAGGAGCATCAGGCCTGCCAGCCGGCTTGTTTTGCCCGCATATTTCGCCTGATGACAGTGTTCTATCGCGCTTGTCCAGAAGCGGCGTACGCACAACGCTACAGAATCTGCAGCAACTGAGCCAAGCACAAAAGTTGCATCCGGCCCAGGATTGGGCCCATGGCGGCGTGCTGGAGCATGACCTGAACGAGCCCTCCCATCTGCCCAGGTCATGGCTGCAACCCGGCAGCGAGACCCACCCCTGGGGCCAGCACTGGAGTGCGCCTGCGCTGCCGACTCAGCTGGCAGCGGCAAAGCTGCCTGCTGACAGCCACGCCGTCTGGCATGAGCAGGCTGGCTGGGTACGCCCTGCACAACTGGTGCGCGCGCTGCTGCAAGCCCCCGGGATTCATTGGCAGGGCCATGCCCGAGCTTCGCGTCTGGTGCGCGATGAAGTCGGCAATATCTGGCAAGTGCTGGATGCGCAGGGCCAGACCCTGGCCGAAGCCCCCATGCTGGTGCTGGCCCTTGGCCCGGACACCAAGCCCTTGTTGCAAGCCAGCGGCCTGGCCGCAGGGCAATGGGAGCTGCAATCCATACGCGGCCAGGTCAGCATGGCCGAGCACGATGCCGGGACGCTGGCGGCCATGCCGCCCTTCCCCGTCAACGGTCATGGCAATCTGGTGCCGGACTTCCCCTCGGCCGATCAGGCCGGCACGCACCTGTGGATCATGGGATCGACCTTCGAGCGCGATGTGACCGAGCTGCCGCCCACCGCCGCCGACCAGCAGTCCGCCCATGCCAGCAATGGCGAAAAGCTGGCCGCTTTGCTGCCCGGGTGCAGGCAGGCGCTGCGCTCCTTCTTCGATGCTGACCAGCGCCCCGCCACCTGGGCGCGGCTGCGTTGCGCGGCCTATGACCGTCTGCCGCTGGCAGGCCCCGCCGGGCAGTCGGCAGCCGATCTACCGGGCCTGTGGGTGCTGACGGGGCTGGGCTCACGCGGGCTGACGCTGTCCATGCTGTGCGGCGAGCTGCTGGCGGCACGCCTGCATGGCGAGCCACTGCCGCTGGATGCCAGGCTGGCTCAGGCCCTGGGTACGCAGCGCCTGTGGAGCCGCTGCCTGCAGCAACCCAGGTAAGCCACCCGCAAAAAAAAGCACGCAGCGCTTACGGAGAAGTGCTGCGTGCCGTTTCGGGCCTGATTCTGAAGCCGGGTTTATTCGCTGCTTAACGATGCCACTGTGACCAGGGGCTCCAGCTTGCTCGCCAGCACCTTGTCCAGCGTCTTGCCGTCCATGTCCACGACTTCAAAGCGCCAGTCCTCCCACTCCACCACGTCGGCCTCGGTGGGCACGCGACCCAGCAGCAGCATGATCATGCCGCTCAGGGTGTGATAGCGGCCGCGCTCTTCCTCGGGCACGGTATGCAGGCTCAGGCGGTCCTTGAGTTCGGGCACGGGAATATGGCCGTCCAGCAGCCAGCTGCCGTCTTCGCGCTGCACGGCCCAGCTGGTTTCTGGATCACGCGGCTGGAATTCACCAGTAATTGCCTCGATCAGATCCTGCAGAGTGACAATGCCCTGCACCTCGCCGTACTCGTCGATCACAAAGGCCATATGCAGATCGGAGGTGCGGAAGTTGTCCAGCAACTCCATGCCGGTAATGGTCTCGGGCACATAGAGGGCAGCCTGCAGAGGCTGGTCCTTGAGCGCCTGCTGGCTCTTGTTGAGCAAGGCCTGCGTCAGCCACTGGCGGGCATTGAGCACGCCCACGATATTGTTCATATCGCCGCGCACGACGGGGAAGCGCGCATGGTCGGCCTGTTCGACACGGGCCAGAGTCTCCTCCAGGCTCTCGTCGATATCGAGACAGATGACATCGCTGCGCGGCACCATCAGCGAGCCAATCTGGCGATCGTCCAGACGGAACACATTACGCACCATGGTGTGCTCTTGCGACTCGATCACGCCGGCCGTGTGGCCTTCCACCAAAATGGCCTGGATTTCCTCTTCGGTCACCACACTGCCATTGCTCTCCTTGACGCCCAGGACCTTGAGCAGGCCGCGCGTCGATGCCGACAACAACCAGACAAAGGGTTTGGTAGCCAGGGCCAGGAAGTTGATGGGACGCGAGATCAGGCGCGCCAGGGCCTCGGGATGGGTCTGGCCCAGGCGCTTGGGAACCAGCTCGCCCACGACGATGGAGAAGTAGGTGATCAGCACCACCACCAGGCCGGTGGAGACATAGCCTGCGGTCTTGGCCTGCATGCCGGATTCGGTCATCCAGATGGCCAGAGGGCCAGCCAGGGCGGCTTCGCCGACGATGCCGTTGAGCACGCCGATGGAGGTGATACCGATCTGGATGGTGGAGAGGAAGCGCGTCGGATCCTCTCCCAGTTTGATAGCAGCTGCAGCGCCGCTGTCGCCCTCATCCACCAGTTTCTGCATGCGGCTTTTGCGGGCGGTGACCAGCGCAATTTCCGACATGGCGAAGACGCCGTTCAGACAGATGAGAGCGAAAAGTATGGCTATTTCCATAGTCAGGCACCCGCTTTCAATCCAGGCGCCTCAATCATTGAACAAGCCTTGATTCTAGAGAATGCCCGGCGCAGGGCCACTCACAAAATGCAAGCGCGCAGAAAGGAAATTGGTTAAAGCGCTCCGTACGAGCGTTCGGCGGCTCTTCACATATTCATTCAGATATATATGAAGCACTAAATAATCGTTTGTTTTTATATAAAGCCTCTCTACAGTTCAGTCCAACGATCCAAGTGCAATGCCGCCCGCGGCAGGGCATACGCTCCACGGAAGAACTGAAGACATGTATCAATACACCGATTTCGACAAAGCGTTCGTCAAGCAACGCGCCGACCAGTTCCGTGACCAGCTCCAACGCTGGCAGGCAGGCAAGCTCACGGAAGACGACTTCCGCCCGCTGCGCCTGCAAAACGGCTGGTATGTGCAGCGCTATGCCCCCATGCTGCGCGTGGCCGTGCCCTACGGCGAAATCAACTCGGCCCAGATCCGTGTGCTGGCCAAGGTGGCCCGTGAGTACGACGAGCCCGAGGCCGAAGTCTTCAAACAGGCTCTGGAAGGCCAGGGCAAGCTGGGCACGACCTATCTGCCCAAGAACTGCGCCCACTTCACCACCCGCACCAATGTGCAGTTCAACTGGATTCCGCTGAGCAAGTCCGCCGACGTGATGGATCTGCTCGCATCCGTGAACCTGCACGGCATCCAGACCAGCGGCAACTGCATCCGCAACACCACCACCGATGCGCTGGCCGGTATCGCTCCCGACGAGATCATCGACCCCCGTCCCTACGCAGAAATTCTGCGTCAGTGGACCACGCTGCACCCCGAGTTCGCGTTTCTGCCACGCAAGTTCAAGATCGCCATCACCGGCGCCAGCGAAGACCGCGCCGCCACGGGCTGGCATGACGTGGGCCTGCACATGGTCAAGAACGAGGCCGGCGAGATCGGATTCAAGGTCTTTGTGGGCGGCGGCATGGGCCGCACGCCCGTGATCGGCACCGTGATCCGCGAGTTCCTGCCCTGGAACCAGATCATGAATTACATCGAGGCCATCGTCCGCGTCTACAACGAGCTGGGCCGCCGCGACAACAAGTACAAGGCCCGTATCAAGATTCTGGTCAAGGCTGAAGGCCAGGCCTATATCGACGCTGTGGAAGAGGAATTCCGCCAGATCGTCGAAGTGGACGGCGGCCCCCACACCGTGCCCCAGGCCGAGTTCGATCGCGTGTCTGCCATGTTCACCACGCCCACCCTGCCCGTGGTGGCCGATGCCGCAGGCGATGAGCAGGCCCTGATTGCCCAGACCGCCAAGGAACCCGCCTTTGCACGCTGGATTGCCCGCAACGTCCACGCCCACCGCGTGGCCGGTCTGCGCGCCGTGACCCTGTCCTTCAAGCGTGTGGGCCAGGCCCCCGGCGATGCACAAAGCGAACAGCTCGACGCACTGGCTCATCTGGTGGACAAGTTCTCTGCCGGCGAAGCCCGCGTGACGCACGACCAGAACGTGATGCTGCCCTGGGTGCAGGTCGGCCAGTTGCACGCGCTGTGGACCGAGGCCAAGGCCCTGGGACTGGCCAGCACCAATGTGGCGCTGCTCACCGACATGATCGCCTGCCCCGGCGGTGACTTCTGCGCGCTGGCCAACGCCCGCAGCCTGCCGATTGCCGACGCCATCACGGCTCGCTACCAGGATCTGGACGAGCTGGACGACATCGGCGAGATCGATCTGCATATCAGCGGTTGCATCAACAGCTGCGGCCACCACCACAGCGGCCATATCGGCATCCTGGGCGTGGATAAGGACGGCAAGGAGTGGTATCAGGTCACGCTGGGCGGCTCCGACGGCTCGACCCTGTCCGGCCAGGCCGTGGCCGGCAAGGTCATCGGCCCCTCGTTCAGCGCAGCCGAAGTGCCCGATGTGATCGAGGCCGTGCTCAGCACCTATCGCGACCTGCGCCAGCCCGGCGAGCACTTCATCGACGCCGTGCGCCGCATCGGCCTGGACCCCTTCAAGGAGGCCGCCAAGGCAGCCCGCCACCCTGTGGAAGCCGAAGAAGAAGCGCTGGCCTGAAGCCATAAGAACAAGGATAGAGTCATGAAAATTCTGGCAAGCAACGAATACCAGGCCCCCAGCGAGAGCACCGGCAATGTGCTGGTGCTGGCCAACGATGTGAACGCCCTCGAAGTCAATCTCGACGGCATCACGCAGGTGGATCTGCATTTCCCCAACTTCACCGACGGCCGCGCCTTCAGCCAGGCCTATCTGCTGCGCCGCCGTCTGAAGTTTGCGGGCGACATCCGTGCCACCGGCGATGTGCTGATCGACCAGCTGGTTCAGATGGAACGCACGGGCTTCAGCAGCGCCGTGCTGCGCGAAGGCGTGGACGCTGCCGATGCCAAGCGTCAGTTCGAGCGCTTTGGCGGTTTCTACCAGGCCGATGCCGTGCACACACAGCCCCATTTCGTAGAGGTGCAAGCATGAGCCAGCTCGCCCCCGTAAGCGCCCTCGACCTGGATCTGGCACAAATCAATGCCGAACTGGGCCGCGACGCCCAGGCGCTGGTGAACTGGGCCGTGGGCCTGGGTCAGCCCACCATAGTCACCACCAACTTCCGCCCCTTCGAGGCTGTGATCTTGCACATGGTGACGCGCGCCAACCCCGACGTGCCCGTGGTCTGGATGGACAACGGCTACAACACCGAAGCCACCTATCAGTTTGCCGATGCGGTGACCAGGCAACTTGGGCTCAATCTCAAGATCTACCTGCCGCTGCGCTCACGCGCCCACCGCGAGGCCGTGGAAGGCGCCACGCCGGCGCTGGACGATCCGCGCCATGCGGCCTTCACCGAAGAAGTGAAGCTGGAGCCTTTTGCCCGCGCCCTGCGCGAAACCGCTCCCAAGGTCTGGTTCACCGCTCTGCGCGCCACTGACACCGCCGTGCGAGCACAGATGGAGCCCGTGAGCATCAATCCCGACGGCCTGATCAAGGTTGCACCTCTGCTGCACTGGTCGTCCAAGGATCTGTACGAATACTGCGAAAAGCACGGCCTGCCCAACAATTTTGACTATGTGGACCCGACCAAGGGTGAAGACAACCGCGAGTGCGGCCTGCATTTATCGCACTAACCCCCTGAGCCGCTTTGCGGATTCCCCCTCTCTCGCTGCACGAATGGGGGGCGCTAGCATCGCTGCGGGGCTGCCCTTGCTCGCCGCCTCTTGTTCAGGTTGCGCCAGTGTCTAGGTATTGATTAATAAAAAAGATAGCTGCTAGCCCAATATCTATAAGCGCTACAGCATTATTTGATTGGATAAAAAATGAACGCTCGTGTGGATACTTCCGTGTTGAGCCATCTCAGCAACCGCCACCTGGATGCACTGGAAGAAGAAACCATTTTCATCCTGCGCGAAGTGGCCGCCACCTTTGAACGTCCCACGCTGCTGTTTTCGGGCGGCAAGGATTCGCTGGTCATGCTGCGCTGCGCCGAAAAGGCCTTCGGCGCGGGCCGCATTCCCTATCCCTTGCTGATGATCGACACCGGCCACAACTTCCCCGAAGTGACCGATTTCCGCGACCAGCGAGCCAAGGAACTGGGCGCCGAGCTGATCGTGCGCAGCGTGGAAGACTCCATGGCGCGCGGCACCGTGCGTCTGGCACACCCTGGCGAATCGCGCAATGTGCACCAGTCGGTGACGCTGCTGGAGGCGATTGACGAGTTCCGCTTCGATGCCCTGATCGGCGGCGCACGCCGCGACGAGGAAAAGGCCCGCGCCAAGGAGCGTATCTTCAGCCACCGCGACAGCTTCGGCCAGTGGCAGCCCAAGGCGCAGCGCCCCGAACTGTGGACGCTGTTCAACACCCGCATTGCACAGGGCGAGCATTTCCGCGTCTTCCCCATCAGCAACTGGACCGAGCTGGATGTGTGGCAGTACATCGCCCGTGAAAACATCGCTCTGCCATCGATCTACTACACCCACAAGCGCGATGTGGTGGAGCGCAAGGGCCTGCTGGTGCCCGTGACCGAACTGACCCCGCCGCGTGATGGCGAGGAAGTCGTGCAGCGCGATGTGCGTTTCCGTACCGTGGGTGACATCACCTGCACCTGCCCCGTGGAAAGTACGGCAGCAACGGCCGAAGACATCGTGCTCGAAACCCTGAGCGCCGAGGTCAGCGAACGTGGCGCGACGCGCATGGACGACAAGACCAGCGAAGCGTCCATGGAAAAGCGCAAGAAAGACGGTTACTTCTAAGACATCCCCTGAGGCGCTACGCGCCTTCCCCTTCTCTGGAGCTTCGCTCCGGAAGGGGACGACACCCTCGGTGCGCGGCGGCGCTTCCTCGGTGTCTCTGAGTTGGGACATGCCTGTTTGAGGAAAGAATGCGATGACTGAAACTATTAATTCCGTAGCTGCTAGCGCAAACCAATCAAGCGCTTCAGGCCAATTTGATGCGCATAACAGCAGCGCGCTGCGCTTTATCACCTGCGGCTCGGTCGATGACGGCAAGAGCACGCTGATCGGTCGCCTGCTGGTGGACACACGCGCCGTGCTGCAGGATCAGCTGGCCGGCGTCACCAAGTCCGGCGAGACGGATCTGGCCCTGCTGACCGACGGCCTGGCCGCCGAGCGCGAGCAAGGCATCACGATCGATGTGGCCTACCGCTACTTCGCCACCGAGTCTCGCAAGTTCATCATCGGCGACGCGCCCGGTCACGAGCAGTACACACGCAATATGGTGACGGCCGCATCAAGCGCTGATGCCGCCGTGGTGCTGGTCGATGCCACCAAGCTGGACTGGAGGAATGCCGATCTGGAGCTGCTGCCCCAGACCCGCCGCCACAGCCTGCTGGCCCATCTGCTGCGCGTGAATTCGCTGGTGTTTGCCGTCAACAAGCTCGACGCAGTGCAAGACCCGGCCCTGGCCTTTGCCCATATCAGCGCGGCGCTGCAGAAGTTCACCGCTTCCGCAGACATCAATATCACGGCCACCGTGCCCGTGTCCGCGCTCAAGGGCTACAACGTGGTCAACAGCACTGACGGCTGGGCCGGCTACCACGGCCCCAGCCTGCTGCAACTGCTGGAGCAACTGCCCAACACACCGACCGACAGCGATCTGGCACTGGCCTTCCCCGTGCAGTGGGTGGAGAAGTTCTCTTCTTCGTCCGACACCAGCCAGGGCCGCCGCGTGTTCTGGGGCCGTGTCGCCACGGGCGTTGCCCGGGTCGGCACCCAGGTGCAGATTCTGCCCAGCGGTCAACTCGCGACCGTGGCCCAGGTCATAGACCATGCCCGCGCGTCCAAGGACGTGACTGCGGGCCTGTCCGCCGGCATCACGCTGGATCGCGAGGTCGATGTCTCGCGCGGCGACTGGATCATTGCTGCCCCCGTGCAAGCCGACGTTGCCGAGGATGACTTTGACGCCCCTGCTGCCGCAAGCCCCTGGCCCAGCAGCCGCGAGATCACCGTCACCGTGGCCTGGATGGACACCGAACCCCTGGTGCCCGGTCGCGTTTACTGGGCGCTGCATGGCCACCGCTGGGTCAAGGCCAAGGCGCGCCGCCTGGTGCACCGCCTCAATATCAATACACTGGACAAGGAAGACGCCCAACAGCTCGAGGCCAATGCCATCGGCCAGGTGGAGCTGGTACTGCAGGAAGCCATTCCAGCCGCCCCCTTCACCCAGGCCCGCCAGCTGGGCTCGCTGATTCTGGTGGACACTGCCAGCAATGCAACAGCCGGTGCCGCGCTGGTGAACTGAAGCCAATGAAGACAAGGCCGCAACCGCGATCTGGCCGCCAAACCAGATCTCCATACGGCCTTATCCAGCCGGGCACTGGCGCTGCGCGGGAAAAAACCTAAAATCACGGGGTTTTACCAATCCCCACCCAAGAAGAAGATTCTCAATGACTCACGTCGTTACCGAAAACTGCATCAAGTGCAAGTACACCGATTGCGTGGACGTTTGCCCCGTGGACTGCTTCCGTGAAGGCCCCAACTTTCTGGTGATCGATCCCGATGAATGTATTGACTGCGCCGTCTGCATTCCCGAGTGCCCGGCCAATGCCATCTTTGCCGAAGAAGATGTGCCTGCCGATCAACTGGCCTTCATCAAGCTGAACGTGGATCTGTCCCAGCTCAAGAGCTGGAAGAGCATCACCAAGCGCAAGGCTTCGCTGCCCGACGCCGACGAGTGGAATGGCAAGCCGAACAAAGTGGATTTGCTGGAGCGCTAAGCCAGTCAGGGCGCGGACTGCGCTACGCTTGCCCGCATGAGCCTGTCCAACGCAACGACCAACGCTTCCCTCTCACTACAACCCGCCGTGGAAACCGACGCCATCATCATTGGCGCAGGTCCGGCGGGTTTGTTTCAGGCCTTTCAGCTTGGCCTGCAGGGCATTCAAGCCCATTTGATCGATGCCCTGCCCCATGTGGGCGGCCAGTGCAGCCAGCTCTACGCGCACAAGCCCATCTACGATATTCCCGGCATACCCGTGTGCACCGGCCTGGAGCTGGTGCAACTGCTGGAAAAACAGATCGCGCCCATGCAGGTGAGCCGCCATCTGTCGCAGCAAGTACAGACCCTGCAGGCCCTTGAGGACGGGCGCTGGCAGCTCGGCACCACGGCAGGAGCGCTGTTCCACACCCGCACCGTCTTCATCGCCGCAGGCGTCGGCGCGTTCGTGCCCAAGGCCCTCAAGGCACCGGGTGTGGATGAACTCGGCACGGGCCAGTTGCACTATCACCCGCAGCAGCTGGATATGGCCGCAGGCCGTCAGGTGCTGGTCTATGGCGGCGATGAGGAGGCCGTAGCAGCTGCCGTTGCCTGCAGTTCAAGCGCGGCCAGAACCGTTCTCATGCATCGCCGTGACAGCTTCAATGCCGAGCCTGCACAACTGAGCGAGCTGCAGCAACTGCGCGAATCCGGCACCCTTGAAGTGCTGATCGGCCAGATCACCGAAGTGCGGCGCGGCGACGGCCGACTAGAGGCCGTGCAATGGATGGACGGCGAAGGCGACGAACATACGCAGCCTGTCGAACAGTTGCTGGTATACCAGGGCATTTCACCCAAGCTGGGCCCTTTGACGGACTGGGGCCTGGCACTGGCGCGCAAGCAACTGGCGGTGGATCCGGCAACGCTTGCCACCAGCGCCCCGGGGGTTTATGCCATTGGCGACATCGTCAGCTACAGCGGCAAGAAGCGGTTGATCCTCTGCGCCTTCCACGAAGCCACCATGGCCGCGTTTGCAGCCGCCGAATACCTGCAAGGCAGCAAGCCTTTGCTGGAATACACGACGACCAGTGCGCGCCTGCATGCCATCCTGGGCGTGTCTCACTGAAGGGCCGCCGGCGTCCTGCCTCGGACTCCTTGGAGTCCGCAGCTTCTGAGGCAGGCATAAAAAAACCGCTATCCCTCGGGATAGCGGTGTAAATCACGACGGGGTCAGACCCCACCGCGCGCACTTTGATCTCGGCTCAATGGCCATGTGCCGGCTTGACCGGAAGGATGGGCACTTCCTTGCCTTCCTTGTCGTAGACCTTGCCACCTTCGACGCGGTCGCCATCGGCCAGGGCTTCCAGCACATGCTGGCTCAGGGCGCGGCCATAACCGGCTTCAAAGACGGAAGGCTGATCGGAATTGCCTTGCTTGAAGTGGTTGTAGAGCAGGTTCAGGGTCACGGCAACCAGGGCGGTTGCGCTGATGCCCGAGTGAAAGATCGTGGCAAACCATGCAGGGAACTGGTCATAGAACTTGGGAGCCACCACCGGCAG
Source organism: Comamonas sp. GW821-FHT11H03 (assembly GCF_058807955.1). NCBI lineage: Bacteria > Pseudomonadati > Pseudomonadota > Betaproteobacteria > Burkholderiales > Comamonadaceae > Comamonas > Comamonas sp. GW821-FHT11H03. The sequence continues at coordinate 163,051 of NZ_JBXARF010000006.1, forward strand.
CAGACCCGCGCTCACCGAGGTGGCAACAATGATCAGATTCATGTTGTTGTTGTATTCCACCTTGGCCAGGGTACGGATGCCGCTGGCAGCCACGGTACCGAACAGCACCAGGCCGGCACCGCCCAGCACCGAGGGAGGCACGCAGGCAACGATGCGGCCCATCACCGGCAGCACGCCAAACACGATCAGGATCAGGCCGGAGAAAGCCACCACGAAACGGCTCTTGATTCCGGTCACGGCCACCAGGCCCACGTTCTGTGCAAAAGCGCTTTGTGTGAAGCCGCCGAAGATGGGAGCCACGATGCTGGAGAGCATGTCGGCGCGCAGACCGTCACCGAGACGGCGACCGTCCACGGGGCTGTCCACGATTTCACCCACGGCCAGCACGTCGGCCGAGGTTTCCACCAGGATCACGAGAATCACGATGAACATGGAGATGGTGGCCGCCATGTCGAAAGTGGGCCAGCCGAAGTGCAAAGGTGTGGGCACCGCAAAAATGGGACCGTTGAACACCTGCGAGAAATCGGCCTTGCCGATGAAGACGGCCGTGATGGTGCCCACCACGATCGCCACCAGAATCGACAGGCGCGACAGCATGGCATTGCCCAGCTTGCTGAACAGCAGCACCATGAACAGCGACAGACCGGCCAGACCGATATTGCCCATGCTGCCGTAATCAGCAGACTTGGCATTGCCGCCCATGGCCCAATGCGCAGCCACAGGCATTAGCGACATGCCGATTACCGTGATCACGCAGCCATTGACCAAGGGCGGGAAAAATTTGGTGATGCGCGAAAAAACCGGCGCAATGATCAGACCCAGTACCGAGGCGTACATGACGGCCCCCAGCACGCCCTGCATGCCACCACCGGTGTGCAGGATGCTGACCATGGTGGCCACGCCTGCAAACGAAACGCCTTGAACCAGAGGCAGACGGCAGCCGAAGAAAGGAATGCCCAGCGTCTGCAGCAAGGTTGCCACACCCCCCATGAACAGGCAGGCGGTCACCAGCAGACCGGCATCAGCAGCGGACATACCAGCCGCTTCAGCCACGATCAGAGGCACCGCCACGATACCGCCGTACATGGTCAACACATGTTGCAAGCCATACATGAGGTTGGCGGTGACGCCAAGATTCTCATCTTCGGGGCGCTTGACGGCCGCATTCTTGGATGCTCCGGTCTGATCGTTCATCTTTGTCTCCTAAATTACCTACCCACCAAGGCTCTAGAGGCCTTTCGCTCTGTCCGGTCGACTTGCAGCAACTCTTTTCGGCAGCGATCTTTTCCGATCGCCCCAGCGAGGCCTTGTGCTGCAGCCAGTCGCTCTTCTGCGAGAGCGATCCGACCTATGGAAAAGAGCAAACCACTCTTTCATTCACCCAAGTCAGTCTTTCAATCTCCTTTGATTGCATGGCATCCGCAGGCCGGACTATTCCATTACGCAATCAAAGCCATACCCAGAAGGGCATGAGTCGAGACTGTACGTTGCCAGGACACCAAAATTGTCTACAGTTTTGTATACAAAGTGCTGACCAGAACCTTTCCAAAGCAAAAAGGCACACTCACTGACTGCGATCGGGCACTGGAAATTGACACAGATCAGGCCCATGGATGCTTCCATGCCCTCTATAAAGAACAAAAGGATGCAAGACACATTCCCCGTTGTGTCTTGCATCCGGTAGAGAAGAGAAAAGCGAAATCTGGAGCCGCTTCTCAGTGGCCGATCAGTCTTCCTCGGCCTGAGCGATGCCGGGAAACAGCACGTCGGTAAAGCCGAAACGACTGAAATCGCGCACCCTCATCGGATAGAGCTTGCCCCAGAGGTGGTCGCACTCATGCTGGACCACGCGCGCGTGAAAGCCCTCGACCGTGCGGTCGATCGGGTCGCCGTAGATATCGAAGCCTGTGTAGCGCACCTTGTTCCAGCGTGGCACCATGGCTCGCAGACCGGGTACAGACAGGCAACCCTCCCAATCCAGCTGCTCCTCTTCACCGATGGGTGTGATGACTGGATTGATCAGCACGGTACGGGGCACTATGGGGGCATCCGGATAGCGAGGGTTGGGCTCACCCGAGCCAAACACCACCATCTGCAAATCCTCGCCGATCTGCGGCGCTGCCAGACCGGCGCCGTTGGCAGCATGCATGGTGTCCAGCAAATCCTTGAGAAGCAGATGCAATGCATCCGTATCAAATTCAGTCACCGGCTTGGCAAGCTTGAGCAGACGGGGATCACCCATCTTCAAAATGGTACGTACAGTCATATATCAATACGGCGTGCAGCAACCACCGGGCCACCACACTGTTCAATCATCAAAAGCATAGCGTCGCCACCAATCCACGTGAACGGTGCGGCCTGTTCTGGGTATCAGGCACAGAGAATTTGATGAAATTGTGATGAACTTCCTGCGAGCCCTTTTTTACACCCTATAATCTAGGTCTTCTTCCTCAATAGCTCAGTCGGTAGAGCGCCGGACTGTTAATCCGTAGGTCCCTGGTTCGAGCCCAGGTTGAGGAGCCAA
>NZ_JBXARF010000006.1:165673-234788 GCF_058807955.1 Comamonas sp. GW821-FHT11H03
TTCCTCAATAGCTCAGTCGGTAGAGCGCCGGACTGTTAATCCGTAGGTCCCTGGTTCGAGCCCAGGTTGAGGAGCCAAAATTTAGTCGCCTTGCAATCGCTCAAGGCTTGTCACACCGACATATTCCTCAATAGCTCAGTCGGTAGAGCGCCGGACTGTTAATCCGTAGGTCCCTGGTTCGAGCCCAGGTTGAGGAGCCATTCAAAAGCCTGTATGCAAGCCATACAGGCTTTTTCTTTTATCTGCTCAGGCAGCTCTCACCACACCCACCGAAGCACCCACGGGTGGCGCATCTACAGCGACGGCCTTGTGTGCAGAGTGAGGGACATAGGGATAGTGATGCGGCACCACGGGAACATGCTGCTCGCCCTGCTCCCAGGCTCGCAATTCATCTTCCAGTCGTGCAGCACGTTCGGCATACATCTGAGCGGAGGACTGGTAGTACTCCGCCGCGATAGTGTGCTCCAGAACAGCCATGCGCGCCTCTTGCAGATAGGCACGCGTACGGCGGATATAGCGCGGTTCGGAACGTCCAAAACCGAAGATCTTGCCGAAAAACATGACCAACCTCCTTTTCCGGTAACAACGCAAATCCGTCACGACTCATCAACCGATGGAGCAATGTTGCCAGCGTAATGTCTCCGGTTCAAGACATCTGTCCCACAGCAAGAGTTCGCCTCGTAGGAGGGGCACCCGCCACTTGCAGCCGCCCGCCCCAAGCCGGCTCCAGGCAGGGCTTGAGACACTGCCCTCCTGTCACAAAGCCCCACTCAGGAATCAATCAGACACATTGTTCGGGTATTCCCCCCACTCCGCCCGGCGAGCAAGGGCTTGCTCGGCGATTCAAGCGAGGGCCAGCGCGGATGACTCCCTCGCCGCGGAGCCACAAACCTCGAACCATTGCCAACCCGGGCCTGCCTACGCGCTGCGGCAGGCAAGAGCACCCGCCGTCAAGACGGGATCGCTCCAGCGTTCAATGCTGCATCCCCGCCGCACAGACAAGCACAAGCACAAGCTCGCGCGTCAGTTGTCCTGCAGGAAGCTCTTCACCCCTTCGGCCACACGAACGCCAGAGGACATACAGGCCGTGAGCAGATAACCGCCCGTGGGGGCCTCCCAGTCCAGCATTTCTCCCGCACAGAAGACACCAGGCAGGGCGGCACACATCCCCCGCGCATCCAGGGCCTCCAGACGAACTCCGCCTGCAGTGCTGATGGCCTCATCGATGGGGCGCGGTGCAATCACCGTCAAAGGCACCGCCTTGATCGTGGATGCCAGGCGTTTCATGTCCGCCATGCCATCCTTGCCGAGCACCTCATACAGCAAACCCGCCTTGATGCCATCAAGTCCCAGGCGTCCTTTGAGATGACTGCTGAGGCTGCGCGAGCCGCGCGGCCACATCACCTCCTGCTGCACACGCTGCGCACTCCACTGCGGCAGCAGATCCAGCTCGAAGCGCGCAGCGCCCTGACGGGCAATGCAGTCCCGCAACAGGGAGGAGACAGCATAGATCAGGCTGCCCTCCACCCCGGTCTGCGTCGCCACAAATTCACCTTGACGTTCAAAGCCGGCGCCTTGCTCGTCCACAAACTTCAAAACCACCGACTTGAATGGCTGCCCGGCAAAGCGCTGCGCAAAGACCTCACTCCAGCCGGCCTCACGCCCTTGCGGCCAGCCCACATCAAAGCCGCAGTTGGCCGCCTGCAACGGGGCAATGCCCACCCCCTTGTCCTGCAGCAACGAAACCCAAGCACCGTCCGAGCCCAGACGCGCCCAACTGCCTCCGCCCGTCGCGAGCACCAAAGCCTTGCAGCCGATCTTGACCCTGGCACTTTCTGTCTGAAGAACCGGTTTGCCATCCTCTGCCCAGCCGATCCAGCGGTGACGCATATGAAACTGCACGCCCTGCGACTTCATACGCACCAGCCAGGCGCGCAGCAGCGGCGCTGCCTTCATATCCGCAGGAAACACTCTTCCCGATGTCCCCACGAAGGTATCAAAGCCCAGCTCTTTGACCCAGACCTGAAGCTCGCTCGCACCCCACTTTTCGAGCCAGGGGGTCAAATCTGCAGAACGGCAGCCATAGCGAGTCACAAAGCTCGAAAACTCCTCGGAGTGCGTAAGATTGAGACCGCCTTTGCCCGCCATGAGGAATTTGCGAGCCGCCGAGGCTTTCGCCTCGAACACTCTGACCGACAAGCCGGCCTTCGCCAATTGCTCGGCCGCCATCAAGCCTGCAGGCCCGGCACCGATCACAGCTACATCACAGACCCATTCGGAATCGGCCATCAAGGGCTCCGAGACACTCATACTTCTACCACCTCAATCTGCTGGCAGCCACCGGCCGCCAAAGGGTGCGCAGAATACCACCGACAGCATTTCTGCAATATTGCGGGCACTATTAGCGCGATAGCTGCAAACAACCAGCCACACGCCGTGGCAGGAGATGAGTTTCTGTCACAATCAAGTCACTAGGCGAATAGACCGCCTACTTTTTTGATTCAAGAAAATCCAGGACTACAAATGGCCAGCGAATTGATCAAGCACATCACGGATGCAAGCTTTGAGTCTGACGTACTGCAACCCGGCACGACCGTGCTGGTGGATTACTGGGCTGAATGGTGCGGCCCTTGCAAGATGATCGCCCCCATCTTGGACGATGTGGCCGAAGGCTACAAAGGCAAGGTGCAGATCGCCAAGATGAATGTGGACGAAAACCGTGAGATCCCCGCCAAGTTCGGCATTCGCGGCATTCCCACGCTGATGTTGTTCAAGGACGGTCAACTGGCCGCCACCAAGGTTGGCGCGCTGAACAAGACACAACTGTCCGCCTTCCTCGACCAGCACATCTAATGCATTCCACAAACAGAGCTCCCAATGGAGCTCTGTTTGCTTGCGGGCACCCTCTGCCCCCCTCATTTGCATCTGCTACAGTCCCGGCACAGGCTGCAGATGACAAGTGCGCAATAAATTGCTTGCAAGCTGCGCCAGTTTTCCTGTCATAATGTATGAACCGCCGGCAACCGCATGGGACCGCGCTGGATTTTCTTCAGGCAAGCCTGCCCACTTTCACAGTGTTTCGTTAGGCTCTACGCCTCCCCCCCTGGTTATTCTCACTCCACGCTTGGAGTCATTTCATGCACCTTAATGAACTCAAGGCACTGCACGTGTCTGAAGTCTTGAAGCAGGCCGAAGCGCTTGAGATCGAAAACGTCGGTCGCATGCGCAAGCAGGAACTGATGTTCGCCATCATCAAAAAGCGCGCCAAGGCCGGTGAACAGGTCTTCGCCGACGGCGTACTGGAAATCCTGCCCGATGGCTTCGGCTTCCTGCGTAGCCCCGATACCAGCTACACCGCCAGCACCGACGACATCTATATCTCGCCCAGCCAGGTGCGCCGCTTCAACCTGCACACCGGCGACATGATCGAAGGCGAAGTTCGCATCCCCAAGGATGGCGAGCGCTACTTTGCTCTGACCAAGCTCGACAAGGTCAACGGCGGCCCACCTGAGCAAAACAAGCACAAGGTGATGTTTGAGAATCTGACCCCTCTGTTCCCCAAGGAGCAGATGCGCCTTGAGCGCGACATCAAGGGCGAAGAAAACATCACCGGCCGCATCATCGACATCATCGCCCCCATTGGCCGCGGCCAGCGCGCGCTGATCGTGGCACCGCCCAAGAGCGGCAAGACCATGATGATGCAAAGCATTGCGCACGCCATCACCGCCAACCATCCAGATGTGCACCTGATGGTGCTGCTGGTGGACGAGCGCCCTGAAGAAGTGACGGAAATGCAGCGCTCGGTGAAGGGCGAAATCATTGCCTCCACCTTTGACGAGCCAGCTACCCGTCACGTGCACGTGGCCGAAATGGTGATCGAGCGCGCCAAGCGCCTGGTGGAGCTGGGCAAGGATGTGGTCATCCTGCTGGACTCCATCACCCGCCTGGCCCGCGCCTACAACAACGTCGTGCCCTCGTCGGGCAAGGTGCTGTCGGGCGGTGTGGACTCCAACGCACTGCAGCGCCCCAAGCGCTTCTTCGGCGCGGCCCGCAAGGTGGAAGAAGGCGGCTCGCTGACCATCATCGCCACGGCACTGGTCGACACCGGCAGCCGCATGGACGAAGTGATCTTTGAAGAATTCAAGGGCACCGGCAACAGCGAACTGCACCTGAACCGTCGCCTGTACGAAAAGCGCGTGTTCCCGGCCATCGAACTCACCAAGAGCGGTACACGCCGCGAAGAGCTGCTGCTGGCTCCCGAGATTCTGCAAAAGACTCGTATCCTGCGCCAGTTCATGTACAACATGGACGAGATCGAGTCCATGGAGCTGATGATCAAGAACATGAAGGCGACCAAGAACAATGTCGAATTCTTCGACATGATGCGTCGCGGCGGCTAAGGCCTCTTCGTGCATCGAAACAACAAAGCCCCGCCTCGCGGGGCTTTGTTGTTTCTGGCGCTTGACCCCATTGATTGACATAGCTCAAATTGACTTGCAAGCCGCCCCTCAATACTAGGGATACACATCTATACAAATCTTGCGATAACCGGAGGCCAAAAGCTTTCAAGTCGCGGGTTCTGCATTCATGGCCCCTTCAGCAAATCGCACACCCCCCTACCACTCCACACCGATGCGCCTGCTGGCAGCAGCTGCATTGCTGACAGCGCTGGCAGCCTGCAGCCCGACGGTACCGATTCTTCAGCCACAGGCCCAGGCCAAGCTACCGGACAAGTGGCCTCAGGAGTGGACAAAAAAGCAAGAGCGCACTGCGCCAGCCAATACGGCATCGATTGCCTGGCAGGACTTCTACCTGGACCCAAACCTGCAGGAGCTGATTCGCGCAGCTCTTGCCCATAATCAGGACCAGCGCCTTGCCTTGCTGCGTGTGCAGGAAGCCCAGGCCGCCTATGACATACAGAGTGCTGCTCGGCTGCCGACGATCGGCCTGGGCAGCAGTCATGGCAGAGCACGTGTTCCCGCCGACCTCAACGCCAGTGGCCGCTCCGTCATCGCCGGTGATCAGCAGGTCTTTGTCGGCCTCAACAGCTGGGAGCTCGATCTCTGGGGCCGTGTCAAAAGCCTCAGCGATGCCGCTTTAGGCAATTATCTGGCGCTGGATGCCACGCAGCATGCGGTTCAATCCAGTCTCGTCAAGCAGGTAGCGCTGAATTATCTGGCCCTGCGCAGTCTGGATGAGCGCCTGGCCCTGACCCAGCGCACGATTGCCAGCCGCGAGGAATCGCTGCGCATCTTCAAGCGCCGCACCGAGGTGGGCTCCACTTCACGCTATGCGCTCACGCAGGTACAGACTCTGGTTCACCAGGCCAAGGCCATAGGCACCCAGCTGGCACAGCAGCGCGCGCTGCAGGCCAATGCACTGCAGCAGCTCACCGGAGTGGATGCAGACCGCTTGCCACAAAGCAGCTCCACCGCCGTGATCCTGAAGCCCATTCCCGAAGGCCTGCCATCCGATCTGCTGACACAGCGCCCCGACATCATTGCCGCCGAGTACGGCCTGCAGGCCTCCAAGGCCAATGTGTCTGCCGCACGCGCTGCGTTTTTGCCTCGCATCGCCCTGACCGGCAGCTGGGGCACAGCCAGCGCGGAGCTTGACGGCCTGTTCAGAAGCGGCAGCCGTGCCTGGCAGTTTGCTCCCACGATTTCGCTGCCGATCTTTGACGGCGGCCAGCGCCAGGCCAACCTGAATCTGCAGGCCGTGCGACAGAGCATGGCGGTCGTCCAGTACGAAAAAACCATAGAGACCGCAATGCGCGAAGTGCTGGACGCACTGTCCAGCCGCACCCTGCTCGAGCAGCAACTCGTGGTGCTGAGCGATCAGCGCGCTGCACTCAAGGAACGCGCCCGACTGGCCCGGCTGCGCTATGACCAGGGCGCCTCGCCCTATCTCGATGTGCTGGATGCCGAACGCGACCTGCTGAGCGCCGAGCAGCAACTGGTTCAGGGCCGCGAAGCGCTGCTGTCCACCCAGGTCGCTCTCTATGCCGCTTTGGGTGGAGGCTACTACGCTCAAGGCCAGAGCAGCGCCCCCACCTCTGCCGCCCTCCAACCCTGACCAGCGAATCCATGTCCATGAACAAGAAATTGACCATCGCCGCGCTCATCGTTGCCGCCGCCGCCCTGGGCGCTTATGGCTGGCAACAATGGCGCAGCGCACAGGCATCCGAAGGCCTGATCAGCGGCAACGGCCGCATCGAAGCCACCGAAATCGACGTCGCCACCAAATACGCCGGCCGCATCGCTGAAATCCTGGTGCAGGAAGGCGAGTTCGTGAAAGCCGGTCAGCCACTGGCGCGCATGCAGATCGAAAGCCTGCAGGCTCAGCAGCGCGAAGCCATAGCCGGTCGTGAGCGCGCCTCTCATGCGGTGACTTCGGCACGCGCCGAAATCGCGCTGCGCGAAAGCCAGTACGCTGCCACCATGGCCACTGTGGCCCAGCGCGAAGCCGAACTGGATGCGGCGCTGCGCCGCGTCAAGCGCTCCGAGACACTGGCGCGCGAAGGTGCTTCATCGGAGCAGGAGCTGGACGACGACCGGGCGCGCGTGCGTGGCGCCCAGGCCGCGCTCAAGGCCGCCGAGGCACAGGCCACGGCCGCCAAGGCGGCCATCGACGCGGCCAAGGCCCAGACCATTGGTGCGGAATCGGCGGTGACGGCCGCTGCCGCCACCGTCCAGCGCATCGATGCCGATGTCAAGGACAGCGAACTCACCGCCCCGCGCGACGGCCGCGTGCAATACCGGCTGGCCCAGCCCGGCGAGGTGATCGGCGCCGGCGGCAAGGTGCTGAATATGGTGGATGTCTCGGACGTCTACATGAGCTTCTTCCTGCCCGAGACCGTGGCAGGCCGGGTGGCCCTTGGCACCGAGGTGCGCATCGTGCTGGATGCGGCTGCCCAATATGTGATCCCGGCTCAGGTGTCCTTTGTCGCCAGCACCGCCCAGTTCACGCCCAAGACCGTGGAGACGGCCAGCGAAAGACAGAAGCTGATGTTCCGCGTCAAGGCACGTATTGCACCGGATCTGCTGCAAAAGCACCTGACCCAAGTCAAGACAGGCCTGCCCGGCGTGGCCTGGATCAAGCTCGATAAGGAGCGCGAATGGCCGGCCAAGCTGGAGCTGCGCACCGGCGACGCCGACGCGTCGGCCTCGTGAACGCTGCGATCCCATTTGCCATGACCCAGCATGTAGCCACCTTGCGCGATGTGACGCTCGCCTACGGCAAGACGCAGGCGCTGCGCGGACTGAGCCTGGAGATTCCCGCAGGCATCATGGTCGGCCTGATAGGCCCTGACGGCGTGGGCAAATCCAGCCTGCTGTCGCTGATTGCAGGAGCGCGCGCCCTGCAGGGCGGCGAGATACAGGTGCTGGGCGGCGACATGCGCAGCAAAAAGCACCGCGATGCCGTCTGCCCCCGCATTGCCTACATGCCTCAGGGCCTGGGCAAGAATCTCTACCCCACGCTGTCGGTGGAAGAGAACCTGCAGTTCTTCGGGCGTCTTTTCGGCCATGACGCGGCCGAACGCCGGGCGCGCATCGACGACCTGACCCAGAGCACGGGGCTGCAGAAATTTCTCTCCCGCCCTGCCGGCAAGCTCTCGGGCGGCATGAAGCAGAAGCTGGCGCTGTGCTGCGCCCTCATCCACGACCCCGACCTGCTGATTCTCGATGAGCCCACGACCGGCGTGGATCCGCTGGCGCGCGCGCAATTCTGGGATCTGATCAACCGCATTCGCGGCCAGCGCCCGCAGATGAGCGTGATCGTGGCCACGGCCTATATGGACGAGGCCCAGCGCTTTGACTGGCTGGCGGCCATGGATGACGGCCTGATTCTGGCCACCGGCACTCCCGCCGAGCTGCTGGCGCGCACCGGCATGCCGGCGCTGGAGGCCGCGTTCATCGCCCTGCTGCCCGAGGAAAAGAAGCGCGGCCATGCCGCCGTGGTGATCCCGCCGCTGCAGACCAGCGATGACGACATCGCCATCGAGGCGCGCGATCTCACCATGCGCTTTGGCGACTTTGTGGCCGTGGACCATGTGAATTTCCGCATTCGTCGCGGCGAGATCTTCGGTTTTCTGGGCTCCAACGGCTGCGGCAAATCGACCACCATGAAGATGCTGACCGGGCTGCTGCCCGCCAGCGAGGGCGATGCCTGGCTGTTTGGCAAGAAGATCGATCCGCATGACGTGGCCACGCGCCGGCGCGTGGGCTATATGTCGCAGGCCTTCTCGCTCTACGGCGAGCTGACCGTGCTGCAGAACCTGGTGCTGCACGCCGAGCTCTTCCACGTGGATCCGGCCGAGATCCCTGCGCGGGTCGAGGAAATGCTCACCCGCTTCGGGCTTGCCGAAGTGCGCGAGACGCTGCCCGGCAATATCCCGCTGGGCATGCGCCAGCGCCTGTCTCTGGCCGTGGCCATGGTGCACAAGCCGGAGCTGCTGATTCTCGACGAACCCACTTCGGGCGTGGATCCCGTGGCTCGCGATCAGTTCTGGCGCTTGCTGATCGAGCTCTCGCGCCGCGACCGGGTGACGATCTTCATCTCCACGCACTTCATGAACGAAGCCGAGCGCTGCGACCGCATGTCCATGATGCATGCGGGCAAGGTGCTGGACAGCGACCGGCCGGCAGCCCTGACCGCCAAGCGCGGCGCAGCCACGCTGGAGGAGGCCTTCATCGGCTATCTGGTGGAGGCCTCGGGCGAGGCAGCGCCCGTGCTTGATATCAAAAAAGAAGCTACTACCGCTTGTCCTGAATCATCTTCAGCATCAAAACACCCTGATTTCAATGCTGATAAAGCGCAGCAAGCTACTGTTTCTGCAGCACACTCCAGCGGCACCGGCTTCAGCCTGCAGCGCCTGTGGAGCTATCTGTGGCGCGAGTCGCTGGAGCTGCAACGCGATCCCGTGCGGGCCACGCTGGCCCTGGCGGGCTCGCTGGTGCTGATGGTGGTGATCGGCTTCGGCATCAGCATGGATGTCGAAGATCTGAAGTTTGCCGTGCTCGACCGCGACCAGAGCACCATCAGCCAGAACTATGTGAACAATCTCGCGGGCTCGCGCTATTTCATTGAAATGCCTCCCATCCAGGACTATGCGGACCTGGACCGGCGCATGAAAAGCGGCGAGCTGGCACTGGCCATCGAGATACCGCCCGGCTTTGGCCGTGACGTGCTGCGCGGCTCGAAGGCGGCCGTGGGCGCCTGGTTCGACGGTGCCATGCCCCAGCGCGGCGAGACCGTCAAAGGCTATGTCCAGGCGATGCACCAGCTCTGGCTGGCGCAGCAGGCGCGCGAGCGACTGGGCATACAGCTCACCAGCCAGGTCAGCCTGGAGACCCGCTTTCGCTACAACCCCGATGTGAAAAGCCTGCCCGCCATGGTGCCGGCCGTGATTCCGCTGCTGCTGATGATGCTGCCCGCCATGCTCACGGCCCTGGCCGTGGTGCGCGAAAAAGAGCTGGGCTCCATCGTGAATCTGTACGTCACTCCCGTGACCCGCATCGAGTTTCTGCTGGGCAAGCAGCTGCCCTATGTGGTGCTGGCCATGCTGAACTTCTTTCTGATGTGTGCCATGGCGGTATTCGTGTTCGGCGTGCCCATGACCGGCAGCTTCCCGCTGCTCGTCATGGCCGCCCTGCTCTTCAGCGTCATTGCCACGGGCATGGGACTGCTGGCCTCTGCCGTTACCAGCAGCCAGATTGCCGCCATGTTCTTTGCCATGCTGGGCACGTTGATTCCGGCCACGCAGTTCTCGGGGCTGACCGATCCGGTGTCCTCGCTCGAAGGCGCCGGTCGCTGGATTGGCGAGATCTACCCGGCAACCTATATGTTCGCCATCAGCCGCGGTGTCTTCAACAAGGCGCTGGGCCTGCACGACCTGGCACCTACCTTGCTGCCGCTGCTGATTGCCGTTCCCGTGATCATGGGCGTGGCCATCTGGGCCTTGCCCAAGCAGGAGAAGTGAAGATGCACCCCCTGAGCTGCTGCGCAGCTTCCCCCTCTCTCGCTAACGCGGGAGGGGGACGACAGCCTCGCTACGGGGCGGCCCTTGCTCGCTGTCCTGGCGGTGGGCCAGCGCCAATTTCAGCAACAGCCCCTCGTTTTTGTCATGGAGAAACACCATGTGGCATAGCCTGAAAAATATCTGGCGCCTGGGCGTCAAGGAGCTGTGGAGCCTGTGGCGCGATCCGGTGATGCTGGTGCTCATCGTCTACACCTTCACGGCCTCGGTGTACACCGCAGCCACGGCCATGCCCGATACGCTGCACAAGGCGCCGATTGCCATCGTCGACGAAGACCAGTCGCCGCTGTCCGCACGCATCACCTCGGCCTTCTACCCGCCTCAGTTCATGCCGCCGCAGATGGTGGATTTCAGCCATGTGGATCCCGGGCTGGATGCAGGCGACTTCACCTTCTCGCTGACCATTCCTCCCAACTTCCAGCGCGATGTGCTGGCCGGCAAAAAGGCCGAGCTGCAGCTGAACGTGGACGCCACACGGATGAGCCAGGCGTTCTCCGGCAGCGGATATGTGCAGCAGATCGTGCTGGCCGAAGTCAACGAGTTCGTGCAGCGCCACCGGGGAGCGAGCGCACTGCCCGTGGCCCTGGAGCTGCGTGCCCGCTTCAACCCCGGACTGAACAAGATCTGGTTCGGCGGGCTGATGCAGATCATCAACAACGTCACCATGCTCTCCATCATCCTCACGGGCGCGGCGCTGATCCGCGAGCGCGAGCATGGCACCATCGAGCATCTGCTGGTCATGCCTGTGACGCCTACCGAGATCATGCTGGCCAAGGTCTGGTCCATGGGTGCCGTGGTGCTGCTGGCGGCAGGTGTCTCGCTCAATCTGGTCGTGCGCGGCGCGCTCAAGGTGCCCATCGAAGGCAGTCTGCTGCTGTTCATGGCAGGCTCGGCCCTGTGCCTGTTTGCAACGACGGCCATGGGCATCTTTCTGGCCACGGTGGCGCGCAGCATGCCGCAGTTCGGCCTGCTGATGGTGTTGACGCTGCTGCCGCTGCAATTGCTGTCCGGCGGCATGACGCCCCGCGAATCCATGCCCCAACTGGTGCAGAACGTGATGCTGTTCGCCCCCACCACGCATTTTGTGGAGCTGGGTCAGGCGATTCTGTATCGCGGCGCCGGCATAGAAACCGTATGGAAGCCCTTTCTGTGGCTGGCGGGAATCGGCGCCGTGCTGTTCTGGCTGTCGCTGATGCGGTTCAGAAAAACCTTGTCGAGCATGGCCTGAGAGTTGCGTCAGGCCAACGCCCTGGACGTTGCCTCCAAGGCCTCGGCCCTCACAGGCGGCAACTGCTGCAAGAGCAGCCCTCAGGCACGCGCGGCCATCCCGGCGGGCACCGATGCGGCCAGGCTGCATCCGGCGCAAGAAAACGAAGCCATTCGGTAAAGCGCGCAACCGCCCAGCCTCTGCTCTGGGCCGCCATGAATATCTGCATGGCGCTGTCAAGCCCGGCCACCACTCGATGCGCGTCAAAAAGACGATGAATGCGCGAGAAGCCGCTCCGTATCGCGGGCGGCCACCCACTCCTCATTGGTGGGCTCAACCCCCACCAGTACCCGGCTGTCCGCAGATGAAATGACCGGTGCATGGGCTGCATTGGCCTGGTCATCCAGCCCCAGACCCAGCCACGCCAGAGCGGCGCAGACGCGGGCGCGAATCTCCTCGCTGTGCTCGCCAATGCCCGCCGTGAACACCAGCATGTCCAGCCCGCCGAGCGCAGCGGCCAGAGAACCGATCTCGCGCACGATGCGGCGCACAAAGAGGTCCAGCGCGATGCGCGCGCGCTCGCCGGCCTCACCTGAATCCTGGACATGGCGCAGGATCACGCGCGGCTCGGACGAGATGCCCGAGACGCCAAGCAGCCCCGAGTCGTGATAGAGCAGACTCCCCACTTCCTGAAGCGTCAGTTTCTCGATCTCCATCAGATAGAGCACAGCCCCCGGGTCCAGCGCCCCGCTACGGGTGCCCATCATCAATCCGTCCAGGGCCGAGAAGCCCATGGTGGTCGCCACGCTTTGCAGCTGCTGCATGCCGCACAGACTGGCGCCGCTGCCCAGATGGGCGACGATGGTGCGTCCCCTGGCCCGGTCGCCATGACGCTCGGCCAGCGCGGTCGCCATATAGGCATACGAGAGCCCGTGAAAGCCATAGCGGCGCACACCGCGCTGCCACCATTCGTAGGGCAGTGGAAGGATCTGCTCCACCTTGGGCAAGCTGTGATGAAAGCCTGTATCGAAGCAGGCAATCTGCACGATGTCGGGCCGCTCGCGCAACAGGATCTCGATGGCCTCCAGCGCAAACGGCTGATGCAGCGGTGCCAGCGGCACATAGCTGCGCAGGTCTCGCAACACGCCTGCATCGATGCGGGTGGACTCGAAATACTTGCTGCCGCCATGCACCACCCGATGGGCGATCGCCGCCACGGGCCGGTCCTGGAGCCTGGCCGTGATGCGCTCGCGGATGATGCGCAGCGCATCGCGATACGGGTGCTCTGCGCCCAGTTCGATGGCAAAGGGCGGAACGCCGGTTTCGCCGAAGTCGGGAGCGGGCCCGCCAATGCCCTGCACCTTGCCGTTCCACAGGGGATTGCGCGGCAGGGGACTAGCGGTCTCGAAGACGGCGAACTTGATGCTCGACGAGCCGCAGTTCAGGACGATGATGACGGAATTGCTCATGTCAGTGCCTTTGTCTGCCGACAGAGCACAGGCCGCAGCAACTGCCGGCTTGGCGCCATCGGCCATGCTTTTCAGGGCGGCGTCTGCCGGTAGTGATGTGCGAGCAACAGCGCAATCGCACAGGATGCAATGCGGGATTCGCGCGAATCCGCGCGGCTGGTGAGCACGATGGGCACCTTGGCGCCAAGCACGATGCCTGCGCTGGCGGCACCGCCCAGGTACATGAGCTGCTTGGCCAGCATGTTGCCGCTTTCCAGATCGGGCACCAGCAGGATGTCGGCCTGACCGGCCACTGGCGAAGTGATGCCCTTGGTGCGCGCTGCCTCGATGGAGACGGCATTGTCGAAAGCCAGCGGTCCGTCCAGCACGCCTCCGGTGATCTGGCCCCGGTCGGCCATCTTGCACAGTGCGGCAGCATCCAGTGTCGCGGGCATGTTGGGGTTGACCGTCTCGACGGCGGCGAGGATGGCGAGCTTGGGCCTGGCCACTCCCAGAACCTGTGCCAGCTCGATGGCATTGCGTGCGATATCGGCCTTCTGCAACAGATCGGGGGCCAGATTGATGGCCGCATCGGTGACGATGAAGGGGCGTGGATAGCTGGCAGTCTGCAACACAAAGCAATGGCTTACACGCCTCTTGGTGCGCAACCCGGCACTGCCGGCAACGACAGCCGCCATCAGCTCGTCGGTATGCAGGCTTCCTTTCATCAGTGCCTCGACTTCGCCGCTGGCGGCAAGTCTGGCACCACACTCGGCTGCTGCATGGCTGTGCGGCACGTCCTCGATGCGCAGGCCCTGCAGCTCGAGCCCCTGAGCAAGAGCAATCGCCTCCAGCCTCGCGCGCGGAGCGATCAGGACCGGCTCGATCAGCCCCAGCCGATGCGCATCAAGCGCGGCGGACAGGCTGGTGGCATCGCAGGGATGGACGACCCCCACGCGAACCGGCGGCAGTTCCTTGACAGCCGCCAGCAGCCGGGCCAGACCGTGATGGGAGGCAACGTCAAGCGGCTGCGCTGCGCCGCCTGATGACAGGGAGACCGCCTGCTGCGGGGATGGCTGCCGAGGCGGTGCATCGTGGACGCAGAGCAGCGTCAGCGTGCTCGCGTCACGGGAGGCAACGGTGACGCGCAGGCTGTCGCCAACGGCTATGCCCTCAAACGGCTGCTGCGCCATGTCTGGGCTCGGTTGACTCATCGCGCTCCTTTCTTGCCGCGTGATGCGGCCGGTTTACGTCGCTCGGCAGCCGCAGCCCGCTGGGGAGCTGCAGGAGCCTGTGCCAAAGCCGGCACCAGCTCCAGAGGCTCCTGGATACGAGGCTGCTGCGCCAGCGCGGCCTGCTCGAACAAGGCCTGTACATGCTGCAAGGCATGTCTCACGGCGTCATCCTCCGCGCCTGGCACCTTATCGATGGCTGCCATCTGGGTGATAGCTTCAGCGGCCTTGCGGATGGTGTCGGCAGGCGTGTTCTTCAGCAGGCCGGGAATGGCTTCGATGGCGGCGCTGCCGCATTGCCGCATCACCAGGGTCTGCTCGCGGATGGCGGCTCGCAGCTCGGCCAGAGTCCAGCGCCCAGGCGCTTGCTGCTCCAGCAATTGCGCAGCCAGGTGGTAGTAGCGCTCGTCCACAGCGCGACGCTGGGACAGCACGCTCAGCAAGCCGCGCAGCGTGGCTTCGAGCACGCCCCCCTGATCCACACTGTTCTCGATCTGGCGCTGCCTGTCCGCCATCAGCGCCAGATGCTCGGGGGTGGAGCCTGGATGCTGGCGCACCGCTGCGCTCTCGCCATAAGCATGCCCAGCCAGCGCCTGCATGAGCGGCGAGCCATAGAGCATGTCGAACCACAAGGCGTAGATATGGTCTCGCCGGTCGCGGAAATCATCGAGAGCGCGATCCAGTGCGCCCGAGCACCGCTGCTGCATCTCCAGCCAGGGATTGGCTTCGTCCACGGGCTGGCGATGTTCACGTATGTATGCAGCGCTGCTGCGTATCAGCGACGCCAGCGGGTGCTGGCTGCTCCAGGCCTCGAATTGCAGGCGCATGGGATGCAAGGTCTGCAACCAGTGTGCCGATTGGGAAGTGCTCAGCGCACGCACCCAGGGTTGCCATAGGCTGCGATACAGGGCCAGGTTGATATCGGATACCCGGGCCGCCGCGTCGAAACGGCGATCGGACTCGGGATCGGGCTTGACGATATCGCGCACTTCATCGATGCCGCTGGCACGGATGCTCAACAGATAAGGATCATGGAGCAGCTTTTGCTCCTGCTTGGTGGCATCGTCCACGCTGGCGCGATAGATGCCTGCCGGCAACAGATTGATCTGCTCGATGGCGCTGGCGAACTTGCGGTGCTGCTTGCTGCCGACGGCGCCCGAAACAAAGATGCCCAGATGACCGATGCTGTCGTGCGTGCTGAAGATGATGGTCTGGTCATGCGCGCGCACATCGTCATCGCTGGCGTACAAATCGGTGATCCAGCCCAGAGCCTGGGCCGGCGGCGTGATGTTGTCGCCATAGGAGCAGAACACCAGAATGGGCGAGCGGATATTGCGCAGATCGATGCGCACACCGTCCGATGTCAGCAACTGGGCCGTCGACAGCCTGTTGCCGATGAACAGATTGTCGACGATGTACTGCATCTCCACATCGTTGAGGAAGACATAGCCGCCCCAGTATTTCTCGAAGTCGATATAGCGCTCGGCTTCGGTGTCGACGTTCGCATAGACCTTGTACTGCTTGCTCCACAGCGTGTTGGCCGGATCGAGCTGCTCGAAGTTCTGCACCAGATGGGCGCCGTCGAAGCGGCCATTACCCAGATCGCTGGCCAGAGCCGTCATCCAGCTGCCCCCGAGAAGCCCGCCCGAATAACGCATGGGGTTGTCACCGGCCCAGTACGACAGGGGCGCTCCGGCAACGATGATGGGCCCGAACAGCTCGGGCCAGACAGCGGCCGTCATCAGGATCTGCCAGCCCGCCTGGCAGTTGCCGATGACCGCAGGCTTGCCCTCACTCTCGGGGTGAAGCTCGGCCACGCGACGCATGAACGCGGCCTCGGCACGCATCACATCCTCCACCGTCTGACCAGGTACGGGATCAGGCAGGAAACCGACGAAGTAGCAAGGATGGCCGGCCTCCAGCGCCGCACCGATCTCGCTATGGGGCTTGAAGCCACCTATGCCCGGGCCATGCCCGGCGCGTGGATCTATCACGACGAATGGTCGCTTGGCAGGGTCGGCAGGCCGGTCTTCGGACGCCTGAATGCGCACCAGGCCGTAGTTGACCGGTCTTGGGAGGTCCAGCCCCGACATCACGAGTTCTGCGGGGAAATGCAGCACGTTCGGCGTCCTGGCCTCACGCTGGGTCCGGTACTGGTCACCCACCTGCCGCTCGATGTCGGCATACAGCACGGCACGTTGAGCGGCATCCACCGCATAGGCCCCGGCGGCCCGCCACCATGCAAAAGGATCAACAGACCCGTTGGTAGACGGACCGACCCCGCTGGGTTTGCTCATGTCGTGCTCCCGAAGTCACAATCTTCTCACTCAAGAAGATTCAAAAACAATAGCCTCCAGCGCTTTATGGATCGCCACAAAACGCCGAAAACATCGGATTTTTTGCAATGGAGGGCCAGCTGACCAGCCGGCCCGCAGGCGGCAGCGCCGCCATCTTTAGCTGAAGCTGCGCCAGCCTGCGGCCTACTTCTGCGCCGCTTCGCCGCTCTTGGCCTGAGCGGGGTCCTGAGTTGCCGGCGTCCAGGCAGACAGCCATTGCTTGAAGATGTCCTGCAGTGGCAAAGCGGGCAGATTGGGCGCGCTGTCTGCACGCAGGGCCTCGGCCACAGATTTTTGCCAGGCCTCCAGGGCCTGCTGCAGACCGCTGGCAAAAGCCTGCTGGTTCTTGATCGCGATATCGCTGGCGCTCTTGGCATCACTCATGCGGTCCTCAAGCCTGCGCATGAACGCCTCGGCGGGCAGGCTGGCCAGTGATTGCCAGTCTTCGGCACGCAACACGCTTTGCAGCTCCGCCGTGGTTTCACTGATGCCGGCAGCACTGCTCTGCTGCGCGGCTGCCAGCCAGCGATGGCCACTTTCACGCATCAGCTGAGCGATGCGCAGTTGCAGCTCGGCATTGGCCTTGAACAGATTCAGGGGGGTCGCTTGAATACTCATATCGTTCTCCCTATGGTGATGGTGGTGCCTATCGAGAGGCTGGCGGACCGTCCGGCATATCACCGTGACCAAACGGCTTTTGAAAACTCAATGCCCGAGCACGTACTGGCCCGGAGCGTCATACAAGGGCCCGCCGCCAGTGCCGCCCATGCGCGGCGGAGCTATCGGTGTGCCGGATCTGTTTTTGAGCCACTCGTGCCATGCCGGCCACCAGGAGCCTTGGCGCTGCTCGGCCTCTTGCTGCCACTGCTGGGCAACAATGTCCTGAGCCCCGACAGACCGCGTGAGCAACTGGTAGCGGCGTCGCGGATGGCCGGGCGCGCTGACAATACCGGCGTTGTGGCCGCCACTGGTCAGCACAAAGGTGATTTCAGCCGCAGTGTGGTGGTGCAGCTTGAATACCGATTGCCAAGGCGCTACATGATCGGTGAGCGTTCCCACACAGAAGATGGGCACTTGCAGATTGAGGAGCGAGACCGGCTTGCCATCGACCGGATAGCGGCTTTCACTGAGGTCGTTATTCAGAAACAGACGGCGCAGGTATTGCGAGTGCATCCTGGCTGGCATGCGCGTGGCGTCGGCATTCCAGGCCATGAGATCGCTCATCGGCGCCCGCTCGCCCAGCAGGTATTGATTGACCATGCGCGACCACAGCAGATCATGGGAGCGCAGCATCAGAAACGCGCCCGCCATCTGATCGGCGCGCAGATAGCCTTGCTGGGCCATCTGGGCCTCAAGCAGGCTGATCTGCGCTTCGTCGATGAACAGCGCCAGCTCGCCAGGTTCGGTGAAATCGGTCTGCGCGGCCAGCAAGGTCATCGATGCCAGACGCTCGTCTCCATCGCGCGCCATCGCTGCTGCCGCAATGGCCAGCAAGGTGCCGCCCAGACAATAGCCTGCAGCATGCACCTTCTGCCCCGGGACGATGGCCGTGACGGCATCCAGTGCAGCACGCCAGCCCAGCTCGACATAGTCGTCCATGCCCAGATCTCGATCTTCGGCATCGGGGTTCTTCCAGGAGACGCAGAACACCGTATGCCCCTGATCGACCAGATACCTGATCAGCGAATTGTGTGGCGAAAGATCCAGGATGTAGTACTTCATGATCCAGGCCGGCATGATCAAGACCGGCTCGGGATGGACCTTGTCGGTGGTCGGTGCGTACTGGATCAGCTCCATCAGTTGGTTGCGCAGCACCACCTTGCCAGCGGTGACGGCCACATCGCGCCCCACCTGAAACTCCTCGCAGCCAGCAGGCGGCTTGTTGGTGAGCTGCGCATGCACATCTTCCATCAGGTACTGGAAGCCACGCGCCAGATTCGCACCGCCCTCTTTGGCGGTACGCTCCAGAACGATCGGGTTCGTGGCAAAAAAGTTCGCGGGCGAAAGCATATCCAGCCACTGCCTGCCCCAGAACCCGACCAGACGCTCGTGATGTTTGTCAACACCTGCAACGCCTTGGCTGGCAGCCTGCCACCAGCGTTGCTGAGCGGCAAAGCCCGCACTCATGACCGTGAACGGCCATTGCTTCCATTCAGGAGCCTGAAAGAGACGCTCCGCCTCCTGCGTCTGTGGCCCGCCATAGCAAAGCCTGACCCATTCCTCCAGCGCCAGCCTTGCCAGATCCAGACGCTTTGCCGGGCTGATGGCAAGGTTGCCGGCCCAATCCATCCAGGCCTGCCATTGGGACTCGGGGGAAACCGACAGCCACTGCTGCGCCCACATCGCGCGCACAGCCTGATCAAGCTGCTGGCTGGAACTGAACTGAGCTTCGGCATTGCGGTCAACCATAGCGGCCCCTTTTTGCTGCATGGCAATAACGCAACATCTTATGCGCAGCAAAAGTTGTTGCCTAGTCACGACCTGCCGGGGGTTGAGCCACATCAAGCTCGCGCAGCCGAAAGCGCTTCGGCATGCGGCAGCCGGCCCCGAACACCGGGCTGCTGCAGCTAAAAGAACTCTGCTGCCTTGCCTGGATCAGGCCTGCCACCGGAACTATTGGCCATGATTTGCAAGCTGAACGCACGCCACCGACCACTGACGCGCGCGGCACAGTTTTCTCATTGTGTGCAATAATGGAGGGCTTTAATGCGGAAAGTACACCGGACAGGCTGGTGCGGCTCCCGCACTTGACCAAAGGAAAGATCATGAAAGAAGGCATTCACCCCAATTACCGCGAAGTTCTGTTCGTGGACATGTCCAACGGCTTCAAGTTCGTGACACGTTCTTGCGTTTCCACCAAGGAAACCGAAAACTTCGAAGGTAAAGAGTACCCTCTGTTCAAGCTGGATACCACTTCTGAATCGCACCCCTTCTACACTGGCACACAAAAGTCGGTGGACAACATGGGTGGTCGCGTGGAGAAGTTCCGCAACCGCTTCGGCAAGAAGTAATTCTTACTTTTTTGCTGAAAAGGCAGCCCGGGCAACCGTGCTGCCTTTTTCTTTTTTGGGTGCCGCCCCACGAAATTCCAATGCTCCTATCATCGGAGCACCAAGCGCTTTGACTCCAAGCGCTTTCGCCTGATCTGGCGGTGCAAATTCGCACAGCCGCTACTGGATTGATTGCGTGAACCAGCCCACACCTGCCATCGTTGCCCAAAGCGCTGTACGCCGCCTGCCGCGCTGGGCCCTGCTTTTGCTGTGCCTGGCCTATGTGATTCCCGGCTTTGTCATGCGCGGCCCCTGGCGCTCCAACGACATGGAGGCCTTTGGCTACATGCGCGAGCTGGCGCTGGGCAAGACCGACTGGCTGGCCCCCAAGCTCTCGGGTCTGGCTCCCAGCATGGACGGTCTGCTGCCCTACTGGCTGGGGGCCCTGTCCTTGCAGGGATTCGAGTGGCTGCTCGGCGCCGAAATGGCGGCGCGCCTGCCCTTCATCGCCTTGCTGGTCGTGACCCTGGGCGCCGCCTGGTGGGCAGCCTATTACCTTGCACGCACGCCCGGTGCGCAGCCCGTGGCCTTTGCCTTTGGAGGGGAAGCCCAGCTCATCGACTATGCCCGCGCCATGGCCGATGCAGCCTTGCTGGCACTGGTTGCCTGCCTGGGCCTGGCCCAGCTCTCGCATGAAACCACCAGCTATGTCACGCAGCTGGGCTGCACGGCGCTGCTGTTCTTTGCCGCTGCGGCAATGGCCTATCACCCGAGGAAGTCAGCCGCGGCACTGCTATTTGGCATGCTGGGATTGGCCCTGAGCGGCGCCCCCACTCTTTCCGTGCTGTTCGGACTTGGCGGCAGCGTGATCGCCTTCACCCAGCGCAGCTGGGGCGACAATCCTGGCCGCGCCCACCGTCAGGCCCGCATCTGGGCCGCAGTCTGGCTGGCCGCCACGCTACTGGCAGCCAGCCTGACCACGGCCCTGGATCAGTGGGTCTGGCATCTGGTGGACTCGTTCAAGGACTGGGACACCCTGCTGCAGCTGCTGCTGTGGTTCTGCTGGCCCGCCTGGCCCCTGGCCTTGTGGACGCTGTGGGTCTGGCGCCGGCAGATTGCACGCCCCGGCCACAACCCCCATCTGTCCATCTCCCTGCTGTTTGCCACTGTCCCTGTGGCTGCCTGCCTGAGCAGCACCCCGGCCGATCGGGCGCTGCTGCTGGGACTGCCCGCCATCGCCACCCTGGCCGCCTTCGCGCTGCCCACTTTCCGCCGCAGCATCAGCGCACTGATCGACTGGTTCACGCTGCTGTTCTTTACAGCATCCGCGATTGCCATCTGGGTGGTCTGGCTGGCGTTCCAGACCGGATTCCCACCCAAAATCGCTGCCAACATTGCGCGCCTCGCTCCGCAGTTCGAAGCAAACATCTCCTGGCCCACGGTCATCGTGGCGCTGATCGCCACGGCCGGCTGGTTTGTACTGGTGATCTGGCGCACCTCGCGCAATCGCGCAGCCATCTGGAAGAGCCTGGTGCTCCCGGCCGGCGGCGCCACACTGAGCTGGGTGCTGCTGTCCACTCTCTGGATGGAGCCGCTGGATCATGCTCGCAGCTATCAATTCCAGATGACACAGCTGGGCGGCGAACTCAAGCACAACGGCGCCACAAGCTGCGTGCTGACCTACGGCCTGGGCCGTTCGCAAATTGCTGCCGTGCGCTACTACACCCACGTGGATACGGCACTATTGCGCCGCAGCAGTCCCGACGACTGCAGCTGGGCACTGGTCGACGCAGACCGCTGGGCGGGCGATCACAATCGCAAGCTGCGCCAAGGCTGGAATGAAGTCAGCCGCATCACCCGTCTGGCGGGCCAAAAGGAAGTCCTGGTACTGCTCAAGTACACCGACCCCAAAGCTCCATGAAGGGGGAATTGCAGTACATAGGCCGGCATGCAGGCACCGTGCTGGCCGGACAGCTGGCCGTCATGGCCTTTGGCACCACCGATACCATCGTGGCCAGCCGCTATTCCAACGATGCCGTGGCCGCCCTCTCCGTAGGGTCGGCTATTTTCATCAGTGTCTATGCCTCGCTGATGGGCATTTTTCAGGCTCTCCTGCCCTTGTGGTCCGAGCAGCGAGGTGCCGGTCAGCCACAGGCCATCGGCCATTCGCTGCGCCAGTCCATGTATCTGTGTGCGCTGGCCTGCGTGCTTGGCATGGCGGTGCTGCTCATGCCCGGCGCACTGCTGCGCTGGACCGATGTGCCCGACGCGCTGCAGCTGGAGGTCAAGCGCTATCTGGCCGTACTGGCCTGGGGCTTGCCGCCGGCGCTGCTGTTTCGCATCTACAGCGCGCTCAACCAGGCGCTCGGCCACCCCAAGCTGGTCACCGGGCTGCAACTCGTCTCGCTGCTGATCAAGATCCCCCTGTCCATCTGGTTCACCTTTGGCGGGCTGGGCCTTGCCCCCTTGGGAGCAGTGGGCTGCGCACTGGCCACGCTGCTGGTCAACTACACCATGTTTGCCGTGGCCCTGTGGCTGATGCGCACTCAGGATTTCTATGCTCCGCTGGCGCTTTGGCAAAGGCTGGAGCGCCCAGACTGGCTGCAGCTGGTCCGCTTCTGCCGCCTTGGCATCCCAGCAGGCCTGGCCATTCTGGTGGAAGTCACCTCCTTCACCCTCATGGCCCTGTATGTGGCAAGGCAGGGCTCGCTCTCGTCTGCCAGCCACCAGACGGCCGCCAATCTGGCCGCCATCTGCTATATGGTGCCGCTGTCTCTGGCCATTGCCACCAGCGCCCGCGTCAGCTACTGGCGCGGCGCCGGTGATGAAGCCCAGGCCAGGACGCTGATTCAACAGTGTTTCAAGCTTGCTCTGCTCATCGGTATTGCGACAGCAGCCACGCTTTTGATCGCCCGCACCTGGATTGCAGACATCTACACCGACTCCCCGCAGGTGCTGGCCATGACGTCCTGGCTGCTGATCTGCGTGGCCGCCTACCATGTGGCCGACTGCGTGCAGACCTATTGCATTTTCGTGCTGCGCTGCTATCGCGTGACCGTGGCGCCTTTGGTGATCTATTGCCTGCTGCTGTGGGGCGGCGGCCTGGGCCTTGGCTATTGGCTGACCTACCGATGGCAAGCAGCCGAAGGCTGGCGGCACTGGCAGGCCACGCCCATGCCCCTGTGGGTTTGCAGCGCGGCAGCCCTGTTTGTCACGGCCATCGCCTTCAGCAGCATTTTGCACAGAGCCATACGACCTCCAAAGCCGCAGGCCCGGCCTAGGGCCTCCTAGTGAGAAAGTGCCTTGGCGGGTGGTTCAGCAGCCGCCCGCACTCGGCTTGGCGGGAAGGTGACGGCGAATTCCGAGCCCTTGCCCAGCTCACTTTGGATACTGAGCCTGGCGCCATGCCGCTGCAGCACATGCTTGACGATGGCCAGCCCCAGGCCGGTGCCGCCCGTGTCGCGTGAGCGGCTGCGATCCACGCGATAAAAGCGCTCCGTCAGACGCGAGACGTGCTTTTCGTCGATGCCGGGTCCTGAGTCCTTGACGGCAAAGCGGGCCGATCCATCGGGCAGCAGTTGCCAGCGCACATCAATCTGCCCGCCGGCCGGCGTGTAGCGCATGGCATTGGCCAGCAGATTGGAAAACGCACTGTGCAGTTCTGCGCTCGCACCTGCCAGATCTCCGGCCTGCCGCAGCGCCTGCTCATCAGGAAAGTTCAGCACATGGGGTTTGGCCTGCTTGCGCGTCAAGGCATTGGACAGGCCGCGAGCCTCGTTCTCACAGCGATTGAGCAGTTGCGCCACCGACACCCAGTCATTGTTGCTGGGCAGCGGGCTTCCCTCCAGGCGCGACAAGGTCAGCAAGTCCTCGACCAGATGCTGCATGCGCTCGGCCTGCTGGGCCATCAGCTCCAGATAGCGCCTGCGCTCGTCTTCCTCAAGCGGCAGGTTCTGCAGGGTCTCGACAAAACCGGCCAGCACGGTCAAAGGCGTGCGGATTTCGTGGGAGACATTGGCCACGAAGTCACGGCGCATGGCTTCGGCCTGCTCCAGCGCCGTCACATCGCGCGCCAGCAGCAGCTTGCGCCCTTCACCATAGCCATAGAGCTGCACCGACAGCTTGACCGGCCGCGAAGGTGTGCTTTCGCGCCCCTGCATGACCAGATCATGGCTGAAGTCCTGCGCTGCAAAATAGGCACTGAACTGAGGATCTCGTACCAGATTACCGATGCTTTGCAGCACATCGCGCTCGGCGTCAAAGCCGAACTGCTTGGCGGAAATCTGATTGCACCATTCGATGCGGCCCTGTGCATCGAGCAGCACCACACCATTGGGGCTGGCCTGCAAGGCAGACAGAATGTCATTGAGCCGCTGGTCGCCCTGCTGCACCTGCTGCACGCTCTGGCGAATCCAGCGGCGCATGCGCACGCTGGCCTCGCCCCAGATACCTGCCAGATTGGGCACCGCGCCCAGCTCCGACTGACGCAGCCAGTGCAGCAGACGCGCTCCATTCCAGCTGTCCACCAGCCACCATATCCAGCCGCCGATCAACGCTCCCGTCATGGCCGCCACACATTGCTGCAGCGCCGTCGCACCGGGTGCAACGAGATAGGCCCACAGCAGCCATACCGCCACGGCTGCCGCGAGCTGAGAAGCCAACAATCGAAAACCACGCCACCCCATATTTGCTTTCAGTTGTGATTTTTGACGACCCAGCCAGGCCGGGCCGAGGTTCGGGGGGAAGTGCTGTCAGGCCATGGCCTGGGCGCTGAAACGGTAGCCCGCACCGCGCACGGTCTCAATCAGAACACCCGCCACACCCAGCGATTCTCGCAAGCGCTTGACGTGCACGTCCACGGTGCGCTCTTCAATGAAGACGTGATCGCCCCAGACCTTGTCGAGCAACTGCGCACGGCTGTGCACACGCTCGGGGTGCTTCATCAGATAGTTGAGCAGCTTGAACTCGGTGGGACCGATCTTGAGCAGATCGCCCTGCCAGCTCACACGGTGGGCTGCGGCATCCAGCACCAGCTCGCCAATGCTGACCTTGTCCTGCACCTGCTCAGGCGCACGGCGGCGCAGCACGGCACGTATGCGGGCCAGCAACTCCTGAGTGGAGAAAGGCTTGGTGATGTAGTCATCCGCCCCGGCATCCAGGCCCGCCACCTTGTCGGGCTCATCGCCACGGGCCGTCAGCATGAGAATGGGCACGGCCTTGGTACGGCTGTCGGCACGCCATTTGCGGGCCAGAGACAGACCGCTGGCCCCGGGCAGCATCCAGTCGAGCAAGATCACGTCGGGCAGCACGGCATCAAGCTCGCGCTGCGCCGAAACACCGTCTTCCGCCCAGACGGGCTGGAAGCCGTTATGCCTCAAATTGACCGCGATCAACTCTGCAATCGCAGGTTCGTCCTCCACGATGAGGACCATGGGCATCTTCTTCATCCCTGAGTAACCTCCGTCTTACAACACCGCAGATTCGATTTCAGCCATGGTCTGATGGCGCACATCCTTGCCCTCGACCAGGTAGATGATCAGCTCGGCCACGTTCTTGGAGTGGTCGCCGATACGCTCGATGGCCTTGGCCAGGAACAGCAGGTCCAGACTGGCGGAGATGGTGCGCGGATCTTCCATCATGTAGGTGATGAGCTTGCGCACAAAACCGTCGAACTCCTCGTCGATCAGATCGTCTTCACGCAAGATGGCAACCGCCGCCTTGGTGTCCAGTCGGGCAAAGGCATCCAGGGTCTTGCGCAGCAGCTCGGAAGCCATCTGGGCAGCCATGCGCAACTCGCCGCTGGGCAGCGAACGGGCTGCGCCGCTTTCGATGATGGACTTGACCATACGGGCCATCTTGCAGGCTTCGTCACCCATGCGCTCCAGGTTGGCCGTGGCCTTGGAGAAGGCAATCAGCAGGCGCAGGTCGCGGGCCGTGGGCTGGCGGCGCGCAATGATGGACGACAGCTCATGGTCGATCTCGACCTCCATGGCGTTGACGCGCTGCTCGGTGCTGATGACCTGCTCAACCGCATCGGTGCTGAAACTGGTCAGTGCATAGACGGCATTGCTGATCTGCGACTCGACCAGACCGCCAAGCTCCATGACGCGGGCCGAGACACGATTGAGTTCGGAGTCGAACTGCGTGGACAAATGTTTTTCTGTCATTTTTAAGTCCTTAGCCGAAGCGGCCTGTGATGTAGTCTTCCGTTTCCTTGCGCTGGGGCTTGAAGAACATTTTTTCGGTGTCTCCAAACTCCACCAGATCCCCCAGATACATATAGGCCGTGTAATCGCTGCAACGGGCGGCCTGCTGCATGTTGTGTGTCACGATGACCACGGTGTAGTCGTTCTTCAGCTCCGCAATCAGCTCCTCGATCTTGGCCGTGGAGATGGGGTCCAGCGCCGAGCAGGGCTCGTCCAGCAGCAGCACCTCGGGCCTGATGGCAATGCCGCGCGCGATGCACAGACGCTGCTGCTGGCCGCCAGACAGGCCCGATCCGCTTTGCTGCAGCTTGTCCTTGACTTCATTCCACAACGCAGCCTTGCGCAGTGCCCACTCCACGCGGTCATCCATGTCCGAGGCGTTGAGATTCTCGAACAGCTTCACGCCGAAAGCGATGTTGTCATAAATGGACATCGGGAACGGCGTGGGCTTCTGGAACACCATGCCGACCTTGGCACGAATCAGGGCCACATCCTGCTTGCTGGTCAGCAGGTTGTCGCCGTCCAGCATGATCTGACCTTCGGCACGCTGCTCGGGATAGAGCTCGAACATGCGGTTGAACGTGCGCAGCAGCGTGGACTTGCCGCAGCCCGAGGGGCCGATGAAGGCCGTGACCTTCTTCTCGGGAATATCGAGATTGATGTTTTTCAGCGCGTGAAACTTGCCGTAGTAGAAGTTCAGGTCGCGCACGGCCAGCTTGATGTTGGCGGGAGCAGTGGTTGCAGTCATGATCTTGAACTTTCGAATTACTTCTGGCGGGTGATGAAACGCGCCAGGATATTCAGACCCAGCACAGCCACAGTGATGAGGAAGACACCGGCCCAGGCCAGTTGCTGCCAGTTCTCATACGGGCTCATGGCAAATTTGAAGATGGTCACCGGCAGGCTGGCCATGGGCTTGCTCATGTCGGCATTCCAGAACTGGTTGTTCAACGCCGTGAACAGCAGCGGAGCGGTCTCGCCAGCAATACGGGCCACGGCCAGCAGCACGCCGGTGATCACGCCGGCGCGGGCAGCGCGCAAGGTCACCATGAGGATGACCTTCCACTTGGGCGTACCCAGCGCATAAGCCGCTTCACGCAGGCTGGCGGGAACCAGCACCAGCATGTTTTCCGTGGTACGGATGACCACGGGAATCACGATCAGCGCCAGCGCGATCACGCCTGCCATGCCGGAGAAGCTCTTGAGGCGCACCACCACCACGGTATAGACAAACAGACCGATGACGATGGAGGGCGCCGACAGCAGAATGTCGTTGACGAAACGCGTGGTGGAAGCCAGCCAGCCTTTTTTGTCGTACTCGGCCAGATAGACCCCGGCCATCACGCCGATCGGCGTGCCCACGAAAGTGGCCATCGCCACCATCATCAGCGAGCCCCAGATGGCATTGGCAATACCGCCCTCCTCGTTGGGCGGAGGCGTCATCTGCGAGAACAGGGCGAAGTTCAGACCGCCCAGGCCCTGGCGAATGGTTTCCCAGAGAATCCAGACCAGCCAGAACACGCCAAACAGCATGGCTGCCATGGACAGGGTCAGCGCAAGCTGATTCAGGTGCTTGCGCCTGTTGTACCTGGCCTGGCGCACCGCAGCCAGATCGGCTGCGTCAAGCATTTTGGAGGAGGTGGAAGTCGGGCTCATGAGCGGGCTCCTTCGTTCTTCTGCAGACGGTTGAGCAGCAGCTTGGAGCAGGCCAGCACCACAAAGGTGATGAAGAACAGCACCAGACCCAGATAGATCAGCGACGCCTGATGCAGGCCCTCACCGGCCTCGGCAAACTCATTGGCCAGCGCCGAGGTGATGCTGTTCGCAGCCTCGAACACGGACAGGGAATTGAGCTGGTTCATGTTGCCGATCACAAAGGTCACGGCCATGGTCTCGCCCAGTGCGCGGCCCAGGCCCAGCATGACGCCGCCCAGCACGCCGGTCTTGGTATAGGGCAGCACCACTTTCCAGACCACTTCCCAGGTCGTGGAGCCCAGACCGTAGGCCGACTCCTTGAGCAGCGCCGGCGTGACTTCGAACACATCGCGCATCACGGAGGCGATGAAGGGGATGATCATGATGGCCAGAATGATGCCGGCCGACAAAATACCGATACCCACGGGAGGGCCGGAGACAAAAGCGCCCAGATAGGGCACACCGGTCAGCAGGTTCTGCAGAGGCTGCTGCACATAGGTGGCCAGCACGGGGCCGAACACCATCAGGCCCCACATGCCGTAAACAATG
This sequence comes from Comamonas sp. GW821-FHT11H03, assembly GCF_058807955.1. Classification (NCBI taxonomy): domain Bacteria; kingdom Pseudomonadati; phylum Pseudomonadota; class Betaproteobacteria; order Burkholderiales; family Comamonadaceae; genus Comamonas; species Comamonas sp. GW821-FHT11H03. The sequence goes on from NZ_JBXARF010000006.1 coordinate 193,376, forward strand.
GAGGGAACTGCGGCCAGCAACTCGATGGCAGTGCCCAGAGGGCGCTTGAGCCAGGCGGGCGAGAGTTCCGTCAGAAACAGGGCAATACCGAAGCTCACGGGCACTGCAATGATGAGCGCGATGGCCGAAGTGGCCAGCGTGCCGTAAATCATGACCAGACCGCCGTATTGATCCTGCACGGGGTCCCAGACACTGCTGGTCAGAAAGCCCAGACCATATTCGGCGATGGCGGGCCAGGCACCGAAGATCAGCGAAACCATGATGGCCAGCAGCAGCACCAGCGTCAGAATCGCTGCGCTGCGTGCCAGACCACCAAACAAACGATCCGCCATACGTCCCGAGATCATCGGAGCACGTGGCGGAGAAGGAGAGCGTCGCTTGGCGGCATCGGTGGGGGCTGCAGCCAGCGAACTGGAGGGCGACGTAGTGGACACGTGAGCGCCTTTATTCGCAAAGGGTTGAAACAAGCAGCGAACATACCGTCCGGCACGGCAGCCCGCTGCTCACAGATGGCACGAAATTACTTGGAAACAACCTTGCCCGAAGCGTCCTTGATGTCGTTCCAGGACTTGAAGATCACGTTCTTGACAGCGTCAGGCATGGGCACGTAGTCCAGGTCGGCGGCGGTCTTGTCACCTTGCTTGTAGGCCCACTCGAAGAACTTCAGCGAGGTGGTGGCCTGATCGGGCTTTTCCTGAGTCTTGTGCATCAGGATGAAGGTGGCCGAGGTGATGGGCCAGGCGCTCTTGCCGGGCTGGTTGGTCAGGATCTGGTAGAAGCTCTTGGCCCAGTCGGCGCCGGCAGCGGCAGCCTTGAAGGTTTCATCGTCGGGAGAGACGAAAACGCCTTCCTTGTTCTGCAGCTGCGTGTAGATCAGCTTGTTCTGCTTCACATAGGCGTACTCGACATAGCCGATGGAGTTGGGCAGGCGACCCACAAAGGCGGCAACGCCTTCGTTACCCTTGCCGCCGGCACCGGTGGGCCAGTTCACGGCCTTGCCCTCGCCCACTTTTTCCTTCCACTCGGCATTGACCTTGGAGAGGTAGTTGGTGAAGCCGAAGGTGGTGCCGGAGCCGTCAGCGCGGCGCACGGGAGCGATAGCGGCGTCAGGCAGCGCCACACCGGGGTTCAGTGCCGTGATGGCGGGGTCATTCCACTTGGAGATCTTGCCCAGGTAGATATCGCCCAGCACCTGGCCCGACAGCTTCAGCTGGCCGGGAGCCACGCCCTTGATGTTGACCACGGGAACAATACCGCCGATCACGGTGGGGAACTGAACCAGGCCCTTCTTGGCCAGTTCGTCATCCTTCAGGGGTTCATCGGAAGCGCCGAAGTCCACGGTCTTGGCTTCGATCTGCTTGACACCGGCGCTGGAGCCCACGGACTGATAGTTAATCTTGACGCCAGTGGCCTTGTGATAGTCCGCAGCCCACTTGGAATACAGAGGAGCCGGGAAGCTCGCACCAGCACCTGTGGCTTCCTGGCTGGCGTTGGCAATACCCGCTGCAGACAGAGCGCCAGCCACCAGAACGTGAATCAAGGACAACTTCATGAAACGACCTCTTAGGGTTGAAAGATTCGATGGAGTGAACTTTAAAAACCTTTTATGACAGCGTCGTGACATGAAAATTTCAAGGCGCAACCGAGTGAAAGACCGCCAAGGCAGTCATGTGAGTGTCATATTTCATTCGCAAACTGCTGAGCCTTGACCTACATACTCGGTCCCCGAGTAAAACCACAGGTAACAGCTTGTCGCAAGGCCGATGCCGGGCGCTGGCAATGTATGACATAGTCTGTCACACAGCGTGAGCACCCTCGGCGGCGGCCCGGGCCGGCAATACCTGCAAATACCTGACTTGGCAGAGGCTGAACTCTTCCCCCTGATAGCCCGATGACGGCGCATATTGCATATTCCACTGCCCGATGCATGTGTCGTCAGCTCCCTCACGCTCATGCTCCACTCGTGCCCCAACCCGCATAACAACAACGCATTGATTGGCTCAGAAATGGCTCCTGAATCGCTGCTTGCCGCCGTAGACCTTGGCTCCAATAGTTTTCGCCTTGAAATAGGCCGCATCGGCTCGCATCAACGCATCGAGCGTGTGGAATATCTCAAGGAAACCGTACGCCAGGGCAACGGCCTGAACTCGCGCCAGGAACTCTCGCGCGAAGCCATGGAACGCGGCTGGGACTGCCTGGCACGCTTTGGCGAGCGCCTCAGGGGCTTCGATGCCACACATGTGCGCGCCGTCGCCACCCAGACCCTGCGCGAGGCCCTGAATGCCGACGACTTCGTGACGCGTGGCAGCCAGTTGCTGGGCTTTCCCATCGAAGTCATCCCCGGCGAGGAGGAAGCCCGGCTCATCTATCGCGGCGTGGCCAGCTCGCTGCCGCCCAGCCAGCAAAAGCGCCTGGTCATCGACATTGGCGGACGCTCCACCGAAATCATCATCGGCCAGCACAGCCAGCCCCAGCAAGTGGCGTCGTTCGCGCTGGGCAGCGTCTCCTGGAGCAGCCGCTTCTTCAGCGATGGCGCATTGAACAAGGCCAACTTCCAGGCCGCCGTTGCCGCGGCCAAGCAATGCCTGGCCCAGGCCCAGTTCGCCTACCCGGGCACGGCCTGGGACTGCGCCTATGCCTCTTCTGGCACGGCCAATGCCGTGGCCGATGCCCTCACGGCACAGGGCCTGGATGGACAGGTGATCACGCCCGCCAAGCTGCGCCACCTCTACGAGATGCTGCTGGACATCGGCCATGTGGATCGCCTGCGCATGCCGGGCCTCAAGGAAGATCGCCGCCCCGTGGTCGCAGGCGGCATCAGCGTGATGATGGCCGTGGTCGATCTGCTGGGCATTACCGAGCTGGAAGTCGCCCAGGGCGCACTGCGCCAGGGAGCTTTGCACGACCTGCTGGACCATGAGCCTCCTGCCGACAAGGAAGCGGCGGAAGTCGGCGCCCTGCAGCTGGACTTCGGCGTGGACGTCCCCCATGCCCAGCGCGTGCAGCGCATCGCCTGCGAGCTGTGCCGGCAAATCCTGCCCGGGGAAACCGCTGCGCAGAGCACCCAGGCCCTGGCCATTGCGGCGCAGCTGCACGAGGTGGGCATGCGCGTGGCACTGAGCGACTACCATCGCCACGGCGCCTATATCGTCGAGCATTGCGGTCTGGCCACCTGGGAGCCCGAGCTGCGCCAGCGCATCTGCCAGCTGGTGCTCGGTCACCAGGGCAAGCTGCGCAAGCTGGAAGACGCCATCGAGGAGCCGCAGCTGGCCCTGCCGCTGATGGCACTGCGCATTGCCGTGCAGCTGAGCCATACCCGTCGCGACCCCGACATGCAGGGCATACAGATCAAGCGCTCGGGCTCGGAATGCAAGCTCTCCACTCCTTCGGGCTGGATGCTGACCTACCCGCAGTCCGCCCGCCTGCTCGAAGAGGAAGCCATGGCCTGGAGCAAGACGCCCTGGAGCCTGAAGCTGCAGCTGCGTTGACACAGCCGACCATGCGGGCGCCGCATGGCAAAGACAAAGGGACTGCGAGGCAGTCCCTTTTTGGCATTCGGTCTTAAAAAAGAGAGCTGCAAGCGCTTGCCAGATAAAGAACTCAGCATGAAAAGTATCTGAAATCCTTTGCTAACAAGCGCAATAAGCTCCTTTTTTGATAACTCAGAGGCTATTGCCGCCGTAGCGCACCATCAGCGCCTGCTGGGCACCCTTGCCCTCCAGGGGACGCTCGGGCTTCTGGTAAGCACCCGAAGCGTCCAGCGTCCAGGCATCGCGGTCGTCGCCCAGATAGGCCACCAGGCACTCGTCGATCACGCGCTGGCGCAGCTTTTTGTCCAGCACCGGCCAGGCCAGCTCCACACGGCTGAGCATATTGCGATTCATCCAGTCGGCACTGGACAGCAGCAGCTCTTCTTCCTGGCCCCAGGCAAAGTAGAAGACGCGCGAATGCTCCAGGAAACGGCCGATGATGGAGCGCACGCGGATATTGTCCGTCACGCCCGGGCGCTGTGCCGGCAGCATGCAGGAGCCGCGCACGATGAGATCGATCTGCGCACCCTTGCGGCCGGCCTCGACCAGGGCGCGAATCAGGGGCTCATCGGTCAGCGCATTCATCTTGAGCACCATGCGCGCCCTCTCGCCCCGCGCCGCTGCGGCGGCCACCAGGCCGATCAGCTCCAGCATGCGGTTTTGCAAGTGGAACGGCGCCATGACCAGCTTTTGCAGCTTGGGCATGGTGTTGTGGCTGGAGAGGTGGCGAAATACCGCATCCATATCGGCCGTGATCTCGTCATCGCAGGTCAGCTGGCTGATGTCGGTGTACAGACGTGCGCTGCGGGCGTTGTAGTTGCCCGTGGAGAGATGGGCATAGCGCTTGAGCTGGTTGTTGCGCTTTTCACGGCGCGTGATGAGCAGCATCTTGGCATGGGTCTTGAGACCGACCACGCCATACACCACCTGCACGCCCAGCGATTCCAGCTTTTCCGCCCAGTTGATATTGGCCTCTTCGTCAAAGCGCGCCTTGAGCTCCAGCACGGCCAGCACCTCCTTGCCGCGGCTCACGGCCTCGGCCAGCAGGCTCATGATCTCGGAGTCGATGCCCGTGCGGTAAATGGTCTGCTTGATGGCCAGCACCTGCGGATCGTTCACAGCCTCGCGCAGCAGCTCCAGCACCCCATCGAAACTCTCGAAGGGCTGGTGGATGATGATGTCGCTCTTGCGCATCTGCGCCAGGATGGAGCGGCCGGGCACGAGCTGCGTGGGCCAGGCCGGCTTCCACTTGGGAAACAGCAGGGCCGGGTCGTCGACCAGATCGATCAGCTGCATCTGGCGCACCAGATTGACCGGCCCCTTGACGCGGAACAGCGCCTCGGCAGGCAGGCCGTATTGCTCCAGCAGCAGGTCCGAAAGCACCACCGAGCATGAGGAAGACACTTCCAGGCGCACCGCCTGGCCGTAATGGCGGTGGTGCAGGCCCTGGCGCAGGGCCATGCGCAGATCCACCACATCGTCCTCGTCCACGGCCAGATCGGAGTGGCGGGTGACGCGGAACTGGGAGAACTCGGACACCTCGCGGCCCGGGAACAGCTCGGCCAGATGGGCGCGCACCACGCTGGAGATGCTGACAAACAGCTTTTGCTTGCCCGAGATCTTCTCGGGCAGGCGGATCAGGCGCGGCAAGACACGCGGCACCTTGACGATGGCCACTTCATTGGCCCTCCCGAAGGCATCCACGCCATTGAGACGCACGATGAAATTCAGGGCCTTGTTGGCGACCTGCGGGAAGGGGTGCGAGGGATCCAGCCCCACCGGCATCAGCAGGGGCTGCACCTCGCGCATGAAGTACTCGCGCACCCATTTGCGCTGCGCCACGGTGCGCTCGCCGTGCGAGACCAGGCGAATCGCATGCTTGTCGAACGCGGGAATGATGGCCTGGTTGTAGAGCTGGTACTGCTTGGCGACCAGGCCGTGGGCCGTGGTCATCAACCGCTCGAAGCTGGCGCGCGAGTAGGTGCCCTGCTCGTCGCCCACCTTGGCGGCCGAGACATGAGGGGCGCAGCGCACCTCGAACCACTCGTCGAGATTGGAGGACACGATGCACAGATAGCGCAAGCGCTCGAGCAGCGGCACATCTTCGCGCTCGGCCCAGCTCAGCACACGCTCATTGAAGACCAGAATGCTTTGATCGCGGTCCAGCAGCTCCAGAGTCGGCTCGATCACAGGCGGCATGACTACCTCGTTCTTGGACGCCGCTCGGCGTCGGCGCGGCGCTTTAGCAGGGGCAGAAGAAACCGGTATCGCAGCGTCAGAAACGACACCGGGCACACCATGGTGCCCGGCCGCCCCGGCTTGCGCAACTGCAGCCGGTTCGCTCGCGCAGCTGACGAGCGCCGTCGTGACTGGAGGCACCAGCGAGATGTGCGCCAGACCCAGGGACGCAGGTCCCGCTTCATGCGCCTGACTGTCGGTCTGCGAGGTCAATGGGGAAACTGCAGCCGGTTCCTGCCCTGAAGAAGAAGTGATGGAAGCGGAAAAAAAAGAGTCGGAACCAGGTACGGATTGGGACATGTGGCAGCAGCCTGCGAAAGCTTGAAGCGCCCCTGAGGGCATGTCCGCAGTCTGCCCATGGTTTGTGACAATTAGATGACCAAAAGATGACTGTCATCGTGGTTCATGACAGTCATCAGGGTTTGCACAACTTCAGCTGGCCCTGACCACCTCGGCCAGACGCTCGGCACAGTTGCTGGCCATGTCTGCACTCCTGGCCTCGACCATGACGCGCACCAGGGGCTCGGTCCCACTGGGACGGATCAGCACACGGCCGTCGCTGCCCAGCAGCTTCTCGACCGCTGCCTGCTCACCAGGCAGCTTGGCGTTGCTCTTCCAGTCCTGGCCAGGCTGCAAGCGCACATTGATCATGACCTGAGGGAACAGCTTCACGGACTCCAGCCACTGGGCAATGGTCTTCTTCGAGCGCACGCAGGCCTGCAGCACCTGCAGTGCGCTGACCAGGCCGTCACCGGTCGTATGCTTGTCCAGCGCCAGCAGGTGGCCCGAGCTTTCACCGCCCAGCTGCCAGCCCTTGGCGTTGAGCGCTTCCAGCACATAGCGGTCTCCCACCTTGGCACGGACAAAGCCCACGCCCTGCTCCTTGAGCGCTTGCTCCACCGCCATATTGGTCATCAGGGTTCCCGCTACCCCGCTGACCACGTCGCCGCGAGCCAGGCGATCGGCCGCCATGAGATAGAGCAGTTCGTCGCCGTTGTAGAGGCGACCTTGCGCATCGACCAGCTGCAGGCGGTCGGCATCGCCGTCCAGCGCCACGCCATAGTCGGCATTGTTGGCCCGCACGGCCCTGACCAGCGCTTCGGGATGGGTCGCGCCAACTCCCTCGTTGATGTTCAGGCCGTCCGGGGAGCAGCCGATTTCCACCACATTGGCACCCAGCTCGTGAAAGACCTTGGGAGCAATCTGATAGGCCGCGCCATGGGCCGCATCCACGACGACCTTCAGGCCGCGCAACGACAGACTGTGATCGAAAGTGCTTTTGCAGAACTCGATATAGCGGCCGGCGGCATCGGCCAGACGTCGCGCCTTGCCCAAAGAGGCTGAATCCACCCAGACGGGGTCCTCCTTGAGAGCGTCTTCCACATCCTCTTCCCAGGAATCCGACAGCTTGGTGCCCTCGGCACTGAAGAACTTGATGCCGTTGTCATAAAACGGGTTGTGGCTGGCACTGATGACCACCCCCAGGCTGGCGCGCTGGGCGCGCGTCAGATAGGCCACGCCCGGTGTCGGCAAGGGGCCAAGCAACATGACATCGACACCGGCAGAGTTGAAGCCCGACTCGAGCGCACTCTCCAGCATGTAGCCTGAGATGCGGGTGTCCTTGCCGATCAGCACCAGAGGACGCTCTTGCGTGCGGCGCAACACGCGTCCCACGGCATGCGCCAAGCGCAGGGCGAAGTCAGGCGTAATGGGCGACTTGCCCACCGTGCCGCGAATCCCGTCGGTGCCGAAGTACTGTCGTGCCATATTCTCGTTGTCCTTTTTCAGATTCAATACCCTGTCATCAGGCCTGCAGCGCTTGCGCATCATGCATTGCCTGCCAGACTGCCAGCGCAGCCACCGTATCCCTCACATCGTGGACACGCACAATTTTGGCCCCACGTTCGACCGCCAGCAATGCCGCCGCGACGCTGGGCACCATGCGCTGATCCACTGGCAGGCCGCTCACCTGCCCCAGGGAGCCCTTGCGCGACCAGCCTGCCAGCAAAGGGAAGTCTAGGCCCAACAGCTCACACTGATGTGCAAGCAAGGCAAAATTTTGTACCACGCTCTTGCCGAAACCAATACCGTAATCCCAGGCTATGCGGGAGCGAGCAACGCCCGCATCGAGCAAAGGCTGCGTCACCTGCAGCAGAAAGTCCCGCACTTGAGCCACGGCATTGCCCTGCATATGCTCCAGGTGCATGTCTTGCGGGGTCTTGTGCATATGCATCAGGCACACGCCACAGCTGGCGTGCCTGCTCACCACCTCGAAGGCACCGGGCTGGCGCAACGCCCAGATGTCGTTGATGATATCGGCCCCCAGATCCAGCGACGCGGCCATGACTTCGGGCTTGTAGGTATCGATGGAGATGGGCACGTTGAGCTTGACGGCTTCGCGCAGCACGGGCAGAACGCGAGCCAGCTCGTCTTCGAGGCTCACAGCGGGCGAGCCCGGCCTGGTGGACTCGCCACCTATATCCAGAATATGCGCCCCTTGCTCCAGCAGCAGCTCCGCATGAGCCATGGCCTGAGATACACCGGCATGCCTGCCTCCGTCCGAAAAGGAATCAGGGGTCACATTCACAATGCCCATGACCTGAGGCTTGTCGAGCTGCAAGAGAAAACGCGAGGTCTGCCACTGTTGCGACATAAATCTTCCGATATCTGAGAGTGCAAAAACAAAAGGCCCCTGAGGGACCTTTTGTGTAGGAGGCTTGGCGCTCAAGCCGTGGTCGGCGAGGGCTCGGCATTCGATGCGGGATTGCCTCCCGAGGAATTGCCACCATCCGATGAGGGGGGGTTGCGAGGCGTCCAGTCCTTGGGAGGACGAGGCTCCTTGCCGGCCATGATGTCATTGAGCTGCTCGGAGTCGATCGTCTCCCAGTCCAGCATGGCCTTGGCCATGGCGTGCATCTTGTCGCTGTTGTCTTCGATCAGCTTGCGCGCCAGCGCATATTGCTCGTCGATGATGCGACGCACTTCGTCATCCACCTTCTGCATGGTGGATTCGGACAGGTTGGAGCCTCGGCTGAAGGTACGGCCCAGGAAAGGCTCGCCCTCCTGCTCGGAGTAGACCATGGTGCCCAGCGCATCGCTCATGCCGTAGCGCGTCACCATGTCGCGGGCGATCTGGGTCGCACGCTCGAAGTCGTTCGACGCACCAGTTGTCATCTGGTTCATGAACACTTCTTCGGCGATACGTCCGCCAAACAGCATGGCGATCTGGTTGAGCATGTACTCCTTGTCGTAGGAGTAGCGGTCCTTCTCTGGCAGGCTCATGGTCACGCCCAGCGCACGACCGCGCGGGATGATGGTGACCTTGTGCACGGGATCGCACTTGGGCAGCAGCTTGCCGATGAGGGCGTGGCCCGCCTCATGGTAGGCCGTATTGCGGCGCTCTTCCTCTGGCATGACCATGGACTTGCGCTCGGGGCCCATGATGATCTTGTCCTTGGCCTTCTCGAAGTCCTGCATCTCCACGGTGCGTGCATTGCGGCGTGCCGCCATCAGCGCAGCTTCGTTGCAGAGATTGGCCAGATCGGCACCCGACATGCCGGGCGTGCCGCGCGCAATGATGGCGGGGTTCACGTCCTGGCCCACGGGAATCTTGCGCATGTGCACGTTCAGAATCTGCTCGCGGCCACGGATATCGGGCAGCGTCACATAGACCTGACGATCGAAGCGACCGGGGCGCAGCAAGGCAGCGTCAAGAATGTCGGGACGGTTGGTTGCCGCCACCACGATCACGCCGAGGTTGGTCTCAAAACCATCCATCTCGACCAGCATCTGGTTCAGAGTCTGCTCACGCTCGTCGTTGCCGCCGCCCATGCCAGCTCCACGCTGACGACCGACGGCGTCGATTTCGTCGATGAAGATGATGCAGGGAGCGTTCTTCTTGGCGTTCTCGAACATGTCGCGCACGCGGGCTGCACCCACGCCGACAAACATTTCAACGAAATCGGAACCCGAGATCGAGAAGAAAGGCACCTTGGCCTCGCCCGCGATGGACTTGGCCAGCAGCGTCTTGCCGGTACCGGGAGGGCCGACCAGCAGCAGACCACGGGGGATGCGGCCGCCGAGCTTCTGGAATTTGTTGGGGTCCTTGAGGAAGTCCACGACTTCCTTGACCTCTTCCTTGGCTTCATCGGCACCAGCCACGTCGGCAAAGGTGACGGTATTGCTGTTCTCGTCGAGCATGCGCGCCTTGGACTTGCCAAAGCTGAAGGCGCCGCCCTTGCCGCCGCCCTGCATCTGGCGCATGAAGTACACCCATACGCCGATCAACAGCAGCATGGGGCCCCAGCTCACGAGCAGCGTCATGAGCAGCGAGCCTTCTTCACGCGGCTTGACGTCGAACTTGACGTTGTTGTTGATCAGGTCGCCCACCAGACCGCGATCGAGGTAGGTGGCTGTGGTGCGGATCTTGCGATCATCGGTGGTGGTGGCTACGACCTCGGTACCGCCGCCACCTTCCTGAATAGTGGCGCTCTTGATACGGTTGCTGCGCACCTGCTCCAGGAATTCCGAGTAGCCAACATGAGAGGCACCGCCAGCACCTCGGGTGTCAAACTGTTTGAACACCGTAAACAGCACCATGGCGATGACCAGCCAGACGGCGACTTTTGAAAACCACTGATTGTTCAAGCGGGGCTCCAATGGAATATTCAGACGTAAAGGCCCGGAGGGGACTCCAGACCTAGTTGAGGTTCATTTTAGGTGTTTCAAGCGCCAAGGACGCCTATTTCCCCCTATAGCGGCCATAGGCAAGGTATGGCCCTGCCGGCAATCGGCCCTAAGCCTGTGTTTTATCAAGGCTTTGCGCTATCAGTTTCACTGGTTTGGCGCAGCAAACCATGAGGTCAAATGCCCCTATGCAGGCCGGCAACTCCGTCAAGAGCCCTGCTTGAGACCCATTCCCACGAGAAAAATCTCGGCAGACCGGTCGCGCGATGCCTTGGGCTTGATAGGCTTGACCACCTTGAAGGTCTGCTTGAACAGATCCACCAGCTCGTTATAGCCGCTGCCGTGGAACAACTTGACCACCAGCGCGCCCTCGGGCTTCATGTTGTTGATCGCAAAATCGACTGCCATCTCGATGAGCACCGCAACCCGCGCCCCGTCAGTGGCGCCATGGCCCGACAGATTGGGCGCCATGTCCGAGACCACCACATCGGCCTTGCCGCCTCCCATGGCCTCTTCAAGCTGCGCCAGCACCGACTCTTCCCGAAAGTCGCCCTGGATGTAGTGCACGCCCTCGATGGGCTCCATGGGCAGCAGGTCCAGCGAGATGATGCGGCCGTTGAGTTCGCCCGCAGCCGCACCGCTGGGCGAGAGACGACGGCGCACATACTGACTCCAGGCGCCGGGCGCGCAGCCCAGGTCCACCACGGTGTGACCGGGCTGAATCAGCTTGAGCGACTCGTCAATTTCCTTGAGCTTGTAGGCCGCGCGGGCACGATAGCCATCCTTTTGTGCGGCTTTCACATACGGGTCATTGATGTGATCGTGCAGCCAATTCTTATTGACCTTCTTACTTTTGGTTTTCGTTTTCATGCCTGAATTCTCGCAGCCTTGATAATACGGGTATGCCCCAAATTGAATTAACTCCCGCACAGCGCCGGGAACACCGCGCCGAAGCCCACCATCTGGACCCCGTCGTCCTCATCGGTGGCGATGGTCTGACCACTGCCGTTCAAAAGGAAGTGGACGCCGCACTCAATGCCCATGGTCTGATCAAGGTCCGCGTTTTCGGCGACGACCGTGCAGCCCGCGAGCAGATCTATCAACAACTTTGCGACGAGCTGAACGCCGCTCCCATCCAGCACATCGGCAAGCTGCTGGTGCTGTGGCGCCCGATTCCCGAAAAGGAAAAGGCCTTTGATGAAGACCGCATGCCCGGTCCTCGCGACGTCAAGGTGCTCAAGTTCGGCCGCGCCGGCCAGAAGCCCGAAGTCAAGCAGCTGCGCGTGCTCGGCAACCAGCGCCTGACCGCCGGCGGCACCATCAAGCGCGCCAAGCCCAAGCTGAAGTCGGTCAAGAAAGGCCGTCAGGACTGATCTGCCGATCCGCCCTGCCTGCCCGCCCACCCGCCTTTTTTCTTCGCCTAGACCACCAAGCCATGGCTCAGACCACACAGCAGCAACGCCACATTCTTTGCATGAAATGGGGCACCAAATACGGCCCGGAGTACGTCAACCGACTCTACGCCATGGTGCGCCGCCATCTCAGCGGAGATTTTCGCTTTGTCTGCCTGACCGACAGCACAGAGGGGATTCGCTCCGAAGTGGAGTGCTTGCCCATCCCCGACCTGAACATTCATCTGGCCCCCGGCCAGCGTGACGGCGCCTGGAAGAAGCTCACCACCTTCGAGCGCGACCTGCACGGTCTCAAGGGTCAGGCGCTGTTCCTGGACCTGGATGTGGTGATTGTGGGCAGCCTCGACGAGTTCTTCACGCTGCCCGGCGACTTCCGCATCATTCACGACTATCCGCGTTTCTGGCGCTTTGGCGAGCGCATTGTCGGCAACTCTTCGGTCTACCGCTTCGAGCTGGGTGCCCATGCCGATGTGCTGGAGCATTTCCGTGCGCACACGGAAGAGATGCGCGCCAAGTACCGCAACGAGCAGGAGTACCTGTCGCACTTTCTGCACAAGCAGGGCAAGCTTGACTACTGGCCTGCAGCCTGGTGCCCCAGCTTCAAGTACTACTGCATTCCGACCTGGCCCACCAACTACTGGAAGGAGCCGGTGCCGCCGACCGATGCGCGCATCGTGATCTTCCACGGCGAAGTGAACCCGCCCGATGCCCTGGAAGGCCGTCGCAACAAGCGCTTTCGCCATATCGAGCCCGCCAGGTGGATCGAGAAGGCCTGGGGCTGACTGGCTGCCGGTGCAGCCGCAAAAACAAAAGGCGTTGACCGCAAGGTTCAACGCCTTTTTTGTGGCCGCCTGATTGCCTCAACGCACGGCTGACCTGCCGAACAGGCTCAGCGATACCTGGCATCGACCAGCGGATGCCCCTTCATGCGCGAGAGAATGGACAGCGGGCTGGCTGCGGGGTTGTATTCGCTGCCTGGCGGCAGAAACAAGGTCTGCTCCAGCATGTACTGCCCCGACATGACGGCATGCACTGCCTGATCGGAGAAGCACACCCAGGTGGAGCCTGCCGCGAAAGGCACGGTCTCCTGGGGAGCATTTTTCTGATAGTCGGGGTCGCCCTTCATGCCGTCATGAAGCTGCAGCATCAGATGGTCGTATTCGCTGCGATAGGACTTGGTCACATGCAGCAGCTCCAGCGCCTTGGCCTGCCAGGCGCTGTAGGGCTTGGCACGCGGCACAAAACGCTTGGCCACATCGGTGAACGGCTCGCCCACTCGCCAGACCCGGGGCTGGCCATCCGGGTTGACATTGGTGAAGACGCGCAAAATGCGCTCGCCATAGTTGGGCCGCGAAGGAAAGGCATCCACATGCATGCGCTTGTCGTCCGCACGCCAGGACTGCGCCCGCGTTTCCACCTGCGAAGGGCGGTAGCTGGTGGGTGCCATGCGCACCACCGGCATATAGGCAGGAAACAGGCCTGCGATCAGCGCCGTGGCCTGCTCGCGAAAGCGTCCGACCATGGCCGCCACCTGCGCCTGCACGGCCTCGTCGCCCGCCACGCCCTTGATCGAGCCATCCACATTGAGGCTGATATTGCGCGTCTTGGGATCGCGCACATCGGGGCGCAGCAGCGTTTTTTCCTGCTCGGAGAGCTGAAAGCTCAGCTGGGGGAAATACAGCACCTTGCCGGCTTCGACGGCAGCAGTCCATTCATCGCGCCCCCGGACGTTGCTCCAGTCGGTCGCGTCGATTTTTACGATTTGAGATTCCATGGCTTCGGCAGTGTACTCCCCGCAACTGAAGCGGGCTTGCACTGGATCAAGCCGGCTTGCGAGCACCCGCCACACGCCACAGCACGACGGCGGCGCACAGCCACTGCAGCGCATACATGCCGGTGCCCACGCTGTGCCAGAGCCTGAGGTTCTCACGCGCCACAATCTTGGGCGACACGCCATACTGCACCAGCAGCGCCAGCAACATGCCTGCGATCACAAAACCGATAGCTGCTTGCGCCCATTGCTCAAGCTTTTCAGCATGTTTTCGCTTTGAAAGCACCAGCAAAAGAGCGCAACATGCTATGGAAATCCAGGTCTGCGCCGCAAACAGCTTGGCTGCCATGAAACCCGCCAGAGCCGGCGTGGGCAGATGGGCAAACAGCATGGGCACGGCCACAAAGCCGATGGCACTCAGACTGCCCCACCACAGAGCCGCAAAAAAAACAGGCAAGCGTTCAAACATCATGGTGAAATTTCAGCATGGCAGAGCGCAAACCAGAGATGCCGGGCAAGAGCTGCCTCGCGGCGGGGCCGCCCAGGCAAGGGCATCGTCCCCTCCCGCAGCGCGAAGTGCGTACAGAGAGGGGAAGGCGCGCAGCGCCTCAGGGGTGATCAGATGTACTTTATGCCTACGATCTCGTAGCGACGCTCGCCGCCCGGTGCCTGCACCACGGCGGTATCGCCCTCTTCCTTGCCGATCAAGGCGCGCGCAATGGGGCTGGACACATTGATCAGGCCGTGCTTGAGGTCAGCCTCGTCCTCGCCCACGATCTGGTAGGTCACGGCCGAGCCGCTGTCTTCATCTTCCAGATCCACGGTCGCACCAAACACCACACGGCCGCCGGCATCCAGCTCGGTCGGGTCAATGACCTGCGCTGCGGACAGCTTGCCTTCGACCTCGATGATGCGGCCTTCGATGAAGCCCTGCTGCTCCTTCGCAGATTCGTATTCGGCGTTTTCGCTCAAGTCACCCTGAGCACGGGCCTCTGCAATGGCTTGAATGACCGCGGGACGATCCACAGTCTTCAGGCGTTGCAGTTCCACCTTGAGCTTTTCTGCTCCGCGCTTGGTGATTGGGATGGTGGCCATGATCGAGTCTCCAAATTCAGCAAACGCCGCGCCCAGCGCGGCACCTCTCGCACAGTCCTGAGTGACAACGTCAAACAGGGGCCTGTGCCCCAAAAGCAAACCGCCGCACGTTGCCGCGCGGCGGTTCAAATACATTACCGCAGATTATGCCGTGTTTGCTGCGGCACAAATCCGGTAAAAACCCGGCAGCCTTTACGGGCTGCTTCGGGCGTCAGGCTTTTCAGGCCTTGGTCAGCATGGCATGCAGCTCTTGCACCGAGTGCACGTCCAGACTGCCGCGCATGGCCTTCATGCCTTCGACGGCCGCTTCCGCGCCGAAGATGGTGGTAAAGGTGGTCACGCGTGCCAGCAGCGCGCTGGTACGGATCTGGCGCGAGTCGGCGATGGCGTTGCGACGCTCTTCCACGGTGTTGATGACCAGGGCGATTTCGCCGTTCTTGATCGTGTCCACGATGTGGGGGCGGCCCTCGGTCACCTTGTTCACGGTCTGCACCTCGACACCGGCCTCGGCAATCGCCGCAGCCGTGCCGCGTGTGGCGCACAGGCTGTAGCCCATGGCAACCAGTTCCTTGGCCACGGCCACGGCACGGGTCTTGTCGTTGTTCTTCACCGACAGGAAGACCTTGCCTTCGGCAGGCAGGTGCACGCCGGCGCCCATCTGGCTCTTCACAAAGGCTTCGCCAAAGGTCTTGCCCACACCCATGACTTCACCGGTGGACTTCATCTCGGGGCCGAGAATGGTGTCCACACCGGGGAATTTCACGAACGGGAACACGGCTTCCTTGACGCTGAAGTAAGGCGGTGTGACTTCCTTGGTGATGCCCTGCTCGGCCAGAGTCTGGCCGGCCATGCAGCGCGCAGCCACCTTGGCCAGCTGCACGCCGGTGGCCTTGGAGACGAAAGGCACGGTGCGCGAGGCACGGGGGTTCACTTCCAGAACGTAGATCACGTCCTGGCCGTCCGCCTCCTTGATGGCGAACTGCACGTTCATCAGGCCCACCACATGCAGGCCTTCGGCCATGGCTGCGGTCTGGCGCTTGATTTCAGCGACGGTTTCGGCCTTCAGGTAGTAAGGAGGCAGCGAGCAGGCGGAGTCACCGGAGTGAACGCCGGCTTGCTCGATGTGCTCCATCACGCCGCCGATGTACACGGCACCGGTCTTGTCACGCACGCAATCGACGTCGCACTCGATGGCGTTGGACAGGAAGTGGTCCAGCAGCACGGGAGAGTCGTTGGAGACCTTCACGGCTTCGCGCATGTAGCGCTCGAGGTCGCGCTGCTCGTGCACGATTTCCATGGCACGGCCGCCCAGCACATAGGAAGGACGCACCACCAGGGGATAACCCAGGCCGGCAGCCTTTTCCAGGGCTTCGGCTTCGGTACGCGCAGTGGCGTTGGGAGGCTGACGCAGACCCAGTTCGTTGAGCAGCTTCTGGAAGCGCTCGCGGTCCTCGGCGGCATCGATCATGTCGGGCGTGGTGCCGATGATCTTCACGCCTTCGCGCTCCAGGCCCAGGGCCAGCTTCAGAGGCGTCTGGCCGCCGTACTGCACGATCACGCCTTCGGGCTGCTCCACGTCCACGATTTCCAGCACGTCTTCCAGCGTCAGGGGCTCGAAGTACAGGCGATCGGAAGTGTCGTAGTCGGTGGACACGGTCTCGGGGTTGCAGTTGACCATGATGGTTTCGTAACCATCTTCGCGCATGGCCATGGCGGCGTGCACGCAGCAATAGTCGAACTCGATGCCCTGGCCGATACGGTTGGGGCCACCGCCCAGCACCATGATCTTCTTCTTGTCCGTGGGAGCTGCTTCGCACTCTTCGTCATACGTGGAGTACATGTATGCGGTGTTGGAAGCGAACTCGGCAGCGCAGGTGTCCACGCGCTTGAACACAGGACGCACCTTCAGCGCCTTGCGCGCTTCGCGCACGGCCTTGTCGCTGGTGTGCAGCAGCTTGGCCAGGCGGCGGTCCGAGAAGCCCTTTTGCTTGAGGCTGCGCAGGGTCTGCGCATCCAGAGCCGCCAGAGCGCCTTCGCCCTTGGCTTCGTAGAGCTCGTCCAGCTCGAGTTCGATCTTGACGATCTCTTCGATCTGCACCAGGAACCACTTGTCGATCTTGGTGATGTTGTGCACCTCGTCCAGCGACCAGCCGGCAGCGAAAGCGTCACCCACATACCAGATGCGGTCGGGACCGGGCTCGCCCAGTTCCTTTTCCAGGATTTCGCGATCCTGGGTCTTTTCGTTCATGCCGTCCACGCCCACTTCCAGGCCGCGCAAGGCCTTCTGGAAGGACTCCTGGAAGGTACGGCCGATGGCCATCACTTCACCCACGGACTTCATCTGCGTGGTCAGGCGGTTGTCGGCAGCAGGGAACTTTTCGAACGCAAAACGCGGGATCTTGGTGACCACGTAGTCGATCGAAGGCTCGAACGACGCGGGGGTTGCGCCACCGGTGATTTCGTTCTTGAGCTCGTCCAGCGTGAAGCCCACGGCCAGCTTGGCCGCGATCTTGGCGATGGGGAAGCCCGTGGCCTTGGAGGCCAGTGCCGAGGAACGCGAGACGCGTGGATTCATCTCGATGACGATCATGCGACCGTCCTTGGGATTCACCGAGAACTGCACGTTGGAGCCACCCGTGTCCACACCGATTTCGCGCAGGACGGCCAGAGATGCGTTACGCATGATCTGGTATTCCTTGTCGGTCAGTGTCTGGGCCGGCGCCACGGTGATGGAGTCACCGGTGTGCACGCCCATGGGGTCCAGGTTTTCGATGGAGCAGACGATGATGCAGTTGTCAGCGGTGTCGCGCACCACTTCCATCTCGTACTCTTTCCAGCCCAGCAGAGATTCCTCGATCAGCAGCTCGTTGGTAGGCGAAGCCTCCAGACCGCGCTTGCAGATGGTTTCGAATTCTTCGGGGTTGTAGGCAATGCCGCCGCCCGTGCCGCCCAGCGTGAAGCTGGGGCGAATGACGGTGGGAAAACCCATCTGCTTTTGCACGGCCCAGGCTTCGTCCATCGAGTGGGCGATGCCGGAGCGCGCGGAGCCCAGACCGATCTTGGTCATGGCGTCCTTGAACTTCAGACGGTCTTCGGCCTTGTCAATGGCTTCGGGCTTGGCGCCGATCAGCTCGACCTTGTACTTGTCCAGCACGCCGTTCTTCCACAGATCCAGCGCGCAGTTCAGCGCAGTCTGGCCACCCATGGTGGGCAGGATGGCATCGGGACGCTCCTTGGCGATGATCTTCTCGACCGTCTGCCAGGTGATGGGCTCGATGTAGGTGACGTCGGCGGTGGCCGGGTCGGTCATGATCGTGGCAGGGTTGCTGTTGATCAGGATGACCTTGTAACCCTCTTCGCGCAGGGCCTTGCAGGCCTGCACGCCGGAGTAGTCAAACTCGCAGGCCTGACCGATCACGATGGGACCGGCGCCAATGATCAGAATGCTTTTAAGGTCGTTGCGCTTAGGCATTTTTGTGTTTCTCCATCAGCGCTGTGAAGCGGTCAAACAGATAGCCGATATCGTTGGGGCCGGGCGATGCTTCGGGGTGACCCTGGAAGCAGAAGGCAGGCACATCGGTGCGCTCCAGGCCTTGCAACGTGCCGTCGAACAGGCTGATGTGCGTGGCGCGGGCATTGGCGGGCAGCGACTCCAGCTCCACCGCAAAACCGTGGTTCTGGCTGGTGATGCTGACGCGGCCGGAGTCCAGGTCCTTGACAGGGTGGTTGGCGCCGTGGTGGCTGTTTTGCATCTTGAAGGTCTTGGCGCCGGAGGCCAGAGCCATGATCTGATGACCCAGGCAGATGCCGAACAGAGGCTTCTTGGCGGCCATGATCTCTTGCGCAGCGGCAATCGCGTAGTCGCAAGGCTCTGGATCGCCAGGGCCGTTGGAAAGGAACACGCCGTCCGGGTTCAGGGCCAGCACATCCTTGGCGGGCGTCTGGGCGGGCACCACGGTCACGTCGCAACCGCGCTCGGCCAGCATGCGCAGAATGTTCTTCTTCACGCCGAAGTCGTAGGCCACGACCTTGAACCTGGGCGATTCGAGCTTGCCGTAGCCTTGGCCCAGCTTCCACTCGGCCTCGGTCCATGGGTAGGACTTGTCGGTGGACACGACCTTGGCCAGATCCAGCCCCTTCATGCTGGGGGCGGCCTTGGCGGCGGCGATGGCCTCGTCGATCCTGGCCTGGGTGACTTCTTCACCAGCGGCCAGACCCACAATGGCGCCGTTCTGCGCGCCTTGATCACGCAGCAGTCGCGTGAGCTTGCGGGTGTCGATGTTGGCAATGGCGACGGTCTTACCTTCGCTCAGGTACTCGGACAGCGTCTGGGTGCTTCGGAAGTTGCTGGCCAGCAAAGGCAGGTTCTTGATGATGAGACCTGCGGCATGGATCTTGTCAGCTTCGACGTCTTCAGGATTGACACCGTAGTTGCCAATGTGCGGATACGTGAGCGTCACGATCTGCTGGCAATAGCTGGGGTCGGTGAGGATTTCCTGGTAGCCGGTCAGCGAAGTGTTGAAAACGACTTCGCCAACAGTGGTGCCTTGCGCACCAATCGAGTTGCCAATAAAGACCGTGCCGTCTGCGAGCGCCAGAATGGCGGATGGGAAATTTCCCTTGAGAGACAAAAGCACTGGGTTCTCCGGTTTTTTAATTACGGTTACGCCCAACGAAGCCCCGGCATGTGTGCGGGGACATTTGTGTCTGCAGGGAATGGCGAGGAAGCGTCGCTAGGCGTATGAAGGAATGCTTGAAAGCCGCCCATTATAGGCTCTGTCCGCTTCACCCCTTTGAAGCGCCCCGGGATTACCCTCTGCGGCGTAGCATGCTTAGGCTGCTCGCATGCAGGCAGATCGCGGCTGCGGCAGCCACATTGAGTGACTCCTCACCTCCAGGCTGCGCAATGCTGATGCGGTGGCTCGCCATCTCCATCAGCGCATCGCCCACGCCCTGCCCTTCATGGCCCATGGCCCAGGCACAGGGCCAGGGCAGATCGGCCTCATGAATCAATGTCCCCTGATGGGAGCTGGTCACGACCAGGGGCACTTGCAGGCCTTGCACATCCTCGACCGATGCCGCCTCAACCAGATGCAGCCCGAAGTGAGCACCCATTCCGGCGCGAAGCACCTTCTGGCTCCACAGCGCGGCCGTGCCCTTGAGCGCCACGATCTGGGTGAAACCGAAGGCCGACGCGCTGCGCAGGATGCTGCCCACATTGCCGGCATCCTGCACGCGGTCCAGCACCACGGTGGCAACGCCCGGCTGCACCTGCACACCCGCATCCCAGTCCATCACATAGCCCATGCGGGCAGGAGACTCCAGAGCACTGATCTCGTCGAACAAGACATCTGCCAGCACCACGACCTTGCTGGCGGCCTGCACCCACTCTTCGGGCGCCTGGGGCCAGAAAGACTGTGCAAAAACAGCAACCTTTGGTTTCAGACCCCGCACCAGGGCCGCACGGCAAAGATGATCGCCTTCAAGCCAGACCTGCCCCTGTTTGCGATAGGCCGTGCTGTCCTGGGACAGACGGCGCAGTTCTTTGACGAAAGCGTTGTCGCGCGAATGAATGTCCGTGACCTGGGGGCGTGCAGCCATGTCGACCTCTGAGAAAAAACAAAAACCCGGCATGCAAGCGCCTGGCCGAGCTTGAAACAAGAACACGACTTACGCAAAACGGGTTCAGGCCGGGCGACTGCCTCAGAAGGCAGGCCGTTGTGGCGTTCTTGTTTGCGCAAGTCCCAAAGAAGATAGAACGCCCGAGGCGGCCCTGTGCCGCACTCGGGAATGCAGACAATATCGATCAGCCGCGCATCAGACGTAGAGCGATGCCTGCGACATCAGCAGGTTCGAGGTCACCCCCGAGAGTCCGGTCTCGCAGAGCACGGGCTGGGCCGTGCCGCCCGCGCACACCTGACCTGCCTGCAGCACCTGGGCCACGGGCGCAAAGGAGCGCCGATGCTCGGCCGTCGCACCATGGGCGCGCAAGGCCTGCAGATGTGCGGCCGTGCCGTAGCCCTTGTGGCCCGCAAAGCCGTACTGCGGATACTGGACGTCAAGGCGCTCACACCAGCGGTCGCGCGTGACCTTGGCCAAGATGGAAGCCGCCGAAATGGCCTGCACCAGCGAGTCTCCCTTGACGATGGCCTCGGCCTGCACATCGATCTGCGGCAGCTGGTTGCCGTCCACCAGCACCAGCACGGGCTTGAGGCGCAAGCCCATCACCGCGCGGCGCATGGCCAGCAGCGTTGCCTTGAGGATGTTGATCTCGTCGATCTCCTGCACCGAGGCCTGCGCTATGCAAAAGCACAGCGCCTTGGCGCGGATTTCGTCGTAGAGCACCTCGCGGCGATTGGCCGTGAGCTTCTTGGAGTCGTTCAGCCCGGCAATCGGCTTCATGTCGTCCAGGATGACGGCGGCCGCCACCACCGGGCCGGCCAGCGGGCCGCGCCCTGCCTCATCCACCCCG
The DNA here is from genome assembly GCF_058807955.1 of Comamonas sp. GW821-FHT11H03. Taxonomy (NCBI): domain Bacteria; kingdom Pseudomonadati; phylum Pseudomonadota; class Betaproteobacteria; order Burkholderiales; family Comamonadaceae; genus Comamonas; species Comamonas sp. GW821-FHT11H03. The sequence continues at coordinate 214,580 of NZ_JBXARF010000006.1, forward strand.
GCGACCAGCCCGGGCGGATGCCAGGGCAGGCAGCCTTGCTCAAGCAGCGGGAGTGGCAATGATTTTTTGGATCGCATGGGCAGCCAGTTCGGCAGTGTCGCGGCGCAGTTCGTGATGTAGCGCGGTGAAGCGCTCAACCAGCGCTTCAATGGTGGCAGGAGAATCCTGGCTGGCCCTGAGCCAGCCCAGCGCGGCCTGAGCCAGTGCCTCGGGCGTAGCCGCATCCTGCAGCAGCTCGGGCACGACAAAATCGCCGCATAAAATATTGGGCAGCCCCACCCAGGGCTGGAGCTGCTTGCGCTTCATGAGGCGCCAGCTCCAGGGGTGCATGCTGTAGCTGATGACCATGGGACGCTTGTAGAGCGCGGCCTCCAGCGTGGCGGTGCCGCTGGCAATCAGTGTGCAGTCGCAGGCCGCCAGCACATCGTGGGACTGACCCTTGACGATCAGGCAGCGGTCCTGCATGCCGGCCTCGGCCGCAATGCGCTGCACTTCCTCGTAGAGCGAGGGCACGGCAGGCACGACGATGCGGGTCTGCGGCAATGCCTTGCGGACCAGCGCTGCCGCCTTGAAAAAGCCTGAGGCAATGTAGCGCACCTCGGAGCGGCGGCTGCCGGGCAGCAAGGCCAGCACCAGGCCCTCTTCGGCCAGACCCAGGCGCGCACGCGCGGCAGCTTTATCGGGATGCAGCGGAATCACCTGCGCCAGCGGATGACCGACGTAGGTGGCCTCGATGCCATGCTGGGCCAGCAGCTCGGGCTCGAACGGGAAGATGCACAGCACATGGTCGGCCGCGCGGCGGATTTTCTCCACGCGATCGGCACGCCAGGCCCAGATCGAAGGACAGACAAAGTGCACGGTCTTGATGCCGGCTTCGCGCAAGCTGGTTTCCAGCCCCAGGTTGAAGTCCGGCGCATCCACACCCACAAACACCGAGGGCGGATGCGCAATCAGGCGCTGACGCAGCTTTTTGCGAATACCGAGCAGCTCGGCCACGCGCGCCAGCACTTCCCAGCTGTAGCCGTGCACGGCAAGGCGCTCTGACTGCCACCAGGCGTCAAAGCCGCGCTCCTGCATTCTGTCGCCGCCGATCCCCATGGAGCTCGCATCGGGCCAGCGCTGACGAAGACCGTCCAGCAGCAGCGAAGCCAGCAGATCGCCCGAGGCCTCGCCGGCCACCATGGCGATGCTGGGTGCTATTGAATCTGCAGCTACTTGCGTTTGCTTATCGGGCATTTCAGAGCTATTCACGTCTCAAACTCAGATAGGGACAGCGCGAGCTGCTATCAACGTGTAATGCCGTTGCTTGCCGAAGCCAGAAAGGACTGCATGAAGTCCACGTCCTGCACGGCTTCAGGCGTTGCCGACTTGATCGCATTCATGGCCGCAACGGCATGCTCCAGCGTCAGACCCTGGCGGTACAGCAGCTTGTGCATCTCGCGCACGGCGGCAATGCGCGCGTCCGAGAAACCACGACGCTTGAGACCGATCAGATTCACGCTGCGCGCGGCCAGCGGATTGCCGTCCACCGTCATGAAGGGCGGCACATCCTTGTTCACATGGGCCTGAAAGCCCACCATGGCATGAGCGCCTATACGCATGCGCTGCAGCACACCGGTCAGCCCGCCAATGGTCACCCAGTCGCCGACATGCACATGGCCTGCCAGCGTGGTGTTGTTGGCCAGCGTGGTCTGGTTGCCAATGATGCAGTCATGCGCGATATGCACATAGGCCATGATCCAGTTGTCATTGCCGATGGTCGTCTCGCCGCGATCCTGCGTGGTGCCCGTGTTGAAGGTACAGAACTCGCGCACCGTGTTGCGATCGCCGATCACCAGACGCGTGTGCTCGCCCGCGTACTTCTTGTCCTGGGGCTGCGCACCCAGCGACGCGAACTGGAAGATGTGGTTGTCTTCACCAATGGTGGTGTCGCCTTCGATCACGCAATGCGCGCCCACCTTGCTGCCGGCGCCAATGCGCACCCTGGGACCGATAACCGCATACGGCCCCACCGACACCGAGGTGTCAAGCTGGGCCGCAGGGTCCACCACGGCGGTGGGATGAATCAAGCTCACAGCCGCCATCAACGCTTATCCCACGTGACGCATGGTGCACATCAGCTGGGCTTCAGCGGCCACTTCGCCATCCACGCTGGCGACGGCGTTGAACTTCCAGATTCCGCCGCGCACGCGGTCGATGGTGATCTCCAGAGCCAGCTGGTCTCCCGGCACCACGGGGCGCTTGAAGCGAGCCGAGTCGATGCCCACGAAATAGTAGATATTGTTTTCATCGGGCACCTGGCCCATGGCGTCGAAGGCCAGCAAGCCGGCTGCCTGAGCCAGAGCTTCAAGAATCAGCACGCCGGGCATGACGGGACGACCGGGGAAGTGACCGGTGAAGAACGGCTCGTTGAACGTGACGTTCTTGATCGCCTTGATGCGCGTGTTGCGCTCAAGCTCAAGCACCCGGTCCACCAGAAGAAAAGGGTAGCGGTGAGGCAGTTGCTTGAGAATTTCTTGAATATCCATCATCAATTTCCGTTGTTGCTTTGCCGGCCCTCAGCCAGCGCTTGTTCAAGCTTCTTGACCCGCTCGCGGAGCGTGTACAACTGCCTGAAGGTTGCAGCGTTCTTTTCCCATTGCTCGTTCTCTTGCAACGGAAAGATGCCTGTATAAAAACCTGCCTTGGGCAAGGAACGAGTGACCATGGACGTCGGCGAAATCACCGTACCGTCCGCAATCGTCAAATGCCCCAGAATATTGGCGGCTCCACCAATCTGGCAGCGCTTGCCGATGCGCGCACTGCCGGCAATGCCGGTATTGCCGGCAATCACCGTATGCGCACCAATGTGCACATTGTGGGCAATCTGCACCAGATTATCGATCTTGACGCCGTCTTCAATGACGGTGTCATCAAGTGCCCCACGATCCACGCAGGTGTTGGCGCCGATTTCCACATCGTTGCCGATGCGCACGCCCCCCAGTTGCTCGATCTTTTCCCATTGGCCCGCCGAGGGCGCGAAGCCGAAGCCGTCGGCACCGATGACCACACCGGGATGCAGAATGCAGCGCTCGCCCAGCGCACAGCCCTGGCCGATGGAGACACGCGATTTCAGCACCGTATCGGCACCGATGATCGCGCCAGCCTCCACCACGCATTGCGGCCCCACATAGGCGCTTTCATGCACCTGGGCCGTGGCATCCACCACCGCACTCGCATGGATGCCACGCGGCCTGCCGCCCTGCTGGTGCGCCTTCCACCACTGGGTGGCACGTGCGAAATAGGCATAAGGATCGCCCGTGACAATGCAGGCGCCACGCTGCGCGGCTTCATCACGCATCGTCGGCGCCACAATGACACAGGCCGCCTGTGAGGCGGCCAGTTGCTGGCGATAGCGGGGATTGCTTAAAAAGCTCAGATCACCGTGACCCGCAGAGTCCAGTGGAGCGATGCGCGAGATAGGCATCTCGCGCTCGCCACCGACCAGTTCTCCACCGAGCGCATCGAGAATCTGTCCCAATAGAACGCTCACAAAAGTATCCTTGGGATTACTTTGCGCCGTTCAGGGCCTTGATGACCTTGTCGGTGATATCAAACTTGGGATTGATATACACGGCTTCTTGCAAGATGACGTCGTACTTTTCGGTCTCGGCCACTTGCTTGACAACCTTGTTCGCACGATCCAGCACGGTGGCCAGCTCTTCATTCTTGCGAGCGTTCAGGTCTTCCTGAAATTCACGGCGCTTGCGCTGGAATTCACGATCCTGATCCACCAGCTGACGCTGGCGCGAAGCACGCTGGCTCTCGGACATGGTGGTAGCTTCACGCTCGAACTTGTCCGAGGCGGTCTTCAAGGAATTGCCCTGATCGACCAAATCCTTTTCACGCTTAGAAAACTCCTGCTCAAGCTTGGCTTGGGCAGCCTTGGCAGCGGATGCCTCACGGAAGATACGATCCGTGTTCACAAAACCGGCCTTGAATTCCTGTGCATGCGCAGAGACGGCCATGGCGCCAAGCAGCACAGCCAAAGAAAGATGGCTAGAGAGAGATTTCATTAGAAAGATGTTCCGATTTGGAATTGCAGTTTCTGGATTCTATCGCCGGTTTCCTTACGGATTGGCTGAGCATACGCCAAACGCAGAGGACCCAGCGGCGAAATCCAACTAATACCGATACCGGTGGAAGCACGCAAGGTTCCCAGATCCATGCTTTCACCTTCCGCCCACACATTACCCACGTCCACAAAGCCGAACAGACGCAGTGTTCTGTCATTACCGGCACCTGGGAACGGGACCATGAATTCGCCATTCAAGGTCAACTTGCGCGTACCGCCCAAGGCCAGATTGGTATTCACTGAGTCACGACGTCCCAGAGAGCCTTGCTCAAAGCCACGCACCGAGCCCAGACCACCCGAATAGAAATTCTTGAAAATAGGATAGGGATTACCGCCCAGGCCCTTGCCCCAGCCCAGTTCACCGTTCAGGGCAATCGTGTACTTCTTGTTCAGCGGAATATATTGCTGAATCTGGTAGTTGGCCTTCGCATAGCGCATATCGCTCATGAACGAGGCTTCCAGATTCACACGCTGATAGCGGCCGGCATTGGGAGCCAGCGCGCTGTCGCGGTTATCACGAGACCATCCCAGCGTCAGAGGAATGCCGGTCTTGGAGCAGCCGACATTCGCGCCCACGGCCCCGCCGCAATACTCGTTATAGACCGCCGGCATATAGGTGCCAGGCTTGATCTCATTGCCTTCGACACCGGCACCGAAGAAGATGGTGTCCACTTCGCTGAAGGGCACGCCAAAGCGCACGCTGGCACCCTTGGTGATGATCTTGTAGGCGCCATCGTCATAGTAGGGACGGACGGTGCGGTAGTACAGGTCATAGGTGCGCGAGATACCGGTATCCGTGAAGTACGGATTGGTTGTCGACACCACCATGGTGCGGTTGTACTTGCTGGTATTGACATCCAGACCCAGGTAGTTGCCCGAGCCGAACACGTTTTCCTGCTTGATGCCGAAGGACAGCGAGACCTTTTCAGCACTGGAAAAACCTGCGCCCAGCTGAATCGAGCCTGTGGGCTTCTCAACCACATTGATCATCAGATCGACCTGATCGGGAGAGCCGGGCACTTCCTGGGTTTCAATGTCGACCTGGGTAAAGAAGCCCAAACGGTCCACACGGTCGCGCGACAGCTTGATCTTCTGGCCGTCATACCAGGAGGCCTCGAACTGACGGAACTCGCGGCGAATCACTTCGTCGCGGGTCTTGTTGTTGCCGCTGACGCTGATGCGACGGATATAGGCGCGACGCGAAGGCTGTGCTTGCAACACGATGGCCACACGATTGTTGGCGCGATCGATCTCGGGCACGGCCTCCACCTTGGCGAAGGCAAAACCGAAATTGCTGTAATAGTCGGTAAAAGCCTTGACGGTCTCGGAAACCTGGTCGGCGTTATAAGGCTCACCGGGCTTGATCTTGACCAGCGACTTGAACTCGTCGTCACGATCCAGGTAGTTGCCATCGAGCTTCACGCCGGAGACCACATACTGATTGCCTTCGTGAATATTCACGGTCAGGCCGATATTTTGCTTGTCCGGAGAAATGGCAACCTGTGTGGACTCCACACGGAACTCCAGATAGCCGCGCTGCAGATAGTAGGAGCGCAGCGACTCCAGGTCGGCATTGAGCTTGTTGCGCGCATAACGGTCAGACTTGGTGTACCAGCTCATCCAGTTGCCGGTGTCCTGATCGAACAAGTCCTTGAGCGTCGATTCCTTGAAGGCCTTGTTGCCCACAATGTGGATTTCGTTGATCTTGGCCGGCTCACCTTCGGAGACGGTGAAGGTCAGGTTCACTCGGTTGCGCTCGATAGGCGTCACCGTGGTCACCACTTCAGCGCCATACAGGCTGCGGTTGATGTACTGGCGCTTGAGCTCTTGCTCGGCGCGATCAGCCAGCGCCTTGTCGAAAGGACGGCCATCGGCCAGCCCCACGTCACGCATGGCCTTGAGCAGAGTGTCCTTGTCAAACTCCTTGGTGCCGGCAAAGTTCACCTCGGCAATGGTGGGGCGCTCTTCCACCACCACCACCAGCACATTGCCATTGGCTTCGAGGCGCACGTCCTTGAACAGACCCAGGGCAAACAGCGAACGAATGGCAGCAGCGCCCTTTTCGTCGTTGTAGTCATCACCCACGCGCAAAGGCATGGAAGCGAACACCGTACCGGCCTCCACTCGCTGCAAACCCTCGACGCGGATATCTTGAACTTTGAAGGGCTCCAATGCCCATGCCGCTTGCGCAGCTAAAACCATAGCAGCCAGGGCAGTTGCAGAGCGCATGCCCAAGCGATTGAAATGTTTTTTCATGAGTGGAAATCGCCGCGAATGCGGCCTACCGTAGCGGTAAAAATTAGCCCCAGAGCCGGTTGATATCGTTGAAAAAGGCGACTGACATCATCAGCAATATGACTGCGACGCCTGCACGCTGCATTCTTTCAGCCCAGACATCAGAGACACTGCGCCCCGTCAAACCTTCCCAAAGATAATACATCAGGTGCCCACCATCCAGAACGGGCAATGGTAGCAGGTTGAGAACGCCCAGGCTGATGCTGATAAGCGCGAGGAATGACAGGTATTGCACCAGCCCCATGCTGGCGGACTTGCCTGCATAGTCTGCGATCGTCAAAGGACCGCTGATATTCTTGAGCGAGGCCTGACCGATCAGCATGCGCCCCATCATGCGCAGTGTCATGGAGGACAGCTCCCAGGTCTTGTGCACACCGGCACTCAAGCCATCCAGAAAGCCATGGCGCACCAGCACCATCTCGGGCTGGCTGCCAATAAAGGCGTTCACACGTGCCGTTGCAGCTTGCCCATCCTTGCCAGGTACTATTTCCGGCTGCACCTGCAGATTCAGACGCTGACCCTTACGCTCCACAACCCAGGCCTGCGGCTCGACTTGCCCGGATGCACCCGAGGCACGAATCGCGGCACGCGCCTGAGCGCCATCCTGAGCGGCATGGCCATCGATGCTGAGCAACACATCGCCTTTTTGCAGACCCGCCTTTTCTGCCGGGCCACCTGCAACAACCTCTTCTATGACCGGACGACTCCAGGCTCCCTGCAGCCCGACCTTGTCAAAGAAAGCCGCATCTGGTTCCTTTTGTTGCAAAGAAGCAAGATCGAGCGGCACGACACGCCCCGCGCCATGCTCCTGTGCCGCCACCTCCAACTGCAAGGTTTCACCTTCAATGGCAGCTGTCGTCACCAGCCAGCGCAAATCACCCAGGGCACGCACAGGCTGCCATTCCCGTCCACCCACGGAGACACGCTGCACCCAGTCGCCACTTTGAATACCAGCCTGATGCAGCAGCGTGCCTTCCGCAGGAGCCGCAAGTCGGGCTGCCGGCTCGTTGGTACCCACCCAGTTGACCACCGCCAGCAGCGCCACGGCCAGCACCAGATTGGCCACAGGTCCCGCGGCAACAATGGCTGCACGTGAGCGCAGGGGCTGATTGTTGAAGGCCAGATGTTTTTCCTCGGGCCTGACCTCGCCCTCACGTTCGTCAAGCATGCGCACATAGCCGCCCAGAGGCAGCGCCGCAATCACATACTCGGTGCCCGACTTCTTGCCGACCCAGCGCAACAGCGGCTTGCCAAAGCCCACGGAGTAACGCAGCACCTTGACACCGCAGGCCACGGCAACACGATAGTGGCCCCACTCATGCACTGCAATCAGAACGCCGAGCGCCACGATGAAAGCCACAACCGTCAGCAACACCTGAAACTCCTTAATGCCAATCAATGCTTGGAGTGTGCCGCAGGCCGCAAGTTCAACCGCAACTCCTCAAGCACCCGAAGTGGACGCCAGATCAGCGCGCCCACTGCCTCGCTATGTCTGCCGCACGCTCGCGCGCTCGCTCATCGAGCGCCATCAACTCCTGCAGACTGCCTACGGCACCAGGTTGAACGGATTCCAGCGTCTGCAGATTGAGGGCATGAATGCGGTCAAACGACAGGCGACGCTCCAGGAATGCGGCGACAGCCACTTCGTTCGCGGCATTGAGCACCGTGGTCGTGCCCTCGGGCGCGCGCAGCGCCTGCCAGGACAGATGCAGGCCCGGAAAGCGGTGCACATCCGCCTCCTCGAAGGTCAGCGCCGCCAGCTTGGCGAAATCCAGCACAGGTGCACCGCTCTCAATGCGCTCGGGCCAGGCCAGACCGCAGGCAATCGGCACCCGCATATCGGGCGTACCCAGCTGAGCGAGTACGGAAGAATCCTTGAACTGCACCATGGAGTGCACGATCTGCTGCGGATGGATCACCACCTTGATCTTCTCGGGCGCCATATCGAACAGCCAGCGCGCCTCGATCACCTCCAGCGCCTTGTTCATCATGGTGGCCGAGTCCACCGAGATCTTGCGCCCCATGGAGAAGTTGGGGTGCGAGCAAGCCTGCTCGGGCGTGATTTCGGACAGTGTCGCCGGATCACGCTGGCGGAACGGACCGCCCGATGCCGTCAACAGCAAGGAGTCGACGCGATCAGTCCATGTGCTGCTGTCCTCGGGAAGGCACTGGAAGATGGCCGAATGCTCGCTGTCGATGGGCAGCAAAGTGGCACCATGGCGCTTGACAGTATCCATGAACAGCGCGCCGCCCACCACCAGGGCCTCCTTGTTGGCCAGCAGCAGACGCTTGCCGGCCTTGGCAGCCGCCAGACAGGGTGCCAGACCGGCCGCTCCAACAATCGCACCCATGACGGCATCCACATCAGGATGCGACGCAATCACTTCAAGAGCATCCCGCTGCTGAAGAACCTGTGTCTGGAGTCCGTTTTGCTTGATTGCCTCAGCCAGTTGACGAGCATGAGGCGCACTGGCCATCACAGCGAACTGCGGCTTGAACTGCGCGCATTGCCTGAGCATCAGATCCACTTGCGTGGCCGCACTCAGCGCGAAGATTTCGTATTGTTCAGGGTGGCGCGCCACCACATCCAGGGTATTGGTTCCGATGGAACCGGTAGAACCCAGAACCGTGATTTTCTGCTTCATGGATGCACAAAGGATGAGAGCATCATCGCCAACGGCAGTGTGGGCAGGAGAGCATCAATGCGATCCAGGACACCACCATGGCCGGGCAGCAAGCCGCTGCTGTCCTTGACACCGACGCTGCGCTTGATGAGGGATTCGACCAGGTCGCCCACCACACTCATCGCAGCCATAAACACCGCAGCCAGCAGCAGAAACCAAAGTCCGCGCGACTGCAGCACCGAATAGAAACTGGGAACACCGGCGCCGTAATGGCGATCAGCCCAGCTCCAGACCAGAGCCAGAACAATCACCCCCAGCATGCCACCCCAGACACCTTCCCAGCTCTTGCCGGGACTGATGGAAGGAGCGAGCTTGTTCCTGGTGAACTTCAGGCCGAAAGTGCGGCCTGCAAAATAGGCAAAGACATCAGCCACCCAGACCAGCACCAGCACCGACAGCAGGAAGTTGATGCCGATATTGCGCGCCTGCACCACGGCCAGCCAGGCCAGCCACAATGCCAGCACGCCGCCGACCAGACGAACTGCTGCCGGAATATGCGGCCAGCCCGCCACGCCCGCGCGCAGCAGCAGCACGCCCCCCAGCACCCAGAGGGAACCCGCAATCAGCCACACCGTGGGCAGAGGCTGATCAACCCAGCCGGCCCACCAGGAGCCGGCGCACAGCGCCGTACAGACAGCACCCAGGCCCAGCGAGCCTGCCTGCCCAAAACCATTGAGTCGCCCCCACTCCCAGGCACCAGCCGCCATGAACAACAGCATCAGTGCGGCAAAGGGCACGGTGCTGGCCGTATAAAACAGTGCCGGCAGCAAAATGGCCAGCAAGATCAAGGCGGTAATGACGCGCTGCTTGAGCATGGCACCTCTTATGGTTAAACCGTCAAGGTGACGGTAGATGATGGTTGAATCTGCTCGGAAGTCTGGCCGAAGCGGCGCTCACGACCGCCAAACACGGCAATGGCCTCGTCAAGAGCCGCCTCGTCGAAGTCAGGCCACAGGGCATTGCTGAAAAACAGCTCTGTATAAGCAGCCTGCCAGAGCAGGAAATTGCTGATTCGAGTTTCACCGCCGGTGCGGATCATGAGATCAGGATCCGGCACATGGGCCAAGGCCATGGCTCTGTCCAGATTCTCGGGAGTCAGCTCCAACCCCTGGGCCACCAGCCTCTGTGCAGCCTGGGCAATATCCCAGCGGCCACCGTAGTTGAAGCAGACGTTGAGAACCAGACGCGTGTTGTGGGCGGTGATGCGCTCGGCCTCTGCCAAACCCTCCCGAACCTTGTCGCTCAGCCCCTGGCGGTCGCCAACAAAGTACAGGCGCACGCCGTCGCGGCTGAGTTGAGCAACTTCCTTGGCCAGGGCATTGGCCAGCAGACTCATGAGGCCCGAGACCTCTTCCTGTGGTCGGTTCCAGTTCTCGGAGGAAAACGCAAACACCGTGAGCACCTGCACGCCACGCTCGACGCAGGCGCGAGCGCAGCGGCGCAGGGACTCTACACCCTGCTTGTGACCAGCAAGACGTGGAAGCAGACGGCGTTTGGCCCACCGTCCGTTACCGTCCATGATGACGGCGATATGGCGCGGAACCGCGCCGTTTTTCTTGGATGTCAAAAGTACAAGTCCTTTGAAAAGACTCAGACCGCCATGATGTCCTGTTCCTTGGCCGCCACCAGCGTATCGATCTCGGCAATATGCTTGTCGGTGATCTTCTGGATTTCGGCTTCGGAGCGCTTCTGATCGTCTTCAGAGGCTTCCTTGTCCTTGACCAGCTTCTTCACGCCTTCGTTGGCATCGCGGCGCAGGTTGCGAACGGCAATCTTGGCGTTCTCGCCTTCGTTGCGCGCCAGCTTGGTCATTTCCCTGCGACGCTCTTCGCTCATGGGAGGCATAGGCACGCGAATCAGATCGCCCATGGAGGCGGGATTCAGGCCCAGATCGCTCTCGCGAATGGCCTTTTCCACCTTGGCAGCCATGTTCTTTTCCCAAGGCTGCACGCTGATCGTGCGGGCATCCAGCAAAGACACATTGGCCACCTGGGACAGAGGCACCATGGAGCCGTAGTACTCGACATGAATGGCATCCAGCAGCGCGGGATTCGCACGTCCGGTACGCACGCGGGCCAGGTTGTTCTTCAGAGCCTCGATGGACTGACCCATCTTGGTTTCGGTGTTCTTTTTGATTTCAGCGATCGTCATGTTCTTGTTCCTTTGCGGGCATGTGGCGGCAAAACGCTCAAGCGTACACCAGAGTGCCTTCGTCTTCACCCATGACCACTCGCTTAAGTGCGCCGGGCTTGACGATGGAGAACACGCGAATCGGCAGCTTCTGGTCGCGGCACAGGGCGAAAGCCGTTGCATCCATGATGCCCAGATTGCGCGAAATGGCCTCATCGAAAGCCAGCTTGTCGTAACGCGTGGCCGAAGGATCCTTGAGCGGGTCAGCCGTGTACACGCCATCCACCTTGGTGGCCTTGAGCACGACTTCGGCACCGATTTCAGCACCACGCAGTGCAGCGGCCGTGTCGGTGGTGAAGAAGGGATTGCCCGTACCGGCAGCAAACACCACGACCTTGCCCTCTTCCAGGTACTGCAGCGCCTTGGGACGCACATAGGGCTCGACCACCTGCTCGATAGCAATGGCGGACATCACGCGAGCCGTCAAACCCTGCTTGTCCATGGCATCTGCCAGAGCCAGCGCGTTCATCACCGTGGCCAGCATGCCCATATAGTCGGCAGTCGCACGGTCCATGCCGACCGAGCCGCCTGCCACGCCGCGGAAGATGTTGCCGCCGCCGATCACCACGGCAACCTGCACACCCACCTTGGTCACTTCCACGATCTCAGCCACCATGCGCTCGATGGTTGCACGGTTGATGCCGAACTGGTCATCTCCCATTAACGCCTCCCCCGACAGCTTGAGCAAGATGCGCTTGTGGGCTGGAATGGCGTTGGACATGGTGTTTCTCCGATGGAAGTTGAATGAGTATGAAAACGGGAGGGGAATAAATCAATCGCGGCTCTAGGCCGCGATTGTTGCTAAGGCTTAGGTTTAAGCACCAGCCTTGGCTGCTGCCACCTGGGCAGCCACTTCAGCGGCGAAGTCGTCAGTCTTCTTCTCAATGCCTTCACCCACGACATACATCGTGAACGCCTTCACATTGGTGTTGGCAGCCTTGAGCATCTGAGCCACGGTTTGCTTGCCGTCAGCAGCCTTCACAAAGACCTGGTCAGCCAGGGACACTTCCTTCAGGTACTTCTGCACGGAGCCTTCAACCATCTTGGAAACGATGTCAGCAGGCTTGCCCGATTCGGCTGCCTTGCCTTCGGCCACAGCGCGTTCCTTGGCGATCAGGTCAGCAGGCACGTCAGCGGAAGTCAGAGCCACGGGCTTCATGGCAGCCACGTGCATTGCCACGTCCTTGGCAGCAGCAGCGTCGCCGTCGAACTCGACCACCACGCCAATGCGGGTGCCGTGCACGTAGGCAGCCAAGCCAGCGCCGCTGAAAGCCTTGAAGCGACGGAAAGACATGTTTTCGCCGATCTTGCCGATCAGGCCCTTGCGCACATCTTCCAGAGTGGGGCCGTAGCCGTCTTGTTCGTAGGCCAGAGCGCCCAGAGCGTCCAGGTCAGCGGGGTTGTGCTCAGCGACCAGCTTGGCAGCGGCGTTAGCCATGGCCATGAAGCTGTCGTTCTTGGACACGAAGTCGGTTTCGCTGTTCACTTCGATCAGGCCGCCCTTGCCGCCGTCGATGAAAGCAGCCACAACGCCTTCAGCAGTCACGCGGGAAGCGGCCTTGCCAGCCTTGGTACCCAGCTTGACGCGCAGCAACTCTTCAGCCTTGGCCATATCGCCATCAGCTTCTGTCAGAGCCTTCTTGCATTCCATCATGGGGGCGTCGGTCTTGGCGCGCAGTTCAGCGACCATGCTTGCAGTAATTGCCATCGTATTTCTCCAGTATCAGTTCGATTCGTTACAGGATTCCGGCTAAAAAAACGGGGCTACCTAGAGCCCCGCTTTTTTTTCGCGATGCGGTCGCGCAGCCGGACTTCGCTTAGGCGGCGGACGCTTCCACTTCCACGAATTCGTCGCCGTTGTCACCAGCAGCAGCCTTCACCACGTCGTTCAGACGGGCTTCACGGCCTTCCAGGATCGCGTCAGCGATACCGCGGGCGTACAGCTCGACTGCCTTGGCGGAGTCGTCGTTACCGGGGATCACGTAGTCGATACCTTCGGGGTTGTGGTTGGTGTCAACCACGCCGACCAGAGGAATGCCCAGCTTCTTGGCTTCAGCGATAGCGATCTTGTGGAAGCCCACGTCGATCACGAAAATGGCGTCGGGCAGACCGTTCATATCCTGAATGCCGCCGATGTCCTTTTCCAGCTTTTCCAGTTCGCGAACGAACATCAGCTGTTCCTTCTTGGACATGGATTCCAGACCAGCTTCTTGCTGAGCCTTCATATCCTTCAGACGCTTGATGGAGGTCTTGACGGTCTTGAAGTTGGTCAGCATGCCGCCCAGCCAGCGCTGGTCAACGAAGGGCACGCCAGCGCGCTTGGCTTCTTCGGCCACCAGCTCACGGGCCTGACGCTTTGTACCCACCATCAGGATGGTGCCGCCGTTAGCAGTCAGCTGCTTGGCGAACTTCTGGGCTTCCTGGAACATCGGCAGGGACTTTTCCAGGTTGATGATGTGGATCTTGTTGCGGGCACCGAAGATGAACGGAGCCATCTTGGGATTCCAGAAACGAGTTTGGTGACCGAAGTGGACGCCGGCTTCCAGCATCTCGCGCATTGTTACTGCCATGTTAATTACCTCAAAGGTTGGGTCTAAAATCCGGCCCAACGATTGCAGCCGCCTTGAAAAAAGCGATCGCAACACCTTGAATAGGCCGGTTTGCTATTTGCCTTGCCGACTTAAAAGCAATTGCTGCAACACGCAAAACGCCATCGCATCAATCACCTTCAGAGCTTTTCAAGTCAATCCTCACGGACTAACCCTTAGCAAAGCCGCAAAATTTTAGCACACTGCCATGCAACTCGACCTCAGTCACGTCGCTCTTGAGATCCGCGAAGGCCGCCAAAGCGCCACAAACCTCATGCAAATGAGCATCGCTGCCGCGCGAAGCCCCTTGTGCGCCAACGTTTTCAGCCAGACTTTTTTTGACGAGGCACGCTGGGCTGCTGCAGAAACACCGTCCACTACGCCCCTGGCCGGCCTGGCCATCTCGGTCAAGGATCTGTTCGACACGCAAGGCACGCGCAGCGCCGCCAGCTCCCTGGTGCTGCAGGATGCGCCCGTCGCCCGGGCAGACGCCACCGCTGTTGCCCGCCTGCGCGCGGCAGGCGCGGCCATCATCGGCCGCACCCATATGGTCGAGTTCGCTTTTTCCGGCGTGGGCGTGAACCCGCATTTCGGCACCCCGGCCGCACTGGATGCCCGCCACCCCGCCAACCCTCAGCTGGCGCCCACATGGCCGGCACGCATTCCCGGTGGCTCCTCGTCAGGAGCGGCCGTTTCCGTCGCCAGCGGCGCGGCCTGGGCAGCCCTGGGCTCGGACACCGGCGGCTCCATCCGCATTCCCGCTGCGCTCAACGGCCTGGTTGGCTTCAAAAGCACTGCCAGACTGGTCCCCACCGAAGGGACAGTGCCTCTATCGCCCACACTGGATACCGCTTGTGCCATCACCCGCAGCGTGCGCGACGCCGTGCTGCTGCACGAGATTCTGGCCGGGCGCGAAGTCGCCAAGGACGAACGTAGCCTGAGCCAGTGGCGCCTGGCTGTGCCGCGCCCCCTCTTCTTCGAGCAGATCGAACCTGCCGTGCGCAGCGCCTTCGAACGCAGCATCGCCAAGCTCCAGGCCGACGGCGCACAGATCGAGTGGATTGACTTGCCCGAGCTGGAGGAGCTGGACGGCATCAACATCATCGGCGGTTTCTCGCCCACCGAAAGCTATGCCTGGCACCGGCGCCATCTGCAGGATCCCGCCAAAGCCGCGCTCTACGATCCCCGGGTGCGCTCGCGCATAGAGCGCGGCGCGAGCATGAGCGCTGCCGACTATCTGGACCTGCTGGCCGCGCGCAAGCACTGGATTACCAGGATGGAGAGCGCCCTGGCCAGCTATGACGCCCTGCTCTCGCCCACCACACCGATCACAGCCCCCACGACTGCATCCGTCGCCCCGGCCAACGGGATCGACGCCGCAGCCGACCTCAAGCGTGACGAAGAATTCTTCCGCGTCAACAGCCTGCTGCTGCGCAATACCAGCGTGATCAATATGCTGGACGGCTGCGCCCTGTCACTGCCGTGCCACAACCCGAACGAACTCCCCATGGGTCTGATGATCTGGCATGCCGCCCTGCACGACGATGCCATCCTGAATATCAGCGCGGGCATCGAAGCCGTGCTCAATCGCGACTGACTCCCATTTTTGTAGCTATGA
The DNA here is from genome assembly GCF_058807955.1 of Comamonas sp. GW821-FHT11H03. NCBI lineage: Bacteria > Pseudomonadati > Pseudomonadota > Betaproteobacteria > Burkholderiales > Comamonadaceae > Comamonas > Comamonas sp. GW821-FHT11H03. The sequence continues at coordinate 230,069 of NZ_JBXARF010000006.1, forward strand.
CCGCTTATGGCTATTGGTCAACAAGGCAAAAATCATCAAAACCCACAAATGCGCGGCCGGAGGCTATCCTCGGACCATGCTGCGCATTTCCCCCACCGACACCCCGCCCGCCTCCATTTCCGCTGGTCAAGGCTGGCCGCTGTTCAGCACCGCCGCCACGCGGCAGATCGAGAAGGCTTGCGCCGACCGCCTGCCACCTCACGCACTGATGGAGCGCGCAGGCCTTGCCATCGCCAAACTGGCAATGGCAATAGCCCCGCACGCACAACGCATCTGGATTGCCTGCGGCCCTGGCAACAACGGCGGCGACGGCTTCGAGGCGGCGGCGCAGCTCAGGACCATGCTGCCCCATGCGCAAATCATGGTCAGCGAAGTGCGCGCACCTGCCGAACTTCCGTCCGATGCGCAGATTTCCCGCAATACAGCCCTGCAGGCTGGCGTGCAATGGCTCAATGACGCCCCCACCGACCTGGGACCACAAGACCTATGCGTCGACGCGCTGCTGGGCATAGGACTGAGCCCGCGCACTTCTGACAAGACCTCGACTGCCGATCAGCGCCTGCTGCAGTTGCTGACCCAGGTTCAGCATTGCACCTGCAACGTACTCTGTGTAGACATTGCTTCAGGCCTCGATGCCGATACCGGTCAATATCCGAGGGAATTCGCGCCCGGCCCTATCGCCGCCGACCAACGGCGCCACACGCTTGCCTTGCTGACCCTGCAGCCCGGCCTGTTCACCGGCCAGGGCCGCGATGCCTGCGGACAAATCTGGTGGGACGACCTGAGCTGCGGCATTGCCAGCGCTCCCGACGCACCAAACTCGCCCAGCCCAGCCGCTGCAGCACAGCCCAAAGCGCATCTGAGCAACCCAGCAGGCCTTGCCTCCTCAAGAGCACGCCCGCACGCCAGTCACAAAGGCAGTTTTGGCGATGTGGCCGTGCTCGGTGGCGAAGGCCTGGGCTTGCGCGGCCTGTCGATGACGGGCGCAGCCTGGCTGGCGGCACTGGCTGCACTGCACGCCGGTGCCGGCCGCGTCATGCTGGCCTTGCTGGACGAGCAATCACCGCAAGGCGTTGCGCCCTGGCCGGAAATCATGTTGCGCCGGCCCGCCGCGCAGGACTGGAGCCAGGCCACCGTGGTCTGCGGATGCGGTGGCGGCGAAGCCGTGCAGGCCTGGTTGCCTCACATACTGGCACAAGCACCACGACTGGTGCTGGATGCCGACGCACTCAACGCCGTTGCGGCCAGCCCCGCACTGGCACAGCAACTGAGCCAGCGCGCCGCACACCAGCAAACCACGGTGTTGACGCCCCACCCGCTGGAGGCCGCGCGCCTGCTGCAAACCAGTACTGCTCAAGTACAAGCCAACCGCCTTCAATCCTGCCTGCAGCTTGCCAGCAAATTTCAGTGCACGGTGCTGCTCAAGGGATCCGGCACGGTCACTGCCAATTCGCAGCAGCAAGCCTGGATCAATACCAGCGGCAATGCCCGACTGGCCACGGGCGGCACCGGCGATGTGCTTGCCGGATTGATAGCGGCGCTATGGGCACAGGGTCAAAGTGCCGATATGGCAGCGACTCAGGCCGCATTCCGCCATGGCCACATTGCCGATTGCTGGCCTGATGAACGCCCATTCAGCGCCAGTGCACTGGCTGTGCGTCTAGGCAATCAATAAACCACCAAAAACAAAGGCCTTGCCATTATCTGACAAGGCCTTTCAGCTCTTGATAGGAGAGCAATCAGCGCTCAGTCTTGCGCCTGCTGGTCTTGCTTGCCGGCGCAGCCTTGGCACCTGCCGCAGGCTGGGCCGCAGCCTTTACGACTTTGGAAGCCGACTTCGCCACAGGCTTCGCTGCGACCTTTGTTGCAGGCTTTGTTGCGGGCTTTGCGACCGACTTGGATTCGGGCTTGACCGCAGCCTTGGCAACAGAGATGGCCGGAGCAGCAGGCGCAAGCAGGGCTGCAACCTTTTTCCTGCCTGCCGCCTTGCGCGGCTTGGCTTGCTGCACCGCTGTGACGGGCTCCATCACAGGCTCAGGCTTAGGCGCTGCGTGCTCTTGTGCGTACTCTGCCTCCAGTGCGGCCAGATTCACGCTTTTCAGCATGGCTTTCTTGGCTGCCTTTCGTCCCTGCTTGGCGCGATCGGGCTCGGGAGCAGAAGCCGGACCTGCAGCGGCATTGCGCTGCGCACGATTTGCCTTGGCATCGCGGCGACTCCACTTGTCGGCATAGCCGCCCGCGCTGCGCTCGTCACGTGACTCGCGGCGACCACGCCCCTCATCCTTGGCTTGGCCACGTCCGCTGCGTGGTGTTTGCACCAAGCCATCCTCGCCATCGCGCACAAGGCGGAAGTCGATGCGACGTCCATCCAGATCCACGCGACTGACCTGCACCCGCACTCGCGCGCCAATGCCGTAGCGCACACCCGAGCGCTCGCCACGCAACTCCTGGCGCGCCTCATCAAAACGGAAATAGTCACCGCCCAGCTCGGTGATATGCACCAAGCCTTCCACATACATGGCATCCAGCGTCACAAAGACTCCGAAAGTGGTCACCGAAGAAACCACGCCGGAAAATTCTTCGCCCAGATGCTCGCGCATGTATTTGCACTTGAGCCACGCCTCCACATCGCGGCTGGCCTCGTCAGCGCGGCGCTCGTTGGCACTGCAGTGCAGGCCGGCAGCCTCCCATGCCTGAAATTCCTTGGCCGCCGCGCGCTTGCGCGGCTTTTGCCCCGGCTCGACCACACGCGAGGCCAGGCGTTTGGCCATCTTCGCTTCGGCCTCACCCGGCGTCGGCAGGCTGGGCAGCTTGTAGTGCGTGCCGTTCAGCTCAGCCTTGATCACGCGGTGCACCAGCAAGTCGGGATAGCGACGAATCGGGCTGGTGAAGTGCGTATAGGCCTCAAAGGCCAAACCGAAGTGACCCGAGCCCTCCGGCGTATAGAAGGCCTGCATCATGGAGCGCAGCAGCATGGTGTGAATCTGCTGCGAGTCCGGCCGGTCCTTGGTGGCATTGGCAATCTGCTGGAACTCCTTGGTCGAAGGGTTCTCGCTGATGCTCATGCTCACGCCCATGGCCTTGAGGTAGTTGCGCAGGATCTCCTGCTTTTCCAGCGAAGGCTTGTCGTGGACGCGGAACAGGCCAAGCTGCCCGCTCTGGTCGATGAAATCTGCGCTGCAGACATTGGCCGCCAGCATGGCCTCTTCAATCAGCTTGTGCGCATCGTTACGGGTGCGCGGCACGATCTTTTCTATGCGACCGTTGTCGTCGCAGACGATCTGCGTCTCGGTCGTCTCAAAGTCCACGGCACCACGCGCCTCGCGGGCCTTCAGCAGAGACTGGAAGACACCATACAGATTCAGCAGGTCCTGCACGCGATCCTTGCGCTTGGCCGCTTCTGGGCCACGCGTATTGGCCAGGATTGCAGCCACCTCGGTATAGGTGAAGCGCGCATGGCTGTGCATCACTGCCGGGTAGAACTGATAGGCGTGAATCTCGCCTTGCGCCGTGATCAGCATGTCACAGACCATGCACAGCCGATCGACGTCGGGGTTCAGCGAGCACAGTCCGTTGCTGAGCTTTTCCGGCAGCATGGGAATCACGCGACGCGGAAAGTACACGCTGGTGGCGCGGTCGTAGGCATCCACATCAATGGCGCTGCCCGTGGTCACATAGTGACTCACGTCAGCAATCGCCACCAGCAGGCGCCAACCCTTGCTGCGCCCCACCTTGGCAGGCTCGCAATACACGGCATCGTCAAAGTCGCGCGCGTCTTCGCCATCAATGGTGACCAGCGGAATATCGGTCAGATCGATGCGGTGCTTGTAGTCTGCGGGTCGGACTTTTTCGGGCAGCGCCTTGGCTTGCTCGAGACAGGCGTCGGAGAAGATATGCGGCACGCCATACTTGCGCACCGCAATCTCGATCTCCATGCCGGGGTCATCCACTTCGCCCAGCACCTCGATGATGCGGCCCACAGGCTGGCCGAACAGCGCCGGCGCCTCCGTCAGCTCCACAACCACCACCTGCCCCGGCTTGGCAGCGCCTGTGGCGTTGGAAGGAATCAAAACATCCTGACCGTAGCGTTTGTCTTCAGGGGCCACAAGCCAGACACCGCTTTCCTGCAAAAAGCGACCAATGATGGGCTGATCGGGACGCTCCACGATTTCCACCACACGCCCTTCGGGGCGACCGCGATGATCATGACGGGCAATGCGCACCTGGACCCTGTCCTTGTGCAGCACGGCACGCATTTCATTGGGGGGAAGGTAGATGTCACGCTCACCATCGTCGCGGACGACAAAGCCATGACCGTCGCGATGGCCCTGCACAGTGCCCAAAATTTCTTCGTTCATATCGGCAACTTTTGCGCGAGGGTTCATTTTTTTGATATACAATCTATGTCTTTCCTGAGATGCCCAGGTGGCGGAATTGGTAGACGCACTAGTTTCAGGTACTAGCGGGTAACTCCGTGGAGGTTCGAGTCCTCTCCTGGGCACCAAGTTTAACGACAACCTGCAAGGGTTGAAACAAACTTGGAAAACATTCCCCAAAAGGGATGCTTTCAAGCCAAGCGGCATCTTAGAGAATTTGAAGATTCGGATTGAACGCAAGAAAATGCATTACAATACGAAGCTTCCCTGAAAGCCCAGGTGGCGGAATTGGTAGACGCACTAGTTTCAGGTACTAGCGGGTAACTCCGTGGAGGTTCGAGTCC
>NZ_JBXARF010000006.1:234887-364468 GCF_058807955.1 Comamonas sp. GW821-FHT11H03
CGGAATTGGTAGACGCACTAGTTTCAGGTACTAGCGGGTAACTCCGTGGAGGTTCGAGTCCTCTCCTGGGCACCAAATACGACAAGCCGTTGCATGCAAATGCAGCGGCTTTTTCGTTGACGAAGCCCCCCGCCAATGGCAAGCAGCACTGACCCGTGCGGCCATCGATTGACACCTATACGGGACTGATCTTCAGCCCAAGCTGGCTGACCAAAGACGCCCGATGTACCGCATCGGGCATTTTGCATTTTAGGGATAGGTGCGGCCTGCTCTCGTTGTACAGCCGGACCGATTCGCACACCATGGTACGTGCCTGCGAGAGATCCGCAGGTCGTTGCAGCAAGCATTCCATCACGTGCCAGCCAACGATCTTGCGCGAGCAGGCATCGGTCACCATCAGACAGGCAGCCTTCTCCTTAGGGGGCAGATACGTCATGTCAGCGCCCCACAACTGCGCACAGCCACTGGCCACTGTTTTGCCCGGCCCTCCTTGAATAGATTGGCATGCCGTCGGTAGTGATGAGGGCATGGGTGGTCTTGTGGTGCACATGCAGCGGCCGCACCAGCATGCGCGCTTCGCACAGCACGCCGAACAGTGCATCGCGCCCGACCTGGATTCCCGCCTGTTCAAGCGGCAGCTTGAGCAAGTGCAGCAGTTTGCGCGTGCCAATGCGTGGCTGATGACGCCGCTCTTCGCTGACCAACTCCACCACCGCTTTGTCCCGTTCGCTGCGTGCACGCAGGCAGACCAGGCGCTTCTAGTGCGCCTGACGGCTGACCCCCACGTAGCGGCAAGCCCTCGCGACGCTCAACGCTTGGACGAGTTTTTGCGTGAGGACTTGCCCGCAGGCTTTTTTGCGACCTGGACTCCGTAGTCGCGCTTGAGCACGTTTACTGCCGCTTCAAAGAAGGCCGCTTTCTCATTGGCCTGCTTCAGCTGCACTTCCAGTTCCTTGATGCGCAGCTCTGGCGTCAGCGGCTCGGGCGGCTCAGACATCTTCTGCAATCCTTTGCCCCTGGATGATGCAGCCCTCCACTCCTGCCGTCCGTGCTTGCGAAGCCGCACCAGTACGGTAGAGGCACCACGGATTCCGTACCGTTCGTGGACCTGCCGGCACGTCAGCTCTCCTCTTTCAATTTGATCGACTACAGCCAGTTTAAAAGCCAGCGTGTAGTCCCTCTGAGCTCTCTTAACCCATTGCTCCATTTGACTTCCCTTTCTGCTCTACAGAAAGGTGTCAACTCAATTCAGGACGGATCACACAAATGAAAAAGGGAGCCTAACGACTCCCTTTTTCTTTAGCAATCGCCTCTCATCGAGGCGATATGTCGCTTACTTGCGCAGCAATTGCTTGAGCGCGGTCTGCAGGCGACGGGCAGATGCCTCATCGCTGGCACTGCCCAGCACAGTCGCCACGTCCTGACCCCAGGTCTGCTGGGGCGAAGGATCGTTGCGGCGGGTCAGCATCTGCAGCTGCAGCGCACGGCGTGCCGTCAGCTGATCGGCAGGAGTGTGCACATCGGCAGCCATTTCCAGGCGCAGCAGGGCCTCTGCAGCATTGCCCTTGGGCGCAGCAGCCACAGCGCCGGACCAGGAAGAGCGCACAGGTGCCGTCACCTTGCCGCCCAGTTGCTGAGCCGATGGCAGCTGCGCAGCATCACGAGCCTGCCAGGCACCGAGCAACTGAGTCAGCGCTTCGCCGTGTGCCTGAGCCGCCAGCTTGCGCAGAGCTTCCTGGGCATGCTCCACGGCATCACGCTGAGCACGGAAGGCTGGATCGGCCAGGCGCGGCCCGCGCTCTTCGCGCGTGAACTCGCGGCGACCACGACCGGCATCGCGGCTGTCGCGACCATCACGGCCACCGCGCTCGCCACGCGCTGCATCGCGGCCACGGCCGCCATCCTTGCGATCGCCAGGACGAGCGCCTGCAGCAGCTGCAGCTTCCTTCCTCATGCCAGGGCGGTCATCGCCACGCACGGCCACCACGGGGCGTGCCGGCTTGGCCACTGCAGCGGCTTCGCTCGCTTGCGCCTCAACAGCTTCAGACGCTTGCTCCGTCCGGGCCTGGTTTTCATCAGACTTGGCGGGCTGAGCCTTGATGGCTGCTTCGAGCTCGGCCAGCGCTGCGTGAATCTTTTGCACATCGCCGCTGGCATTGGCCGCCTCGACCGCCTTGGACGCATCCAGCACCCGACGATCATGCTCGGACAACTCAACCGCCACCGGGCTGCGACCACCGCGCTCCACGCTCTTGCGATTGAAGGCATCGTCCAGCGGCTTGCGGAATGCATCCCAGAGTTTTTGCTCGTGCTTGCGATCCAGTGGCACCACCTGGGCTTCGGCCTGCCAGCGCTGCTGCAGCGCCTTCACGGCGTCGATGCGCAGACTGGGGGCGGCCCCCAAGGCCGTGGCTTCGTCGATCATGGCATGGCGACGCTCCAGGCTAGCCTTTTGTGCAGCCTGCAGGGGCGCTTCGGCAGCAGCCATGGCCTGCTTGAACAGGGGCTGCAGCTCGGCAAACAGCTTTTCGCCGATATGGCCGCTTTCACGCCAGCGCTCACCAAACTGGCGCAGCGCGCGCAACATGTTCTTCCAGTCCTGGCTGGCCGCATTGGCTGCAGCCCAGGCCTTGATTTCTTCGATCAGCGCCAGACGCTGAGCCTTGGCCTGCGTGCTGTCCTGACGAATCTTGTCGTGCCAGGACTCGACCACCTTGTAGGCTGCGTTGCAGGCCTCGTCAAACTTCTTCCACAGCGCATGATTGGCCACGGCACCTTGATCGGCCTGCTTCCACTGTTCGCGCAGGCTGCGCAGGGTTTCCTGGATCTTGCGACCACCCAGTGCCTGGCCTTCGGGACGGTTGAGCAAGGCTTCGGCCTTGGCCACCAGGTCTTCGCGCAGTTTCTCGGCCAGATGGCGCTGCCAACCCTCGGCTTCACCGGCGGCCAACAGGGCCTCATGCACTTCGCCCACCAGCGCTTCGTCCACAAAGCGGCCATGGGCCTTGATGGCTGCGCGCATGGCCTGGACGGCTTCGGAGCCGGCCTGGCTGTTGCCAGCTGCAGTTTCAGCCTTCAGCGCCTGCAGGGCTTGATCCAGGCCAGCCTTGGCGGCTTCCACCTGCTCGGGCGTGGGCTTGCCACGACCAGCAGCTGCTGCGCGCGGTGCAGCGGGCTTACCCACTTCCACAGCAGCGGCTTCGGGAGGCAGACCGCGAGCCACGCGGATTTCGTCGGCCCAGACAGGAACCGTGGGCAACGGCGCTGCCTCGTCGGCGGCAGCGGCCTCGGTCTGTGCCAGTGCAGACTGGAAAGCATCCCAAACCAGCGCCAGTTGTGCAGAGGCTGCCTCCAGCTGAGGAGGGAAACGGCCGTCCACGCTGCTCCAGCTGGCGTCGCCGGTCAGCTCCTTGGCCTGCTCCTGCCAACGCGCGACATCGACCCCCAGGGCTTCCAGCACCGCCTTGGCATCCTTCCAGGACTTGATGGACAGTACTTCGATGCGCTGCGCCAGCAGCAGCGCCACTTCGCGCTGCACCTGGGTGCGATGCTGCAGGTCTTCCACAGCCTTCACGCGCTCGCCCAGTCGGGCCTTGAACTGCGACAGAGGCTCGCGCGACAGCGCAGCACCGGCCTTGGCTGCATCACGCTGCCAGGCAGCTGCAGCTGCGGCATCGAAGGGCTCTGCAGCCAGCAGGGCCTGAGCCTTCTCGGCCCATTCCACGGAAATTTTTTCCTGATTGGCGGTACGACGGATTTCGTCAAGGCGCTCGCGCACGGCACGGGCAGCACTCTTGTCGCCCTTGCTCAGTTCCTTGTGAACGTCCTGGAGTTGCTCGACCGTGGGCTGAGTCGCCAACCAGTCGCGAATGCGCGCGGCGCGATCACCCGACGTCTCGGCGGAGAAAGCACCACCCGTCAATGCATCCAGCGGATGTTGCTCAGTATTCTTGGCAGAGGCCGGGTTCACTTCAGATGCATCAGACATGGTGCTGCTAGGAGAAATAGATGTCATGTAAGGGTCAGGAAATGCTTGGCAGCCAGCGCAGTCAACGCTGCAACAGGCCAGTGCCAACCCACATGAGGGCAGACTTTCCAAGCGCAAGCCCAGGCACATGAGCACCTGGGCAAACCGGTATTTTCGCCTTTATTTAAAGGCAAGCCAAAAAATGCGAAATCGAGGGGTGTTTTGCAGCACTTTCATCACTGCGCAGACAGGCTCAACTGGGCTCGTGGCGTCCAGTCCTTGTCCTGTGCATCCAGCTTGGGAGCACCCAGGAACAGACGCTCCAGCGGCAGCTGTTGCGTGGCTAGATAGTCCCGCACAGCCACGCCACGCGCCAGCGCCAGCTCGCGCATGGCGTCGTCGGGCACGTTGATGCTGGCCACCAGCAGCGCCGTCATCTGGTCGGCAGGCAGGTCCTTGGCCATTCCGACCATATTGCGGGGCTTTTTGATGTCGGCACGACCGTAAACGGCCTTGAGCAGAGCCGGGCGCTCGGCTTCGCTGAACTCCATCACCTCGTCGCCACTCTTGCCTTCGCGAATCACGTTGCGGCGCTTTTGGGCCAGCAGCAGACGGTCCAGCTCTTCAGTCTTCCAGGCCTCCTTGTCTTGGGCCTCACGCGACTCGCCCACCACCGTCATCTTGAGCGCGGGACGGTCGTTGAGTGCCTTGACGATCTTGGCCAACTGCTCCTTGGCCTTTCCATCGAGCTTGGCGCTGCCCGGCGCAAAGTTGACTGCGCCCGACTCGTCGCCACCCGAAAACGCTCCCGACAACAGCGCAAACGGCGCGGTCACGGCCTTCATGATGATGTTGCCGATCACCTTGAAGATGATGGGAGCCAGACGGAACTGCGGGTCGTTGAGCGAGCCGCTCAGAGGCACATCGAGATCGATCACGCCGTTGCGGTCGGACAGCAGGGCCACGGCCAGCTTGACGGGCAGCGATGCGGGCGCGCCTTCCACCTTGTCGCCAAAGGTCAGTTGGCGCAGCACCAGCTTGTTCGATGCCGTGAGCTGCCCATCAGGCTGCACCTTGTAGTTCACATCCATATAGAGCTTGCCGCGCTCGATGCCATAGCCCGCATACTTGATGGAATATGGAGACAGCGGCGACAGCTCCAGGTCATTCATCTGGGCGCGCACATCCAGCGCCAGAGGCTTGGCCAGCGGGTTGACCTTGCCGCTGATATCGAGCATCGCCGTACCCTGGGCCTTGCCCTTGATTTCAAGATCGGCCATTTGCGGCTCTACCTGGCCTGCAGGAGCCTGCGAAGAGAAGGCGCTCAGACGGCCGTTCAGCTCACTCAGATCGGCCGAGTAGTTGGGCTGAATGAAGTAGTCAGAGAACTGCACCTTGCCGCCCGTCAGTACAATGGGCCCGACCTTGATGATGGGCATGGGGCCGGCATCTTCGGGCTTCACGTGCTCGGCCACGGGCTTGCTGAGTTCGGGCTTCTCGCCAGCAGCCGCCTGTGCGTTCGCCTCTTCGTTCTGCGCGACGGACTGCTCGGACTTTTCGGTCTTCACGATGTCCTGCAGATTGATGCGGCCGTTGCGCTGCACGATGACGCGCGCAAAAAAGTCGCTCAGCGCGGTTTCACGCACGCTCACCCGCAGGGGCTGGGCCGGTTGCATATTCAGATCCAGGCCGCGCACCGCCAGTGTTTTCCAGGCCAGCAAATCATCGCCCAGACCCAGACCTGTGCGCGCAGCCAGTGCCTTGGCACGGTCTGCCGTGGAGTCATTGAGCACCGCCGTCAGCGCACCCTTGGCGGTACTGGGCTTGCCCACCTGCTCCTGCACCGGAGCTGCAAGCGTGGAGCGTACGCGCAGGTCGTTGAGCTCCACATCGCCCAACACGGACAACTGCGGCCCCTTGGCATGGGCCAGATAGTTAAGCTTGCCCCGGAAGTTGCCGTCGGCACGCACCAGATCCACATTGAGCTTGTGACCGAAGTACGGCTCCAGCGCATGCAACGGCACGGCACGGGCCTGCAACTGACCTTGCGCCGAAACAGGGGCCAGACCCAACTGCCCATTGAACTGAATATGACCTGCCTGCACACGGCGACTGGCAGCCAGCTGAGCCGAGACCTCCAGCGGAGTCGGCGCGGCCTTGGCCGCCAGAGGCTCGAAAGCACCCAGGCGTACGCGCAAGGCGCTCACATCCAGCTGCACGGGCCGCGCATTCCCACCTTGCACAGGTGCTGCATCGCGAAACTGCAACGCACCGCCATCCACGGCAATCGCTGCCAGCTTGACCGACCAGGGCTTGCCCGGCTCCGCCTTGCCGCCCTGCGTTGCCGGCTTGGCCGCAGACGCTGCCACGGGCAACCAACGCTCGTACATCCAGTGCCCTTGTGCGTCACGCATTGCCGCGAGTTGCGGCTTCTGCACGGCAATGGCCTGCACCTGCACCTGCCGGGCAGCAAGATCGACCTGAACGCCGCTGACCTTGATCTGCTCGATATTGACAGGGGCCTGCTTGTCCTGCAGCTGCAGTTTGTCGGCGGTCAGCTCTGTCACCTCTGCCACAACGTTGCCCTCACCCCAGGAGATCCGGGCATCGGCGCCCAGCATGGCGCTTAGCTGCGGCTTGAAGTGCGCCTCTATATAGGGCTGCACCCATTGCAGCGGCATCTGCTCGAGCTTGAGATTGAGCCTGCCCGCCTTGTCCGTGGCTTCTCCATCCACAGCCAGCCTGGCTGCCCCTTCCACCCGGGCCTGCTCAGCCGCTTGCAGGCCTGCAGTGGCCGTCAGTTGCAAAGGCGCATTCATGGGCCAAGCCAGATTCCTGGCCTGCAGCACCAAAGGAGCCAGAGTCAGGGCTGCAGGTGCCGCGCCTGTGGCCGCATCCCTCCAATGCACCGTAGCACTATCAATATCGAACTGCTTAACGCTCACTGCGAGGGGCTGGGCGGGCGTCTCGGCCTTGGTTCCCGCTTGGACCGAAGCCTTGGTGTCGGAGGAGTCAGACGCAGGCCCTGCATTCTCGGCAGGCGCTGCTGCAGCGGCGGACGGCGCATGCAACCCCAGCCAGTTGATCACGCCTTGCGCATTGCGGCTGGCATGAATCTCGGGTTTGACCCAGCGCACAGTCTCCAGCGCAATCTGGCTCTGCAGAGGTTGAGCATTCTGGAGCTGCAACTCCAGCGCCTCAAAGTTCAGCAGCGGCGCCCCCTGGCGGTCTTGCAATTCGACGTTGCTCAGGGCCAGCTTGCCGCTGATGCTGACTACAGGCTGATCTTTTTGCTCGAAGCTGATCTGCAGATCCGTATCGAGCACTCCCGAGAGGGGTTGCACGGGAACGCGGGCAGGCACATAGCCCAGATAAGGGGCCAGATCGATTCGATCCCATTTGAGGTGCATCGCCGTCTGACGGGTGTCGGTGAACGGCGTGCTCTCGCCCGACGTGTCGAACTGGCTGCCGTTGAGATCGAAAGCCAGATGCGGCAGCACCTTGATCTCGCGCTTGGACGCCAGATTGCTGATGAAAGGAATGCTCAGCTGCAAATCCTTGAGTTCATGCTTGCGCTGCACAAACTCGTCATTCAGTTCGATACGGCCATCGCGCAACGCAATGTTGTAGAGCGCGAAGCTCACGGGCTTGGACGGCTCTTCGTCCTTTGGCTCGGAGAGCCTGGCAATCACATCGTCGATATCGAGCTTGCCCAGTGAATACTGAGTCAGGCGCACCACCGGCGCATCGACCTCGATCGCATCCAGCACAGGAGCGAGCCTGAACAAGGACTGCGCGCTGGCATTGATGAAGATGCGCTTGATCTCCAGCTGAGGCTCCGCTGCGGACTTCAGATTGGCTTGGCCTGAAAGGTTTTGTGCATCAGAACCATCAGCTACTTTTTTTATAGCTTTATCAATCACCAGATCATGCAAGGTGATGGACATGGCCCAGGGAGCAAACTCGATCTTGCCTACATGCACGCCACGCCCCAGCTTCTCGGAAGCCTGTTTTTCCAGCTGGCTCTTGGCGACCCAAGGCACTACCGCCCAAAGCAGCAGCCATAACAGCAAAAGAGCAAGAACAGACCAGATCAGCCGACGAAGCCAGCGATTCGATGTGAGCAAGGACATGGGTAATTGTTATTGATGCAGAGAATGAAAGCCTTCCAAGACTCTCAGGGGCGGGACCCGCCACGCGCCCGGAACACCACTGTACCTTGAGCGCACCCTGGTGTATCTAGATTGCGCTCTATATATAGATAGAGGCAAGAGGCGGTTTACAGGGAGAAGTTTGCGCTATCGGAGCACCCGCCAGAGGCAGATGCGCGCGGAAAAATGCAAACAATGCGCTGCAGAAAAAGACTCGCCGGAAATGACAAAGCCCGGAAGTGGCGAAACCGACTTCCGGGCTTTACGGCCGGTACCAGACCGGACCGTTTTTCGCGGTTCAAGGAGGGTGTGGTCCTTGCCGCTGGAAGCAAAGATTGCTCCCTTTTGTGCCTCAAGCGAAGATAAAGAGCAAGTGCCAACAGCCCATGGAATCAAAGGCCTCGGCGGAGTTTGCTTTTCCTTTCCTTTGGCAAGCACCTGCAACGTGCAGGCAGATTCACTATATCTGTGCTCGCGTAGGGCTACCAGGCTTTTTGCACTTTATTTCGCCTTGATGACAAATAAAACGATGTGAGCGTATACACCTCTTGAGTCCGTGATTTTTTGCTGTAATTTTTCGAGCAAACTGTACATTCATACAGTTTTTATATAATTTTAAAATCTAAAAAGTATTTTTGTTAGTGTTGACTGAATATTTAGGGCGCTTCTAGAATCCGCCAGCGCTCGAAATGAGCGTTTTTTGTTTCCGCTGCCTCACGACTGAGCAGACCGATCGGCGCCCCAAGGGGCGCTTTTAATCGGCCCGCAGCAAACCTCATCGGCCAGTTGTCCTGGTTGCTCCGCGAGATTGATCCGGTGCGACCTCGGGCGATAGCCAAGAAAGGACAAGCTATGCCAGCGTCAGGAAAATTAATCGCCTCCGCGCGAACGTTGGGCCATAAGACGGCCCACGGTTTTCTTGCTCTTACTCACAACGGTTTCGCCCTGCTGGGCTTGGCCGTGGCCATTTCGGCCCTGATTTTGATCTCTCGTCCGGACCTGCGTCTGGCCGGCGCCACCGAACTGCGCGAGTGGCTCGACACACGCCTGCCCGCCAGCGCCGTTGTAGCAGCCGCCGAAGTGGAGGAAGCCCCTGCTTCCGCCAACATCGTCGTCGCCAGCGACCGCGCCACGGCCGTCAACCCCAAGAACCTGCCCAAGGAGCAGGCGGCTGTCGCCTACTGGCTCAGCAAAAAATACCGGGTGGCGCCCGAACCGATTGCCGCCCTGGTCAGCGAAGCCTATGCCCAGGGCAAGGCCAACAAGCTGGACCCGACGCTGATTCTGGCCATCATGGCGATTGAGTCGAGCTTCAACCCGTTTGCCCAAAGCTCGGTCGGCGCCCAGGGCCTGATGCAGGTGATGACGTCCGTGCACACCGACAAGTACGAAAGCTTTGGCGGCCAGCACGCGGCCTTCGACCCCGTCACCAATCTCAAGGTCGGAGTCAAGGTGCTCAAGGAGTGCATTGCCCGCGCCGGCTCCATCGAGGGTGGGCTGCGCTATTACGTGGGCGCAGCCAATCTTCCTTCGGACGGCGGCTACGCTGCCAAGGTGCTTGCCGAACACCAGCGCCTGCGCCAAGGCGTGGGACTGCAGGCCAGCCCGCTGATGACGGCCAAGTCCGACGAGGCCACCAAGGTCTCTCACGCTCAGCAAGTGGCACTGGCCAACTCCAACCTCTAAGCGGCAGATCCCTGCATTTCTCAAGCTGGCTGCGGCCAGCTTTTTTTATGCCCCGGCCAGGGCCAGCGGGAAAAACGGGCATAGGCTCTGCGGCCATGCCGGCTCAGCTACACTAACGGGTGTACGCAACTGGCGATAGGCGCAGAATTTTCTGCCGCTGACGTGGAATCCGGCAGACTGCAAGGTCTGTGAACCACCGGGGAGCGTACCGCCCAGGGTCGCAGCGACTGCAGCCTGCAAGCGTTTCAGCCGTTCGCCTGGGCAGCCCTTGGCCTCAAGGGAATTTCTAAGTTCACAGGACTGCCATGTTTCAACGCACCGATACCGTCGCGAAAGTCGACCCCGAACTGTTTGCAGCTATTGAAGCTGAAGACCATCGCCAGCAAGAGCACATCGAGCTGATCGCCAGCGAGAACTACTGCTCGCCCGCCGTGATGGAAGCCCAGGGCTCCCAGCTGACCAACAAGTACGCCGAAGGCTACCCCGGCAAGCGCTACTACGGTGGCTGCGAGCATGTGGACGTGGTCGAGCAACTGGCCATTGACCGCATCAAGCAGATCTTTGGCGCCGAAGCTGCCAACGTGCAACCCAATTCCGGCTCCCAGGCCAACCAGGCAGTGCTGATGGCTTTCGCCAAGCCCGGCGACACCATTCTGGGCATGAGCCTGGCCGAAGGCGGTCACCTGACCCACGGCATGGCGCTGAACATGTCCGGCAAATGGTTCAAGGCCGTCTCCTATGGCCTGAACGCCGACGAAGCCATCGACTACGACAAGCTCGAAGAGCTGGCACGCGAGCACAAGCCCCGCATCATCGTGGCCGGCGCTTCCGCCTATGCCCTTCGCATCGACTTCGAGCGCTTCGCAAAAATCGCCAAGGAAGTCGGAGCCATCTTCTGGGTGGACATGGCCCACTATGCCGGTCTGATCGCCGCAGGCGTGTACCCCAACCCCGTGCCCCACGCCGACGTGGTCACCACCACCACTCACAAGAGCCTGCGCGGCCCTCGTGGCGGCGTGATCCTGATGAAGGCCGAGCACGAGAAGGCCATCAACAGCGCCATCTTCCCCGGCCTGCAAGGCGGCCCCCTGATGCATGTCATCGCCGGCAAGGCCGTGGCCTTCAAGGAAGCCCTGACTCCCGAGTTCAAGGCCTACCAGGAACAGGTCGTGAAGAATGCCAAGGTGTTTGCCGAGACGCTGACCGAGCGCGGTCTGCGCATCGTCTCCGGCCGCACCGAAAGCCACGTGATGCTGGTGGACCTGCGTGCCAAGGGCATTACCGGCAAGGCTGCCGAAGCGGCCCTGGGTCTGGCTCACATCACCGTGAACAAGAACGCCATCCCCAACGACCCCGAGAAGCCCTTCGTGACCAGCGGCATCCGTATCGGCACTCCTGCCATGACCACCCGTGGTTTCGGCGAGGAAGAAACCCGCATCACCGCCAACCTGGTGGCTGACGTGCTGGACAAGCCCGAAGACGAAGCCAATCTGGCCGCCGTGCGCGCCAAGGTGGCCGAGCTGACTGCCAAGTTCCCTGTCTACAGCAAGTAAATCCTGCTGCGCTGAGCTGTCATGAAGTGCCCCTTCTGCAACCACCCGGACACGCAAGTTGTTGAAACCCGCGAGTCCGAGGACGGGGGCTTCATCCGCCGCCGCCGCCGCTGTGGCGGCTGCGACAAGCGCTTCACGACCTACGAGCGCCCCGAGGTCAGCTTTCCGACCGTGGTCAAGAGAGACGGCCGGCGCATCGAATACGAGCGCGCCAAGCTGCAAGGCTCTTTTCAGATCGCGCTGCGCAAGCGCCCCGTGAGCACCGAGCTCATCGATGCAGCCATAGAGCGCATCGAGGACAGGCTGCTCAATCTGGGTCAGCGTGAAATCGACTCCAGCCGCCTCGGCGAGCTGGTGATGGACGAGCTCAAGGGCCTGGACAAGGTCGGCTATATCCGCTTTGCCAGCGTCTACCGCAGCTTCGAGGATGTGGACGACTTCAAGAACATCATGGATGAGGTTCGCAGTCCCAAGGCCAAGGCCGCCAGAAAGCCCCAGGCCTGAGCGCCGCCATGACAAAAGCCACCCTCGGGTGGCTTTTGTTTTGTGTGCCTGGCGGTAGGCGAACGCTATGAAATAGTGAGCTTCTATCGCTTTATATAAAAGGATATCAGATAGATATTCATATGAAATCCTTAATGGACAAGCGCAATACGCTCCTTTAAAGGTAGCGTCATCGGGCCGCTGCGGCTTTGCTCGCGCACATGCTCGGCCAGGGCATCCAGATCCAGCATGCCGCCCACCACATCGATGCCTTGCGTGAAGATGCTGAAGTTGTCGCCGCCGCTGCCCAGATAGCTTTGCAGCCCCACACGGTAGTGCTGCGACATCTCGAGCTGCCGGCCGTTCAGGCGCAGCTCGCTCACGCGCCGGCCTGCGGGCTGGCTGCGGTCGAGGCGGTAGCTGAAGCCCTCGGACACCTGCAGGATGCGCGGTGCGCTCACGGTGTTGCTGCCGCTGTCGAATTGCTGCTCCAGCGCCTGGCGAATCTGCTCGCCCGTCAGGCTCATCACCATCAGCGTATTGCCGAACGGCTGAACGCTGAACAGCTGGCCATAGGTCACGCTGCCGTCGACCGCAGGCACCAGGTCGGCGCGCACGCCGCCGGGGTTCACAAAGGCTAGCTGCGCCCCGCCCGCGGCGGCATCGCGCGTGGCCGCGAGTATGGAGTCGGCCACGATGCGCCCCATCACGCTTTCGCCATTGACTTGAGGCATGCGGCTGGCAGCTGCGGCCAGCCGCCCTGCGTCGGCTTCGGCCAGCGGCCGGGCCGCAGCCTGGTAGCGCGCCACCAGCGCCGCAACCTGGGCGTCGGCATCAAAGACCGGAAATTCGGGCTGCAGGCCCACCAGACCGGCAGGGCTGCGATAGGCCTCGCCTTGCACAATATTCTGGCGCGCCGATTTGCGGCTCACGCGGCGTGTGCGCGCATCCACCGTGAGCCTGACCTCGGTCAGCAGCGTGCCGTACTGGCCGGCGCTGGTCAGTAAAAACGGCTTGCGGGCATCCACCCTGGCGTAATCGCAAATATAGGAGCGATGGGTATGACCGGAGATCACCACATCGACCTCGCCCGAGAGCTGCTCCAGAATCGGCACGATGGCGCCGGAGAGGCCTTTGCAACTATCGTCCTGCAGGCCGGACGTGGTGGCCCCGCCCTCATGGATCAGCACCACGATCACATCGGCCCCCTGCGCACGCAGCTGTGGAATCAGCGCATTGGCCGTCTGCGCCTCGTCGGCAAACCTCAGCCCCCTGACCCCGCTGGGGCGCACCATATGCGGCGTGTTCCTGAGCGTCATGCCGATAAAGCCCACGCCTATGCGCAGACCGTCCTGCTCGAAGAACTTCACCCCGGTTGCCGGCAGCAGCGGCCGGCCGTCGCCGCGCAGCGTATTGGCCGCAAGAAACGGGAACTGCGCCCCCTTGAAGGGCTTGCTGATCTGGCAGGGCTGCTTGTTCGTGAACTTCTCGCAGCCACCACTTTGCATGCGCTGCAGCTCGGCCACACCCTGGTCGTATTCGTGATTGCCGGTGGCCGCGAAGTCCACCCGCATGAGGTTGAGCACTTCTATCGTCGGCTCATCGAGAAACAGCGCAGAGACCATGGGCGAAGCCCCGATCATGTCCCCGGCCGCGACCAGCGCCACATGGCGGCTGGCCTGGCGACGCTGCGCGATGGCCCGGGCCATGTAGGCCACGCCGCCGGCGGGCACGGCGACGCTCTGCCCCTGCGCATTCTGGGCCGTCACCGCCAGCCCGGGCGGCTCCAGATGGCCGTGCAGGTCATTGAAGCCCAGCACGGTGATCTCCATGCTGGCCGGCCTGAGCGCACCGCCACCGCAGGCACTCAAACCCAGCGCGAGCAGCGCAGCGCACATGGGACGGGAGGCATTGCGAAAAGCGCAACGCCAGCCTGGCGACAAGGCGCGAGACTGGCGTTGATCCGGTTTTTTGTCAGCTGCAACCATCGGACTCTCCTGAGTCAGAGGTTGTAACGCACAAAAAGGTCTGGGCGATGTCAGCTGGCCGAGGCCGGAATCGGGGCCAGGCCGGAATCCACATCGGCATTCTGCGCGCGGTGGCGCAGCGCATGGTCCATCACCACCAGCGCCAGCAGCGCCTCGGCAATCGGCGCGGCACGAATGCCCACGCAAGGGTCGTGACGGCCCTTGGTGATGACTTCGGTGCTTTGACCTTGCATATCGATGGATTCACGCGGCGTGATGATGGAGCTGGTGGGCTTGATGCCGATGCGCACTTCCAGATCCTGGCCGGTGCTGATGCCGCCCACGATACCGCCCGCGTTATTGCTGCGGAAACCCTCGGGACTCAGCGAATCGCCATGCGTGGTGCCGCGCTGGGCCACGCTGTCAAAGCCTGCGCCGATCTCCACGGCCTTGACGGCATTCAGGCCCATCATGGCGTAGGCGATGTCGGCGTCCAGTCGGTCATACAGGGGCTGGCCCAGGCCGACCGGCATATTGCTGGCGTTCACACGCAGCGCCGCACCGCAGGAGTCGCCGCTCTTGCGCAGCTGCTCCATGTATTCCTCAAAGCGGCTCACATCGGCCACGGGCGCGAAAAAGGGGTTGTGCGGCACATGCTCCCAGCTCTCGAAACCGATGGGCAGCTCGCCGATCTGGGTCATGCAGGCGCGGAACTCGGTGCCGAACTTTTCCTTGAGCCACTTCTTGGCCACGGCACCTGCGGCCACGGTAGGCGCCGTCAGGCGTGCCGAGGAGCGGCCGCCACCGCGCGGATCGCGGATGCCGTACTTCTGGAAGTAGGCGTAGTCGGCATGACCGGGACGAAAGCTCTGCGCGATATTGGAGTAATCCTTGCTGCGCTGATCGGTGTTGCGGATCAGCAGGGCGATCGGCGTGCCTGTGGTCCTGCCTTCGTACACGCCGGAGAGAATCTCCACCGCATCGGGCTCGTTGCGCTGCGTGACGAACTTGCTGGTGCCGGGGCGACGACGATCCAGATCATGCTGGATATCCGCCTCGCTCAAGGCCATGCCCGGGGGGCAGCCGTCAATCACACAGCCAATGGCCGGACCGTGGGACTCACCAAAATTGGTGACCGTGAAAATAGTGCCGAAGGTATTGCCGCTCATAGGCTGCCGATTATCGTTGAAGTGATGATTGACGGCTGCGCGCTGTCATGCCAAAAGTCTTTTCACCATGCTCAGACCAGGCAGGACATGAAAAACCCCGCCTCGGCGGGGTCTGCAGCAAAAGCCGGGCGTGAAACGCTGGCTTATTCGGCACCCTGGCGTTCGCCTTCGGGCCAGTCGCGGATATAGGCCTTGAGCATGCGGTTCTCGAAGTTCTGGCTGTCCACCACGGCCTTGGCCACGTCATACAGCGAGATCACGCCCATCAGCATGCGCTTGTCCATCACGGGCATATAGCGCGCATGACGGTCCAGCATCATGCGGCGCACTTCGTCCATATCGGTTTCCATGGTGCAGGTCATGGGCGCGTCGTCCATGGCGCCGCGCACGGAGAGGTTCTCCACGCCGCCGGTCTTCACAAAGCCCTGGATCACTTCGCGGAAGGTGAGCATGCCCACCACATCGCCGTGATCCATCACGACCAGCGAGCCAATGTCCTTCTCCGACATCACCTGCACCGCCGCGGCCAGGCTTTCGTCGGGCGACACCGTGTACAGGGTATTACCTTTGACGCGCAGGATGTCACTAACTTTCATTGCTGTTCTCCGAAATCTGTTTGGCACACCGTGGCAGCTTTTGTCCTGCATGTGTCAGCACATGCGGCATCGCTTTACACAGAATGCAGGTGCGTGCACAAATATAGCCCACAATGGCTTGCATTGAGAAAAACTAAAGCAATGACGAAACACATGAATTTCTACATATTCATTCGTCTATCCGACCAAATCGATATTTGATTGCGTGCTTGATCACACATTGCGTCGATCAAAACCAGCCATGGAGACAAAACATGCCCGGCTACTCTGACCCCGGCTTTGACACCCTGAGCCTGCATGCAGGCGCCCAGCCCGACCCCGCCACCGGCGCACGTGCCGTACCCATCCATCTGACCACGTCCTTTGTCTTCGAATCCAGCGACCACGCGGCAAGCCTGTTCAATCTGGAGCGACCCGGCCATGTCTACAGCCGCATCTCCAACCCCACCAATGCGGTGCTGGAGCAGCGCGTCTCGGCCCTGGAAGGCGGCGTGGGCGCCATTGCCGTGGCCAGCGGCCAGGCGGCGCTGCACCTGTCGATTGCCACGCTGATGGGCGCGGGCAGCCACATCGTGGCCAGCACGGCGCTGTATGGCGGCTCGCAGAACCTGCTGCACTACACGCTGGCGCGCTTCGGCATCGAGACCACGTTTGTGAAGCCCGGCGACATCGATGGCTGGAAGGCTGCGGTGCGCCCCAACACCAAGCTGTTCTTTGGCGAGACCGTGGGCAACCCCGGCCTGGATGTGCTGGACATTCCCACCGTGAGCCAGATCGCCCACGAAGCCGGCGTTCCGCTGCTGGTGGACTCCACCCTCACCTCGCCCTGGCTGATCAAGCCCTTCGAGCATGGCGCGGACATCGTCTACCACTCGGCCACCAAGTTTCTGTCCGGTCACGGCACGGTGATTGGCGGCATCGTCGTCGATGGCGGCAGCTTCGACTGGGAAAAGTCGGGGCGCTTTCCCGAGCTGACCCAGCCCTATGACGGCTTTCACAACATGGTGTTCAGCGAGGAGTCCACCACGGGCGCCTTTTTGCTGCGCGCCCGCCGCGAAGGCCTGCGTGACTTCGGCGCCTGCATGAGCCCGCACAGCGCCTGGCTGATCCTGCAAGGCATAGAGACCCTGCCGCTGCGCATGGAGCGCCATATGCGCAACACCGAAAAAGTGGTGCAGTTCCTCGCCAGCCACCCGCTGGTCAGTCACGTGGGCCACCCCATGCTGGAGACCCACCCCTCGCACGCTCTGGCCAGCAAGCTGCTGCCGCGCGGCGCAGGCTCTGTGTTCAGCTTTGACATTGTGGGCAACCGCAACCAGGGCAAGAAGTTCATCGAGACACTGAAGGTCTTCAGCCATCTGGCCAATGTGGGCGACTGCCGCTCTCTGGTGATCCACCCCGCCAGTACCACGCATTTCCGCATGAGCGACGAGGCGCTGACCCAGGCAGGCATCGGCCAGGGAACGATCCGGCTGTCTATCGGCCTGGAAGATGCCGACGATCTGATTGACGACCTCAAGCGCGCCCTCAAGGCGGCCGAGAAAGCGGCCTGAGAGACCTGAACAAACATGGTTGCCACAACTTCTGCATCGCTGGACTGGAAGCAGTTTGAACAGACTTTATTCAGCATCTACTGGCAAGATGCTCAGGCGTTCCTGGCCGCGAACCCTCAGGAAAGCATCTACGCACTGGCACTGAACGGCCTGTACCGCGAGCAGGACGGCCCCATTTATCTGCCCACGCTGTCCGCCAATAGCGAGCGGGCCTATTCACAAATGGTGAATGCCCCATCGCCGCAGAGTCGCTTGTCCGAATTCGACCTGGATACCGGCCGGTTGGGCACTCTGCGCTGGAATCCTCCGGATTGGGAATGGGAAGCGCTGGATTCAGCCTCCGACTCTCAGGAGTTGGAGCAACTGGAGCAAGCCTTGCTGGCCGAAGCCAATAAAAGCACGCCTGCCCACTGGTTGCGTACCGAGGCGCACCTGATCAAGGCGCTGATCCGCATCTGCAAGCAGCTGACCAAAGCCTGTCAAAAATCGCCCTGGGC
Source organism: Comamonas sp. GW821-FHT11H03 (assembly GCF_058807955.1). Taxonomy (NCBI): domain Bacteria; kingdom Pseudomonadati; phylum Pseudomonadota; class Betaproteobacteria; order Burkholderiales; family Comamonadaceae; genus Comamonas; species Comamonas sp. GW821-FHT11H03. The sequence goes on from NZ_JBXARF010000006.1 coordinate 252,510, forward strand.
CAGCCAGCTCACTCCAGAGTTTGCGGTGCTGATCTATGTGCAAGACACTCAGGAATGCGAAGCCCTGGCGCGCCAGAGCATGGGGCAGGCGCGCTTTCTTGCCTTGTTTCCCAGCCATGACCTGGATGCGCAAAGACGCGCCAGAGTGGCTGCACTCTCCCCCGCTCAACAGCTGCAATACCATTTGAGCTGCCTGGAAGGTATCGGGTGCACGGAACTGGGACTGAGCCGCAAAGAGGCGCAATCGCTGGGCGAGGAGGCAGAAGCTGCTCTGCTTGTCATGGATCACCGCCAGGTGGCTCATGCGCTGCTGCCCATGCTGACTCGGCCTGGCAAACAGTGGCGTGCGGCCATGCTGCTGGCCCAGATGGCCTACCGGGACGAACAGATACTGACTGCACTGCGTCAGCAGGTGCAGGCCCCCATCCACAGCCCCGGGCAAGAAAGCGAGCGAGGCTGGTGCGCCAGTGCCCTGGGGGCGTTAGGCGACCAGGAATGGCTGCAGCAGCAAATAGGTGGCCCGGCCGTGCCTGCGGACAGGATCGCGCAAGGCATTGCCTACCCCTACCGCTCCTGGAACAGCAAGCCGGGAACCACGCCCCTGCACCTTGACTACGCGCCACTGGAGCGGGCGCTCGACCTCAAGCACCCGGCCTTGACCCAGGCGCTGAATGAAGAGCTATCACCTGGAGGTGGTTATTGCAGCCTTCGGGTTGCGGATTTGGAGCAAGCCCTGTGCGCTTTGCAGTCCGCTCACGCTCTGGTGCGCGTGCATGCTGCCTGCATCATGGGAGAGCGAAGCCTTGGTGCCGCTGCGGGCAGGCGCATCACCCCTGCACTGGCACAGGCCCTGAGTCACGACAGCAACGACGGCGTACGCTATCAGGCCATGCTGGGCCTGCGGTATTGGAAAAAAGCCAGCGCAGCGCAGCGAGCTGCGATTGAGCATGCCGCCGCACACGATGCCTGCGACAACATACGTGAGCTGGCTCAGCAATGGCTTGGTGAACACGGCTGAACCACAAAGAACAGAACCGGAGACAAACATGCAAATCAATGTGCAAGGCGCAGACATCTACGCCTACACCGGCGGCAAGGCTTTCGACGCGGCCAAGCCCACCGCCATTTTCATCCACGGCGTGCTCTGCGATCACAGTGTCTGGGCGCTGCAAAGCCGCTACATGGCCAATCACGGCTGGAACGTCCTGGCCATCGATTTGCCTGGCCATTGCAAAAGCGGAGGGCAAGCACCGGAATCCGTCGAGGAGGCAGCAGCCTTCATAGGCGCGCTGATGGATGCGGCAAGCCTGCAGCAAGCTGCGTTGATCGGCCATAGTTGGGGCAGCCTGATTGCCATGGAAACTGCGGCCAGGCTAAAGACGCGCATCAGCCATCTGGTGCTGGTGGGTACGGCCTTTCCCATGAAGGTCTCGCCCGCGCTGCTGGAGTCGGCGCTGAACACGCCCGAGAAAGCCATCCAGATGGTCAACACCTTCTCGCGCGCCACGCTGGCACCGCCCAATGGCGCAGGCAGCTGGGTGTTCGGTGCCGGCATGGCCCTGGGCCGCCGCGTGCTGGCCAGCAACGCTCGCACGAATCTGCTGCATGCAGGCTTCAAGGCCTGTGACAGCTATGCAGGTGGCGAAGCAGCCATGACGCAGGCCGCCTGCCCGCTTCTGTTCGTGCTGGGCGAACAGGACCAGATGACACCACCCAAGGCCGCAAAAGGCTTGATAGAGGCGGCCAAAGGCGCCGGCAAGGCAGTGAAGGTGCAGGTGATTCCCAACGGCCACAACCAGATGACGGAGTCGCCCGACGCGACGCTGTTTGCGATTCGGGATTTCCTGGCTGCATGAGCGATTAAGCTTGCGCCATGAGCCAAACCTTCCAGCACCACGGCCAGCTGGCTGCCGCCTGCGCCGAATGGGCCAAGATTTCACTGACTGGTTTGCAGCCCCGGCGCAATCTCAATCTGAGCGATAAAAAAGCCGACTGGAAGGAGGCACTGAGCGCGCTCAAGCGCTTTGCCGACGGCGATAGCTATAAAGCTCCCCAGGATTTCAAGGCGCATGCCGCACTGGAGAACTACTGGAGATGGAAGGAAGCGGGCGAGCAAGCGCGCTGGCTGCTGATCTATGGCATTGACCTGGGTCTGAGCGGCGATGTGCTGCGCCCCATCTACCAGGAAGTGGCCGCGCTGTGGATTGATGCTGCCTCGGTGGCCGAGCATGCGCGCGCCGGCATGGCGCAGGAAACTGGCGAGGACTATGGCGTAGGTGCGCCGGTCAATACACGCACCGACGATTACGCTATTGCCGTGACCCTGCTGTCACTGGCCACACTGCTGGATGCACAGGACGACGTCCCGGCGATTGATGAGTATGTGCTGGCGTTCGATACGGACCAGTTGCTCGATTATCTGTGTGCAGGCGGTCTGCAGTTGCAGCAAGTCAGTGAGGAGCTTTTCCACAAACGCCCTTACGGCGCCATGAAGCCTTTTTTTGAGCAGCTCGAAGCCCTGCCTGACCCACTGCTGCCCTATCTGCAAACCCAGTACCAGGAGTTTCTCAAGCTCTCGCCCAAGCAGCAGAAAAAAGGCGGCCCGTGGCTGGGCACGGGCTACTGGGCGCTCGAGGTGGCCGCCCTGGCCGTGCTCTACGGCTGGGATGACAGTGCCTTGCGCGCCAGCCCCCACTACCCGGCCGATCTGGTCGACTACGCACGCGGGCGACTGGCTCAAACAGAGTCAGGCGATTCTTGACAGAAAAGCGGCGATGCGGCGGCTGATGCGATCGGGCAGCTCGCGGTGCGGTACATGGCCGCCACCGGCAATGATTTCAGCCTCGCAAGGGCCTTGCGCCCAGGTGCAGATGTTCTCGGGATGCACCAGGGAGCCGAATTCATCGAGCTCGCCGTGAATCGCCAACACCGGGCAATGCACCTGCTTCAAGGCAGCATCCAGCCGGTAATGCGCAAAAGGCGGGCTCAGCCAGGTGTCCACCCAGGCCGACAGCACCCAGGCCGCCTTGTCGCCATGGTAGCGAGCGAGTCGCTCCAGCTGGCCGGGCTGGGCAAAGTTGTCGCGCGCCGCACTGATGCCCTGCAGCGTGCGGTCTTCGACAAAGCTTTGCGCCGATTCGGTGATCAGCGCCTGGCACTGCCTTCCATAGGCCGCCGCCACCATGGCCGCCATGCCGCCGCCCACGCTATGCCCCAGCATCACGAAAGCGTCCAGGCCCAGCGCCCGGTGAAGCGGCGTGAAACCGGCCTCGACCTCGCTCTCCACAAAACTGGGCTGAAGCCGATGCGGATTGGGGTCCGAATGGCCGAAGCCCAGGCGGTCATAGGCAATGACTTCGCGCCCGGTGGCCGCAGCCAGCTGGGCGGGAAATTCGCGCCACAGATCCACACTGCCCAGCGAGTCGTGCATCAGCACCAGCGGCGCCCTGGCCGCCTCGCCCTGGGCTTGCCAGCGCTTGACATGCAGCTGCCCGTCGGGCGTCTGAACACGGGTTTCACTGGAGCTGATCACAACGGGCGGCATGGTGTCGTCAAGCATGGGCAGGGTCTGGGTTGAATGGCGATGAGATGTGCTGCCACCTTAGCAAAAGAGCGCTCATGGCCGCTTGGCCAGAAGCTGGAGTGGCCGCAAAGATGGTGAATCTGGCCGATTTTGATCAGTCTTGGCCTCTACAGCCTGTCGTTCAGGTGACGAAGCGCGCTTGCGGCGACCTGGCAGCACTCGCTAACCCGCTGGCCCGCACAGGCGGTCGGCAGTATAAAAACAGCATCCACTTCAACGGGGTTCGCCATGTCACAGACCACGACCTCAGAACCGGACGGCGCTGTCAAGGCCAGCGTGGATCCGCGCCAGTTCAAGAGCTTTGCCGAGTTCTACCCCTTCTATCTGGGCGAGCACCGCAACGCCACCTGCAGGCGGCTGCACTTCATCGGCACCAGTCTGTCGCTGGTGTTTCTGCTGGCGCTGTTTTTGACGGGCGACTGGTGGTATTTGCTCGCAGGCCTGATCTGCGGCTACGCCTTTGCCTGGGCAGGACATTTCGGCTTCGAGAAAAACAAGCCCGCCAGCTTCAAGCGACCGCTCTACAGCCTTCTGGGCGACTGGATGATGTGGCGCGACATCTTGCTGGGTCGCCTCAAGATGTAGCACCGCACCGCCTCTGAAGCACTTGCGCCGGCCTGCTGTGCGGGCAGCGGATCGGCTGCCCATGGGCCATGCGACGCCTGCCTTCAAAGGTCCCGCCCTTAGTGCAGATATTCATAGATATCCGCCCGCCGCCATCAAACTCTATGAATATCTCCACCCGGGGCGGCAATCAACTCGGCCACGGTCATGGCATCGAGCTGGGCGCGCTGCCACAGCGGCCGCACCGCCTCGGACGGCTCAAGCAACAGGCTCTGCACCAGAGGCTCAACCCGCGTGGCCTGCGGATCGACCAGCAACACATAGCGCGGCTCGGTGCTCTCAAGCGACACATAGGCATCGGGCGGCTGTACGGCCCCTACCCAGTCCAGCTTGGCCAGCGCCTGCAGCACGGGTTGAATCTGGGAGGCTTCCACGCGCAGGCGGCGCGACAGCTGGTGCACATACAGGCCCTTGTGCGGCAGCTCGCGCTCCTTGGCCAGGCATTGCAGCACCTCCACCGCCAGCTCGAACTGCCAGCCGCGATGCCCCGTCATCCGCTCCACGCCGGCGAGTACCGTGGGCAGATAGGCCGTGACCAGAGCTCCCAGCAGCACAATGCTCCAGGCCACATACATCCAGATCAGCAGGATCGGCAGTGTGGCAAACGCGCCGTAGATCACCGAGTAGGTCGGCACGGACGACAGATAGAGGCCCAGCACCTTCTTGGCCACTTCCATGAACACGGCCACGAACACGCCCCCCACCAGCGCATGGCGCCAGCGCACCGGCGTGTTGGGCACATAGTGGTAGAGCCCTGCCATGCCGGCGGCCAGCACCACGAACTCTATGGAATCAAAGACAAAGCGCAGGCTGCCGGGCAGCGCATTGACCAGGCCCTTGGAAGCTGACATCACATAGGACGAAAGCACCAGGCTCAGGCCCAGCAGCAGCGGCCCCAGCGTGATGGCGGCCCAGTAGATCAGCACCCGCTGGCCCAGCGGCCTGAGCTGGCGCACGCGCCAGATGTTGTTGAGCGTGCGGTCGATGGTCAGGATCAGCGCAATGGCCGTGACCATCAGGATGGAAAAGCCGACCAGGCCCAGCTGGCTCGCCTTGGAAGCGAACTGCGTGAGATAGCCCAGCACCTGGCGCGCAATGGTCTCGGGAATCAGGCTGTCCATCAGCCAGCGCTCCAGCACCTTCTGCGCCTTGCCAAAAATCGGGAAGGCCGTGAACAGGGCCAGCGCCACGGTAAAGAACGGCACCAGCGCCAGCAGCGAGGTAAAGGTAAGACTGCTGGCGGTCACGCCCAGCCGGTCCTCCTTGAAGCGCGCCAGCAGCACCTGGGCCGTGTTGTGCCAGGGGAAGGTACGCAGGCGCTGCTGCGCACGGCGGCTCCTGCGGCGCAAGGCAGCCTTGAGCTCCTGCTGGCTGGGCATCTGGGGCTTGGGGATGCGCCCGGCCAGATCCTTGCAGCCCGCCGCCAGCGCCCTGGCCTTGTCGAGGCTGCGGCTGCGCGGGCGCTCGGCAACGCGCTGCGGGCGTAGGTCGGGACTGTCCGCGACTCCTGAAGCGTAAGCATGCGCCGCTTTTTGCTCCTGGGCTGACGTCGCATTCGGCGTGGAATAGCTGCTCCAGCCCTGAGCTGCCGTGCTGAATGCTGCTGCAGGCGATACGGCAGGAGCTGGCACGGGTTCGGGCGGGCTCATGCTGCGGCCAGGTTCGGCCATGGGCTCGAACACCGGCTCCAGCGGTATGCCCGGACCATCGAGGCTGGGCTCCTGGCGCTGATCGAGCGGCCCTGCGCTCGCTACCTGCGCTGCCGCAGGCGCGTGCGCCGAAGCCGGTTGCGCCGGACTGTCCCTATCCTCCGCCACCGGCCTGGCTTGCTGAGCCTTGCCTTCCAGCGCCGCCCAGAAGCCAGCACGCTCGTTTTTCTTCATGACGGCACTCCTTCTCGAACGCAAAAGGAGGACGGGTGCTGCGCAACATCAAGCGCAGAACGCAAAACAAAACGACCGGATTCAAACAAAGCTGGCATGACCGATATGATGCCACTGCTATGACCGACGCCCTCTCGCCCCAAGCCGCCGAAAACACTTCTTCACCAATCCAGCAGCCCGGCTCCGATGTGGCCGCCACGCGCTGGTTGGCCGTGGGCAGCCTGCTGGCACTGATGCTGCTGTGCGTGGCCTGGGAGCTGTGGCTGGCCCCGCTGCGCGAAGGCGGCACCTGGCTGTTTCTCAAGGCCCTGCCGCTGGCCTTTGCCGTGATCGGCCTGCTCAAGCGCCGCATGTACACCTATCGCTGGCTCAGCCTGCTGGTGTGGCTCTACTTCACCGAGGGCGTGGTGCGGGCCTGGAGCGATGCCGCGCCCAGCCGCTGGCTGGCGCTGGCAGAGGTGGTGCTGTGCGTGTTGCTCTTCATCGCCTGCGCAGCCCATGTGCGCCTGCGCCAGCGAGCCGTCAAGGCGGCCCGGCTCAATCAGGCGTAATGCCTTCGAACTGCGCCAGCGTCTGCACCTGCGCCGCCAGCGCATCGAACAGCAGCTGCGCGGCCGGTGACAGCGCACGGCGCGGGCGCTGAATCAGCAGCGTGCGGCGCAGGATGCGCGGCTCGTCCAGCAGGCGAAAGCCCAGATCGCCCTGCAAGCCCAGCGAAGGGTGACGCGCCGTCAGCGCCGGAACGATGCTCACGCCCAGGCCCAGGCTCACGGCCTCGAACAGCAATTGCGGATTGGACAGGCGCAGCGGTGTCTGCAGCAGGCTCTGCGGCATGCCCGGTGCCGAAGCCAGCAGCTGGCTGATGGCGGTGTCGGTGGTCAGCCCCACAAATGCCAGATGAGGCAGTTGGGCCAGATCGGCCGCCGTCAGCCGCCCGGCCTGCAGCAAAGGCTCATCGAGCCTGGCCACCAGCCCCATGGCATCGCTGATCAGCGGCTGGGTCAGCAAATCGCCGCCTGCCGGGTGCGCCGCTCCCACGCCGAAATCCACGCTGCCGGCCTGCACGCGCTGGGCAATGCCTTCGGCGCTGTCCTCGATCAGATCCACCTCGATGCCCGGATGCCGGGCCCGCAAGGCGGGCAGCACCGGCAGCAGCAACACCGCCAGCACCGACGGAGCGGCAGCAATGCGCACCTTGCCGCGGCGCAGCGCGGCCAGATCACCCAGGTTCTGAAAGCCCTGCTCCAGGCTCTCGAAGGCCTGGCGCACATCGAGCAAGAAGGCCTGACCGGCGGCCGTCAGCCCCACGGTGCGCGTGGTGCGGTCAAACAGCCGCAGGCCCAGGGCCTCTTCCAGCTGCCGAATGGATTCGGACAGGGCCGACTGCGTCAGGCACAGCTCGCGGGCCGCAGGGGCAAACGCACCCTGGCGCGCCACCTCGTCAAAGGCGCGCAGCTGGCGCAGACTGATATTGTTCGGAAAAACCGGCATAACCAAGCAATTTATTTCGATTGTCCGGTAGTCTGCCATGCTCTACGCTTGCGGCTTCATGGTTTTCCTGCCGCAGCGCTGTGCCTGGCTTAGGATTTCCGTCTGTTTTCCCTCTCTGCCGCCCCCGCTGCGGCCTGCTTGCCATGACTTCTACCGCTTTGCTTGAATCCCTGCGCCAGATTGTGGGCGCCCCCCATGTGCTGACCGAGGGCGATCTGACCGCCTACGAGCAGGACTGGCGCAAGCGCGTACACGGCAAGTCCCTGGCCGTGGTGCGCCCCGGCAACACGGCCGAAGTGGCCGGCGTGGTCAAGGCCTGCGCCGCAGCCGGCGTGCAGATCGTGCCCCAGGGCGGCAATACCGGGCTTTCCGTAGGCTCGACCCCCGACGACAGCGGCCAGCAGGTCGTGCTCAGCCTGACGCGCCTGAACGCCGTGCGCCATATCGACAAGGACAATCTGACCTTCACCGTCGAAGCCGGCTGCATTTTGCAGAACCTGCAGGATCTGGCGGACCAGCAAGGCCTGCTGTTCCCGCTGTCGCTGGCCGCCGAAGGCAGCTGCACGATCGGCGGCAATCTGGGCACCAACGCCGGCGGCACACAGGTGGTGCGCTATGGCAACACCCGCGACCTGTGCCTGGGCCTGGAAGTGGTGACGCCCCAGGGCGAGATCTGGGACGGCCTCAAAGGCCTGCGCAAGGACAACACCGGCTATGACCTGCGCGACCTGTTCATCGGCAGCGAAGGCACGCTGGGCATCATCACCGCCGCGACCATGAAGCTGTTCCCGCAACCGGCCGCCCAGCTCACCGCCTTTGCCGCCGTGCCGTCCATGGAAGCTGCGGTGCGCCTGCTGGGCCTGGCGCACCAGCATCTGGGTGCGGGGCTGACAGGCTTTGAAGTCATGGGCCAGTTTGCGCTGAGCCTGGTCGTCAAGCACATGCCGCAGCTGCGCGTGCCCTTCACCGAAAAGGGGGCCGACATGGGCGACGAAGCGCCCTACTGCGTGCTGCTGGAGAACAGCGACAGCGAGTCCGAACAGCATGCACGCCTGCGCTTCGAGCACCTGCTGGAGCTGGCCTTTGAAGACGGCTGCGTGGTCAACGCCGTGGTGGCGGAAAACCTGACCCAGGCCCATGACCTGTGGCATATCCGCGAGAGCATTCCCCTGGCCCAGGCCGAGGAAGGCCTGAACATCAAGCACGATATCTCGGTCGCCGCCTCGCGCATTCCCGCCTTTGTCGAGCATGCCGACGCCGTGCTCAAGCGCGAGATTCCCGGCGTGCGGCTGGTCAACTTCGGCCATCTGGGCGACGGCAATCTGCACTACAACGTGCAGGTGCCCGAAGGCGAGGACGGCAAGGCCTTTCTGCGCGACAAGGAGGCCCTGGTCAACCACCTGGTCTACGAGGCCGTGGACGCCTTCGGCGGCTCGTTCTCGGCCGAGCATGGCGTGGGTGCGCTCAAGACGGACAAGCTCGAAAAATACCAGTCCCCCGTTGCCCTGCAGATGATGCGCGCCATCAAGCAGGCACTGGACCCGCAGGGCATCATGAACCCCGGCGTGGTGCTGACGCGCGGCTGATCCCGCCGCCGCCGATAAAAAAAGCCCTGCCAGGATCGGCAGGGCTTTTTTTCTGGCCGCAGCCAGGGCTTCATTGGGTGGTCTCGATATTGCGCAGCATGCTTTGCACCGCACTGGGCCAGGGAATGTCTGCGCCGTCCACATCGGTGAACACGGTCTGCCGGCCCTCGCTGAGCAGCCAGACGCGCAGGCCGTTGCGCACCGGGTCGATCACCACGGCGGCCATTTCCTCGCCGCCCTGATGCTGGCGATTGCCCATCACGTACAGCACAGCTGCGGAAGGCTCCAGCGGACCCAGGGCCTGCAGGTTCTTGAGCAGCGTGTCGTACTGAGGGCCCATCAGCGTCTTCAGCCGCAGGGCCAGCACGCCATCCTTCACATAGTCCACTCCATCCCAGCGGTACTTGCCCTGCAGCGGCTTGAGGCTGTCCAGGCCTGGCTCGCCGTCCGTGGCCACATGGGGAACGCGCACTTCCTCGACGGGCGCCGTAGCCGCCGCCTCTATCTGTGCCGTGGCCGCCTCCTCGATCTGTGCCGTGGCAGCGGGCGGGGCCGCCGCCGCCCGGGCATCCGCTGCAGCGGCGGTGGGAGCCGGGGCCTTGGTCTTGTCGCAGGCGACCAGCAAGGCCGCAGCGGCCAGCGCAACCGCCGCAGTGCTCACAAAATTGCGTGACATGAGCTCACTCTCCTTGTTTCAGCTCGGTTGTTTTCCTTGCCATTGTGAAGCCAGCGACAGCGACTTTGGGACAGACAGGGCCGCAGGCCGGGTCATTGACAGCCGGCAAGCCGGCACGCTCGCGCACGTGGCACACTTCGGCTGTCGCGGCCCCTGCGGGCCCACCCTCTTCAAGAGCAGCGCCACCTTGTGTACGCTGACGGCACAGCCAGTCTTTGCAAGTCTTTGACCGCTTTTTGCACCATGAACTCCACCACCTGCACCCTGCGCCCCGTGCGCTGCCAGTACGAAACCTTTATGCGCCATGTGTTCGAGCACGGCGCATCCAAGACCGACCGCACGGGCACGGGCACGCGCAGCGTGTTCGGCTACCAGATGCGCTTCAACCTCAATGAAGGCTTCCCGCTGGTCACCACCAAGAAGGTGCACCTGAAGTCCATCATCCTGGAGCTGCTGTGGTTTCTGCGCGGCGACAGCAATGTGAAATGGCTGCAGGAGCGCGGCTGCACCATCTGGGACGAATGGGCCGACAAGGAAACCGGCGACCTGGGCCCGGTCTACGGCGTGCAATGGCGCAGCTGGCCCAAGGCCGACGGCACGCATGTCGACCAGATTGCAGAAGTCGTCAAGCAGCTCCAGAACAATCCCGACAGCCGCCGCATCATCGTCAGCGCCTGGAACGTGGCCGAGCTGGACCAGATGGCGCTCATGCCCTGCCACTCCTTCTTCCAGTTCTATGTGGCCGACGGCAAGCTCAGCTGCCAGCTCTACCAGCGCAGCGCCGACATCTTCCTGGGCGTGCCCTTCAACATCGCCAGCTACGCGCTGCTGACCCATATGCTGGCCCAGCAATGCGGCCTGGAAGTGGGCGACTTCATCTGGACCGGCGGCGACTGCCACATCTACAACAACCACTTCGAACAGGTGCAGACCCAGCTGTCGCGACAGCCCTTCGCCTATCCGACGCTGAACATCAAGCGCAAGCCCGACTCCATCTTCGGCTACGAGTACGAGGACTTCGAAGTGCTGGACTATCAGCACCATGCCGGCATCAAGGCGCCCGTGGCGGTCTAAACTGCTGCTCTTCGAATCACTATAAAAATAGAAGCTGCTATCGCTTGATAGAAAACGATTTCAAGTACTTTCATATCTGAAATCAATAACTGACAAGCGCTAGTAGCTTCTTTATTGATAGCTATGGCCATTCAACTCATCTACGCCCGCGCAGCCAACGGCGTCATCGGCAAGGACAACACCATGCCCTGGCACCTGCCGGAAGACATGGCGCATTTCAAGGAACTGACCCGGGGCTGCGCCGTCATCATGGGCCGCAAGACCTGGGACTCGCTGCCTGCGCGCTTCCGCCCCCTGCCGGGCCGCTGCAATATCGTCGTCACCCGCCAGACCGACTGGCAAGCCGAGCCGGCATCCGACCAGGTCCTGCGCGCCGCCAGCCTGCCCGAAGCGCTGGCGCTGGGCTGCAAGCTCTCGCAAGACGTCTGGGTCATCGGCGGCGCGCAGATCTATGCCCAGGCCCTGCCGCTGGCCGATGCCGTGGAAGTGACCGAAATCTGCCGCGACTTCGAAGGCGATGCCTTTGCCCCCGAACTGGGCGAGCAGTGGCAGGCCGTGAGCCGCAGCGAGCATGTCTCTGCCAATGGCCTGCCCTACCGCTTTGTCCGCTTCGAGCGGCAGGGCTGAGCCTTGTCGCGGGCTCGTGCCGTGCGGTATCGCATCGGCACCGGCCGGCCAGCAGTCCGGCACGAGACAAAACTCTCTTGCCCTCGCGGTGTTGCATTGCAACAATTGTCAGCTTCACTGCATGACTGTCGTATGACAATGGCAAGGTCGCCTGCTGCAGCCTGAGCCCTCCAACCCCGCAAGCCTATCGCCCTTTCATCATGAGCCTAGTCCAGCCCCTGCCTCCTGGCACCCTCGATATCGTTGGCGATATCCACGGCGAATATGCAGCGCTGGTGCAATTGCTGGGCCACCTGGGCTACGACCTCCAGGGCAATCACCCCGAAGGCCGGCGACTGGTGTTTGTCGGCGACTTCTGCGACCGCGGGCCGGACAGCCCTTCGGTGCTCGCGCTGGTCGGCGCCATGCTGGCCTCGGGCACGGCCCATGCGGTGCTGGGCAACCACGAAATCAATCTGCTGCGCGAAGATGCCAAGGATGGCTCGGGCTGGTTCTTCGACAGTCGCATCGACGCCGATCAGCCCAAGTACGCGCCTTTCGCGCGCATGCCGGCCGAGCAGACTCCCGCCATGCTCGAGCGGCTCGGTCAGTTGCCGATCGCGCTGGAGCGCGAGGATCTGCGCATTGTTCATGCCGCGTGGCGGCCCGAGCAAATTGCCATGATTCGCCAGTTGCCCAGCGGCAGCGCACGCGCTGCCTACGACCACTTCGAGACGATTGCCGACGAACAGGCCATCGCCCAATGCGTGGCTGAGCGTATGCGCCAGGAAGAACAGAGCTGGCCTTACAGCCTCGAAGACTATCGCCACGAGCCGCCGTTTCTGCCGGCCCATAGCGAGAACGAACTCAACAAGGCCATGGTCAACCCTCTGAAGGTGCTGACGGCCGGCGTGGAACGCGAATGCCGCAACCCCTTTTACGCGGGCGGCAAATGGCGTTTTGTCGAACGCGTGGGCTGGTGGAATGAATATGAAGAAGCGCCCGCCGTCATCGTCGGCCACTACTGGCGCCGCCTGCGCCCGGCCGACGCACCGGCGCATGGCTCGCAGTTTGAAAACCTGTTTGGCGCAACGCCCCCGCTGTCATGGCACGGCCTGCGCGGCAATGTGTTCTGCGTGGACTATTCGGTAGGAGCGCGCTGGCTAGACCGCCTGCGCGGCCACGACCCTGTGCAGCGCAGCAAGCTCGCCGCCATGCGCTGGCCCGAGCGCGTATTGGTCTTTGACGACGGCACACAGGCCATATCGGAGAATTTCGAGCACTCCGCGGTGCTGCGCGATTGAAGCCATCTTCCACGCCTGCCAGCCCCTGCGGCATCAAGACAGCGCTGGCCTGAGCCGCGCCTTGCCGCCGCCTGAAGCCAGCTCTGGGCCTCGACCTATTTCGCGGGCGGCTGCCGCGCGTGCTGCACCCACTCCTCAAAAGCAGAGCCGTCAGGCAGCACGCAGGTATTTCGATCAGCATCCGCCCCCTTCTCGGTGCGCAGCACGCCGCCCTGTTTCTTGCAGTTGGCTTCCGAGGGGTTGCCAAAATTGACCGAAACCGATTGCGCGCAGCCACCGGCCGCCGCCACGACGATCATCATCCCTGCCAGGCTTGAAACATGTTTCATGGGCTCAATGTAGCAAACCCCTGCACGCCGGCCCATGCGCATTGGGCTTCAGAGCCGCAAATGCCAAGGTCCGCCACCCGAGGGATCGCGGCGGACAGCCTTGCCGGCAACAGATCTTTGTGTGTGTGACCCGCAGAGTCATTCGTCGCCCAAGTCCCAGAATCCCAGGCGGCCAAGACTGCCTGCCAAACTCAAGCGATTCACCTGCCAACTCCGTGTAACTTCGATATGTTGCTCTTGCGCGCTTGCATAGGCGCTCATGGCATTGAGTACATCGGTCATGCTGCCCACGCCTGCTAGGTATCGACCTTGCATGATCTCTAAGGACTTCATCGATTGCTGGACTAATTGTGTCGTGTGTGAAAGATTCTCAGTCTCCATCTTCAAACTCGCGTGCTGCGTCCACACATCCATTGATACTTGCAACCGATGTGTATCCAGAGCCGCAATCTGAATGGCCGCTTGCGCTTGCGCTTCTTGTACTTGGTAAGTTTTCTCGAAACCGTGAAATATTGGGATGCTCAATTGCAGCCCTATCGTGCTTTCCTTGCGGTTGCTTTCAGCGCCTACGCTGCCTGTCATACGATTTTTTGCTTTATTCAGATTTCCCGTCAATGACAATGTCGGGCGACCCTGCGCCTTAACTTCAGCCACGGCCGCGTTAGCGGCGGCCACGCGCGCTTGTGCAGCTACCAGTACCGGATGTTTTTGCCGCGCCACCGCAATCAATTCGTCCACATGCTCAACGTAACGATGAGTTTGCAGATTCGTCTCGTCGACTATGACGGGCACAGGATCACTCGCGCTCAGCCCCATTCTTAAGGCCAGAACTCCTTGAGAGCTGACTAATGCGCCTTGTTCGCGCGACCGTCGCAGATTTGCTTGGGTGTAGGCAGTCTGTGCTTGATAGCGATCGGCCAATGCGGCGGCGCCGGCCTTATGCCTCTCGCTTGCCGCAACAAAGTGCTCTTTGGACATGGCTAAGACTTGCTCTGCCGCGGTTAAACGCCGATGCGCTGCTTGCACCGCAAAATACAGCTGAGCTGCGTCTAAAAATGCACGCTGCATTGCATCGTTTTGGTCGGCATTAGCGGCTGCAAGCAGCTCGCGCGCACCGTCTAGTGCCGATTTCCTATGGCCTGAATCAAATAGAACCCAACTAAAACTAAGCCCCCCCGATTGCACCCGGCTGTTCGTTCGCATTGGGCCACGCTCATCCTCGTAGGTCACCGAACGACCCGATGAATTGACGGACTGGCCATCGATACGTGGCAGGTATGCCGCACGTTTCTGGCCCAATTGAGCTAGACGCAGTTGCGCTCCGCTTAGCGCTTGACGTAGGGTGGGGTCATGACAAAGGCTTCGTTCTATTGCTTCAGCGAGGGCGAGCGGGGTGGCTATTTTTCCGGTTCTGCTGCAAGAATCACGGTCAGCGTGTAACGTCTGTTCAAGCGCTAGCTGGATTGGCTCAATCGCATTAGCTTTTGACCCCACGCCGTGGGCGGCAGAGATAGATGCAGAACAAGCGGTAGCAATCAAGAGGCTGAGGACGGCTAATCGACGCAAGAAAGCTGCTCCTCGTACCGGTTCGATGATGGACTATGGCTATGCAGGTCTGCGACGCGGCCATTAGCGAGGACGATGACTCGGTCGGCGCTGGCGATTGTTTCAGGCCGATGGGCAACGATAATGCAGGTAATCTTCAATGCTCTCACGGCAGCATTGACTCGACGTTCGCAGTCGGTATCGAGATGGCTGGTCGCTTCGTCAAGGAAAAGTATCTTGGGTCGCTTGTACAAGGCACGAGCCAGCAGCAGTCGTTGCCGCTGCCCGCCCGACAGCGCGGCGCCCATATCACCGACCAGAGTGCTGTATCGCATAGGCATACATTCAATATCGTCGTGTAGGCCTGCAGCTTTTGCGCATTCCATGACCCAGACCATGTCGGAATCAGGAGAGAAAAAGCTGATGTTCTCGGCAAGTGTCCCGGCGAATAACACGTCATCTTGCATAACGCTGCCGGAAATGTCGCGCAATGCGCCAACTCCTAGCGCCGTAATTTCCTGTCCCGACACACGTATGCTGCCCTGGCCGATTGGCAGGATGCCAAGCAACACTTTGCACAAGGTGCTTTTCCCACCACCAGACGGTCCCACTATCGCTACGGATTCACCCTCTGCAATGGTGAAATCAACCCCGTCAAGCACCCAAGGTTCCTGGTCCGAGTAGCGGTACCTCAAACCTTTCACCTCGATATTTGCGCGTAAATTTACGATTGATTCGCGGTCCATTTGAATCGCCTCATCCTCTGGAGGATGGAGGGCAATATCGGCGAGGCGCTCGCTATGTAGGCGCAACATGAACAGCTCGAAAACACGATCTATTAAGCTACCAACACGACCGCTGAACTGTGACTTGTACGCATAAAAAGCCATCAGCATGCCTACCGTGAACTCCCCGTCCATCACCATGGTGGCACCTAGCCAAACCACCACCAAGTTCTCAACTCCGAATAGCAGCGCATTGGCCTGCTGGTAAAAAAGTTGCAGCTTTTGAGATCGAATGCCTGCGTTCATCTGCTCAACGAATAGGCTCAACCAGGCTGAGCGTCGCAGATCAAGATGACGGAAAAGCTTGATTGCTTGGATACCCCGAATTGTTTCGAGGAAGTGGGTCTGCTGTCGAGCACCATGGACGATTTGCTCCTCAGTAGCGTCGCGCAACGGGGTGTACCAGGCGCATCGAATCATGGCGTAGATCGTCATGGCACCGACTACCACCATTGCTAGCTGGGGGCTAAAGACAAACATCAGCGTAACTGTCGTGATTGCCATCAGCCCGTCAAGAATGACGGACAGGAAGCTTGCAGTAAGGGTCTGCTGGATTTGATCAGCTGATCCAAATCGCGCGACCAAATCGCCCAAGTGCCTTTTCTCAAAATATTGGCTGGGCAATCTCAAAAGATGGCTAAAGACGTTGGTTCGCCATTGAACGCTAAATAGCGTGCTCATATGAATCATGGCCCAAGCGCGGGCGCTGCCGAGCACGACCTGCAAAATGAGCAGTGCCGAGAACGCTAGCACTAGCGTGTTAAGCAAGCCGCGGTCATCGCTGACAATTACGTTGTCGATGGTCCATTGCATTAAAAAGGGGCCAACGAGGGTGAATGCCTGCAACGCGCAGCCCAAGACCAGAATCTGGCCTAGCGAGCGTCGTAACCCGCTAATCTTCCCCATCAAACCAAGCAGCCGTATCCGGGGCTTAGCTTCTTTTTTCTGAAAGTCTGCGGACGGCCACAGTTCCAAGGCTATTCCTGTGAATTTCTTGGAAAAATCACTCAATGCCATGCGCCGGGCGCCGCAGGCTGGATCATGGATGTCCACGTGCCGGCCATTAACGGATTTGACGACAACAAAATGATCAAATTCCCAATGAACTAGGCAAGGTAACGACAAATTGTCTAGCTCATTCAACTCCAGTCGAAGAGCTCGCGTACCCAGTTTCAATTGCTGGGCTATTTGCATAATCTGCGCCAGAGTCATGCCTTTGAGCGACACACTGAAGCGCTGGCGTAATTCCGTCACATCTGCGCGGTATCCGTGGTAGCTGGCGATCATGGCGAGGCAAACCAGCCCGCACTCAGCCGCTTCTGTTTGTATAACCACAGGAAGGCGTCGGCCAAAGCCCAACGCGAGCGCATCGAATCCGTACATATCTTCTCCTACACCCGGCCCGTAAGACTGAACAACGGCTCAAGCACCCACTCATAGAGACGTCGCTTGTCCTGCATGATGTCTGCGTCCAAGTGCATGCCACTTTGCAGGGGGCGTGGCTGGCCATAAGCTAAGACGTCCTGTGCCGACAGCCCAACGCGTAGGCGATAGAGCTGCTCGGTACTGCTGTCCATGCCGTGAATTCCGTTTACGGTGCGAGCAAGCTCTGCCGGTGGAATGCTGGAGCGCGAGATCGACAGGACTTGTCCCTTATAGATGCCGAACTTTTGGTATGGGTACGCTTGATAGCGAATATTGACCGCATCACCTGATTTAATGAAACCGATGGACTTGCTGGGTGCGTACAGTTCCGCCTCCAACTGAGTGTTTGACGGCACAATGCTCACCAGCGGTAGCCCACTGTCAACGCTGTGTCCGACTTCGGCAAAGGCCGCAGTCGCAACTCCGGCCTCGGGTGCACGGATGAGCACGGTTCTTCGCGCTTCGCTTTCAGCAAGTTCCTGCTTAATGGCGGAAATCTGACGATCTGTTGCAGCCAACTGATTAGCCTGCCGCAGATCCAACCCCGATAGTTCGTTGCTTCGCTCTACGCGTTGCTGCTCTAGCGCGGCAAGTTCTCGTTCCAAGCCTTGAAGCACCTTCATCTGTGCGAGGTGGTCAGCCTGGCGCTGCTGAAATTGGTCGGTAGAGATGTAGCCTTTTTCGACTAAGCCCTGGTAACGCTGCGAAGCATCTTTGGTGATGTGAACCAATTGTCGCTGACTGACGATCTGGGCCTCCAGCGCTTTAGATTCCCGCGATATGCTGGCTAATTTGCTGACCAAGGTGTCGCGCTCATCGGCATGCAATTTACGCGCTTTGTCTAGTTCGCCAGTCAGTAGGTCGCGGCGGTCCGTGAGATGGCTGCTGATTTCCGCTTGCACCGGAGACGCGTTGGCATCGTAGCGTTCGCTGGAAATCTTATATAGCGGAGCACCGCGGGCTACCGTCATGCCCTCTGAGACGTATTTTTCTAGAATGACGCCGGCCTGCAGCGCGTAGACTTTCATCTGTCCGCCCACAGGCACTAATTGACCTTTTACCGTTGTCCGTTTGGTATAGGACCCCAGTATCAGTATTGCAAACAGCGTGACGGTCACGGTGCCTGCGAGAGTGACAAGCATCGTGAACGATAATGGCCGGGTCAGAATGATCTTTCCTAACCACGGCACAACCTCGGCAGAAGATGCCTCTTTTCGATAAAAATCGACTGGAGCCATACCCGTCACCGATTAGAAGACGGGTTCCAAGACATCTTGGCGGCAAAGCTCGGTGACAAGTGATCGAATCTTTTTAGGTGCGATGGCTTGGTGCTGTGACAGCAATTCACCGACTGCAATCCCCGGCGTTTGAGCAATTGACTGAATTACTGAAAGACTTGATTCGTCTAAATCTACTCGGGTTCCGTTTGCAATGAGGTAGTTTTTATCCATACCATGCAATGCAATCGCGCACAATCGCAGGCGCTGCTCGTCAGGCAGGGTGGCATCGCCTGGACTGCCCAGAGTCTCAATAGCTAACGACGAGTCGAGGCGGGCAGCCGCTAAATGCTCATCCTGAAACCTCCGGTAATTGTCGGAGTTGGCTAAAAAGGCTGCGATGTGGCTAGCCATTGCCTGGATGGTGTCTTGACTCTGGTCCCACTCAGAAAGAGGTTTGCGAAGTTCCACATACGACTTGGCCTGTTCGACGGCCCATGCGAGGTAATTGTGGGCAAGTGGCGGGAACGTACCAACCGATAGGTGAAATGTCGGCTCACCAAGGGGAAGAGGGTTGTGCCACCAGCCACGAGGCAGATAAAACACATCACCCGCTTCAAGCACGAAATCCATACAAGGCTGGTCCGGGCAAGGGTAGGCATGCTCGTAATCCTTGCTTTGCTGAGTGTAGATTGGGTAGGGCAGCGATGGTTCGTAAACAGTCCAGCGCTTGCGGCCAATTAACTGGATGGCAAATACATCGCGGGTGTCCCAGTGTGCGCGGAAGGAATCTCGTGTACCGAAAGCAGCGTAGATGCTACTAACCACTTGCTGCCCCGTAAACCGACAAATCTGTTTTGCAAGCGAGTCAATGAGTGGTTCATTCTTGATTTTATTGGCGATTAGAGTAGCTCCATCACGCAGATAGTCGTACACCACGGGTTTGATAAGGCGGTGTCGAAGAACGCCAATGTCCATGTACGGCTCCACATACAGGGACTTATCCACCGGGCCCCCATGTGAGATTTTGAAGTCTTTAGACAAGACATCGCACCGTCCGAAAACTTCGTTTGCAGCTTGCCAGGTAATCAAAGAGGGGGAAATTGCGCCACGGATTAGCAGCGGCTTTACCCCAAAATAATTCTTCTGAAAATCTGAAGAGGAAATGCCAAGCTCTAATTTCATATTATTAAGATTTTTGCTACTTGTCTTTTAACCGCGCAGCAGATAATATATTTACTGCACGGCAACTATTAATACAGTTGATTATTGATAATTAGTTCCGCTATAGTCAGTACCCGCTTCGTCTAGCATTCTTTGTCCCGCGCCGGCGGCCATTCCTACGTTGGCCCCGACCACAGAACCTACAATCGTATTGGCCATGAAAGACATAACGGTCGGAGCCGCGGGTCCAGTGACAAAGCCAGCAGCTGCGCCACCTAAGATCGCGAGGCCTAGCCCTCCCCATGAACCCGTACCAGAGACAGCGGAATGGGTTATAAACGTTGCACCCGACGATATACCTCCTATGACGGCTCCAGCGGGGCCAAATCCACCGCTAATCACTTCACAGTCACGTAAAGTTAGTTCTCTCATACATTTCCTTTCAAAATAATAACCACTTCTCAGCCATGGACGAGGCAAAACCGGAAGTAGATGTCATAAATATAAAAACTAATAGGTTTGGTTTTTTATCCCAATCTTTTTTCCATAACTTCCTTATTAGTTGGTAGGCGCCGTACAGCGCGAAAAAAACCGCGAACCAGGCAACACCCACTACTAGCATGTTTTCCCAGGTTCCGGTAACCCATGTGGCACCCATAAAATTCATCGCTTCCCTCCCAATTTTGGAAAATACGTAATGCCAAAATCAGCAAGAATCAAACTTAATGTAAACGAGAATGATTCTTTTTTAATCTAGCATTGAAAGTGAAAAGTCGGAAATTTCATGCAGAAACTGAGGGGGTAGTCAGTCCTTTTAAAACAAAAGCCACTTCTCGGCCATGGCTGAGGCATAAGCTGAAGTACATGTCATAAACAACACAACTAATTGGTTCGGTTTTTTATCCCAATCTTTTTTCCATAACTTCCTTATTAGTTGGTAGGCGCCGTACAGCGTGGAAAAAACCACGAACATAGAAACGCCTACTACTAGCATGTTTTGCCAGGTTCCGGTAACCCAGGTGGCACCCATAAAATTCATCGCTTCCCTCCCAATTTTGGAAAATCCGAAACGCCAAAATCAGCAAGAATCAAACTTAACGCAAACAAGAATGATTCTTTTTTAATCTAGCATTGATAGTGAAAAGTCGGAAATTTCATGCAGAAACTGAGGGGTAGTCGACTGAACCAGTGCGGTATGGCGATTTTTTCGGAGGCTACTGTGCCGTTGAGACTGGCTGGCCAGTAAATATTCCGATTTGCCACGCAAGCGAATCTATTATGGGTTCATTCTTGATTTTATTGGCGATCAGCGTTGCCCCATCTCAGGTAGTCGTACACCACAGGCTTGATCAAGCGGTGACGAAGATCGCCAATATCTCTGTAACGTTCCACATACCTGGACTTAGGGACAAGCCCAGTATGAGAGAGTTTGGAATCTCCTGCAAAGACATTGCAGCGTCCAAAAATTCCGTTTGCATCTCGCCAAGAAAACGATGAGGGTGAAAATGCTCTGCGCACCAGTAACGGCTTCACCCCAAAATATTCCCTTTGAAAGTCTTCAGAAGAAATTCCTAGCTCTATTTTCATTTTTATGATGAGTAGTGTTATTTGTTTTTAATAGTGCAATTAAAAATTGATGGGGCTCCGTAGAAAGATCTAAAGCATTGGGTTATTGATAGTTAGTACCACTATAGTTGGTCCCTGCTTGGTCGCTTATACTACTTTCGACCACACCACCGGCTAGGCCTGTGTAGAAGCCGACCTGAGATCCAATAATCAGGTTAGCACCCACCTGCATCGCGCTTCCTCCCGCAGGCCCTAACAAAAAGCCGGTAGCCGCACCTACAACAGTGCTGTTGAGTAGCCCGCCAAGCGAGCCGGTACCGCTACCAATGGTGGCACCAATATATGTCGTAGCCCCCGTCACTGCACCAATGCCAGCCCCCACAGGGCCGAAGCCGCCGCTTACCACTTCACAGTCCTGTATTGTTAGCTCTCTCATAATAATTTCCTTTCAACTAAATATCCATTTTTCGGCCCAACGGCCTATAACAACCGATACAGCAAGAGTCAGTGTGAAAAAACCGACGTTGAGTTCCTTTTTTCGATTTTTCTTTTGCATTTTCCCAAGTAATTGATAACCTCCAAAAATAATAAAGAAAACTATTAGCGTGATAGAAAATGTTACTAGGAAGTGAGAGGTTGTACCTAAATGCCATTTCGCGCCAAGAAAATCCATTTATTTACTCCTTCAAGATACCGGCAAATAGGCTGCAGTGAATGTAGGGTATATTCATAGTTTCTTTAGCTATTGGCCGTTTAAAAGCAAGCGCTGTCAGTGACTTTTGACTGGCAAGACGAGCAAGGTGCTCGAAACGAGGAACAGACTGCACATCTATAGGCGAGATCAGCCACTATCAGATCATTGCCGACACGCACGGATTAGCGATATTTTCCGGTGAGATTCTGAGGAAGGCTGCAGCAGGATTGTCTAAGATCAGAGCTTGCTGAGCGAGAACGACTGCTCCACTAGATATGTATCCGGCTTCTATGAACTCCTTCTTAATTCCTAGCCTTGGAAAAACTCCGAACCATTTATGACGGGGTGAACTATGCCAAATGTTCACCAATGCTAGGGGTTCGCAGCTTGAGCTGCTTTTGCAAGTTAGTTCTCTCACACATTTCCTTTCAAAATAACAACCACTTCTTAGCCATGGGCGAGACAAAACCGGAAGTAAATGTCATAAATATAAAAACTAATAGGTTTGGTTTTTTATCCCAATCTTTTTTCCATAACTTCCTTATTAGTTGGTAGGCACCGTACAGCGCGAAATAAACCACGAACCAGGCAACACCCACTACTAGCATGTTTTCCCAGGTTCCGGTAACCCAGGTGGCACCCATAAAATTCATCGCTTCCCTCCCAATTTTGGAAAATCCGTAACGCCAAAATCAGCAAGAATCAAACTTAATGCAAATAAGAATGATTCTTTTTAATTTAGCATTGAAAGTGAAAAGTCGGAAATTTCATGCAGAAACCGAGGGGGTAGTCGACTGAACCAGTGCGGTATGGCGGTTTATTCGGAGGCTACTGTGCCGTTAAGCACAAGTTGACTATGCAGCCGCCGCCGTCGTGAGAAGTGGCCCCATTCCTTTGAACAACGCAACCCTGTTGCTAAGCGAAATCCTCGGGGTTATGCCGCCTGCATTTGTGCAAACGGCAAAGCTGCAAAGTACGCCTCATCAGGGGTAGCCCGGTTGTGCGCCTGATGGGTGGCTGGAGAGGTGTCCAGCCCGCGTGAGTTTCGCAGCGGGGAAGCATGCCCGAACTCACCACTTGCGTGCACAGCATTGATGCGCCAGATACCTATTCTGCTGTACTCCCACTCCTGTATCTGCAGCCCTCGCTATCGACCAGGGCCTCTCTATCCTTAGTCTTTTAGCTGTGAAAGAACTGCTTGAGCCTTTCATAGAGGAAATCATTGAGCAACTTGATGCGCCGGGGTGTGTGTTCGCGCTGGGGAATGAAAACATGCACGTCCAGACGAGGGCCGCTGTAGCCGAGGGGGAGCTCTACCAGCGCTCCGCTGGCTATGAGAGGTCGCGCAAAGTAATCTGTCAGTTGGCCGATGCCTGCCCCCTGCAGCACGAGCTGCCGCTGTACGGCAGGGTCCTGCGTGATGAAGGAGAACGGCGGCTCCAGCATCGTCTGCCGGCGGGCCGATTGAAAGGTCCAGGGCCAGATGCGGTTGGTGCGTGGGTGCCTCAGGCCGATGCAGCAGTGCTGCAGCAGTTCTTGCGGGCTCTTGGGTGTCCCCTTGGCGGCCAGATAAGCAGGCGCGGCGCAGAGCATGTGAGTGAAGCGCCCGACTCTGCGCGCGACCAGCGATACGTTGAGCAGTGGCCCGCCGATCACACCGATATCCATGCCCAGGTCCACCGTGTCGGGCCAGGGGTTCTGCGTCACGAGTTCGATGCGGATATCGGGATAGCTTTCGTTGAACTGTGCCAGCAGTGGCGCCACCAGCAACTGCCCGAGACTCAGGCTTGAGGCCACCTTGATCGAGCCGGTGATGCCGCTTGCGCGGTCGCGCAATTCACGCTCGCCCTGGTCGATCGACTGAAGACCGACGCGGCAACGCTCATAGAACACACGGCCGTCTTCCGTCAATGCCATGCGGCGCGTGGAGCGGTGGAACAGGCGCACGCCCAACCACGATTCGAGCTGTGATATTTGCAGACTCACAGCCTGTGGCGTCAGGTGCAGCGATTGCGCGGCACGGCTGAAATTCTCTGCCTCAGCCACGTTCATGAATGTGGTGATGAGTCTAAGCCTGTCCATGGATTTACAAATTCTGCTTGAAGCTGTTTCAATCTTGCACCCACTGTGACAGCACGCGGGCGCTAAGTAAAGTTCGGCAAACATTCAAAATCGCCGGAGACACACAGATGCCCCACCTGCTTGGACAACTATTACTCCCCCTTTGCCTCGGCCTCGGCGGGGCAGCTTGGGGCGCGGCCGCGCAAACCGGTATGCCCACACATCCGGACAGGCCCATTACCTTGGTCGTCTCGTTCCCACCAGGAGGGGCTCCCGACCAGATAGCGCGCCTGTTGGCGCCCCAGCTTCAAGCGCGCTGGAAAAATCCCGTCATCGTGGTGAACAGGGCGGGAGCGTCGGGCAACCTGGGCAACGACTCCGTAGCCCGCGCCGAGGCCGACGGCCACACCCTGCTGGTGACACCGAATACCTTCACCATGGTCCCCCACGTGCTGCCGGCGGGCGGGCAGCATGCCGATGTCGTCAAGGACTACACTCCGATCGCGCTGCTCTCATCAGCCTCCATGCTGATGCTTGCCAACCCCAGACTCGGTGCAAAAACGGCGGGCGATGTGGCCCGGATGGCGAAGACACAGCCCGACCTGGGCTACGCCACCTCGGGCAATGGGTCTCCCATGCATATCGTGGGAGAACTGTTCAACAAGGTAGCTCGCGTGCAATTGCGCCATGTGCCCTACAAAGGCACGACACCGGCGATCAACGACGTGCTGGGCGGCCATGTGATGCTGACCTTCCTCGGCATGCCTGTTGCCAAGCCCCTGATCGATGCGGGGCGCCTGGTACCGCTGGCCGTGGCAGACAAGGCCCGCAGCGCTTTTCTGCCCAGCTTGCCAACCATGCAGGAACAAGGCTTTGCAGGGGTGGAGGTCGACATTTCCTTCGGCGTCTATGGCCCCCGCAACATGGACCCGGCGCTGGCTGACGATATCAACAAGACCTTGCGCGAGATTCTGGCAAAGCCCGAGGTCGCAGCCCAGTTCAGAAACCTGTACCAGAGCGTGGAAAACCAGTCACGCAGTGCTTTCGCCGAAAAGACCCGCACCGACTACAAGCGCTACGGCAAGCTTGTGAAAGAACTTGGCATCACTGCCGACCAGAAAGCCGGCCCCATGACGAACAAGACTCCCAACGTGCTGCTGATCGTCACCGACCAGCAGCGTGCCGACCACCTGGGCTGCGCAGGCAACACGCTGCTGAGGACGCCAAACCTCGACCGCCTGGCCCGCACCGGCGTACGCGCCAGTAACTTTCACGCTGCCAGCACCACCTGCATGTCCAATCGAGCCACGCTGATGACCGGACGGCTGCCATCGCTGCATGGCGTGGTGCACAACGGCATCAGCCTCTCGCGCGATCACACGACCTTTGTGGAACTGCTGCGCGCAGGAGGCTATGCCACGGCACTCATAGGCAAGTCTCACCTGCAGTCTTTTGGCTATGACGGCCCGGCACGCCGTCGCTGGAGCCATGGTGACCAAGGTGTCGCGCCGCCGCTGGAGCTACTGGACGCACGAAAGCGCCAGCGTGACGGCGACGGATATTTGAACGAATGGACGCCCGATTGGCGCAGTGGCAAGCGCATGGCGGTGACCACGCCTTACTACGGCTTCGAACATGTGGAGCTGGCTACGTTCCACGGCGACCAGGTCGACGGTGACTACGCCCGCTGGCTGGCCCAGCGCCACCCCACACCCGACAGTCTGCGCGGCCGTGCCAACGCCCTACCTTCGCCAGGCTACAGCGCGCCGCAGGCATGGCGCACGGCCATGCCCGAGGCGCTGTACCCCTCGGCCTGGGTGGGTGAGCGCGGCTGCAATTGGCTCAGAAAACATGTGCAAGGCTCGTCCGGCAAGCCGTTCTTTCTCAACCTGTCCTTTCCTGATCCGCACCATCCATTCACCCCTCCGGGACGGTTCTGGGATATGTACGAGCCTGAGGACATGCCATTGCCGCCCAGCTTCGGCAAGCCCGGCAACTCTCAACTGCTGGTCGACGTTCATCGTTACACCAGAGAGGGCGGCTCCCGCGAGGGTTACGGCGCCTACGCCGTAACCAGCCGTGAATGTAAGGAAACGCTGGCCCTGACCTACGGCATGGTCAGCATGATCGACGAGCAGGTCGGGCAGTTACTCCAGACTCTTCAGGAGTTGGGCATAGAGGACGACACGGTCATCATCTTCACCAGCGACCATGGCGACATGATGGGCGACCATGGCATCGTGCTCAAGGGTGCCATGCATTTCAGTGGGCTCACGCGTGTGCCCTTCATCTGGAAGGACCCATGCAGCCGGGCCGCTCCTCCAGTCCTGGAGCTGCCATCCGGAACCATCGACATTGCCAAGACCGTGCTGGCGCGCTGCGGGCTCGCCCCCTACAACGGGATCCAGGGACTCAATCTCCTGCCCTGGCTGGACGGGCAGTCGCAAACAGTCCCACCGCGCCCTGGTGTCATTGTCGAAAGCGAGCCCGTGGTGCTGCCGCACGGAAGAACGCGCCGCTACCGCCTTCGCAGCCTCGTCAGCGAAGAATGGCGCCTGACCTTGAGCAACTTGCCCGAGCTGTGCGAGCTCTACAACCTGCACGCCGATCCGCTCGAGCAACACAACCTGTGGCATGAGCGCGCTGCCGAGCGCGGACAGCTGTGTATGCAGCTGCTGATGGAGCTCAGCGAACAGGCTGATTGCTCGCCACTGCCGACGGCTATCGCCTGAGGTGCGTGCGGACGTTGGAGCGCAATGCTGGAGGAGACCCCGATGAACAAGCAATTTTTCTGTGCCGCTGCATTCCTGTGGGTGGGAGGCGCCTGTCATGCCCAGCCAAGCATCACGATCTATGGGTTGCTCGACACCGCTGTCGAGCACATCAACCATGTGGGTGCCACGGGTTCTGGGCTCACGCGCATCCCCAGCAATGCGGGCAACATTCCATCCAGGCTGGGATTTCGTGGCCGTGAAGATCTGGGTGGCGGAATAAGTGCCCAGTTCGTTCTCGAAATGGGCATCGCACCTGATTCGGGCGTCTTGAACCAAGGTGGGCGCGGGTTTGGGCGACAGTCGTTTGTTGGCCTAATCGGCCCCTGGGGTCAGGTTGGCCTGGGCCGGCAGTACACGATGCTGTTTTGGTCGATGCATGACGCCGATGTCATCGGGCCGGGTATGCACAGCATTGCGAACTTCGACAGCTATTTTCCGAATGCACGCGCCGACAACGCCATCTCCTACAAGGGCTCATTCTCAGGACTGACCGTGGGCATGACCTACAGCTTTGGGCGCGATACGGTCAATGCCGGCCCTAGCCCCGCCGGCACAAATTGTGCCGGCGAGAGTGGCACCGACAGGAACGCTTGCCGCGAATGGTCGATGTTGCTCAAGTACGACTTCGCCAGTTGGGGGACTGCGCTGGCTCATGACGTGCTGAAGGGGAGCTCAGGTGCATTTGGTGGTCTAAGCCAAAGCAGCATGAGCGACAAGCGCACCATGCTCAACGGTTATGTGAAATTCAACGGAATCAAGATTGGAGCGGGATTTCTGCGCCGCGACAACGATGGCTACAAGGTCTCCCCCCGCAGCGACCTGTGGTTCGTCGGCCTTTCATATTCTGCAGGGGCATGGACTTTCGACACCCAGTACTACCGGCTCCAGTACAAGTCCAATAGCGACAAAGGCCAGTTCATGGTGCTGCGTGGTACCTACCACTTCTCCAAACGAACCGCCGCCTACGCGTCACTGGGACACATGAAGAACAGCGGCAATGCCACATTCAGCGCTAGCAGCGGCCAGGCTGGCAGCCTGCCGGTCGCCGGAATCAACCAGACAGGCTTCGGCGTCGGTATCCGTCATATGTTTTAGCCAATGGCACTCGCCCAAATACGAGCCTGACGGAGATGCCGAACCAGCCTTGTTGCTGTGACATGGCTCAGTCACCTCGCTGGTACAGGCCGTCAAGGCCCTGGAGCGTGTGCGTAGCCTGATCGCACTATGGCTGTGGCACCGGCACGGCACAGCACGTGCAGGTGATGGCACATGTGAGACGGCTCAAAGGCATGTTCAGCACTCATAGGCTTGCGACTGCAACTTGGCCGCCTTATTCCAAAACGCGCTCGCTCAGCGGGAACTATGTGGCTGATACGATAGAAGAAGCTGAAAGCACGACCATTTTTTGAACACCTTTTTTGGGTTGCTGGCTGGGTAGCTAGAGCTAGAAACCTAAAAATCAGATACGCAACCCATTGAAATCAAGTGGGCTTATATGACATTGAAAATTGCCACCTGGAATGTGAACTCCTTGTCCGTACGACTGCCGCAGGTGCTGGACTGGCTTGCCGCCAACCCCGTCGATGCGCTGGGTCTGCAGGAGCTCAAGCTCACCGACGACAAGTTCCCCCACATGGCGTTCGAGGAAGCTGGCTACAAGGCTGTCAGCCACGGCCAGAAGACCTATAACGGCGTGGCCTGGATCACGCGCGAGCCGGGGCGCGATGTGGTGCGCAACATCCCCGGGTTTGACGACGAACAGGCCCGCATCATTGCCACGACCATAGACTCGCCAAGCGGCGAGATTCGTCTGATCAACGGCTACTTCGTCAACGGCCAGGAACCTGGCTCGGAAAAATTTGACTACAAGATGCGCTGGTTGCAGGCACTGCACGATTGGGTCCAGAACCAGATGGCACTGCATCCACGCCTGGTGCTGGTGGGGGACTTCAACGTGGCGCCCGAAGATCGCGACTCCTACGACCCCGTCGGCCTCCAGGACACGATCCACCACACGGTGCAAGAACGCGACCATTTCCAGCGCCTGCTGCAACTGGGCTTGAGCGATGCCTTCCGCATGTTCGAGCAACCGGAGAAAAGCTACTCCTGGTGGGATTACCGCATGCTGGGCTTTCAGAAGAATCGCGGCCTGCGCATCGACCACATTCTGGTCAGCGAGGCTCTCAAGAGCAAGGTCAGCGCCTGCAGCGTGGACCGCGCTCCGCGCAAGAACAAGCAGCCCAGCGACCACGCCCCCGTGGTTGTCACACTGGAGTGAGTCGGCACGCGGATCAGACGGCGCCGTGGCTGAGCCACTGCAAGGCCCGCAACTGGCCGCGCAACAGCATCACATGGCGCTTGAGCAGCTTGGTGACTTTGGCCGGCAAGTCCAGCTGAACAGTGTGCTCGGTGCGCTCCAGCCAGGTCTGCAAGCGCCGCAGCACACCCAGCCAGGTTTCGGCCGCCGTCTCTCCCAGGTAGTCAAGCCAGGTCTTGCGCACTCGCTGCAGCAGACCGCCCTCATCCAAGGCCATGGATAGCGGGGCCACCGCAACACCATCAAGCAGCTGCTCCAGCTCGGAAACCAGCTTGTGTGAATCGAGCGAGAAGCGGCGCAGGGCATCGACAGCCATGCTGGAGTCTGCGGCCGTCAAAAACTCTCTGGAGCTTTGCGCAAAACGCAGTGCTGCCTGTAACGCCAGAGCAAGACTGTTCCTCGCCATCTGGCCCAGTACAACCTCCGCGCAAGGCTTGGACGCGGGTGGAGCAATCGCACGGCGCCAGGCGGCCTTGACGGCTGCTCTGACCTGAGACCAGTCCAGCAGGCTGCCCCCGCAATGCAGCGACCAATGCTGGCGCAACTCGGCCTCCAGGGATTCGAAACTCCTGGCTCCTGCCGAAGCCGTCTGCCGAGCCCGATATCTGCCCGCCTGCCAGCCCAGCAAATAGGCGGGGTAATACTGATCAAAGCCACGCCCCGGGACGAAGTAAGGCTCGCACATATAGCGCTCGTGCCAGAAGGCTTCCTCGGCCTCCGGCATCTGCAGCAATGGCGACCAGGCGCTCGCATCCTGCGGGAAAGACCCCAGTGCAGGCGGGAAAGAGATGGATGAAGGCAAGGCAGACAACGCAAACAGTCCAATCAACAAAAGGCCTGTTGATTGTTATCCGTGCGCCATCTGCCTCATGTCGTCAACCGTGATTGCACCATGTAGGACGGATAAAACCTACCGCGAGAGCGAGTGAGCACTGCGACGCTTCAATCGAAGTTTTCGTTCTCCAGCCCCAGCTCCTGCAGCTTTCGGGTAATGGTGTTGCGACCAATCCCCAGTCGGCTGGCAGCCTCCACTCTGCGACCATGCGTGGCCGCCAGAGCCGTTCGCAGCAACTGTGCCTCGAACTGATGGGACAGCTGATCCCATACATCGTGGTGGCCTTGCGACAACAGTTCCTCGGCCTGCTTGCCCAACCCTTGCAGCCAGCCCTCGGTCGATGCCGAAGCGTCGCTCAAAGGCGTTGCCGCAGTGCCAGGCACGGACATGACTGCCGCCTCGGGCAGGTTGGCCTTGGAGTGGTCCAGGCCCACACCGCTGCTCAATGCGCCGGCAAAGACTGCCGTGTTCACCGATGCAGAGCTGCCCAGCACTTCAGGCGGCAAGTCCTTGAGTGCAATCTGCTGGGCCGGAGCCATGACGGTCAACCAGTGACAGATGTTTTCCAGCTGGCGCACATTGCCTGGAAAGCTGAAGGCCTGCAGGCGGCTCATGGCGGCAGTGCTCATGCGTTTGGGCTCCACCCCCAGCTGACGCGCGCTTTGCTGCAGGAAATGCTGGGTCAGCATGGGCACGTCTTCCTTGCGCTCGCGCAGCGCGGGCAGGCGCAGGCGGATCACATTCAGACGATGGAACAAGTCCTCGCGGAAAGCGCCGTCCTTGACGCGCAGCTCCAGATCCTGGTGCGTCGCCGCGATCACACGCACATGAGCCTTGACGGCCTGATGTCCGCCAACCCGGTAGAAATGACCGTCGGAGAGCACCCGCAGCAGACGCGTCTGCAGCTCGAACGGCATGTCGCCAATTTCATCGAGAAACAGCGTACCGCCTTCGGCCTGCTCGAAACGCCCCCTGCGCTGGGTCTGCGCGCCGGTAAAGGCGCCGCGCTCGTGACCGAACAGTTCGGACTCCAGCAGATCTTTCGGAATGGCGGCGGTATTGATGGCCACAAACGGTCCACCAGCAACCGGAGAATGCTTGTGCAGCGCTCGTGCAACCAACTCCTTGCCCGCGCCGGACTCCCCGGTGATCAGCACCGTGACATGACTCTGGCTCAGTCTGCCGATGGCACGAAACACGTCCTGCATGGCGGGTGCCTGGCCCAGCATTTCCGCCTGCACCGGTGCCTGCACATCGGCCACCTCCTCGCGCTGGCTTTCCTCCACGGCGCGCCGGATCAACTCCACGGCCTTGGGTACATCAAATGGCTTGGGCAGATACTCGAAAGCCCCACGCTGGAATGCCGAGACAGCACTGTCCAGATCGGAATAGGCCGTCATGATGATCATCGGCAGCCCGGGCTGCTGCGCCCTGACCTGCTCCAGCAGCTCAAGGCCCGAGCCGCCAGGCATGCGTATATCGCTGACCAGCACCTGTGGAGCCTGACGCTCGGGATCGCTGTTGTCCACATCAGCCAGGGCCTTGAGCACATCGCGCGGCTGGGTAAAGCTGCGAATGGGCCAGCCTTCACGCCCCAATGCTTTTTCAAGCACAAAGCGGATGGAAGGGTCGTCGTCCACAATCCAGATTGGCTTCATTCGTGCAACATCCTTCCCTTCTTCTGCATATTGATAATGTCAGGCTTTATGGCAGCGGTATCAGGATTCGGAAATCCGTCCTCCCCGGCTGGCTCTCGCATTCGATCAGGCCATGGTGACGCTGCACAAAGGTCTGAGCCAGCGTTAGCCCCAGGCCGGATCCGCCGTCTCTGCCCGAGACCAAAGGATAGAAAATCCGTTCCTTGATGGCATCTGGCACGCCTGACCCGTTGTCGATTACATGCAATTCCAGTGCCAATCTGTAGCGCTCGCGCCCCAGAGTGACCTGTCTGGCCACACGCGTCCTCAGAATGATCTCGGCATCGCCCTCTGCAATGCGCCGCCCCAGCGCCTGGGCCGCGTTCTGAACGATATTGAGCAGGGCCTGTATCAGCTGTGCGCTGTCGCCTCTGAACTCGGGGATGGAGATGTCATAGTCACGCGTGATCTTGAGCCCCTGGGGGTGCTCGACCAGCACCAGTGAGCGCACGCGCTCGCAGACCTCGTGAATATTGACATCGCCCACCTCATGCGGGTGGCGATGCGGGGCCAGCAACCTGTCCACCAGCGCCTGCAGGCGATCGGCCTCGTGAATGATGACCGTGGTGTATTCCAGCAACTCTGGCGTGACCAGATCCATCTGCAGCAGCTGGGCTGCGCCGCGAATGCCGCCCAGCGGATTCTTGATCTCGTGCGCCAGATTGCGAATCAGCTCCTTGTTCGCCAGCGCCTGCTCTCGGATGCGTTCCTCACGATCCTGACGAGCCTGCTGTTCCAGCGGCCACATCTCCACCATGACATGGCCAGCCTTCTCGGCCAGCGAAACAGCCGCGTGAATCGGCAGGGGCTCCTGCCCCAGGCGCAGCAGGCTGGCCTCGAAGCGCAGCGCCGCAAAATCGTTGGAACGCGCGCCACTGAGCGCCTTGTCCAGCAAGGCAGGCTCGGCAAAGCAGGTGGCGAAGTCGCTGCCCACCATGATGCGGCGCGACTGGCCCAGGGCGTTTTCCAGCGCCGCATTGACAAAGCGCACCATGCCGTACTCGTCAAGCACGGCAATCAAGGTGCAAAGCCAGTCCAGCGACTGGTAGCCGTTAGCATTGGCCTGATCCGGATCAGGCATGGAGATATCGGGAAGCGGGGCTGCAGTGGAACTCATGCGATTGACCAAAAATGACCAGCCCCAAGGGGCGGATTAGTTGACCGCAGGCAGCCGGTCCAGCTCTCGCTTGATGCCTGCGATATCACTTTCCTGGCGGGTGATATCGGCCTTGAGCTTGGCCACCCGCTCCGGGTAGCCCTGAGGATTGCGCAACTCCAGCGCCGTGCGCACGGGGTTGCCATCGTTGTACTCTGCCTTCAGCTCGGCCAGTCTAGCCTGGGCCTTGTTCAACTCGCCTTGCAGGATGGCGCGCGCATCGGAGTCACGTGCTTTCTGAGCGGCACTGTCGCTGCGGGCCGGGGCCGCCGGGGCGCTCAATGCAGAGCCGCTTACCGGCTTGGGCTTGGCCGGCGCCGCAGCGGCATTGCTACCCGAGGGTCTGGTGCCGTGAATCACCGTCACACCACTGCCATCGACCGGCTTGCATCCCTTGGCCTTGGCCTGCGAAACATTGTTGGTGTACTCATTGCCGCAGCGGTAGATTGCATCCTGGGCAAAAACCAGCCCGGATGCAAGACACAGCAACGACAACACATAAAACTTCTTCATTCGATCCTCTCAGGCAGACGGCGGCCGCAAGTCCGCAATACCCTGAGTATCGCTCCAAGCCTGCGGCTTTCATTGACTACTTGACCGCCACCAACCCGTTTGGTTCCTTTGCTGCCACGCGAGCTTCTGCGGGCGCTCAATAAAAAAGGCGGCTTGCGCCGCCTTTTTTGACCTCTGCTTTACAGCGAGAAGTACATATCGTATTCGACAGGGTGCACCGACTGGCGATAGCGAGTCACTTCGCCCATCTTCAGCTCGATGTAGGCATCCAGCATGCTGTCGGAGAACACACCGCCCTTGGTCAGGAACGCACGATCGGCGTCCAGGGCTTCCAGAGCCTGATCCAGGCTGTGGCAGACGGTAGGCACCAGCCTGTCTTCCTCGGGAGGCAGATGGTACAGATCCTTGGTCGCGGCTTCGCCGGGATGGATCTTGTTTTCCACGCCGTCAAGGCCAGCCATCAGCAAAGCTGCGAAACCCAGGTAGGGGTTCATCAGAGGATCGGGGAAGCGGGCTTCCACGCGGCGACCCTTGGGGTTGCTGACGTAAGGAATACGGATGGAGGCCGAGCGGTTCTTGGCCGAGTAAGCCAGCTTCACGGGCGCTTCGAAGCCGGGAACCAGACGCTTGTAGCTGTTGGTGCCAGGGTTTGTGATGGCGTTCAGGGCACGAGCGTGCTTGATGATGCCGCCGATGTAGTACAGGGCGAAGTCGGACAGGCCGGCATAGCCGTCGCCAGCAAACAGGTTCTTGCCATCCTTCCACACGGACTGGTGCACGTGCATGCCGGAGCCGTTATCGCCAGCGTAGGGCTTGGGCATGAAGGTTGCCGTCTTGCCGTAGGTGTTGGCCACGTTCCAGATGATGTATTTTTGCAGCTGCGTCCAGTCGGCACGCTCGACCAGGGTCGAGAAGCGTGTGCCGATTTCGTTCTGACCGGCACCAGCCACTTCATGGTGGAACACTTCGACAGGGATGCCGACCGCTTCCAGCAGCAGCGACATCTCTGCACGCATGTCCTGGGTGCTGTCAACGGGAGGAACGGGGAAGTAGCCACCCTTGTTGCGGGGGCGGTGACCACGGTTGCCGGTCTCGAACTTGGTGCCAGTGTTCCAGGGAGCCTCGTATTCTTCGATTTCGAAGAAGGGGTTGTGAGGCTCGGTGCCCCAGCGCACGCCGTCGAAGATGAAGAATTCGGGTTCGGGACCGAAGTAAGCGGTATCGCCTAGGCCGGAGGCCTTCAGATAGGCTTCGGCACGCTTGGCGATGGAGCGGGGATCGCGGTCGTAGGCCTTGCCATCACCGGGCTCGATCACATCACACTGCAAAATCAGCGTGGTTTCTTCAAAGAAGGGATCGATATTGGCAGTGTTGGGATCGGGAACCAGCTGCATGTCCGAGGCTTCGATACCCTTCCAGCCGGCAACGGAAGAGCCGTCGAAAGCATGGCCCGAGGTGAACTTGTCCTCGTCAAAGTGCGACACGGGCACGGTCACGTGCTGTTCCTTGCCGCGGGTATCGGTAAAGCGCAGGTCCACGAACTTGACCTCGTTATCCTGCACCATCTGCATCACGTCTGCAACGGTCTTCGCCATTAGATCTCTCCTGCCAACTTGGCTGATCAAATAAAGAATGAATAGTATCTAGCAGTTTGCGTGCCAACTCGACCTCGGTGCCTCACAACAACATCTGCGCACCGAAACCGAGCCTTGGTGTAAAGATATTCGGCACAAGACATAAGCACTTACCAGAGCCGCATCTGCAAACTGCACCAAACAGACGCGCATTGTCTCACTGCCAGAGCACACCCCACACATGCACCATCTTGGTGAATATATTGGCACCAATGTGGTGCATTTCGAAAATAAGATTGTTTTTGGTGCATGGCGCCTGATTCATGCCTGCTGCAGATGCTTCTCAGCGAGCCACCGAAGCTGCACCACCGGAATCATCTGCACCAGGTGCAAACGGAACCTGTGGATCAGCGGCACTCGGCATGGTCTGCACCCTCATCTGCTCCAGCGCCGCCAGACAGAAGTGAGCAAACCACAGTGCAGAGAAGGCAAACACCAGCGCATAGATCCAGATCGCAATCGGAATCAGAATCCAGAAAGCGGCCAGGAACAGCAGCCCGGAAATCCAGACCACACCGGGTGCTGTGCCCAGATAGCCGCAGATCACCCCCATCAGAATGAGCGACATGCGGTGACGGGCAAACAAGGCCCGGCGCTCATCCTTGCTGGCATGCTCGGACAAGGCGTCAAATGCCATGACCCTGTAGGTGAGCCAGCCCCAGATCAGGGGAGCCACCACCAGCATCAGCGGCGGGAACACCCATAGCGGCAAAGTGACAAACAAGGCCAGCAGCGCAATCAGCGTGGAGCCACCCGACCAGACCAGGCTGGCCACGGTAGAGCCGCCATGCTTTTTCTCCAGCCCGACAAAGCGCTTCTCGGCCACCAGCTGCGTCAGCACTGGTGACATGAACAGGCCCACCAGCAGCAAAACCAGCACCACGAGTACCGGCATTGCTCCCAACACCACAAAAATGGAAGCCACCACCTCCGAGGCATACCCAAGGCCCAGCCCTTGCAGCCATAGCCACAAGGCATGCAGCCAGCCCACCCCGTCCAGCAGGCTTTGCACCTTGAGGACCGCATCGGCCCAGAAGAAGTAACCAAGAAGCCAGGCCATCAAGGCCATGGCCAGCAGCGGCAAGAGTGACCAGACAATGACCCGCTTATGCAGGCAATACGCCAGGGCACGCCAAAAAGAGTCGAGTAGCAAGCTCATGCTGGCAAGCATACTCAAGGATTGACTTATGCGCGACCCATCAATCGCAGGACAGCCAGCCACTGCTGCGCCCAGAAGCCACGACCATAGTCGCGCAATTGTCCTTTTGCATTCGCTTGCACCTGATCGCGAATGCCAGTGGGGTCATAGCGCAGATCGAAGTTGGCCGTGCCAAACAATATGTCCCACCAGGGCAGCAATATGCCGAAGTTGTTGCCGTGCACCTTCTTGTTGCGCACGGGCGCCATGGGTTCGTGGCCAATACCGATGGCGTGATGGCGGCGGTGAAAGCGCGGGCTGATCCACAGGCGCTCGCCCAGTTGGCCAAACCAGATGCGCACGTTGGCATGCTGAAAGCTCTCGCTGAGCTGGGTCAGGGCCACGATGGCCACGAACTGCCCCGGAGCCACTCCAATCAGCTGGGCCACCAGCACGATGATGGCGTCATGGATCACGTCGTCGAGCAGGTGATTGCGGTTGTCGCTCCACACCGTCATCTGGCGCTGCGAGTGGTGCACGGCATGCAGCTTCCACCACCAGGCAAAGCCGTGCTGGCCTCGATGAATCCAGTACTCGACCAGATCGAAGACCACCAGATACATCAACAGACTGACCCAGCCATTGTCCGTCACGCCCGGCCAGATATCGTCAAGGTGAAAGCCCGGCAAGCCCCAGACATGGAGCTGGCCCATGAGCGAATTCCACAGCGGCTCCGTCGTGAAGAACAAGGCCAGCCTGAACAGTCCCAGCCGATGAATCAGCGTATAGAGGATGTCCACACGAATCGCCTGGCGGTCCACCACGGGCTCGACCGGCCTCCAGCGCTGCAGCGGCACGATCACCGCGACCATGACTGCTATCTGCAGCAGCCCCACCAGCAGCCAGCCCGTGGCCGTGTAGCCATCTTCGAGCAGGTTCGCCATGCCGAAATGGAACAGAAACGGCTGCACCACGCCTTCGAACAGACGTTGCTGCGCCTCACCAAACATCTGAACCAACCAATCCACGACTCACTCCTCCTGCAGCACTCAGCGGTGCTGCGCAATCCAGCCCTGATACGCCGGATGCTCGGCCAGCGTACGAAAGCAAAAACCCTTATCCAGCAGACCGACGATCAGCGGCTCCAGCACCGCCGGGGCCCAGGGATCCTGGCGCGACCAGATCCCCAGGTGCGCCAGCAAGATATCGCCGTTACCTATGTTTTTGAGTGCCTGGGCCAGCAAGCGTTCATTCGGATATTTGTCGCTGGGCAGCTCGTCGCCCAGAAAGCCTGCCGGCGCCCAGCCCACATGCTGAAAGCCGCCCTGCTGCGCTGCGGCAATCAGCGCTGGCGATGTCTTGCCGCCCGGAGCGCGATACAGCGGCAAGGTCTTGCGGCCCGTGATCTGGGTCAGCCGCTGGGCGGAGCGCGCAATCTCCTGCCGGTACTCATCGGCAGACACCACAAAGCTCTGGCCGGCCCTGGGCCCGGCCGAGGGCTTGACCTTGAAGTGCGTGACCTGGCCCGTGGCCTTGTCGCGAATATCGGCCAGCCAGTACATATGGTCGAAGGTATGGGATGCGAGCTGGTGACCTTCGTCGGCACGCGCCTTCCACCACGGGGCCCAGAAGTCACCCAGACTGCTGCCCCCCTCCTTCGTGGCCTCATTGGCTGCAAAGAATGTGACGGACACCTTGTGCTTTTGCAGAACCTGGGCGACCCACTGGGCAATGCCCATATGCCCTGTGTCAAAAGTCAGGTAAACCGCCTTGGAGCATGTGCCTGAAGCCATCTTCTTTGAAGCTTCGGCAGCGAAGGCTGGAACGGCAGGCAGGCTGCCGACCAGCGAGCCGAGCATGAAACAACGTCTTTGCATCCACCCTCCTTGAGGTGGTCAACACGAAAACCAGGCCGCCCCCGCCGCTCCGATGCGGCGTGGGACAAGCGCTTTAGCGCGCGGCGTGGGACAGCGTCCAGACCCCGTGGGGCGACTTGCCCACATTGACCTGATTGACCACCTTCTTCTCCACCGTGTCGATCACCGACAGCTTGCGCGCCCAGCGCGAGGCCACAAAGATGTAGCGGCCGTCGGCCGAGACATCCATGCAGTCCGGGCCGCCCGGTGCCGGGTAGTTGGCCACGACCTGGCTGCTGAGCATATCGATCTTGCTGATGGTATTAGCCACGCGATTGCTCACGTACAGATGGCGATCATCGCCGGCAGCGCGGAAGGCATGCGCTCCGGCTGCCGTCTTGATCTGACCCAGGCTGCGTGGCTCAGGAGCCGTGATGTCGAACACCTCGACGCCTTCGCCGCCCGTCAGGCCGACAAACAGCTTCTTGCCGTCAGGGCTGCCGTAGACGTCCGCAGGCATGGGGCCGGTGGGCACACGAGCCTTGATGGTCTGGGTGGCGATATCGATGGCCACCAGGGCATCGCTGTCCTGCATGGTGGAGTAAAGCGTCTTGCTCTGCGCGTCGATGAACAGATGGCTGGGCGTCTTGCCCGTGGAGACCCGTTTGACCAGCGTCGGCGTCTGCGTGGCCGCATCCCAGCGGTAAAAGTCGATGTGATTGAGTCGGTTGGCAGCCGTGACAAACCACTTCATGTCCGGCGAAAAGCGCAGATGGTACGGATCCACGATGTCGCGGATCACGCGCTGCACGGCACCCGTGCGCGGATCCACCAGAGTCAGCGAATCGCCCAGGGCATTGGCCACCACCAGCGACTTCTCATCTGGCGTCAGGTACAGGTGATGAGGCTCCTTGCCCGTGGGAATGCGCGACTGCTCTTTCCAGGTCTGCGGATCGATCACACTGATGGATGCATCCAGGGAGTTCAGCACAAAGATGGGCGTGGGGCCTTGAACGGCACGCGCTGCCTGTGCCGGCTTGACTGCGGCAGGCAGCGCAGGCGCTGTACCGGCCGGCACAGCAGCTGCGGGCGTGACTGCTGGCACTGCCGCGACCGCTGGTGCGGCTGCCTTGGCAGACTTGAAACCGGGCAAGGCCGAAGCCCCCAACCATGCCGCAGCGCCCACGCCCACGACCAATGCCACAGCAGCGCCAGTGCGCCCAATAGAAAGACGTCCCACAACCACCACCTTCTCAGAATCCATGCAGTGTAGCTGCGTCAATGCAGCCGCTGCCAACACAAGCCTTCTGGTTTACAAAGCTTGTTGAAATGCCGCGCCAACCTTGCCTGATCGGCGCAGGCCGCATCATGACAACAATTCAAAAACAGGAGCAGCTAGCTCCTGCTTTTATTACGGTACAGCTTTAAAAAAGCTTGAAACCGTTGAAATAAAGACACATGGCGCTCATTTATTGATGAACATCATTGCTCTATAAAAAAAGGAGCCCCAGAAGGGCTCCTTTGCCAACGTCGGTGACGGGTCCTCAGACCTTCCACTTCTCCGCCAGCTTTTCGGGACTCAGCGTGTCATAGCCTTCGAAAGGCTGGTGAATCCAGGGGTTGGTACCCAGATAGTCCACCGAGTAGTCAGGCTCGAAAGTCGACACACCCTTGGTCCAGATCACGGCGCTGCGCAGCTCAGTGATTGGAGCATAGTTGGTCTTGAGCATGGCGATCACGGCCTTGAGCGTCGCGCCCGAGTCCGCCAGATCGTCCACCAGCAGCACGCGGCCGGAAATGTCGCCCTTGGGCGTGGCGATGAAGCGACCGATGTCCA
This sequence comes from Comamonas sp. GW821-FHT11H03, assembly GCF_058807955.1. Classification (NCBI taxonomy): domain Bacteria; kingdom Pseudomonadati; phylum Pseudomonadota; class Betaproteobacteria; order Burkholderiales; family Comamonadaceae; genus Comamonas; species Comamonas sp. GW821-FHT11H03. The sequence continues at coordinate 291,880 of NZ_JBXARF010000006.1, forward strand.
GATGGCCCTGCACCGTGCCGGCTTCGGCGCGGTAGGAGCTGGTGGACATGATGGCCAGAGGCTTGTCGAAAATGCGGCTCAGGATGTCGCCGGGACGCAGACCACCGCGTGCCAGGCACAGGATGGTGTCGAATTCCCAGCCGGACTGGTGGATCTTGATGGCGAGCTTTTCGATGAGACCGTGGTACTCGTCGTAGCTCACATACAGGTGCTTACCGTCTTCTGTCAGCATGGGCACAGTTCCTTTGAAAGTTCAGTAAAACCCGGCCCGTTCAGGCGGCGCTGTACGGGTTGTGCATCAGGATGGTGTGGTCGCGGTCGGGGCTGGTGGACACCATGGCAATGGGCACACCGGTCACTTCGGCGATACGGTCCAGATAACGGCGAGCATTCACGGGCAGCTTGTCGTAGTCGGTCACACCCACGGTGGAGTCTGTCCAGCCAGGAATGGATTCGTAGATGGGCTTGCAGCGCTCGATATCGTCCGCGCCCAGAGGCAGCAGGTCGATCTTCTCGCCGTCAAGCTCATAGCCCACGCACAGTTGCAGCTCTTCGATGCCGTCCAGCACGTCCAGCTTGGTGATGCACAGACCGGACAGACCGTTGATCTGGGCCGAACGCTTGAGCAGCGCGGCATCGAACCAGCCGCAGCGGCGCGAGCGGCCGGTGGTCACGCCCTTCTCGGCGCCCACAGTGGACATCACCCAGCCCGGAGTGCCTTCCTTTTCCCATTCCAGCTCGGTGGGGAAGGGACCGCCGCCTACGCGAGTGCAGTAAGCCTTGGTGATACCCAGGATGTAGTGCAGCAGACCGGGGCCCACGCCAGCGCCTGCGGCAGCATTGCCTGCCACGCAGTTGGACGAGGTGACATAGGGGTAGGTGCCGTGATCCACGTCCAGCAGCGTGCCTTGCGCGCCTTCGAACAGCAGGTTGCCGCCTTCGGCGTGCACTGCGTTGAGCTCGCGCGAAACATCGGCAATCATGGGCTTGATCAGCTCGGCATGATGCATGGCCTCGTCGTACACGGCGTCGAACTGAACTTCGCCATCCTTCATGTAGGCAGCCAGGCCGGCGCCGAAGTCGAAGTTCCTGGAACCCAGCACATTCACCAGAATGTGGTTGTGCAGGCTCAGCAACTCGCGCAGCTTGGTGGCGAAGCGCTCGGGGTGCTTCAGGTCCTGCACGCGCAGGGCGCGGCGGGCGATCTTGTCTTCGTAGGAAGGGCCGATGCCCTTGCCGGTGGTGCCGATCTTCTGCACGCCACCCTTTTCACGGGCCGCTTCACGGGCCACGTCCAGAGCCTGGTGGAAAGGCAGGATCAGCGGGCAGGCTTCGGACACGCGCAGGCGCTCACGCACTTGCACACCGGCCTTTTCCAGACCTTCGATTTCTTCAAACAGCTTGCCCACGGAGAGCACCACACCATTGCCGATGTAGCACTTCACGCCGGGACGCATGATGCCGCTGGGAATCAGGTGCAGAGCCGTCTTCACGCCATTGATGACCAGTGTGTGGCCGGCGTTGTGACCGCCCTGGAAACGTACGACGCCGTTGGCGCTCTCGGTCAGCCAGTCGACCAGCTTGCCCTTGCCCTCATCACCCCACTGGGTGCCGACGACGACCACATTGCGACCTTTGGATGTATTCATATTCCAATCCGATAAATCGAAGAATTAGTCAAATGCCTTAAATGGCTTGCACGACCCATTGCCCGCCAACATTGGCAAGCTCCCGGTCGCAGTGGAACTCGTCCACTTCGCTTTCATGCCCTGGCAGCACGCAGACCACCGTCTCGCCCTGCTGGCGCAATGCGGCAATGGCGGCTGCCACTTGCGCGTCATCGCCCCAGGGAGCGCGAATGGCAGCCTTGAGCGGACGCTCGGGCACGACAGCCACCAGTTGTTTGATATCGAGACTGAAGCCGGCAGCGGGACGATTGCGCCCGAACACTGCACCGACTTCGTCGTAACGGCCACCGCGCACCAGGGCATCGCTGCCGCCGGGCACATAGATCGCAAAGCGAGTACCGCTGTAGTAGGAGTAGCCACGCAGATCGGCCAGGTCGAAGCTGACCTTGACGCCATCCAGATGCTGCACCAGCCAGCGCAAATGTGACAGCACATTGCGCACGCCGGCAGTGCGCTCGAGCAGCTTTTCCGCTTGATCGAGCACTTCCATGCCGCCGTAGAGCTGCAGCAGCGCCATCAGGCCTTCACGCGAAGCTTCGGGGAAATCGCGGCTCAGCTGGGCCAGCTCGGTTGCATCCTTGGAAGCCAGGGCTGCATGAACGCCTCGCAGCACTTGCTCGTCCACCATCACGCCGGCCAGCAGACTGCGCACGATGCGCACATCGGCCAGGTCCACGATGACGTCCTTGACGCCCGCGCCCTTGAGGCAGTCCAGAGCCAGGTGCAAGGCTTCGAGGTCGGCTTCCAGGCCTTCATGACCGTAGATTTCAGCACCGAACTGGAACGGCTCACGCGTGGCACGCGGACGATCGGGACGCGCATGAACGACAGGGCCGCAGTAGCACAGACGGGTTACGCCCTTGCGATTGAGCAAATGTGCATCAATGCGTGCCACCTGCTGCGTCATGTCTGCACGCAGGCCCATGGTGCGACCGGAGAGCTGGTCAATCAGTTTGGAGGTTTGAAGGGCAAGAGCTTCGCCTGTACCCGTCAGCAAGGACTCCAGATACTCCAGCATGGGTGGCATGACAAGCTCATAGCCATAGCTGCGCGCAGTATCGAGCAATCCTCGACGCAATTCTTCGATGTGCCGTGCCTCGGAGGGCAAAACATCGGCAATGTGATCCGGCAGGACCCAAGCAGACATGGAGAAATGGGGAGGCTGTTAAAAACGTGATTCTACCGGCTTTGCCAGCCCCGCCCAATTTGACCGCTAAGGCCTAGCCAGTATCGGCAGTATTCAAAGCAGCACCAGCATGATGGCGCCTGCTGCGATACAGAGCAATCCGCAAAAGCGCAGCTGCCCATCCCTGAGCTGCAGCAGTTGGGCAAACAGCTGGCGCCACAGCCCGGGAGCAAACAGGGGCAGCAGCCCTTCCAGCACCAGCAGCATGGCGATCGCCAGCCCCAGACTCTCCCACCAGTCCATTGCAATCCCCCAATAAGCAATGGCCCTCAAGGGGCCATTGTTTGTATCGTTGTCAAAGCTCTCCGAACTTGCGCAAACCAGGATGCACCACAGGCATTGCTATCGGCAACACACCATGCCTGATCCGAACTTGCGCCAGCCAGGGCTTATTTGCCCGCAGAACCGCCACTGCGATAAGCCTTGAAGAAGTCGCTTTGCGAAGGATCGAGCACCAGCACATCGCTCTTCTTGGAGAAGCTCTCCTTGTAAGCATCCAGACTGCGATAGAACTGCGCAAACTGCGGATCCTTGCCAAAGGATTCTGCGTAGACACGTGCGGCTTCAGCATCGCCCTCACCCTTGATCTTCTGGGCATCGCGGTAGGCATTGGCAATGGTGATGTCACGTTGACGGTCGGCCTCGGCGCGAATCTTTTCACCTTCAGCCGCGCCCGTGGAGCGCAGCTCGTTGGCCACGCGCTTGCGCTCGGCCTCCATACGGCGATAGACGGACTCGGTGATGGTCTCGGCATAGTCCACGCGAGTGATGCGCACATCGACGATGTCGACACCCCAGGGCTTGGAGCCGCGCACGGTTTCCAGCACTTCACGCTTGACGTCGGCCATCAGCGTTTCACGCTTGGAAGACAGCAGCTCACGCACGGTGCGACGGTTGATCTCTTCCTGAAAGGCATTGCGCACCACACGGTTGAGCTGCATGGCACCGGCAGATTCATCCAGACCCACGTTACGGATGTATTCCGAAGGCTCGGAGATGCGCCAGCGCACATACCAGTCGATGACCACGCGCTGCTTTTCAGCCGTGAGCATGGGCTCGGTATCGGTGCTGTCGAGCGTCAGCAGACGCTTATCGATGTAGCGCACGTTCTGCAACGGTGGCGGCAGCTTGAAGTTCAGCCCGGGCTCGGTGATCACTTCCTTGATCTGACCCAGCGCATAGACCACCCCGAACTGACGCTGATCCACGACAAACAGGGTCGAGCTCAGCAAGGCCAGCACCACGAGAATGCTGGTCACAAAAAATCCGATTCGATTCACTGCATTCTCTCCTAGCGTGCGTCACGGTCACGGCTGCGCGCATCGCGGCTACGCGCATCACCGGCGGGATTGGGTACTACACGTACGTTGGCTGGAGCCGAAGCTGCGCCGCCAGCAGCCGCATCACCCGACGCAGCGGGAGCAGCGGCACTGCCACCCACGTTCTGCATGATCTTGTCCAGAGGCAGATACAGCAGATTGGAGCCCTGGCGCGACTCCACCAGAACCTTGGTCACGTTGGTGTAGACCTGCTGCATCGCATCGATGTAGAGACGGTCGCGTGTGACCTGAGGAGCCTTCTGGTACTCGGAATACAGCGAACTGAAGCGTCCGGCATCACCCTGAGCCTGGGCCACGATCTTGGACTTGTAGGCCGCAGCCTCCTCACCCAGACGCGCCGCGGCACCCGCAGCGCGGGGCACCACATCGTTGGCATAAGCCTGGGCCTCATTCTTGGCACGCTCACGCTCCTGACCAGCCTTGAGCACATCGTCAAACGAGGCCTGCACCTGCTCGGGGGGACGCACGCCGCCTTGCTGCATATTGATGCCCACCACTTCAACGCCCACCTTGTAGCGATCCAGAATGGACTGCATCAGATCGCGTACTCGCGGCGCGATCTGGTCACGCTCCTCAGCCAAAGCCGCATCCATCTTCATCTTGCCGACGACTTCACGCACGGCGGACTCGGCGACCTGGATCACGGCCTCGGAAGGACTGCGGCTTTCGAACAACCATGCTCGCGCGTCGCTCAGACGATACTGGACGGCAAACTTGATCTCGACGATGTTCTCGTCCTCGGTAAGCATTGCCGATTCACGCAGCCCCGTGCTGCGCACGATGTTGTCGCTGCCCACCTCGGCCGAGCGAATCTGCGAAACGTAGACCAGCTCATGCTTTTGAACGGGATAAGGCAGGCGCCAGTTAAAGCCCGCTCCCACGGTGCTCTTGTACTTGCCGAACTGCGTGATGACGGCCTGCTGGCCTTCCTGCACGATGAAAAAGCCTGTACCCAGCCAGATCAGCACGGCCACGCCGGCAATCAGGAAAATTCCTTTACCGGGGTTGAACGGCTCGCCAGGCTGGCCGCCACTTCGGCTGGGCGGCACACCACGGCCATTGCCGGAGCCACCACCGAACAGACCGGAAAGCTTGCGATTGAGATCACGCCACACCTCCTCCAGATCAGGCGGCTGGCCTTGCTGGGAAGAGGAAGGACGAGGCCGCTGCTCGGGTGCGGGCGGCATCGGAGGACGCTCCCCTTCGGGTGCCGAGCTGTCCGGCTTGGAGCCATCTTCGTTGTTGTTGTCGCCACGACCCCAGCGCGGATCGTTCAAATTGAACATCCCGCGAATGCGTTGCGGCAGCACCGCCAGGCGATGGACGCGTTGTGAAAAATTCATGCGAGACGTCTCTGTGTTTTCAAAAAGACATGGACCATGGCAAGCATTGTGCCCAATAGGAACGCAAGCCCCTAGTATTGCGCGTCGTCATCAGGGGACATCCAGTACGTATCGTCCTGCCCCTCGACTTCTTCGCGTGCCGCCTCTTCACGTACCTGCAAAACCCGGTCAGCCAACATCTGCCGCAGCTGCGCCAGCCCCTGCCCCGAGCGAGCACTGACAAACACACGCGGCACCGGTGTGCCATCGAGCTCATACATATCCTGCAGCATGGCAGGCTGACGCTCGGGCTCAATGGCATCCAGCTTGTTGAAAACCAGAATCTGAGGCACATCATCGGCCCCGATTTCACCCAGAACTTTTTGGACTTGTTGTATTTGTTCCGGGAATCCGGGGTTCGATGCATCCACGACATGCAGCAGCAGATCGGCGTCAATCGCCTCCTGCAAGGTCGCCTGGAAAGCATCCACCAGACCGTGCGGCAAGTCACGAATAAAACCGACGGTATCCGACAGGGAAACCGACTCCTCGGCCTCCACCAGATACATCTGCCGGGTGGTGGTATCCAGCGTGGCAAACAGCTGATCTGCGGCATAGGCGCGAGCCTTCACCATGGCATTGAACAGCGTGGATTTGCCGGCATTGGTATAGCCAACCAGGGAAATATTGAAAACTTCGCGACGCGAGCGCTGGCGCCTCTGCGTAGAGCGCTGCTTCTTGACCTTTTTCAGGCGCTCCTTGGTGCGCTTGATGGCATCGTCAATCATGCGGCGGTCCAGCTCGATCTGCTTTTCACCGGGGCCGCCACGGCCGCCGATACCGCCGGCCTGACGCTCCAGGTGACTCCAGCGGCGCACCAGGCGCGTGCTGATGTATTGCAGGCGAGCCAACTCCACCTGCAGCTTGCCTTCATGGCTGCGTGCACGCTGGGCGAAGATTTCCAGAATCAGCATGGTCCGGTCGTTGACCGGCATCTGGATATGGCGCTCCAGATTGCGCTGCTGCGCCGGACTCAGGGCCTGGTCGAACCAGACTTCCTTGGCGCCGTGCATCTGGGCCAGCATGCGGATTTCATCCGCCTTGCCACTGCCCACGAACAACGCGGGATCGGGGGCTTTGCGCTTGCAGGTCAAGCGCGCCACGGGTTGCAAGCCAGCGGTCTGTGCCAACAGGCCCAGCTCTTCCAGCTCGTCGTCAAAATGGGGAACACCAAAATCCACGCCCACCAGCAGCACTGGAGCAGACGCGGAACGTTCAAAGGATTCAGAACTCAAATACCTGTCCCGTAGGGTAAAAGCCGCGCCGGGCTAGCCGGCGGGCGTTGACGCAAGAAAGCTTAGGCAGCAGCGGCGTCGTTGTCAGCCGGAGTAGCGGCCGAGAAGTTCACGGCGCGACCGGGAACGATGGTGGAGATGGCGTGCTTGTAAACCATCTGGGTGACAGTGTTGCGCAGAAGCACCACATATTGGTCGAACGACTCGATTTGGCCTTGCAGCTTGATGCCGTTGACCAGATAGATGGAGACCGGCACGTGTTCACGACGCAGTGCGTTCAGGAACGGATCTTGGAGGAGTTGACCTTTATTGCTCACGATATTCTCCGTGTTCGAAGAGTGTTGTTGTAAACCGACACGTTACCACAGGGCCCGGGAAAAACAGTAAAAGGGGTTTTCCCGCAGGCTCCAGCAGGCAGATATTAATCCTTGTCGGCGTAAGGATTATGGGAGGTTTTCAAGTCGATGCGCAACGGTGTTCCGACCAAATTGAACTCCTTGCGGAACCGACCCTCCAGAAAGCGCTTGTAGGCATCGGTGACCAGTTCCAGCGAGTTGCCATGGATCACGATGATGGGCGGGTTCATGCCGCCCTGGTGGGCATAGCGCATCTTGGGGCGATAGGCTCCCACCTTCTTGGGCGTCTGGAACTGGATCGACTCCATCAGAATGCGCGTCAACACCGGCGTAGGCATCTTGCAGGTGGCTGCACGATGGGCCTGGATGATGGACTTCCACAGCGGCTCGAGACCCTGGCGCTTCTGTGCCGAGATGAAGTGCAGCGGCGCAAACTTCAGGAAGGACAGGCGCGTCTCGATGGAGCGCTCCAGCATCTGGCGCTGGTAGTCATCCACGGCATCCCATTTGTTGATGGCCAACACGACCGAGCGACCGCTCTCCAGGATATAGCCCGCGATATGAGCGTCTTGGTCGGTCACGCCTTCCGTGGCATCGATCAGCAGCAGCACGACGTTGGCGCCTTCGATGGCCTGCAGCGTCTTGACCACCGAGAATTTCTCGATGGCTTCAAACACCTTGCCCTTGCGGCGCAGACCGGCTGTATCGATCAGCTCGAACTTCTGACCATTGCGCTCGAAAGGCACGGTGATCGCATCACGCGTGGTGCCGGGCATGTCGAAAGCCACCAGGCGCTCTTCACCCAGCCAGGTGTTGATCAGCGTGGACTTGCCGGCGTTGGGACGGCCAGCCACCGCCAGACGCACGGGCTTCTGGTCTTCCTCGCCAAAAGTTTCCTCTTCGGGCTCGGGCAAGTTCAGGAGGCCCAGAGCCGCATCGACCAGGCTGCGCACACCCTGACCGTGGGCTGCAGACACAGGCACGACATCGCCGAGACCCAGCTCATAGAACTCGGACAGATGCGCACCATCCTGCATGCCTTCGGCCTTGTTGGCCACCAGCATGGTGGGTTTGCCCAGACGGCGCAGGTAGTTGCCGATTTCATGATCCTGACCGGAAAGACCGGCACGCGCATCCAGCACGAAGATCACGACATCGGCTTCCGCCACGGCCTGCTGCGTCTGCTTGGCCATCTCCTTGAAGATGCCGCGCGATGCGTCCGGCTCGAAACCGCCCGTATCGATGACGATGTACTCATGCTTGCCCTGACGGCCCTGGCCGTAATGGCGGTCACGCGTCAGCCCTGCAAAGTCGGCGACGATGGCATCCCTCGACTTCGTGAGTCGATTGAACAGCGTCGACTTGCCCACATTGGGGCGCCCTACCAGGGCAATAACTGGCTTCATTCCAAAAACAACCTATCAATCCGGCTTGAAGCCATACACAGTTCCGCTTCGGCTGACGATCACCAGAGTATTGGCGGCGACAACCGGGGAAGTGGCAACTCCTGCCTTGTCAGTTTCCAAACGGGCCAGTGCAGAGCCGTCTTCACGCGAGAGCATATGCACTGTCCCCAAATCATCGGCCAGCACCACGGAGCGGCCCAGCACCAAAGGCGCAGTCAGCTTGCGGTACTGCAGCTTGTCGATGGACCACAGACGCTGACCGTCTGCACGATTCCAGGCCTGCACCGTGCCGTTGCCTTCCGCACCAAACACGGCCTGCTCGTCGCCCGCCACGCCGTCGCTGCCCTTGGAGGTCTGCGTCCAGCGCACATTGGCCGTGCTCACATCCACACACCCCACCGAGGCCTGGAACGCACGTGCACAGACACTGCTGCCCACACGGCTGACGGGACCGACCAGATCTACCAGTCGCTCCACATCGTTGGTTCCGCGCGGTGCGGCCAGAGGAGCCATCCAGCGCACCGAGCCATTGTCAGGATCAACGCCTGCCAGACGTCCGGACACGCCTACCACCAGATTATTACCAACGGCCTGCAAAACGCCTGGCTGTCGCAAAATAAGCGGTTCATTGCTGGGGCCTTCAACCGACCACAGCTCACGACCCGTATTGGCATCGAAAGCAGCTAAAGAACGATCAGCCGCCATCACGAACACGCGACCGCCAGCCACCAGAGGCGGCGTATAGACCGCTGCGGTCAGGTTGTTCTTCCACAGCTGCTTGCCTTCGGCAAACACCATGAGCTGGTTGCTGCGTGTCACCACCGCTGTGCGCTGGCCGTCGCTGCCCACGCCGGTGGTCAGCGGCTCGCCCGCACTGAACTTGCCCAGCTGGCTGCCGGTATTGCCATCAAGCGTGGTAACGCTGCCATCCTTGGTGACCACGGTGACAGTATTGCCCTGCACCAGCGCAGGCATGGCCAGAGGCACTTCGCTGCCGAGCTTGGCCGACCAGGCCTGGTGCACGGCGATCTTGCCGGGGTTGGGGCCCAGATCCTGTGGCTTGGGCTTGTCCTTGCCGCCGAACATGGAGCAGGCAGCCAGCGACGCGGCCACAGCAGTCAGCACCAGCACACGGGCTGCGGATTGCGCTGCAGGGGCAGCGGACTTCACTTGATGGGCAAAAGTCTTCAAGATTATTTCTCCGACGGCGTTGTCTTTACCAGGGTTGCGGCTTCAGGAGCCACGCCCAGCGCGTTCAGCTTGAATTCCACCAGATGGCGGTAGTCCAGATCCTTGTCCAGCGCCTTGTAGGCTGCCTGGTACTGGGCAACCGCCTCAGCCTGCTTGCCCAGCGCCACATACAGATCGCCACGGCGATCAGCCTGCAGACCGGCATAGGACTCGGGCATGGACGCCTCAAGCACCTTCAGGCCTTCGTCATAGCTTTTTTGCTGCTCCAGCACGGAAGACAGACGAATGCGAGCGAGGGCCTTGAAGCCTTCATCGCCCTTGTCGGCCACCCAGCTCAGCTGAGCCTTGGCGTCATCGAGCTTGCCGGCATCCACCGAGGCCTTGGCCATCAGCAAAGCCGTCTGGGCGGCCTGCGCCGTGCCCGCGTACTTGTCCCGCAGCTCGCTGAATGCCTGGTCGGCGCGCGCCGCATCCTTGGCCGTCAGTGCTTCGTCCACGGCGAACTCCAGGGCCGAGGCCTGGGTGGCCTGACGCTTTTGCCAGTACTGCCAGCCGTTCCAGCCGGCCAGCCCGAGAAAGACCACGACCAGCACGCTGGTGATCAGGGTTCCCCAGGAATTCCAGAAATGCTTGAGCTGCTCAATTTGCTCTTGTTCTTCAAGATCGAGATGATTTGCCATGGCTACTTAGATTGAGTGGAACGCTGGTCGGAAAACGGGAAGCGGAAAATCAAACCGCCGATTTTAGGCTGCCGGCCCACAAGGCCACATCCGCCAGAGCTTGCTGCACCTGCTGGCCTTCGCCATCGCGCAGCGACTTCACAGTCACCTTGCCCTGGGCCAGCTCGTCGGCGCCGAAGATCAGGGCAAAGCGTGCACCCGAGCCATCGGCCTTCTTGAACTGGGATTTCATCGAGCCCATGCCTTCGGCAGAGCCGCCGGCCGCTGCATGCATCTGCACCGCCACACCGGCGGCGCGCAGCTGCTGCACAGTCTTGAAGACCTGGGGCAGCGCCGAGGCGTCGGGAATGATGGCGTAGACATCGGCTGCGGGCTGGGGAATCTCGGCCCCCACCTCCTTGAGCACTTCGAGCACGCGCTCCACACCCATGCCCCAGCCTACGGCCGGAGCGGGCTTGCCGCCGATTTCCTCGATCAGATAGTCGTAACGACCGCCGCCGCAGATCGTGCCTTGCGAGCCCAGCTTGTCGGTAATGAACTCGAACACCGTGAGGTTGTAGTAGTCCATGCCGCGCACCAGACGCGGGTTCAGGCTCCAGGCCACATCGTTGGCATCCAGAATCTCCTGCACGGCCTTCAGATGCGCCTTGGAGGCATCACCCAGGTAGTCCATCAGCTTGGGCGCTGCGTTGACCATGTCCTGCATGGCCGGATTCTTGGTATCCAGCACGCGCAGCGGGTTGCTGTACATGCGGCGCTTGGCCTCCTCGTCCATCACCTCGGTGTGCTGCTCGAAGTAGGCGATCAGGGCCGCGCGATGCGCCTTGCGCTCCTCGGGCTGACCCAGGCTGTTGAGCTCCAGACGCACGCCTTCAATGCCCAGCTCTTTCCAAAGTTGAGCGGCCAGCAAAATCACTTCGGCATCCAGCTCGGGGCCGGCAAAGCCCATGGCTTCCACACCGACCTGATGGAACTGGCGATAGCGGCCGCGCTGGGGACGTTCGTGGCGAAACATCTGGCCGATGTAGAACAGGCGCTTGCCGCCTTCGTAGAGCAGATTGTTTTCCACCACCGAACGCACCACGCCGGCCGTGCCTTCGGGGCGCAGGGTCAGGTGCTCGCCGTTGAGCTTGTCCTCGAAGGAGTACATCTCCTTTTCGACGATATCGGTCACCTCGCCCAGGCCGCGCACAAACAGGGCCGTGGGCTCGACGATGGGAGTGCGGATATTGCGATAGGCAAAGCGCCCCATCAGATCGCGCACCTTGGCTTCAAACCACTCCCAACGCGCCGAATCGGGTGGGAGAATGTCGTTCATGCCTTTGACGGCGGTCAGTTTTTCGTTCTTGGCCACGTGAAGTCTCACACTTGGGTTACTAGCAAAACAAGAGCATATTGCGCACGGCAATCATGCACTTCAACTAGAAACCTAATTCAAATCCATACAGATAGTGCGCAAGCAGCTATCAATTCCAAAGTCTTGGCTCGCTGGCATTGTGCCAGCAAGCGCAATCACCACCCGCATGCTGGGCCGCTGCAAGCGCTCGAGTCGCTCAGGCCTTCTGGCCGTAGCGGCGCTGCACATATTCCAGCACCAGGGTCTGGAACTCCTCGGCAATATGCTCGCCGCGCAGCGTCAAGGCCTTCTCGCCGTCGATGAACACTGGCGCCGCAGGTGCCTCGCCATTGCCGGGCAGACTGATGCCGATATCGGCATGCTTGCTCTCGCCGGGGCCATTGACGATACAACCCATCACCGCCACCTTCATGGCTTCCACGCCGGGGAACTGGGTGCGCCAGACCGGCATTTCACCACGCAGGAAATCGTCGATCTTCTTGGCCAGCTCCTGGAACGTGGTGCTGGTGGTGCGGCCACAGCCCGGGCAGGCGGTGACGCTGGGCACGAACACGCGCAGTCCCAGGGCCTGCAGGATTTCGGAGGCTACAACGACCTCCTGCGTGCGAGCTTCACCGGGTTGGGGCGTGAGCGAGACGCGAATCGTGTCGCCGATGCCTTCCTGCAGCAGCACCGACAGTGCCGCGGTGGAGGCCACCGTGCCCTTGGTGCCCATGCCGGCCTCGGTCAGACCCAGGTGCAGCGCATAGTCGCAGCGGCGCGCCAGCTCGCGGTAGACCGCAATCAGATCCTGCACACCGCTGACCTTGCAGGACAGGATGATGTTGTCGGGGTTCAGACCAATATTCCTGGCCAGCTCGGCCGAGCTGATGGCCGAGGTGATCAGCGCCTCGTACATGACCTGGCGCGTCTCCCAGGGCTTGTCACGACGGCTGTTCTGATCCATCAGATCGGCCATGATTTCCTGGTCCAGAGAGCCCCAGTTCACGCCGATGCGCACGGCCTTGTCGTATTTGGCCGCAATCTCGATCATCTGACCGAACTGCTTGTCCTTTTTGTCGCCCTTGCCCACGTTGCCAGGGTTGATGCGGTACTTGGACAGCGCCTGGGCGCAGTCGGGGTAGTCGGTCAGCAGACGGTGGCCGTTGTAGTGGAAGTCCCCGACCAGCGGCACGTACTCGCCCATGCGATCGAGCTGCTCGCGAATATAGGGCACGGCCGCCGCCGCCTCGGGCGTGTTCACCGTGATGCGCACCATCTCCGAGCCGGCCTGGGCCAGCTGACGCACCTGGATGGCGGTCTCCACCGCATCCACGGTGTCGGTATTGGTCATGGACTGCACGCGCACGGGCGCATCGCCCCCCACGGTGACCACGTTGTTGCGCCACACCACCCGGGCCTGGCGCGATTTGCGCGGCAGCGGGCTGGCGATGGCTATCGCCTGGCTGAGCTGCTGCGAGCTTTGAGAATCTTGCACTCTTGTTTACCTCGAACGGTTACTTCACCTCGAAGCGAGCCACATTGTCGCGTGTGCTCGAGATATCGAAGGGTTCGCCACGTACCGTCACCTGCGTGCCCTTGGCATTGCCCACAATCACCGACAGGGGCAACTGGCCTTCGGCAGTCGCAGATTCATCCTTGGACAGGGTCTTTTCCAGCACTACCTTGCCGCTCGCGTCCCTGACCTTGACCCAGGACTGGCCGGTATTCACCTTCAGCACCAGCAGGCCACCAGCGCCGGCCGCAGGCGTGGCTGCCTCGGTTGCCGGGGCTGCGGTTTGGGCCGCTGCCACAGGTGCGGGAGCGCTTGCTGCAGCGCTGTCGCCAGGCATGCTGGCAGCAGCTGCTGCTGCCGACACAGGCTCTGCCACCGGCGCTGCGGGTGTGGCAGAGCTGCCCTGTGCCCCCCCCTCAGCCTGGGCAAGCGGTTCTGCAGCCGGAGCGCTCACCACTGCCGTCTGGCCAGACTGTGCCTGAGCCGGCGCTGGCGCGCCTGCCCCATCGGCGCCGTCCACCATCTGCTGGAATGGCACAAAGTACACGGCAGCGGCAGCTGCCAGCAGAATCAGAACGCCTGCCGCAATCTTGCGAGAGCTGCTGTTGCCGGAGTCCAGCGATGTCCCTGTGACCTTGAAGCTGCTGCGCACCTTGACGGTCTCGTTGATGCCAGGACCTGTTTTGGCAAGGCTTTTGATCTCGGTGCGCGGCAGCTTGGCCAGCACCGATTCGGCATCGATATGCAAGGTCCGGCACATTCCCATGGCCAGAGCACGCATGAACACATGATCGGGAAAGGCCGCATAGTCATCGGCCTCCAGCGCTTGCAGCTTGTGCTGCGGCACCTTCAATGTCGCAGCCATCACGGGCAACTGCATCCTGGCTGCTTCCCGCGCCTGACGCAACAAGACCCCGGCCGTGGCCTGCCCATGAGTGGGCACCTGCTCTTCGCTTTGCATAGTTTCCTCTTCCACCGCAGCCTCATTCATTGAAAGCTCCACGTTCATAGGCCAGCCACTGACGCGATTGAGGAAAACGCTCACGCAACTGATCGGCCTGTTGACGCACTCCAATGTCGTCGTGCAGTGCCCTGTCTATTTTGATTCCAAGCCAGAGGCTTTCCGCACTGGCCTGATTGCTATTGTTATTCAAGCGCCGGATGTAGAACTGCGCCTTTTTCAGATCACCTTTGAGCCAAAGCACATTTGCCAGGTTGTAGCCTGCGGCGGAGTTGCCCACATCCATCTCGTAGGCGCGAAACATGTTCTGGTAGGCCTGCTCCAACTGTCCCGCCTGCTGGTAGCACATGCCCTTGGCCAGCAGGGTCCTGGGCTGCTCACGGTAGCCCGGGGCCTGCAAGGCTCTATCAAACCACTGCTGGGCCGCATCGAAATGCTTTTGCTGGCATTGCATCCAGCCGTAGTTGTGAATCTGGTTGCCGTCACGCGGATTGAGATCCACGGCCTTGCGCATGGCGACCTCGGCCTGCGTCCAGTCCTGGTTCTGCATGAGGATCAGGCCCAGCAGGCCGTATGCATCGGCGTAATCGGGCTTGGCAGCCAAGGCCTGCCCCACCTCATCCATGGCCACGTCCAGGCGCCCTGCCTGAAAGTAATTGGCAGCCAGCTCCAGGCGAATCTGTGCACGGCGATTGGCATCCGCCACCTGGGTCCCGCCCGTGCCAACCACGGAAGACTGGGGCACGGACGTAGAGGAAGTGGTGGTGGTCGTTGTCGAAGTGCAACCCACAAGTGCCGCGACCGCAACCGGTACCCCCCACCGGGCCAACAAGCCCCAATGTTGCCAAACCGGTCGCTGTACCACTGCCCTCATTGATTGTCCTTTATTCAAAACTCCGTCAAGACACCTGCTTGAGCGGGATAGTACGCTGCTTGGCCATACGCTCGGCAGCGCGAGTTCTGTCCTTTACATCGCCCGCGAGCTGACCACAGGCCGCATCGATATCATCACCCCGAGTCTTACGCACCGTGGTCACGATGCCGGCATTGCTCAGCAACGTAGCGAACTCGGTCACACGAGCCGAAGGCGAGCGCAACAAACCCGAAGCGGGGAAGGGATTGAACGGGATCAGATTGAACTTGCACCAGCTCTTGCCATCGCCGCGCGCGCGCACCAACTCTATCAGCTGGCGTGCATGCTCAGGTTGATCGTTAACGCCGTCGAGCATGCAATATTCAAAGGTGATGAAGTCACGCGGCGCGAACTCCAGATAGCGCTCGCAGGCGTCCAGCAGCTCGGCAATCGGGTACTTCTTGTTCAGCGGCACCAGGTTGTCACGCAACGGATCATTGGGCGCGTGCAGCGACACCGCAAGCGCCACCGCACAATCCTGCGACAGTCGGTCCATCATGGGCACCACGCCCGAGGTGGACACCGTCACGCGGCGACGCGACAGGCCATAGCCATGGTCGTCCAGCATCACCTTGAGAGCTGGCACCAGCGCACTGTAGTTCTGCAGCGGCTCGCCCATGCCCATCATCACCACGTTGGAGATGATGCGATCTTCGGTACCGAAGCGCTTGCGCAGCGAATGCTCGGCGTACCAGAGCTGAGCAAGGATTTCGCCGGTATTGAGGTTGCGGCTGAAGCCCTGATGCCCCGTCGAGCAAAAGCGGCAGCCCACGGCGCAACCTGCCTGGGACGATACACACAGCGTGCCACGGTCGTCCTCAGGAATGAAAACGGATTCAACGGCATTGCCGTCACCCACATCGAACAGCCACTTCACGGTGCCGTCGGCAGAGACATGCTCCGTCACCACAGGCAAAGCGGTAATGTGGGCCCGGCTTTTGAGCTTTTCGCGCAAAGACTTGGCCAGATCTGTCATCTGGTCGAAATCGGATGCACCACGCTGGTGAATCCAGCGGAACAGCTGCGTCGCACGGAAACGCTTCTCCCCGAGCTGCTCGCAATAAGCGGTCAGTCCTTCGAGGTCAAAATCAAGCAAATTAGTAGTCATATCGGCATGTGGCGAGGCGTCTTGCGAACGGTGTTTGCCACGCCGTGGCCAGCATCTTCAAGTGCTGACACCCGCTTTGCACGAATGCAAAGCGCCGGCGTCAGCGAGAGCATGCTGTAAAGCTAGCGTGGATTAACGCGAGTACACGTTCATGCCGGGGAAGAAGAAGGCAACTTCCACAGCAGCAGTTTCAGCAGCGTCAGAGCCGTGCACGGCATTGGCGTCGATGCTGTCGGCGAAGTCGGCGCGGATGGTGCCCTTCTCTGCCTTCTTGGGATCGGTAGCGCCCATCAGCTCACGGTTCTTCAGGATGGCGTTCTCGCCTTCCAGAGCTTGAATCATCACGGGGCCGGAGACCATGAAGTCAACCAGATCCTTGAAGAAAGGACGGGCGGCGTGCACAGCATAGAACTGCTCGGCTTCGCCGCGCGACAGGTGCACCAGCTTGGCAGCCACGATCTTCAGGCCAGCAGCTTCGAAGCGGGCGTAGATTTGGCCGATCACGTTCTTGGCAACTGCGTCGGGCTTGATGATGGAGAGGGTACGTTCGATAGCCATGATGATTATTTCCTAATCAGGGTTACTATGGGTTTTTGCCGAAAAAGCAAAACAGTTGATTTTAGCGGTGCCGCCATAGACCTTTAAGTCCAGGCAGCACTCAAATCCTTACGGACGACTTTTTAGCGACCGCCGCGACGACCACCGCCGCCACCGCCAGCAGGGCGACGCTTGGCGTTCTGGCGGGCACGCGATAGGCTGTCGCTGCCGATATAGCCCACCGAAGTGCGCATGGGGTCGGGCTGGCTATCCCCTTGCGAGCGACCCGAGCCACCGGAGCGGCCACCGGACTTGTTGCGCGGGCTGTCGCCCAGCATGCCGCTAGGTGCCGGACGATTGCCGTCCCACTCGCCACGGCGCTGACCACCGCCTTCACGGCGACCCTGAGGTGCGCGATCGGCATTCATGCCATTGCCGCGACCACCGCTGCGGTTGTTGCGGCCGCCACGGTTGTTGGCACCACGGGCGCCAGCGTTGTTGCGCTCGACAGGAGCACGCTCCTTGACGCCGGCTGCCGACATCAGCGCCTGGATATCGGCCTGATCGAGCTCCACCCAGGCGCCGCGCTTGAGACCGCGCGGCAGCATCATGGCACCGTAGCGAATGCGGATCAGACGGCTGACGGCATGACCCACAGCCTCGAACATGCGACGCACTTCGCGGTTGCGACCTTCGGAGATGGTCACGCGATACCAGCAGTTGGCACCTTCGCCGCCGCCGTCTTCCACGGCACCAAAACTGGCTTCGCCGTCTTCGAGCTGCACGCCGTCCAGCAGACGCTGCTTTTCTTCCTTGCTCAGCGCGCCCAGCACACGGGCCGCGTATTCACGCTCCAGCCCGAAGCGGGGGTGCATCAGCGAGTTCGCCAGCTCGCCCGAGCTGGTGAACAGCAGCAGACCTTCGGTATTCAGGTCCAGACGACCCACCGACTGCCACTTGCCATGCTGCAGCTTGGGCAGCTTGCGGAACACCGTAGGGCGGTTTTGCGGATCGTCATGCGTCACCACTTCGCCCACGGGCTTGTGATAGGCAATCACGCGTGCGGGCGGCGGGTCGATACGAAAGCGGATGGGCTGGCCGTTGACCTTGACGATATCGCCGAACTGAATGCGCTGGCCGACGTGGGCAGGCTCGTTGTTGACCGAGATGCGCCCTTCCAGGATCAGTTGTTCCATCTCCAGGCGCGAACCCATGCCGGCCTGGGCCAGCACCTTGTGCAGCTTGGGAGAATCGAGCTGGGGTGCAAGCACGCGCTTGGCGGGCATGGCGCTGCCGTTCTCTTCGTCGTCATCGAAGTCGCCCGAGATCACATCGGCAAAGTCGATGTTCTGCCCCTTGCGTCCCTTGTGCCCATGAGGAGCGGCAACGCTTCCCGCGGCCACCTCCGCGACGACGGCATCTGCTGCGTCATGGTCATGACCCTGGGACTGCACCTCCACATCCTGCTCGGCCACGGGCTGAACCGGCTCCTCGACGGCCACGGGTTCTTCGGCCCGGGGCTTGGTCACGCGCTTGCGCGCAGGCTTGGCCTCGGCAGCAGCGTCCTTTTTGACGCCGGCACGCTTGCGCGGTGCAGCAGGCTTCTTGGCCTCGACAGTATCCTTGGCACCATCGGCCTTGGCTGCGCGGGGCTTGCGAGTCTTCTTGACCGGCTCGGCTTCGGGCGAAGCGGCTGCAGACTCGGGCATCGGGTTCGATGTCTCGTTGTTCATTCCAGTTTTCCTTCGGGGACGACGCCATCGTCATCCTCCACAATTCGTTGTTCTGCCGACTCGACGGCATCGTCGGCCCGCGCTTTCGTCTTTGCGTCCTCGGCCTCGTCGTCGCTGCCGTAGTCATCCTCGAGAAACGCCTTCAGTCCCACCCACTCGGTACGGCCTGCTTTCTTGGCCGCCGGCTTGGGCTGCGACTCTGCCGCCTTGACAGTCCTGGCGGGCCTGGCCGCTTTGGGCTTGCTCACAGACGGCAGCTCCATAGCCGGCCCAGGCTCCGAGTCAGGCAGCGCGGTCTCTATTGTTTCCGTAGCAGCTTGTGCAATATCAGCCTGCGCTTGAACTGAATATGACTCCAGCTCCGGCACATCGGACTCAGGCTGAAGCTCCGCCTGAATCACCGCCCGCTCTTCCGCCACTTCATCAGCACCTAGAGCAGACTGATCCTCGGCGCCACCTTCCTCATTCAAGGCACCCAGAACTTCACTCTCAGCCGCATCGGACTCAGCAGCGACATCCGTATTCGCTACGACCTCGGCAGGCTCTGCGGCGTCCACCCCCTCCAGAGGCAGGGCATCCTCCGCTCCGGCCTGCGGTACGGCGGTCTGCTCGCCCTCCTCTCCATCCAGCGCCTTGAACAGACTTTGCTGGGCCTGGGTTTCCTCCAGCATGGGCAACTGATCCAGCGACTGCAGACCCAGATCATCGAGAAACTGGCGCGTGGTGGCAAACAGCGCGGGCCGACCCACGGTTTCACGATGGCCGATGACCTCGATCCAGCCTCGGTCTTCCAGCTGCTTGATGATCAGGCTGTTCACAGTCACACCGCGAATGTCCTCAATATCACCGCGCGTGACCGGCTGACGGTAGGCAATGATCGCCAGCGTCTCAAGCGTCGCCCGCGTGTACTTGGGCGGCTTCTCGGGGTGAAGCTTGTCCAGATAGACCCGCATCTCTGGCCGGCTCTGAAAACGCCAGCCAGAAGCCACCTGCACCAGTTCCACGCCCTTGAGGGCCCAGTCCTTTTGCAGATCCAGCAGCAAATCCTTAACCGTGTCCGAGCCCAGCACATCATCAAAAAGTGAGCGCAATTCCCGCAGCGTTACAGGCTGCGAGGCACAAATCAATGCTGTTTCAAGAACCCGCTTGGCATCTACCGTATTCATGGGCGCAGCGTTTCGGGAGCGGCCGTCGCACCGACTGCGGTGGGACGCCTGATTCTAAGAAGAGAGGGAAGCGCCCCAAAGATGCCATGCGAGTGATGGTCAGAGGCTTTCCGGCAGATTGTAACGCAGACCCCATAAATCCAGTGCACCGGCCATGTCTTGTGGCAGCGGCGCATAGTGGACCAGCGGCGTTTTCGTCACAGGGTGCTCAAAGGCCAGCCTGAAGGCATGCAGTGCCTGGCGCTCCAGTCCGCCCTCGGGCTGACCACCATAAAGCGTGTCGGCAATCAGCGGATGGCCGAGCGAAGCCATGTGCACCCGGATCTGGTGCGTGCGGCCGGTATGCAGCGTGCAGCGCACCAGGCTGTGCGCTGCATCGCCATCGAGCAGATCGAAATCGGTACGCGCCTGCTTGCCCGGGTGCAGATTCAGATCCACCACCGCCATGCGCAGGCGGTTGCGCGGATCGCGACCGATCGGCGCATCGACCTCGCGGTGCTTGCGGCTGCCCCATTGCTTGTGGGCAAGCGCCAGATACTGACGGCTCACATCGCGCGCGGCAATCATCTTGATGAGCGCATCCATGGTGCTGCGATTGCGTGCCACCACCATCAAACCGCTGGTGTCCTTGTCCAGCCGGTGAACAATGCCGGCACGCGGCACCTGGCGCGCTTTTTCATCACGCGCCAGCAGGCCGTTGAGCAATGTGCCCGTCCAGTTGCCGGGCGCCGGATGCACCACCAGACCCGCAGGCTTGTTGATGACCAGCAGATCCTCATCCTCATAGACCACCTGCAGATCCATGGCCTCGGGCTGGAAGGCCATGCTTTGCTGGGTGGGCCGCATTTCCACACT
The DNA here is from genome assembly GCF_058807955.1 of Comamonas sp. GW821-FHT11H03. NCBI lineage: Bacteria > Pseudomonadati > Pseudomonadota > Betaproteobacteria > Burkholderiales > Comamonadaceae > Comamonas > Comamonas sp. GW821-FHT11H03. The sequence goes on from NZ_JBXARF010000006.1 coordinate 312,469, forward strand.
CAGGCGGTCGCCCACGGCCACTTTGACCGAGGGCTTGATCAAGACCTTGCCGTTGAGCGTGACCGCACCGTCGGCCAGCAACTGCTGCAGATAGCTGCGCGAGAACTCGGACACCCCCAGCGCCAGCACCTTGTCCACACGCTGACCATGATGCTCGGTGGCGACCGTGAGTTCGCGACTCTCGACCTCGGCCGAGGCAATGCCGTCTTCGGCTGCTTCGTCCCAGCTCTGCTCGACCGCGTCAGAAGGCACAAGCCCCTGCTGGGCAGGGGCTTGTGCGGCTTGCTTGCGTTGCGAGGCCATGCTCAACGCGAGGGCAGATAGCGCGAAGGATCGACAGGCTTACCCTGGCGACGCACCTCGAAGTGCAGCTTGACGCGATCGGCATCGGTGCTGCCCATCTCTGCAATCTTCTGCCCCTTCTTCACGGCCTGATCTTCCTTGACCAGCAGAGACTGGTTGTGGGCGTAGGCAGTCAGATAGGTGTTGTTGTGCTTGAGGATGATGAGGTTGCCATAGCCACGCAGGCCGGCACCGGCATACACCACACGACCATCGGCCGCAGCCACCACGGGATCACCGGCCTTGCCGCTGATGTCGTAGCCCTTGTTGCGCTGCTCGTCGAAGCCGGCAATCAGCGAGCCGCCGGCAGGCCAGATGAAGTTCACATCATCGGCTCCCTTGGCAACAGGCGCAGGGCTTGTTGCAGGCGTGGATGGCACTGCCGTTGCGGTTGCAGCCGGGGGCGTCACGGAGTTCGTCGTGGCTGCAGTGCTGCCACCGCCCACGACCACGGGCGCGACACCGCGACCCGAGCCGGACGATGCGACAGGCGCCTCGCGTCCGGGCGGCACCACACGCACCACCTGACCGACTTCAATCACATTGGGATTGTCCAGATTGCTCCAGCGAGCAATGTCCTTCCAGCTCTGGCCGTGCTCCAGACCAATCCTGATCAGAGTGTCGCCAGGCTTGATGGTGTAGTAACCCGGCTTGCCGGCATTTTCAGCGCCGGGCAGCGACTTGACGTCCACAGTTGAAGACGAGGAGGCCGACTGTCCGCGATCCTCCACAGGAGCCCTGTTTGCCTGGGCAGCACAACCGGCCAGGATGACACCTGCCAGCACGGCCGTTCCCCATGCACCAAGACTTCGCGATACCAACATAAGCTATTCCCTTCTAGGCGATCCCCGATTTTAGAGGGACAAAGTTGACTGCTTCCAAAACTGTCTGCGTAAAACCGTGTGAACTCTTGTCAATCACCAGCAGTGCCTGCTTACCCGCACCTACCACGACAGGAGCCACCAGACGCCCGCCCACCGCCAGTTGATCGCACCACTCTTGCGGCACCACATCACCTCCGGCAGCGGAGATGATGCCCGCATAGGGCGCGCCACTGGCAAAACCAACCATGCCGTCTCCAAGGATCAGATGCACATTCGATAGGCGCATGGGGCGCAGATGGCTGCGCGCTTTCTCATGCAGCCCACGCAGCCGCTCTATCGAATAAACCTCTTTGGTGAGCATGGACAGCACGGCGGCCTGATAGCCGCAGCCCGTACCGATCTCCAGCACGCGCCCTTGCCCGTTCCGAGCGGCATCCGAATCGAGCAGCAGCTCGATCATGCGGGCCACGATGCTGGGCTTGGAGATGGTCTGACCCAGGCCGATAGGCAAACTGGTGTCTTCATAGGCCTGGTTGACCAGAGCACTGTCGACAAAGCGGTGACGCTCCACAGTGGCCATGGCCTGAAGCACGGCAGGGTTGCTGACGCCGGCCGCACCGATGCGCTGGGCCATGCGGGCCCGCACTGTGGATGAGTCCAGCCCCACCCCCACAGGTGAAGCGGCCACACGCAGCGGATTGATGGACTTGGGAGCAACGGGCGGCCGCGCCGCGCTGGTGCCCGTCTGAACCGAGCGTGCAATCCAGCCCGGGACCTGAGGCGGACGACGCTCGCTCACGATGCTGCCGCCGATGTGGTGGATGGACCTGCCAGCTTGCTGGCCGTCTGCGCCCAATAGCCCAGGTTTTCATGATCGGTCAGATCGACCTTGAGCGGCGTCATCGAGACATGGCCGTGGGCCGTGGCATGGAAATCCGTGCCTTCGGAGTCGTCCTTTGCAGCGCCGGCGCTGCCGATCCAGTACATGGTCTCGCCACGTGGACTTTGCTGCTGAATGGCCTGCTCGGCCGCATGGCGGCGCCCCAGGCGACACAGCTTGACGCTTTTGAGTGCATGCAGCGGCATATTGGGAATATTCACGTTCAACAGCCAGGGAGCAGTACCGATCAGCTGCTGGGCCTGCATCTGCTGAACCATCTGACGGGCTGTGGCAGCCGCCGCCTCCAGCTCGGCCCAGCCCTTGTCCACCTGCGAGAAGGCAATCGACGGAATACCGAACAGATAGCCCTCCATGGCCGCCCCCACAGTGCCCGAGTAAATCGTGTCGTCGCCCATATTGGCGCCGTTGTTGATGCCCGAGACCACCAGATCGGGCCGGTAGCCAAGCAGGCCGGTCAGCGCGATATGCACGCAGTCTGCGGGCGTGCCGTTCACGTAGCGAAAGCCGTTGTAGGCCTGATGCACATACAGCGGCGCGTTCAGCGTCAACGCGTTGGACTTGGCGCTGTTGTTGTGCTCGGGCGCCACCACTTCGACGTCTGCCACGGTGCGCAGCGCATCGTGCAAAGCCACGATGCCTGGGGCCTGGAAGCCGTCGTCATTGCAAATAAGAATCTTCATGGATGAGGCGGATTGTAGGCGGCTCCAAGGTCACGACAGAGACACGCGGCATTCGCACCACACTTCTATCATCTGCGAGCCGATTCCCCCCAATCTCACCTCAAGAAGATCAGGAGACAAGATATGCACGCATGGCTTTGCACCACCCCCACCGGCGTCGAGACCCTGAAATGGACCGAGCAGCCCACACCGCAGCCAGGCCCCGGCCAGGTGCTGCTGGAAGTCAAGGCTGCCAGCCTGAACTTTCCCGATCTGCTGATCGTGCAGAACAAATACCAGATCAAGCCGCCCCTGCCCTTTGTGCCGGGCTCGGAATACGCCGGCGTGGTGCAGGCCGTGGGCGAAGGCGTCAAACACCTCAAGGTAGGCCAGCATGTGGCCTGTCTTTCGGGGACGGGCGGGTTCGCCACGCATACGCTGGCACCCGCCGCCATGTGCATGCCGCTTCCGGCCGACTTCCCCTTTGTCGATGCCGCCGCCTTCATCATGACCTATGCCACCTCCCACCATGCGCTGATCGACCGCGGTCAGCTCAAGGCCGGCGAGACCGTGCTCGTGCTGGGCGCGGCGGGCGGCGTTGGCACGGCTGCCATACAGATTGCCAAGGCGGCCGGTGCACGGGTGATTGCAGCGGCCTCCACGGACGAGAAATGTGCGCTGTGCAAGGCGCAAGGTGCGGACGTCACCATCAACTACAGCCAGGGCGATCTGCGCGAAGCCATCAAGGCTGCGACCAATGGCAAGGGCCCCGATGTGATCTACGATCCCGTGGGCGGCGAGTTCGCCGAGCCTGCCTTCCGCTCCATTGCCTGGCGAGGCCGCTATCTGATCATCGGCTTTGCCTCCGGCCCCATCCCCTCGCTGCCGCTGAACCTGCCTCTGCTCAAGGGAGCCTCTCTGGTCGGCGTGTTCTGGGGCGACTTCGCCAAGCGCGAGCCTCAGAACAATGCGGCCATGATGCAGGAGCTGTCGCAATGGTGGGCCCAGGGAAGGATCAAGCCCGTGATCGACCGCACCATGCCCATGAGCGAGCTGTTCGCCGCCTATGAGCGCATGGGCTCACGCCAGGTACAGGGCAAGCTGGTGCTGGTCAACGCGTAAAGCTGCGGTAAATCGCGGCGATGCCTGCGGGGTCGGGGAGATACTTCCAGCCACTGGCTACAAAACCCCGACACCAGAGCATCGCCATGTTTTCTCCTGCCCACACGCCCGCGCCGGATCGCCGGCGCTTTCTGATTGCCTCTAGCCTTGCCACGGCCGTGGGCGCCCTTCCCGCCTGGGCCCGCGCCACGGAATCACTGACCCACAACCCTTTCACCCTAGGAGTGGCCAGCGGCGACCCGGAACCCGACAACATCCTGATCTGGACGCGGCTCACGGCGCCTCTAGACTATCTTGGTACAGCGGTCGCGCCCAACCTAGCAGCACAGACCGTGCATTGGGAGGTGGCCCACGATACCCAGTTCCGCCAGCCCGTGGCTCATGGGCAGACTCAGGCCATGGCCGAATGGGGCCATGCCGTCCATGTACAGGTCAACGGCCTGAGCCCGGACCGCTGGTATTTCTACCGCTTCCGCTGTGGCGATGCCTTCAGCACCACCGCACGCTGCCGCACCGCCCCAGCGGCCGGAGCCGATGTCCGCAGGCTGCGTCTGGCCGTTGCCTCCTGCCAGCGCTGGGAGCACGGCTTCTACAGCGCCTGGGCCGATGCCGCGCAGGCCTCGCCCGATCTGGTGCTGTTTCTCGGCGACTACATCTATGAATATGCGCAACCAGCCAAGCCCGATGGACTGGCGCGTGCGCAGCCGCTGCGTACCGCCCAGACCTTGCAGGACTATCGCGACCGCTATGCGCTGCACAAAAGCGATGCTCATCTGCAGGCCGCCCATGCCGTATGCAACTGGTCCGTCATCTGGGACGATCACGAGGTTGAAAACGACTATGTAGCCCAGCACGGACGGGGGGACAGCGCTCACTTTCTGGCTAGGCGCATGGCGGCCTGGCAGGCTTTCTATGAAAACATGCCACTGCGTGACAGCGCATTGCAGCGCAACTTTCAAGGCCTGGCGCTGTACCGCAGCCTGCAGTGGGGCAAGCTGGCAAGACTGCACCTGCTGGACGGCCGCCAGTACCGCGATCTGCAGGCCTGCCGCCCCGAGGGCAAGGCCAGCACCGGCACCGTGGACCCGGCCGAATGCCCTGCCCTGCAAGATCCGGGACGCAGCTTTCTGGGCTGGGATCAGGAGCGCTGGCTGGCCCGGCAGTTGCAGGACGATGCACGCGAGAGGGTCGAGGCCACCCGCTGGAGCACCGTGGTGCAGACCACCTTGTTCGCGGCCCGCAAGCATCCCAACGGCCGGCAGTCGACCGACAGCTGGGACGGCTACCCTCAGGCCCGCCAGCGCCTGGTGCGCCAGATTGCCGAGAGCCAGCCACGCAACAGCGTGCTGCTTGGCGGAGACATTCACCAGAACTATGTCTGTGCCATTGCAGCCCGGGCCGATCAGGCCCCGGACAAGGCCAATCCGGTGATTGCCAGCGAATTCTGCGGCACCTCCATCAGCTCGCACAGCGGCACGACACAGGCCAGGGTCGATGCCATCGTGGCCCACAACCCCCAGGTAGTTTTCGCACGCTGCGAGGAGCGCGGCTACAGCCTCGTGGAGATCACGCCGCAGTCCATGACCACGGAGTTGCGCGCCGTGAGCAACCCACTGCAGGCCGACAGCAGTCTCTATACGCTGGCACGCTTTGTGGTGGAAGATCGCCGCCCCGGCCCTGTGAAGATCGCCTGATGCGCTGCGGCATACTCGGGCCATGCAAAACACACAGGCTTCGAGATCCGAACCTCCTCTGTGGCGCGGTACGGCGGCAGCCCTGCTGATCGCAGGTCTGCTCGCAGGCTGCGGCCTGCCGCCCATGCCGGATCGCACTGCCACCGAGGCCCTGAGTACTGAACAGGCACTGCAAACCCGGCTCGGCCAGGCACTGGAGCCGCTGCAGCAGGTGCATCCGGGGCAGAGCGGCATCCATATGCTGGCCGATGCCCATGACGCCTACGCGGCCCGCGCCCTGCTGGCCCGGGCCGCGCAACGCACGCTTGATGTGCAGTACTACATCTGGCGTAACGACACCACAGGCCATTTGCTGCTTGATGAGCTGCTGCTCGCTGCAGACCGCGGCGTGCGCGTACGCCTGCTGCTGGACGATGGCGGCACCGGCGGCATGGACGCCATGCTGGCCGCCCTGGACCAGCATCCGCAGATCGAGGTACGGCTGTTCAACCCCTTCGCTTTGCGCACACCCAAGGTGATCGGCTATGTGACGGACTTCGCGCGCACCCAGCGGCGCATGCACAACAAGAGCTACACGGCCGACTCCGCCGCCACCATCGTGGGCGGGCGCAATATCGGCGACGAGTACTTTGCCGCCTCCGATGGTGTGCTGTTCGCCGACCTCGATGTGGTGGCCACAGGCTCGGTGGTGAGCGAGGTAGCAGCGGAATTCGACCGTTACTGGAACAGCCCCTCCGCATACCCGGCAGCCAGCCTGCTGCCCGCCATGCCGCAGCAGGCCGTGGACAAGGTCTACGCAAGCCTGCACGCCGATGTGAACCGCCCGGAGTCCCAGGCCTATGTGCAGGCCGTGGGCCGCAGCCGCTTCAGCACCGACTTGCTGGCGGGTCGACTGCCGCTGCAATGGGCCGAGACCACCCTGGTCAGCGACGACCCGGCCAAGGTCCTGCGCGAAGCTGCGCCCGAGGACTTGCTGCTGTCCCAGCTCCAGCCTGTGATTGGCCAGCCCCAGCAGTTGCTGGAAGTGGTGTCGCCCTATTTCGTGCCCACCCAGGCCGGAGTCGACGCCTTTGCTCATCTGCGCCAGCAAGGTGTGCGAGTACGCATTCTGACCAACAGCCTGGAGGCAACCGATGTGGCCGTGGTGCACGCGGGCTACGAGAAATACCGCAAGCCGCTGCTGAAGATGGGCGTGGAACTCTACGAGATGCGCCGCCAGATCGATCTGCGCAGTCAGCCCGCAGCCGACGAGCCGGACAAGACCCGAAAGAGCAAGCCTGCCGAAAAGACTCCCAAGCACGAAGCCCCGTCACCTGCAGCGCTGAGCGGCAGCTCCGCCACCACGGGCAGCTCGGGCGCCAGCCTGCATGCCAAGACCTTCGCGGTCGACGGCAAGCAGCTCTTTGTCGGCTCCTTCAACTTCGATCCGCGCTCGGCCATGCTCAATACCGAAATGGGCGTGGTCATCAAAGACCCGGCCTTGAGCCAGCAGGTCAGCACCAGCCTGGATCAGCATCTGCCGCGCATGGCCTACAAGGTGCAGCTGGACCCGCAGGGCAGGCTCAGCTGGACGAGCCAGAATCTGCAGCCGCCCCATGAAACCCAGACCTTCAGTGCCGACCCCGGCACCAGCTGGTGGCAGCGTTTCATGGTGCGGGTGCTGAGCTGGCTGCCCATCGAAGGGCTTTTGTAGCTCAGTCCAGACGGATGGAGGGACGCAGCCGCGCGTTCATCAGATCGATCAGCCACAGCAGGCCACCGCGCCAGAAGCCGTAAAGCCGCGCTTGGTGCGAGCGGTACAGCATGATGTGGCTGAGCATGGCCATGCGGCCACGAATCACACCGCCGTTGAACAGACCGAACTTTCCCAGCGAGCCATAGGCGTCGTAATGCGCAAGGGACACCAAGGCGCCAAAGTCGCGATAGGCAAAGCCTACGGGTTTGGCCCCAGGGCGCTCCAGCACATGAGGCAGGGTCTCGATCAGATAGCGGGCCTGCTGGTGGGCCACCTGGGCCGTGGGAGGCAAAGCCTCCTGCTTGCCCGGCAAGGTATAGCTGGCGCAGTCGCCCAGGGCATAGATATCAGAGTCGCTGGTCTGCATCTCGTCATTGACCAGCAGCTGATTGCTGCGCGTGGTCTGCAAACCCAGCTGCATCAGAAATTCCGGTGCCTTGACCCCGGCAGCCCAGACACGCAGGCTGGCAGGAATCAGCTCACCATTGGCCAGCTCGAAACCTTGCTCCGTCGCACGGCTGACGCGGCCGCCGACGATCACGGAAACGCCCAGGGCCTGCAGCCGCACGCGCGTGGCCTCGGAGATTTCTTCGGGAAAGCTGGGTAGCAGGCGCGAGCCTGCCTCGATCAGCACGATGCGGAACTTGGCCGCCTCGCCCAATGCTCCGTAAGCCGTGGCACTTTCTGCAAGCTGAACAAGCTCTGCCGCCAGCTCAACCCCCGTGGCACCGCCGCCCACGATGGCGACCTGCAACTGCTCTCCACTGGTCATGCAGCGCACCATGCGCAGACGGATTTCCTGATTGAAGGCATCGGCCTTGCGACGCGAATCGATCATGAAGCAGTGCTCATGCACGCCGGGCGTGCCGAAGTCGTTGGCACCGCTACCCACCGCAATCACCAGCTTGTCATAGGCAAGACGCCGCCCCGCCACCAGCTCGCGACCATCGGGGGCATAAATAGGGGCAAGCAGAATCTCGCGTGCCTCACGGTCCAGGCCGCACATCTCGCCAGGCTGGTAGGCAAAGTCGGCATCGGTGGCCTGGGCGAGATAAGTGGTCTGCTGCTGCGCCAGATCGCGGGTGCCGGCCGCAATCGTGTGCAGCATGGGCTTCCAGACATGGGCGGAGTCGCTGTCCACCAGCGTCACCGTGTCAATGCTTTCGCTTTTGAGCTTGCCCAGGGCAGTGGCCACCTCCAGCCCCGCCACGCCACCGCCCACGACCACGATGCGGGCCGCATGCACATTGCGTGGAGGCTGTGGCTTTCGAGCTTGCCGCCCCTGAGATTCGATGATGGGCTGCTCGCCCTGCTCTGCCTGACTGACTGCGTTTTGCATGAACGACCCTGACTCTGCGTCTGTTGTAACCGGACGCCAAAACATCTCAAGATGTCTGGCACGCATTGATTGTTCTTCAATTTTTATAGCAGGAAACTCAATATGGACAAGGCAAATACTGATGATATATATCTTTTATAAGACTTGAGCGACACGGATGCAAGGCCTGCTTTAAAAGCTTTCAGTTTTCTGAACAGCCCTAGCTGCAAGCAATGCCAAGCAAGCGCAGAGTGCTATCAACTTCTTGGGCACTGTGTCATTCGGCAGTGGCGCAAAACCCTGCTCGACGAACTGCGCATGTCAAACGGTTGCAAAACCGCTGCTTCAACCATGCAATTTGCGTTTGTCAATATACGAAACGTATACAACCCTTATGATGCTCGGCCATGGGAATCGTCAAAATTTCAGACCAGTTGCACGACCAGATTCGTGTCTCCAGTGCGGCCCTCGGCCGCTCCATCAATGCCCAGGCCGAGCACTGGCTGCGTGTAGGCCAGTTGGCCGAACATCACCCCCAGCTCAATTACGAAGGCATTTGTGCCCTGCTTCTGCAGCAAGCCGAGCGTGAGCTGCAGCCTGCCAGCGCTCATGAACCCGATACAGTCATGCGCCGCCCCCGTCCGGTGCGCCTGGTAGGAGGCATGCAATGAAGCGCGGCAAACAGAAAGTCGTGCCCATTCATGACGCCACAGACATCTTTCTCTCGCGTAAGGCCGGTAGCCTGGCCGCCAAGGTGCTGGCCATGCTCACGCCCCATGTGCAGCCTGGCGTGAGCACCGAGGAACTGGACAAGATCTGCCACGACTACATCGTCAGCGAGCTGAAATGCACGCCCACCAATGTGGGCTATTACGGTTTTCCCAAGACCGTGTGCACCTCCGTCAACCATGTGGTCTGCCACGGCATCCCCAATGTCGAACAGGCCCTCAAGGACGGCGACATCATCAATGTCGACGTCGCAGTAACCACGCCCGAAGGCTGGATCGGCGACACCAGCCGCATGTACTACGTGGGCCAGCCAAGCAATCTGGCCAGGCGCCTGGTCAACACCACCTATGAAGCCCTGGTGGCCGGCATCCGCGCCGTCAAGCCCGGGGCCACTCTGGGCGATGTAGGCCATGCCATCCAGACCGTGGCCCAGCGTGAGCGCTTTTCCATCGTGCGCGAGTACTGCGGTCATGGCATCGGGAAGGTCTATCACGACGAGCCTCAGGTGCTGCACTACGGCACGCCCGGCCAGGGACTGGTGCTGCAGCCCGGCATGATCTTCACCATCGAGCCCATGCTCAACGCCGGCAAGGCCGCCACACGCGAACTGTCTGACGGCTGGACCGTGATCACCAACGACAAATCCCTCTCTGCCCAGTGGGAGCATATGGTGCTGGTGACGGAAACCGGATTCGAGGTGCTGACGCCCTGGCCCGAGGGGACAGGTGACTACCCTGCCATCTGACCAAGCGCGGCAAACCGCGCATATTACCCTCGGCGATGTGCGCACAGCCGCTGGATTTTGGCAATAACGGCCAGAAGCGGTCCGGGGTCTTGAAACCGGCCTGGAAACAGCCCGGCCTCGGCCGCACTACAGTGCCCGGCATGACAAATTACCTGTATCTGGGCCTGGCCATCATCTGCGAGGTGATTGCCACCTCCTTCCTCGCCAGGTCGGAAGGCTTCTCCAGGCTCGGCCCTACCGCTGTTTCCCTGGTGGGCTATGCGATTTCGTTCTATCTGCTGTCGCTGACGCTGCGCACCGTCCCCACGGGCGTGGCCTATGCGATCTGGTCCGGCGTGGGCATCGTGCTGGTCTCGGCCGTCGCCTATTTCTGGCAAGGCCAGAAGCTCGATGCTCCCGCTCTGGCCGGCATGGCCATGATTGTCGGCGGCGTGCTGGTGATCAATCTGTTTTCAAAGACCGCCGGTCACTGATCACCATCGCTTCCGAAGTCATCCGCCGACTGCGTCAGATCCTGCAGCCACTGCATGCTGGCACGCAGCTCCTCAGGCCGGATCTCATGGGCGCCCGGATACTCGTGATAGCTCAGCTGCAGGGGCAATGAGGCCAGGCGGTCACGCACGGCATGGGCGCTGGTCAGCGGAATCACATTGTCATAAGTACCGTGGCTGACCCAGGCCGACTTGCCCTCGAATGCGGCAGCGGGCGCATGCAGCGAAGCGATCTCGGGCAGCAGTCGACTGTGCCAGACCAGTGCGGCACGCAAGGTCTGGGGCTGCGTCAGCAACTGGCTCAGACTCATGATGCCGCCCTGGCTGAAGCCTCCCAGCACCACCCGCTCAGGCGGGATGTCCAGCTGCTGCGCGGCCTGCTCCACCGTCTGCTGCAGCAAGATGCGCGCCTGCTGCTCCTGCGGCACATTGATATGGCGCGTGCCATCGGCATCCACAGTGAACTGAAACCAGGCATAAGCGCCCATACCCATGGCAAAGGGCGCACGCAGACTGAGCACATGAAACTGCGGCGGCACATAGGGCACCAGGCCAAACAGGTCCTGCTCATTGCTGCCCACGCCATGCATGAGCACCAGCAGCCAGGCAGGCTGACCGGCGGCAAGCTGCGCGGGCCGCTCCAGATAAGTCAAAGGCAATGTGCTCATGGAAAACTCCCGAAGGCAGCACGGAATTTGATGGAAAACAGGCTGTAGCGCTCTTGCATTCTGCGACTGCAGCTATCAAAACAATATAGCGCAGACCCGCAGCCGGCTGACCGATCCGCACCCGGCCCGCCAGGGGACGCGCATGCCTTTTGATACAGTTGACTGACCTGAGCGTGGCTTTGCCGCTACAGAAGCTCAATCATGCACCCGGCCGCGCAAAGCCTTGATGCCGGAGCGCAGGCTTTTGCCCTGCAAGCGTCTTTGCTGCGAGCCCCATGTCGGCTTGGTGGGCTTGCGCGGGCGTGGCGGCCTGGCAACCGTGGCCACCAGCGCATTGAGGCGCTGCAACCCATCCCACAGGTTGTGCTCCTGAGTGCGGTATTTTTGCGCCTTGATGACCACCACTCCATCGGTGGTGATACGCGAATCACCCAAAGCCAGCAGGCGCTGCTGAACATCGGCAGGCAGACGCGAGGCTCGGATGTCAAAGCGCAGATGCACGGCGCTGGCCACCTTGTTCACATTCTGGCCGCCAGGGCCTTGCGAGCGCACGGCGCTCCATTGCACATCGGCTTCGGTCAGCTCGAAGACGGCAGCGTTGCTCACGACAGAGCCTCCTGCAGCGCGGCGCAGAAGGTGGCCGGGTCCTCGTGCTGCACCCAATGGCCGACGCCCGGCATCACCTGCCAGTCCAGCGCACCACCGCACTGGCGCTGCATCAACAGTTGCAGCTCTGCCAGGCAGCCCGCATACAGAGGGTCATGCTCACCATAGATCGCCGCCACCGGCACCTTGACACGGGTCAGGGCCCGGGCCAGCACATCGGTGCGCGACAGCCGCCTGCGCGGCAGCCGGTCACGAGCCACATTGAGCGCATGCAATGCCAGCGTCTCCTCGTCGATCAGTGTCGCGTCATGCAGCATGAGGGCCGCAATATTGTGGCGATGGGCCTGCATCTGCGCCTCCAGCCCCGGCAGGTGGCGCCAGCCCAGCAAACGCACGGTCCGCCCCTCGGTCATGCCCATGCCGGGTGCACCGACCACCAACAGCTTGCGGGCCAGTTCCGGATGCTCGGCGGCCAGCAGACCGGCGGTCATGCCACCAAAGGAAAAACCAACCAGATCGCAGACCGGACCCGCACCGGCATTGCCCAGCAGTTGCCCGATGCCATGGGCCAGAGGCTCCAGCATGGAGTCCACATCCATGCCGCCGGGCACGCCATCGGATTCGCCAAAACCCGGCAGATCGGCCAGCCACAGGCTGTAGCCCGCCTCGGTCAGCGGCTCAATCACGCGCAACCAATGCGTCCAGCTGCCGCTGCCGCCATGCAGCAGCACCAGCGGCAAGCCGCGCTGCGCCACCCCTGCAGGGGGCTGCCAGCCATGCCAGATCATCGCGCCGCTGCCGGCGGCTTCGCCAAGCCTAGTCTGCACGCGCCGCGCCGTGGCCTGCAGCCGGGCAATCGCTGCTGGCACGTCGACACTCAGCTCCTGCGAAACCTGTTCCAGGGAACAGGCTGCTTCAACCGCCGATGTCACCACTGCGCCACCGCATCGATAGCCAGGCCGTAGCCGGCCACGCCAAAGCCGCACATCACGGCGCGCGCCGTGGCCGACAGATAGGAATGGTGGCGAAAGCTCTCGCGCGCATGGACATTGCTGATGTGCAGCTCCACCAGCGGCACGGCCGTGCCCTTGACGGCATCGAGAATTGCCACACTGGTATGGGTATAGGCCGCGGCGTTCATGATCAGGGCCTGCAACGCCCCCTTGGCGTGCAGACGGCCTGCCTCGTGAATCCAGTCCACCAGCTCTCCCTCATGGTTGCTCTGGCGGAACTCCAGCTTCAGGCCATGGCGCACGCAAGCCTCCTCGCACAGCTTCTGGACATCGGCCAGCGTGGCCGAGCCATAGATGGCGGGTTCGCGCATGCCCAGCAGATTGAGATTCGGGCCATTGAGGACATAGACGGTTTTCACGGAAGCATCTCCTTATTTTTGAGGACTGCCCCGGATTATGCGAGCGCGGCACCCAGCCTGCAGGCATCAAAAACGGCTGCCTGGGCAGCCGTCTTGGGTGCAGAGTCTTTCAGGGCTCTGCTATCGATGCCATCAACGATAGTGATGATGGTGATGACCACGCCAGCGTGGGCCGCCACCGTAGTACATCGGGCCGGGCACGACCATCACGGGTGCGGGACGGTACACAGGGGGTGGCGGAGCATAGTAGACCGGTGCCGGAGGCGCATAGTAGACGGGGCGCGGCGGCATATAGACCGGGGCTGGCACCACATAGGGCGCAGCGTAGACGGGAGCGCCGACACCCACGGCCACACCAGGCACGCCGATGCCGACCGACAGGCTAACGCCACCATGTGCCTGGGCGCCTGCGGCTGCCATCAGGCCGGCCACAACGATAGAGCCAGCGGCAAGCAGCCTGGCCATGCGGGGGGAAGTTGTTCTGGACATCACAATCTCTCCTCTGTTTATGAGTCACCGGGGGCAAGCTTGCAAATCTGTGCTGCGCCTTCGGCCCTTGGGGATATAACGTTTCAGAGTCCCGTCAGGATGGCATGATTCCTCAAAAACATTGTGTCCAAATGCACACGAGGCAAAGCTGCAGTGTCCGCAGCTCGACATGAGGTCATGGCAGCCGGCCTAAAATGGTGCGATGAGCTCTGCTGACGCCTCCAAATCCAACAACTCCGCCCCCGAAGCGGTCAAGCCCACCAACTTCCTGCGCCAGATTATCGAATCGGATCTGGACAAGGGCACCTATGCCACCCGTCACTGGGGCGGTGCGCCCGGCGATGCCCAGCATCACCAGAGCGGCCAGGTCGATGAAGCCAAGATCCGCACCCGCTTTCCGCCAGAGCCCAACGGCTATCTGCACGTGGGCCATGCCAAGTCCATATGCCTGAACTTCGGTCTGGCACGCGACTTCGGTGGCGTCTGCCATCTGCGCTTCGACGACACCAATCCGGAAAAGGAAGATCAGGAATATGTGGACGGCATCATCGATGCCGTACGCTGGCTGGGCTTCGACTGGAAGGATGCCGACGGGCACGAGAACCTCTATTTCGCCAGCAATTACTTCGACTTTATGTACCGCTGTGCGGTCTACCTGATCGAGCAAGGTCTGGCTTATGTGGACGAGCAATCGGCCGACGAGATGAAAGCCAACCGCGGCGACTTCACCCGTCCCGGCGTGAACAGCCCCTTCCGCGACCGCTCCGTGGCCGAAAACCTGCAGCGCTTTGCCGACATGAAGGACGGCAAGCTCGCCGATGGCGCCGCCGTGCTGCGCGCCAAGATCGACATGGCCGCGCCCAATATCAATCTGCGCGACCCGGCCATCTATCGCGTGCGCCATGCCGAGCACCACAACACCGGCAACCAGTGGTGCATCTACCCGATGTATACCTTTGCGCACCCCATCGAGGATGCCTACGAGCACATCACCCACTCCATCTGCACGCTGGAGTTCGAGGATCAGCGCCCCTTCTATGACTGGCTGCTGAACCACCTGCGCGAAGGCGGTCTGATCGACGCCCCCCAGCCCCGCCAGTACGAGTTCTCGCGCCTGAACCTGACCTATGTGATCACCAGCAAGCGCAAGCTCAAGCATCTGGTGGACAACCAGTTCGTCACGGGCTGGGACGACCCGCGCATGCCCACCGTGGTCGGCCTGCGCAGACGCGGCTACACGCCTGCGTCCATCCGCAACTTCTGCGAACGCATCGGTGTGACCAAGGACTACGCCTGGATCGACTACGGCACGCTGGACGGCTGCCTGCGTGAAGACCTGGAAAGCAAGGCCCACCGCGCCATGGTCGTGCTGGACCCGGTCAAGCTCGAACTCAGCAACTGGGCCGAGGTGTTTGGCAGCGCCGAACATCTGGAGGACTGCCACCTGCCCGCCCTGCCCCACGCGGCAGAAGGTGAAACCGTGCCGGAACGCCGTTTCACCCTGGGCCGCGAAGTGTGGATCGAGCGCGAAGACTTTGCCGAAGTGCCCCCCAAGGGCTATAAGCGCCTTTTCCCCGGCAACAAGGTCCGCCTCAAGGGCGGCTATGTGATCGAATGCACGGGCGCCGAAAAGGATGCCGATGGCAATGTGACCAAGGTACTGGCCACCGTGGTGCCCGACACCAAGAGCGGCACGCCAGGCGCCGACAGCGTCAAGGTCAAGGCCGCCATCACCTGGGTGGGAGTGGCCGACGGCCTGCAAGCCGAAGTGCGCATGTACGACCGTCTGTTCACCGATCCGCAACCCGATGCCGGCGGCAAGGATTTCCTGAGCCTGCTGAACCCCGACAGCCTGAAGGTCGTCACCGCTTATGTGGAGCCTTCGCTCAAGGCGGCTCAGGCTGACGACAAGTTCCAGTTCGAGCGTTTTGGCTATTTTGTGGCCGACCGCAAGGATCACCGCAGCGACAAGCCCGTGTTCAACAAGATCACTGGACTCAAGGACAGTTGGGGTAAGTAAGCACTCCAGCCGATTCAGCAAGGCTGCCAGGATTCACTGGCAGCCTTTTTTTATGCACAAACCGCCGCAGCATTTATCCCGAGAACAGTTATTCGGTTCTCCGATCGGGAAATGGATAGCGCCCCATGAATCGTGGTTACATATTGAAATAAATACCGCAGGTATTGATTTTTAATACTCGATAAGCATTTGCATAAAATGTTCTTAAATTCAGAGCATTTCATTATTTTCTTTCTAGAATCCTGCTCACCACAACATTACTAATCCGCAATTCATTCGCGGATTTTTTATTTTCATCAAAGGTCAAGAATGAACAGAAAAGCAGGAGCAGGCATTACAGCGGCCATCGCCGTTATCGTGGCAGGAACACTGGGCACCAGCTATTACATGGGCGGCAAGCTGCAGCAGAGCTTTACCGAAGGCCTGGACAAGTGGAGCGAGCATGGCGTGAAGATTCAGGTCACCAGTTATGACCGTGGTGCTTTTTCTTCCACTGCCAAAACAGTCTGGACGCTGGACAGCGGCGACGAGCCCGTCCAGTTCACCGCCGAGCACAAGATCAGCCATGGTCCGCTGCCCCTGGGCCATGCCGCCGAAATTCACACCAGCTTCAATCTGCCCGAGGACGCGGACCCGGCGCTGAAAACCGCACTCAATGGTCGCTCTGCGCTGGAAGTCGACACCAAGGTCGGCTGGGGCCGCAGCAGCTCCAACGTCATGACATCGCCGGCCGTGAGCAGCAAGATCAAGGACAGCGAAATGAACTGGGGCGGCATGAAGATCGTTTGGGACATGCCCGCCGACATGAAGGCCGCCAAAGGCACGGGCAGCTTTGCCGGCCTGCAGTTCAAGGACGAGGAAGGCAGCGTGACGCTGGACAAGGCCGATATGCGCTTCGACATGAAGCAGCCCGCGGGCCAGCAATTCTGGACCGGCCCGTTTGCCATGACGATTGCCAAGATCGCCGCCACCAAGCAGGAAGAGGAAGGCAAGAGCTCTGCCAGCCACTTCGAAGGCATCACCATGGATTCGGACACCATCCTCAAGGGAGAGGTGGTGGAAATGACGCTCAAGACCGGCATCAAGACCGCCAAACTTGAGGACAAACAGGCTGACGACCTGCTGCTGGAGATGGCGTTCAACAATGTCGATGCCAACTGGATCAACCAGGTTGTAGAAATGAGCAAGCGCAAGAACCCGCTGCTCGGTGCTGCTGGCGAAGCCGGGGACGGTGAAGACACTGACGATCAGCAAGGCGGTGATCTGCGCGAAAAAATGCTCAAGTCGCTGACACAGGCGCTGGCACGACAGCCCGTGATCGAACTCAAACGCCTGTCCATGCGCACCCCTGACGGCGTGAGCGAGTTCGCGGCAGCCGTTCAGTATCTGGGCGATGGCGAGAAGATGGGTACTCTGCTGCAGGACCTGAAGGTCAGCCTCAAGGCCGATATGCCCAAGCCCTTCATGGAGAACATGATGCTCTCGCGCAGGCGCTCCAGCCTGCTGGCCATGTTTGAAGGCGAGAGCGAGTACAAGCCCGAAGACATTGAGGAAACCGCCAAAGCCCAGACTCAAGCCAGCCTGGAAATGCTCAAGGAGCAAGGCATCTTCGAAGACAAGGATGGCAAGATGCGTACCGAGATCGTCTATGCCAAGGGCGAATTCCAGGTCAACGGAAAGCCGCTGGATGCCATGGGTACGAGCACACTCATGGGCACCATGGCCGAATGATGTGACCCAGTTCCGGGAGGCGGGTTGCTTCGCGGATACCTCCAAGGCCTGCCTCGCGCAGGCCTTTTTCATGGGGAAATAGCGCACCAACCGCAGCGACGCGGACGAGAGGCCGCCCTTTGCATTTCTTGTCGTAAATTTTCACTATTTTTAGCATTAGCGCATTACTCACACTGAGATAACAGCTATCAAAATTTACAAGACCCTCTTGGAGCATGGACTGCAGCCACATGCTTTATTTGCTTACAACACACTGTCAACAACGGCTCAACACTGGCGTTAAAACAGCATCCGCCAAAGCTTCGTGATTCGCACGGCGCGGCGCAAGGAGCGTCAGATGTCGCATTTCTCCCGGACCCGGCCTGAGCAGCCGGAACTGCAGCCAAACATACTCTCCCGCCACTGGCACCCGGGCATGATTGCCCTGGCCGCTGCCATGGCGTTGAGTGCCTGCAACGACAAGGATTCGCCGATCAAGGCGGACAGCACACTGCCAGCCTTGGCACCAGCCGCCACGCCCGATGCAGCCCGGTCTGAGCCCGCAGCCTATGTGCCACCCGATGCAGACGCGCTCTACCGGATGGTGGCGCCGATTGCGCTTTACCCGGACAAGCTGGTGGCCCAGATCCTGGCCGGTGCCACCTATCCAGACCAGATCAGCGCCGCCGAAACCTGGCTGGGGCAAAACCCCGGCCTGCAGAGGACGGCGCTGAGCAATGCCGTCAACGCCCAGAACTGGGACCCGTCCGTCAAATCTTTGACCCAGTTTCCCAATGTGCTGGAACAGATGGCCTCCAACCTGCCCTGGACCACGGCGCTGGGCAAGGCCTATTACAACGATCCTTCGGATGTGATGAACGCCATACAGGTCATGCGCAACCGGGCCTACAAGGCCGGCACGCTCAAGACCTCGAGCCAGCTCAAGGTCAACCTGGCCTCCACGCCAGCCGCCGTGGCCTATACGCCTGGAGCCGTAGTCACACCGCTGCCCGACCCGGTCATAGACCCACCGGAGCAGTTCATTGAAATCAGCCCTTCCCAGGTGGATACGGTCTACGTGCCCCAGTACAACCCCGCTGCGGTCTACGGTCAGCCGCTACCCGTATATGGCGGCTATCGCTATGTGGAGGTGCCGCCTCCGGCTCCCGTGGCCGGCGTGCCCGTGATGGCCGGCCTGCTGGGCTTTGGTGCCGGCATCGTGCTGGCCGAGTCCATGGACAGGCATCCATCCTGGGGCTGGAATGCCTGGAATATGCACTGGGGCGATTCCGAAAGGCCCTGGCGCCACGGCGAGCGTCCCCCGCCCCCGCAGGCCCGTCCGGCCGTGGTCTACAACAACACCACCTACATATCGCAGTCGCGAACCGTGGTGCAGAACATCCACCGCACGGACAACACCTACATCAACAACATCCATGAAAATGGCGCAGGCGAGCGCCGGGGGCCAAGCGGGCAGTCTCAGGCCGCAGGCATCTTTGCCGCGCCGGGCACGATGGCTACGGGCGCTGCCGTCGGTGCCGCCGCCGTGGCAGCCGGTGGCCATGTCCTGAACCAGCGCCAACCAGCTCCGAGTCCCCTGGCGACACAGCCGCAGGGGCGGCCTGACTTTGCCCTGGGGACCAACCGGGCTCCAGGCCTACCGCGCGCGCCCAATGGCCATGCCCTGCTGCAGCCGCAAGAACCGCGTGATCGCTCCGGCAGCCCCGGGACCCATCCGCAGCAGACTGCGCAGATGCAGGCCGCCACGACGGAGAAGGCCTTGCAGCCACGCGCGCAGGAGCAAGCCCAGCGCCAGCAACCAATCCAGCAAGCCCACGAACAGCAGGAGCGCCAGCAGCAGGCCCAGATGCAGCAGGCCCAGATGCAGCAGGCCCAGATGCAGCAGATGCAGCAGATGCAGCAGCGTGCCCAGGAGCAGGCCCAACGCCAGCAGCCAATCCAGCAAGCCCGCGAACAGCAAGAGCGCCAGCGACAAGCCCAAACGCAGCAGCAGCAACAGCAGCGCGCCCAGGAGCAGGCCCAGCGCCAACAGCAAATGCAGCAAGAGCGTCAGCAGCAAGCCCAGATGCAGCAGCAGCGCGCCCAGATGCAGGCCCAGCGCCAGCAGCAAATGCAGCAAGAGCGCCAGCAGCAAGCCCGGATGCAACAGCAGCGTGCCCAGGAACAGGCCCAGCGCCAGCAGCAAATGCAGCAAGAGCGCCAGCAGCAAGCCCAGATGCAGCAACAGCGGGCGCAGGAACAGGCCCAACGCCAGCAGCAGGCCCAGATGCAAGCTCAACATCACCAGGCCGAGCAGCAGGCACGCATGCAGGCTGCGCGCGCCGAGGGCCGCACGCGCGGGGACCGCGAGCACCGCTGAAACGCCGCTGGTCCTCATGTCAGGCCGCCTGTCACACAGGCGGGTTGTGAGCGCGCGGCCTGCGCGGCTGTATAAACAAGGCCATGCTTTTTTGCGCCACTCACTGCAGCAGGTCTTCATGTACAACCCCAGCCATTTCAAGGTCGACGACCCCACCACCCTGCATGCACTGATCCAGGCTCACCCGCTGGGTTGCCTGGTCACCCAGTCCGACGCGGGACTGGATGCCAATCACCTGCCTTTCGAGTTGCTGCAGGGCGAGGACGGTTTGCTGCGCCTGATCGCCCACGTGGCGCGCGCCAATCCTGTGTGGCAGCAGATCCGGGAAGACAGCTCCGTGTTGGTGATCTTCCGTGCCGAGCAGGCCTATATCTCCCCCAACTGGTATCCCAGCAAGCACGAGAACCATGAGCAGGTACCGACCTGGAACTACCGTGTGGTCCATGCGCTTGGCCGCATCAGCGTTCGCGACGATGAAAAGTTCGTGCGCGGCGTGGTGGGCCGGCTCACCCGCCGCCATGAGGCCAACAACAATGCCCAGGCCCCATGGAAGATGAGCGACGCTCCGCCCGACTATCTGCAGCGCATGCTCGGCGCCATCGTGGGTCTGGAGATTACCGTCGACCGCCTGGAAGCCAAGTTCAAGCTGAGCCAGAACAAGCAGCAGCGCGACCGGCTCGGTGCGGTCCAGGCCCTGGAGCAGCTGGGACAGCTGGATCTGGCCCGGAGCATGCGCCAGCCCTGATCACCGCAACCGGTCTTCAAGGCATAGCCAGCGCAAAGCTCCCATCCCTGTATCGCCATTAGCTCCGCTATCGATAGCAATACAGCACAATGCATGCACAACCCGATAAGCACCATGCCAACCGAAAAACTCACCAGCCCTTCTCTCCCGCCCGAACGCCGTCGTCTGCTGCAATGGATGGCGCAAACGGCGCTGTTTTCCGCTGCACCGGCCTGGGCTGCACGTAGTGCCAGCCCGGACAGCGCGCTCTGGCCTCAGGACAGCAGGGTTCCTGGCGGCGTCGCGCGCCTGTCGCTGGGCCCGGCTTCCGCACGTCCCCTGGTCACGGCCGCAGAGGCAGAGATTCTGGTGGTGGGCGACATGATCGAATGGACCGCACTCGTGGGCATACCGCTTGCCGCCACACCGGGTGAGCAAAGCGTTGGCGTGAAGGTCGACGGCCGTTTGCGCACCATGAGCTATACGGTGCGCGACAAACAGTATGTGGAGCAACGCCTCAAAGTCTCGCCCAAGACGGTGGATCTGTCTGCCGAAGACAATGCCCGCTATGAGCGCGAGGCCGCCCACCTGAAGACCGTGATGGCCACCTTCACCGAGCCGCCACCTTCCGGCAGCCTGCACATGCGCGTGCCGGTGCCGGGTCGCCGCTCCAGCAGCTTCGGCCTGCGCCGTGTCTTCAACGGCCAGTCGCGCAATCCGCACAGTGGCATGGACATCGCCGCTCCTACGGGCACGCCGGTACGTGCACCGCTGCCCGGCAAGGTGATTGATGTGGGCGACTATTTCTTCAACGGCGGCACGGTCTGGCTGGACCATGGCGGCGGCCTGCTCACCATGTACTGCCACCTGAGCCAGGTGGACTGCAAGCCAGGCGAGCAGTTGCAGACGGGCGATGCGTTTTGCAAGGTCGGAGCCACCGGCCGCGTGACCGGACCCCACCTGCACTGGAGCGTGATGCTGAACCGAGCCATGGTGGACCCGGCGCTGTTCATCTGAACGGATCTCGCCGACTAACAAGCGGCTCCGCGAGCCGCTTTTTAGTTCTTGCTACCAGATCAGAATCACAAGCGCCCGACCTACCAAGCGCTACAGACCGGTTTGCTCGAAACTATGGTGAATCCTGATCCTGCTTCAGATAGTTTTCCACCAGCTCGAAAAAACTGTCGTAGAAGCTGCGTTTGGAAATGGTCTCGCTGCCCACCTTGACCAGCGAATCGTTGCTGGAAGAAAACGGCAGAGACAGCGACCCCAGAGCGCTCACGCCCACGCTGGCCGAGGTCGCGCTTTTCTTGAGCGAATAGCGATCCTGCAGCGCCGTCGCAAAACCCAGACTGACCAGTCCGTCGCTGGTCTGCGGCACGCAGACCACACGGAAATTGATTTCCAGATTGGTCTCCGTATTGGGCTGGAAGTTCTTGCGCCCTTCTATCAGCTCCTGCGTCCTGGCCGTTGCGATATAGCCTTGGCTCAACAAGGCGCGACGCGCGGCCTCGCAAGTCTGTGCCGGTGTCGCATCAAAGCCGCGGGAAAACGTGGAACTGGAGTCGAAGGTCTCCTGTACCGGCATATGCTGGGGTGCCGTTGCCGAGCATGCCCCCAGCAAACCTGCCAATATGCCCACAGA
The DNA here is from genome assembly GCF_058807955.1 of Comamonas sp. GW821-FHT11H03. NCBI lineage: Bacteria > Pseudomonadati > Pseudomonadota > Betaproteobacteria > Burkholderiales > Comamonadaceae > Comamonas > Comamonas sp. GW821-FHT11H03. The sequence continues at coordinate 334,643 of NZ_JBXARF010000006.1, forward strand.
ACCCAGCCGCCCCCAATTCAGCCTAAACAAAGCAACACCACCTAAGCGCACAGAAACTCCTTGATGCCTGGGCCATAGTTTCTTCATAGCCCGAACCTTTGAAGCGTAGCAGCTTGGCGAAGACTAATTTGACGAAGCGCTGTCTAGACGTACGGATTTTTTCGATCTTTACAGGGGCTTCACGCCCGAGCTGCACATCTGATTTCTCCGCCCGTCAGAGCGCAGCATTTGTTGACACTCTGAGGTTGTCGAAGCGCAAAACAACAGCAACGTTGAGTTAAGGTCAGATAAAACCGCAGGGAACTGATATGGTCAACAGAGACTCTGTTTGTGCTGACACGGTTTGCCGTATTCCTCTATTCCACCTTAAGGAAACCCTATGAAATTTCGCTGGACCTGGTGCCTTCCCCTTGTTGCTTCCATGACGCTTGCCGCCTGCGGTACGACAGGCGGCGGCGGTGCAAGCAAGCCCGGCCCTACAGGCCCCGCAGGCGATGCCGCGTCGCTGACCGCCTACCACTGGAAATTGCAAGAGGCCTTCACGCCTGCCGGCAATGAAGACCAGAGCTGGTTTCTGAGCTCCAGCCAGGCACCTATCGAGCTGGACTTCGTGGACCAGCGCGTCGTCGTCAAGAATCTGTGCAACGTCATCTCGTCGGCTTACACCGTTGAAGGCCAGCGCATCAATCTGCAGCGCGGCATGAGCACCCTGCGTGCCTGCAATGACAGCCAGCTGATGATGCTGGAGCAGAAGGTTGCGCGCATTCTGCCTACGGCCAAGCAGTGGAACGTGCAGCTCGGCGGCTCCACTACTGAACAGCCTCGCCTGACGCTGCAGTTCATTGATGGCACGCGCTGGCAGCTCAACGGCAAGCCCACCGCCCAGACCCAATACGGCAGCGCTCCCGAGCGCATATTTCTCGAGGTCGGTCCCGAGCGCAAGGCCTGTAGTGCAGGTGCAGGCCGCCATCAATGTCTGCAGGTGCGCGAGATCCGCTACGGCGACAACGGCGTCAAGACCTATACCGGCCAGTGGGAGAACTTCTACAGCGAGATTGAAGGCTACAAGCACGAAGCCGGTGTGAGCAATGTGCTGCGCATCAACCGCTTCAAGCGCCAAAATGTTCCCGCTGATGCTTCAAGCTATGTCTATGTGCTGGACATGGTGGTGTCCTCGGCCATCGCTGACAAGCGCAAGTAAATCAGCGCTTAGGCATTGAAAAAGCCGGCCCAGGTGCCGGCTTTTCTATTTTCATGCGTACATTCAACGCCGATGTTTCACGCTCCACACTCCATCAAGCAGATGCATTGCTAGAGGAGGATTTTCTTTTGGCAATAACTACTTAGGGAGTGTTTTCTGAACGTAGCAGTTCGGAAAACAGGATTGCAGGTTATGCCCAGCGTCTGTGGAGCCGCCTGTGGACAAGCCTCGGGAAAACAGGGCGGGGCCGCATAGGCATTGACTTCGGGCCCTGCGATCAAAAAATACGCAGGGATGGTCGAGCCTGCGATGTTTCACGGAGAAAAAAGCCGACACTTTTCGGATGTCGGCAAGAGAGGAAAGTCACTGACCTCACACACGCAAATCATTGAGCTGGCTCTTACCCCCGCTCCATGCCCTGAGCAAGAGCCGACAGATTCAACGCAGACGGAAGCGGCCTTCCACAAACATGGAGGAACGATGGCCGCTTTCACACTGGTTGTCGGCGTAGGACCAGAAAGCCTGAACCGTGCCCTTGGCCGAGTCTATGACTTGGCTGACCGTGAAGCCGGTTTTCTCGATCCAGTTCAAAAAATGCAGGTGGTCGCTCAGTTGCAGATAGCTGAGATTCTCGCAGCCCTCGGAAATATGCCCTTGCGAGTCCACCACGCGCCAGCGCATCTGACCGCTGGCGGTGTAGCGGACTTGGGCCTGGCTGTCCGGGAATTCAATGACTGCTTCGCGGCCCAGAAGAGTTCCGGCGTATTGCATCGAAAGCATGGACATGATGTGACTCCTTGAGAGAAAGATTCGCTATTCATAACGCAAAACCATTCGTGTGAAGCTATGATGAATCGCCACCGTTTCTTTGAGTGTGGGAAAGTGGCTCATGCCTTCGTCGGTAAACATTTTTTGACAAACAAGGCATCTCTCCTGCATGGCGTGAAGGTCAATCCGCAGCCTGCTTGCCGGATATGAACCACAACAGAAGTGAACGCTGAGAACGGCCACAGGCACTGCAGAAAACAAGGCAATCGCGCATACTCGGCCCTCTGACATTTCAGGTCGCCAAGGCAGGAAGTCGGCCCAGGCCAACTCCCGCCTCACCAGCCGCACTCACGGATCTCACCTTGTCCACCCCCGTCACCTCTACAGAGCCTCAGGTCTCCACCACCCCACCATTGCGCGACCCCGCTTTTGTCAATTTCGTGCTGGCACGCATGCTTGCCATGTTTGCCCAGCAGATGCAGGCCGTGGTGGTGGCATGGCAGGTGTACGACATCACGCGTGAGCCGCTGTCTCTGGCCTATGTCGGCCTGGCGCAGTTCCTGCCCATGGCTGGTCTGCTGATTCCCGCTGGCGATCTCAGCGACCGCATGAGCCGCAAGCGGCTGCTCGGCATCAGCTGGCTGGTGGCCGCAGTCTGCTCAGGCCTGCTCTGGTTGCTGGCCGAGAGCGGCGCGCACAATGTGCACTGGATTTACGCCGTGCTGGTGCTGTTTGGCTGCAGCCGGGCCTTCAGCGGACCGGCGCTGCAAAGCCTGCTGCCGCAGATCGTAGCCCGCGAGCGACTGGCCCAGGCCCTTGCCACCAACAGCATGCTGATGCGTATCTCGGCGATTGCCGCTCCCGTGCTGGGCGGCCTGCTGTATGCGCTTGGCGGCGGCGTGCTGACCTATGCGGTCTGCGGCGTTGCCCTGCTTCTAGGCGCAGGCCTGCTGAGCCAGGTCCCCGTGCACTTTGCCAGCCCCAGGATCGTCACTGACGTGCCAACAACCATGTGGCAACGCTTTTCCGAAGGCCTGCATTTCATGCGTACCCGCCCCATCATCCTTGGCACCATCTCGCTCGATCTGTTTGCTGTGCTGCTGGGCGGCGTTGTGGCCCTGCTGCCCGTCTATGCGCATGAAGTACTTCAGGTAGGTCCGCAAGGACTGGGCCTGCTGCGCTCCTCCATGGCTGCGGGTGAGGTCTGCATGGGCCTGTGGCTGGCATCGCGCCCCATCAACCGCCGCGTGGGCAAGGTGATGTTTGCCGCCGTAGCAGTGTTCGGACTGGCCAATCTGGTGTTTGCGCTCTCGCACTGGTTTGTACTGTCCATGCTGGCACTGGCCGTGGCCGGCGCGGCCGATATGGTCAGTGTCTATATTCGCGGCGCATTGGTGCAGTTTTCCACGCCCGACCATATGCGCGGCCGCGTGAATGCCGTGAACATGCTGTTCATCGGCTCCTCCAACGAGCTGGGCGAGTTCCGCGCAGGCAGCAGCGCGTCCTGGTTTGGCGCAGTTCCCGCCGCCATTCTGGGCAGCCTGTGCACCCTGGGCGTGGTGGGCGGCTGGATGACGCTGTTCAAACCTCTGCGCGATGTGGACAGGCTCGAAGATGCAGCGCGCGTGAGCGGCCTCGAGCCCCCGCAACCACTTGCAAATCAATAGCTGCCAACCATCGGTCAATTGGCGCTACAACCCGTTTCGACACAAAAAAGCCTCGCAGACTCTGCGAGGCTTTTTTCCTGATCGCGGCGGCTAATTTACAGCAGCTCGGCACGCAGTTGTTCGGCGCTCTTGGGCGACAGCAGGCCGGGGGCCACGTCAAACACGGTCTTGCAGCCATGTTGGCCGGCCTGGGCCAGGCGATGCACGGCGCGGGCATAGGCCACAAGCACGCTGGAAGTGAACTCGGGGTTGCTGTCCAGCTGCAGACGGTATTCGATGACCTGCTTGTTCTCGGCACTGGTGTTGCCGCTGCGGATCACAAAGCCGCCATGGGGCATGCAAGAGTGATCGCGGGCCAGCTCTTCGGCACTGATGAAGTGGACCGTAGTGTCGTACTGGTCGAAGTAGTGAGGCATTTCCACAATGGTCTTGCGCACGGCTTCGGCGTCGGCGCCATCCTTGAGCACCACATGGCATTCACGCTGGTGCTTCTCGCGAGTGGACAGCTCGGGGCGCACGCCGCAGCGCACCTTGTTGATGGCCTCTTCCACAGGGATGGTGTACTGCACGCCGCCGGCCACGCCTTCGACGCGGCGGATGGCGTCGGAATGCCCCTGGCTCAGGCCCTTGCCCCAGAAGGTGTAGGTAGCGCCGTCAGGCAGCAGGGCTTCACCCAGCACACGGTTGATGGAGAACATGCCCGGGTCCCAGCCGGCCGAGATCAGCGCCGTGCACTGCCCCCCCTGAGCGGCCTTGTCCACATTGGCAAAGTGTTCAGGGATGCGGGCATGGGTGTCAAAGCTGTCGACCAGATTGAAATGGGCCGCCAGTTCGGGCGCCTGCCTGGGCAAATCGTCCTTGGAGCCGCCGCAGAGAATCAGCACATCGACCTGGCCTTTGTGCGACAGCAAGGCCTCCATGGAGTACACCGGCGTGCCTGCATTCAGGGGCTGGAGCTGGGAAGGGTCGCGACGGGTGTAAATCCCCTTGAGCTGCATATCAGGGTTCCTGGCGACAGCAGCTTCCACGCCGCGGCCCAGATTGCCGTAACCGACGATTGCAACGCGGATAGGGGATGGAGTCGATGCCATGACGAGCAATTCCTTCAAACAAAACAAAACTTCAATTATTGTCCTTTGATGCACCAACTTGGGGCTGAAACTGCAGCAATCTCAGTCCGATGTGTGTGAACGCCCACGCCATGAATGCCGCAAACCGTCGCCGATCAGCAGGCCCACGGCGGCAAAGATCAGCGCATAGCTCAGTTGCTGCTGTGGCTCCATGCTCTCGCCCAGCAGCCAGGCCACCACGACCAGCAAGACCGGCTCCACATAGGAAAGCAGTCCGAACAGCCCCAGTGGCAGCCAGCGACTGGCAATCATGTACAGCGCCAGCGCCACGGCGCTGACGATGCCCAGCAAGGGCAGCAGGGCCCAAAGCGAGGGATGGCCCGCCAGCAGCGGCCAACTGCCGGGCACGCGCAGCGTGAAGCCGACGGCCACCGGCACCAACAGGGCCATGTCGATCCAGTGGCCTGCCAGGGTATCGGTCTGCAGCCACCGGCGCAGCAAGAAATACACCGTGTAACCCAGCGCCACCACCCAGGTCTCCCAGGACATGCCGCCCGCCTGCCAGAACTCGTGTGCCACGCCCGCCGCCGCCACCAGCGCGGCCAGGCCCTGGCCGGGCGTCAGGCGCTCGGCAAACAGCACACGCCCGGCCACGACCATCACCAGCGGCAGCAGAAAATAGCCCAGCGACACCGGCAACGCGCGCCCGTTCATCGGTGCCCACATGAAGATCCACAGCTGCACACCCAGCAACGCCGAGCTCAGCACCAGCAGCAGTCCAAACCGGGGCTGGGCCAAGGCTCGCGCCAGCAAGACGCGTACCGCCGCCACCTCCTTGAGAGCGAACAGCAGGGCCGTAGTGAAGGGCAAGGTCACCAGCACGCGCCAGCCAAAGATCTGCTCGCCATCGAGCGGGGCGAGAAAAGGCGAGAGGTAATACAGCGAAGCGAACAGCACGGACGCCAGTACCGAAACCACCACGCCCTTGAACATCACAGACACAAGATCAAGCCTCCAAATGGCTGCCGGCATTGAGCCATCATGCGCGGCACCTATTCCCAAAAAATGAGCCACCATCGAGCGGCCCGCACCGATTCTCGGTCACGGCGCGGCCTGTCAGCAGGCAGGCCCTGGTCAGCAAAGCTTTGCACTGTGCGCTAGAGTGCGGCTCGCCCTGTATTGCCTGTCCTCCTCATGCCCGACACCGCCCCGCCCGCCTGCTCTGCCAATCCCCTTTTGCATATCCTCTGGCAGGACGAGAACCTGGTCGCCGTCTACAAACCCGCCGGCTGGCTGGTGCATCGCACAGGGCTGGATGCGCACGAGACGCGCTTTGTCATGCAGACGCTGCGCGACCAGCTGGGTCGCCATGTCTGGCCCGTGCACCGGCTGGACAAGGGCACTTGCGGCGTGCTGCTCATGGCACTGAACAAGCAAGCGGCCCAGGCCCTGGCGGCGAGCTTTGCAGCCCATGAAACCCGCAAGGAATATCGGGCCCTGGTGCGCGGCTGGTTGCCCGAAATAGTGGAAGTCGATCACCCCCTCAAGCCCGACGATGCACCCGAGGATGCCCCGGTGCAGGAGGCGCACACGCGCTTGCGCTGCCTGGCACGCCTGTCCTGGCCCGAAAGCTATGACGGTCGGCACCCCGAGACCCGCATCAGCCTGGTCGAAGCCCTGCCCATCACGGGCCGCAGACACCAGATCCGCCGTCACCTCAAGCATGTGGCCCACCCCATCATCGGCGACGCCACCCACGGCAAAGGTCCGCTGAACCGCTGGTGGGCCGAGCGCCTGGGTCAGCAACGGCTGTGGCTGCATGCCAGGGCACTGGAGATCGCTCACCCCGTGAGCGGCCAGCCACTGCGCTTCGAGGCCGACTGGTCCACCCTGCCCCAGGTACAGGAAGCACAGGACTGGCAAACGCTGCTGGCCCTGCCGGGCTGGCAGTCCACCCCATAAAAATAGCTGAAAGTCCTTTTATATAAAGAGCTGACAGCTATTATTTTTGCTATTACGCAGACTTGGGCGTGGCGCGAATCCACTTGCCCTCTTCGTCGAACTGCAGGCTGGGTGCGGCCAGGAAATCGTACTGCGCTTCGGGGTCGGCCTTGAGCTCGCCCTGCAGCAACTCCACCAGACGCTCGTTGCCCATCTTGAAGCCACAGGCCTGGGCGTGACCGCCGCCTCCAAAGCTCTCGGCCAGAGGAATGCAGTTGAACTCCGAGCGCGAGCGCAGGCCCACCTTGGTGCCCTTGTGATTGGCATGCCACATCAGAGCAAAGCTGCCGCTCTGGCGTGCCAGCAAATCACCCACCTGGCTGTGGAACATGCCCGGGCAGTTGACCATCAGGCCCTGCCTGCCGTTGAAGACCAGCACCTGGGCGCCGTCGGCAATATCGGCACAAAGCTTCTGGAATTTCTCGTCCATGGCGCCGCCACGGGCCATGTAGACGGTTTCCTGCTCGGGCGTGAAGGCCGCAATCTCGGCCCAGCGCTCAAAGCTGCGCACGGGCTCCATATCCAGAGCCGCGAGAAACGCCGCGCTTTCGGGGAATTCCCATTTCCAGATATCGCGGTCCTCGATGTAGCGAATCAGACCGGGCACGGGCTTGTCGGCCTGGAAAAACTCCCAGGCCAGACGCGCGCCGGACTTGCTCATATCGAAATGCACCACGCCGCATTGGCATTGGTAGCCGCTGAGTTTCTCGGCCGCGCTCTTGTGATGGTCCAGCACCACGAGCTTGGCCACACGCGACTCGATCTCGGCCATCAGCGTGGGCTCGAAGGCGAAGTCCAGGACATAGACGGCGCGACCGGCCAGCTCGCCCAGGTCGTCGGCCGTCTGAATCTCGCCGTGATCCAGACCGCGAAACTCGGCCTGACCTTCATAGAACAGCCAGGCCGCCAGCGCCGCGCCGAAGCCGTCGGGGCAGCGACGGCCATGGTAGAGGATGAGCGGGTTGGGATCGTTGCGATCGGGGCGCACCAGCAACTGCTGGAACAGGGAAATTTTGGCGTTCTGTGCGGTCATAGCCCGGCATTTTCGCCGTTTGCGCCGAAACGAGGCGACGCACGGGGCATTGCGGGTTCACGGCTGACTGCATCCAGCAGATATTTCGCCCTGCCAGACACGGCCAGCAGGGCTCATCCGACCGCCCGCAAAAGGACTCATGTCTGGTAAGTCACCGCTTGCTTTTCCCTTGGTTAGCACAAGCGCTGAAATCCCTGATTTCGGTATCTACCTAAGCCCCCACTCTTCGCATACGCCTATGATGGGGGTCTTGCTATTGAAATGCTGCGGTCACCGGCAGGCCCGCAACGCTTGCCTGCCACGACAGTTACAGCGCTGGGTGCTCCGCGGCCCCTGTATGCGATCTACACCCGATATCACTCCTCACCTCGGTACGCTGCTCAGTTTTCGCCGCGACCTGCACGCCAATCCTGAGCTCAAATACGAAGAGCACCGCACCAGCGACAAGGTCGCCGCATACCTCACGGCCCTGGGCCTGACCGTGCATCGTGGGCTGGGCCAGACTGGCGTTGTCGCCAGCATCTACGGCAAGGGCCGCAGCAAGGACAACCCCGGCCGCAGCATCGGCATCCGCGCCGACATGGATGCCCTGCCGGTCACGGAAATCAACACCTTCGGGCACATCAGCCAAAACAAGGGCCGCATGCATGCCTGCGGCCACGACGGCCACACCACCATGCTGCTGGGCGCTGCCACCACCTTGGCTCAGCAGCCCGACTTTGACGGCACCGTACACCTGATCTTCCAGCCAGCCGAAGAAGGCGGCGCTGGCGCCAAGGCCATGATGGACGATGGCCTGTTCGACAAATTCCCCTGCGAAGCCGTGTTTGCGCTGCACAACTGGCCATCGCTGCCGGCAGGTCAAATGGCGGTGCGCGTTGGCCCCATCATGGCCTCCACCCTGCGCTTTCAGATCAGAGTCCACGGCAAGGGCGGCCATGCGGCCATGCCCCACACCACGCTGGACCCGATTCCCGTGGCCTGCGCCATCGTCAGCCAGTTGCAGACCCTGGTCTCGCGCAGCACCGATCCGCTGGACTCGGCAGTGCTCACTGTGGGCAAGATCACCAGCGGCACGGTGGAAAACATCATTCCCGATGACGCCATCATCGCCGGCACCGTGCGTACCCTGAAGAAGGAAACGCGCGAGATGTTTGTTGAAGGACTCAAGCGCATCAGCAGCCATGTGGCAGCCGCCCATCTGTGCACGGCAGAGTTCACGCTGCGCCCCGGCGCCTACCCCAACACCACCAACCACGCCCGCGAAGCCAAGTTCATGGCCGCCGTGATGCGTGAAGTGGTCGGCAATGACAACGCCTTTGACGATGTGCTGCCTGCCATGACCTCCGAAGACTTCGGCTTCATGCTGGAGGCCGTCCCCGGCGCCTATGGCTGGATTGGCAATGCCAAGGGCGACCAGCCCGGCGTGAGCCTGCACAATCCGGCCTACGACTTCAACGATGACAACATCGGTCGCGGCTCCAGGTTCTGGGATCTGCTGGCACGTCGCTATTTTGAGCAGCCTGCCGCCTGACGACTGCCAACAAATACGCTATTCATAGCTGACAGCCCTCAACCAGCAACGGTTGAGGGCTTTTTTCATATCTTGGCGGCGGCATCGGGCTCACCCAATACCTCGACCAGCCAACGCCGCTGCGGCATGGGCATGCCAAGCAGCATGCCCTGCAGCACGATATCCGGATTCCACTGCGTCAACTGCAGCGCCTGTTCGGACAGCTCCACGCCTTCGGCCACCACGCGCAGTTGCAAGCGGCGCGCCACCAGCAACATGGCTTCCACCAGAGCCGCATCTTTTTCGGAACGATGACTGCCGCTGACAAAGCTTCTGTCGATCTTGAGTTCCTGAATCGGCAGATGCTGCAGGCTGTACATGCTGGAATAGCCGGTCCCGAAGTCATCGAGAGAAATCTCTATGCCCAGGCCGCGCAGTGCCAGCATGCGCCGACGCGCCTGATCCAGATCCCGCAGCAAGGTGCCTTCGGTGATCTCCAGTGTCAGCTGGCGCGAATTGGCACCGGTTTCCCTCAAAACCTTGTCCAGCGTGGCCATGAAGTCGTCATGCGCAAATTGCTGGGCGCTGACGTTGACCGACAGACGCAATCCGCGCTCTGCCATGGCCGGTCTGGCCAACAGCATGCAGCCCTGACGCAGCACCCAATCGCCCAGACGCACAATGAGCTCGGACTCCTCGGCCACCGGAATGAACTCTCCCGGGCTGAGCAGCCCCCATTCGGGGTGCTGCCATCGCACCAGTGCCTCGGCACCCACACAGCGACCGCGCGCATCGGTCTGGCTCTGCAGATACAGGCGCAGCTCCCCGCCGGAGATGCCATGGTACAAATCCCTGGCAATGCGCACGCGCCGATACACATCCTGGGCCATGCGCGGCTCAAACAGCACCACACTGCCCGGACCGCCCTGCTTGGCCTCATGCAAGGCCACGCTGGCAAAGCGCAGTACGTCATGGCTGTTGCCGCCTCTGATGGCCGGCTCCAGCACCGCGCCACCTATGCAACAGCTGACAAACTCGGTTTCCACCCAGCTGTTGAGGGAAAACGGCTTTTGCAAGGCCTTCTTCAAGGTCAGCGCGTACTGCTGCAGCTGCTCCTCCACGCCCTGGGCCTGCTTGTGCAGGCTATCGAAGACGATAGCAAACTCCGCAGCCGCGATACGCGCAATCCAGGCATCGTCAGGCAGCACCTCAACCAGTCTGGCCCCTATGGCCTGTACCAACTCGTCGCTGTGCTGCATGCCATGCACATCGTTGAAGACGGAAAAGCGATCTACATCCAGCAGCAGCAAGCCATGGCTGGCATCCTGCCGAACCAGGGCCAGTTCGCGCAGATGCAAGGTCAGCGAATGGCGGTTGGGCAGCCCTGTGAGTGAGTCCAGGTAGACCAGGTCGTGGATACGGCGCTCGGCCAGAACGCGCTCGGAGAGATCGCGCTTGAGCTCCACATAATTGACGACCTCTCCCTGAGGCGTGCGAATCGGTGTCACCAGCACCGACTCCCGCAAGGCCTCACCCTTGCTCGTGCGATTGGTCATCTCGCCACGCCATAGCGTTCCCTTGGCCAGTTGCTTGAGCGCGCGCTGGCGATGACTGCGGTCCATGCCCATGGTGGATACCAGTTCGGTAGACTGGCCGAGCACCTGCTCACGCGCATAGCCGGAGCGCAGCAGAAAGGCCTCGTTGACATAGATGACCTTCAGCTCGGGATCGGTGATGACGATGCTCTCGGGGTTCTGCTCGACCGCCCGATAGAACTTGCGCAACTCGTTCTGGCTGGCCTCCAGTGCGGCCAGCATCTCCTGGCTTTTCTGCACGCGCCGCCCCAGGCTGGCTCTTGCCTGCAAGCAAATGATGAGCACAAGCATCATCATGCCCAGCAAATGCATCATCGCCAGCGTTTGTTCGGCTGCCGACAAAGCCGCAAATGGCGTGCCGATATGCGGCGCCAGCCACCATAGAGCGGCAACAACGACGGAAGACAGCCCCAGCATCGTCAGGGCGGCACGCGTGCCCTGCACCCAGAGCGCAACAGCCAACCAGGCAGGAAATGCCATCACGGCCGGCCCATAGAGCCCTCCCATGTGCCAGACCCAGAGCAAGCTCAACAGCCAGTTGCCCCAGACAAAGCAGGACACGGCCCAGACCCACTGTCTGGCCTTGGCCAGGCCCATGCACAGCAGCGACAACAGCATGATGCCGCCGGACAGCGCCAGATCCCTGTCGTCCATCGCCGGCGTCAGCATCCAGACCAGACTCATCGCAGCGCCCAGGACCCACATCCAGAGACAGCCCAGCCACACCATGCGGCGCATGGGCAACCGGTATCTGGCCTCGACGAAATGACGCTGCATGCAAGCCCTTTGGCATTCAGACTGAATGATGAATGCTAGGGGCAGTTGCCAATTAGTTCAATCGTCTGGCAAGCCAGGTCTTGAAAGCCCAGAGGCACGGCCTGCACGGCTTGAGCGCATGCCTGCCCTGGCCACGCATCGGGTTTGTCGCCAGCAGCTTAACGCTGCTGCTGGCGCCGCGCGCTTCGGCGCGCTTTGGTCTGGGCGTCCTTCCTGGCCTGGCGCTCCGCATCCTTTTGCTGGCCCTCGGCAAGCCAGGCCTCGAATTCGGCCGGAGTCTCCAGCGTGATGCGGCCTATGCTCACATCGCGGAAGTCCGTCAGCACCAGCTCGGCCGCCTTTTGCAGATTCACGCGGCCGCCGCTCATCACGGCACCACGCTTTTTGCCGATCAGCGTCAGCAGCTCGTCATCGTGCAATGCTGCGATCTCCTCGGCCGAGATGCCCAGCTTGTAGCGCGCCTCCAGCATGGGAGCGTAGTGCTTTTGCAGATACAAAAGCAGCTCCAGCGCCACCAGGTCTTCGTCATAGGCATTGCGCCCCACGGCACCGCTGGCCGCCAGGTTGTAGCCGCTTTTCTCCACGATGATGCGCGGCCACAGCATGCCGGGCGTGTCCCAGAGATAGAAGTCGTCGGCCAGCACGATGCGCTGCTCCAGCTTGGTCACACCGGCCTCATTACCGGTCTTGGCCTGGGTCTTGCCGCTCATGGAGTTGATCAGCGTGGACTTGCCCACATTGGGCACGCCGCAGATCAGCACGCGCATGGGCTTGGCCAGACCACCGCGCGAGGGCGCCAGCAACTTGCACTGCTCGATCAGGCGCTTGGTGGGAGCTGGCTCCGAGGCATCCAGCGCAATGGCGCGCGTCTCGCTCTGCGCGTTGTACCAGTCCATCCAGGCCTTGGTCTGTACCGGATCGGCCATATCCTGCTTGTTGAGTATCTTCAGGCGCGGCTTGTGTCCCGTCATCTCCTGCAGCAAGGGGTTGGCACTGGAGCCAGGCAAGCGCGCATCCAGAACCTCGATGACCACATCGATTTCCTTGACGCGCTCCGTGATGGCCTGACGCGTCAGATGCATGTGACCGGGAAACCATTGGATGGCCATAAGCGGAGATCTTTCTTTTTTGCAGGGTGTGAGCACGCAATGGGCGCAAACACCCTTTTATGTCAGTGAATTCAGGCGCGCAAGGATAATCTCCCTCTGCTTTTCTGACCTGTCCGCTCGCTTATGCCCTTGCCCTCCGCCCCCCAAAAGTCCAAAGCCCGCAACGAAGTTCTGATCAAGGGCCTGACGATTGCACTGATCGGCATCATCATCTTGCTGGCCCCTGTGTTCAAGCCTGAAAGCGGAATTGCCCAGCTGTTTGCCCAGTCCCATATCGTGGGCTGGTTTGCTCTGGTTCTGGGTCTGGCCTTCATCGCCCAGTTTCTCTGGGTTCGCTTCAAGAAATGAGCGACACAGCCCTGCTGCAGCCGCTGACCCAGGCGCGCAGCCAGATTGCGCTATGGCAGCAGCGCGCCGCAGCAGCGGCGGTGAAGCTGCGCCAGCCGCCGCCCGAGCCCACGAGTTGCTGCGGGCGCGGCTGCAACGGCTGCGTCTGGGAAGGTTATTACGGTGCGCTGACTTTCTGGCTGGAGGATGCAGCCCAAGTCCTGACTGAGGCCTGAGCGAGACCCGAGACCCGCTACTCGGGATTCATGCCATTTCGGCTTCCAGCGCAGCCAGCCGAGGCACATGGACTTCTTTTTCCATGACATCTACCTCGATATCGGCGATCTCGTTATCCAGCGCTTGATAGTCGATACGGAAGCGCCCCGCCCCTGCCTCCAGCCTTTGCGCCTGATGAAATAGCTCGCGCGCTGCTGCACTGGATTCGGCCACCAGACCCGCATTCTGGCTGGTCATATGGTCCAGTGCCTGCACCGCCTCGCTGATCTGGGCGATACCCTGGTTCTGCGCCTGGGCAGCTTCGGTGATCGACGCGATCAGACCGCTGACCGTGCGCACATCGCGCACGATATGCTCCATGCGCTGGCCGGCCTGCAGCGCCAATGTCTGTCCCGACTTCATCTGCTTGGTGGAATGCTCCATGAGCAGGCGGATCTGCTTGGCCGCTTCGGCGCTGCGCTGGGCCAGCTCGCGCACCTCGGCCGCCACCACGGCAAAGCCACGGCCCTGAGTGCCTGCCCGCGCCGCTTCCACGGCGGCATTCAGCGCCAGGATATTGGTCTGGAAGGCAATGCCGTCAATCACCCCCACAATGGCCGCCACCTGCTGGCTGCTTTGCGCCATGTGTTCCATATTGCGCACCACCTCCTGCACCACACTGCCGCCGCTGGCCGCCGCCTCGGCGGCACTGCGCGCGCTCTGGTCGGCATGGCGCGCACTGTCGGCCGAATGGGTGACCAGGGTGACCATATTTTCTATGCTGCTGACCGTGGCCTTGAGCTGCTCTGCCGCATGGGCTGTGCGATCGGAGAGATCGCTGTTGTCCTGCGCCATCTGGCTGGATGCGGCGGCCACGGCCTCCACTCCGCCCTGCACCTCGCCCACCAGGCCGCGCAGCTGACGCGTCATCAGCGCCAGCGACTGCATGAGCCGCCCCAGCTCGTCGCTGCGCCGCGTCGCCGGCGGTGCATAGCTGAGATCGCCCGCCGCAATGGTCTGCGCCAGTTGCACGGCCTCGCTCAAGGGCGTGGTGATGGAGCGAATCGTCGCCAGCGACAGCAATGCCCCCACCAGACCCATGAACAGGCCCACACCCATGGCCATGCGCTTGGCGATGGCGGTTTGCTCGCGGCCATGCTGCTCGGCCTCCAGGCGCTGCTGCTGCTGGGCCTCGATAAAGGCATCCTGGGCCTGGACATAGCGCCTGGAAGCGGGGATCAGTTGTTCGTCCACAAGCTTCTGCGCCTCCCAGGCCTTGCCCAGATCACGCGCCTGATAGGCCTGCTCGTAGATATCGAGCACTGCCTTGCGTTCCTGCTCCACCCTGGCCAGGCCGCTGCGATCGACTTCGCTTTGCGCATCGGCCTGCACCTGTTGCTGCAGACCACCGGCCTGTTGCATCAGCCCACGCGCTTTCTGCGAGAGCTGAGCAATCAGATGCTCTTCCGAGGAGAGCACGCTGGCCAGCGCAGCCTCCACGCTCTGCAGCGTCAGCGCCTGCCAGCGCAGCGCAAGATTGATGCGCTTGTCCGTGGCCTGAACAGCAGCGCTGACCCGCTGCTCCACATTCTGCAGATAGCTGAACAAGCCGCCTGCCACCAGCACATTGCACAGCAACAGCCCCAGGAACAAGGCCCACATCTTGCGAGCCACTGAAAGATTCTGGAATTTCTTCAACAACATGAGCACACCGCCGATCAAGCGCGGAGCGCAGCACTCCGCTGATGGTTACGATATGAAACACAGATGACAAGGCTATGACATCGCGACCTGCTCAAAAAGAAAAAGCGCTTGCAGCCCAAAGGCCACAAGCGCTTTCAGCTATCGAATTCAGAGAATCAGCGCAGGCTGGCCGGGTCCATATAGCGCTGGCGCCATTCTTCGAACGTCATGGTGTCGGCAGCCTCGATGGCTTGCTGCGCAGTCACCGACTGCTGGCTCATCTGCTCGTAGCGCGCCTGCTGCTCGGCCGTCCAGGGCATGGCCAGCAAGGCATCGCGGGCCTTGGCGGACTGCATGGTCATGAAGTCGATGAAACGATTGTCATAGGCGTCGGTGAGCTCCTTGAGCACATGGGCCGAGGGCGTGGACTGCGCATCCTGCACGCGGGCCAGAGCCTGATCCAGCGCAGCGCTGTAGTCGCTTGTGCCGTGAGCGGCGTCCAATGCCTGGGCATACGGGCGGCACTGCTCCAGCACATCCTGCGCCCAGTCGGTCAGCAGCACCTGCTGGCCGTTGCGCACCAGCTTCAGGCCCGGCTCGCGGCCCTGCTCTGCGGCCAGATGCTGGTTGTGCTTGAGGTCGGCAATTTCCTGAGGCGTGTCATCGGGGCTATCGCTGTGCAGGCAGTGCAGCAGGAAGACGTCGATCATGCGCATGGTGGCTGCGGCAATGCCCACGGTTTCATAGGGATCGATGTCCATGAGCCGCACTTCCACATACTCCACACCGCGTTCGCGCAGCGCGTGAAGCGGGCGCTCACCGCTCTTGACGGTGCGCTTGGGGCGGATGGTGCCGTAGAACTCGTTCTCGATCTGCAGCAGGCCCGTGCCCAGCTGGTTGTAGTCGCCACCGGGGTTCCTCACGCCCAGTTGCTCGTAGGCCGGGTAAGGACGGGTCAGCGCCTCATGCAGCGAGTCCGCATAGCCGTCGAGTCCGTTGTAGCTGACATTGATGCTGGACTGCGCATCGCTCTGATAGCCCAGGCGTCCCATGCGCAACGATGTGGCATAGGGCAGGTACAGCGCATGCCTGCCCTCTCCCAGCGGTTGCAGGCGATGCTCACGCCCTTCCACAAAGCAGGGACACAGCGCGGGAGAAGCGCCATACAGATACAGCAGCACAAAGGCGTTGCGGCGGAAGTTACGGATCAGCGCAAAGTACTGGTCACTGCTCACTCCGGGCAGCGACCAGTTGTAATGAATCCCCGAGATGGTCTGCATGCGGCGGCCATAGCGGTGGCCCAGACCCATGCGGTACACACTCTTGGAACGGCCCGAGTGCGAACTGCCATAGCGGCCCAACGGAATCGTCTCGTCCGTGGGCAGGCGGCAGGGCATGCTGGAGTTCCACATCAGCTCGCCGCTTTCGCTGAGGTTGCGCAGCACGAACTGATGGACTTCGGTCAGCTCGTCCAGGCATTCCTCCACCCCCAGGCGCGCGCCGGTGATGAGTTCCAGCTGGGACTCGCTGTAATCGGTGGTGATGTGTGGGTGCGTGAGAGCCGAGCCCAGTTCCGCCGGGTGCGGCGTCAGGGCCAGCGAGCCTGTAGCCAATGCCCGCAGCCCCTCTTTCTCGATGCCGCGACGAATGCCCAGCAGCCTCTCGGCAGTGGGCATATTCACGGCGGCCTGCGATGTCTTCATTGTTCTTACCTTCTTAGTGAAGACGCTGACGACAAACTTCGTCTGCCCAATCGCGCCCAGACGGCGAATGATAGAGAAACAAGACGCAACGCGATGGCGGCTGGCCGCTTAACCACGTTTTTCGGCCTGTTGTGCTGCTAAGAGCCAGGACCTCTACCGGAAATTTGTCAGGTTAACCGCAACCCAGACATGAGCACATGCTCACTCCAGAACAGAAAAAGCCCTCGCGAGAGGGCTTTTTTCAGCTGTGCTAATCGCAACCGCTAGCAGCTCTTGCCGCTCGTACAGGGCAAAAAATGCGGCGACTTTGGCCTTGATCAATGTCCATGCGCTTTCATGGCCTTGCCCACTTCCATCTGTCCCTGGACGGCGCCGCTGGCCGGCACCTGCTGGCCCTCGCTGGCCGTGACTTCGGCCAGGCGCGCGGCCAGCTCCTCGGGGACGGTCTCGCCCATGCCCAGATAGATACCCTCGGTCATGGTGATGTGCGCCGCCTCGAAACCGCCGGCGCCGGCACAGACAATGGTGCGCGTGGGCGCGCTCTCGTGCGCCAGCACCAGCATGGCAGGCACCACGGCCTCCGGCTTCAGGGCCTCCAGCACCGGCTCGGGCAGCAGGCCCTCCGTCATGCGTGTGGCTGCCGTGGGGGCCAGCGCATTGACCCGGATATTGTGTTTGGCCCCTTCGATGGCCAGCGTCTGCATCAGGCCCACCTGGGCCAGCTTTGCCGCGCCATAGTTGGCCTGGCCGAAATTTCCATAGAGGCCCGTGGACGAGGTCGTCATCACGATGCGACCATAGTTTTGCTCCTGCATATAGGGCCAGACGGCCTTGCAGCAGTTGGCAGCGCCCATCAGGTGCACGTCGACGACCAGGCGGAAGTCCGCCATGTCCATCTTGGCAAAGCTCTTGTCGCGCAGAATGCCGGCGTTGTTGACCAGAATGTCCACGCGCCCCCAGGCCGTGATGGCTTGCTTGACCATGGCCTGCACGGCGTCGAAGTCGGTCACGGAGGCCGCGTTGGCAATCGCCTCGCCGCCCGCCGCACGGATTTCATCCACCACCTGCTGCGCCGCCGTGGCCGAGCCGCCCGAGCCGTCCACCGCGCCACCCAGATCGTTGACCACCACCTTGGCGCCGCGCCTGGCCAGCGCCAGTGCATGCAGACGCCCCAGACCGCCGCCCGCCCCCGTCACGATGGCCACACGACCTTGAAAATCCATTGCCATGATGTCTTGCTCCTTGCTTGTGCATTGATGCGGCCACTTTAAGCGCCCATGCTGCAGCGCAACGTAGCGTTTGCGACTGCCTGCGGGTAAGTCAGGAGAATGCTACTAATATAGAAGCTATTACCGCAATCAAACACTTACTTTCAATATTAAAAACATTCAAATTTCAATGTTCACATGCGCCAATTGCTATCTTTTAAATAGCAAATCAACCATCCACAAACGGTGTTCTGGGTCATTAAAGTCGTAAACACAGGCCGAGCATCCACGCGCCTTCCAGAGCATCACTTGCGCAGCCCTGTCGAACTAAAGGCGTAAACACCCTCCAGAGTCAATCAAAGCAATCACCGACAAGAAGCCACATTCGCGAATCTTTTTCATGTTGATGCCTTCCAGGTGGTTCGCTGTCAAGAATTTGATGGTGCCAACCTCCCGGATAGCTGTCCGCAGTGTCAGCGGTTGATTCGCTCTCGGCCAGAGACTGCGCCAAGCGCGATCGGCGTCTCGCAGATGGACGGTCCGCTCAGGATGGAGTGAACGGAGGTGTGCTCAGCCAAACTGCTTGCCGATCTCGTGCAAGCTATCGCCAGCTTTTCAGCAACACCACACCCGTACTTTCTGAACTTCTGTGTAGTGACCCCCCGCCCTTGCTTCATGCCTCAGTCGTTGCATTGCATTGATCAGTTGAACCCACAATGCAAGGCGGTTTGGAAGATCGTGCTGAAATCCTGAATGTGAGCAACCAAAGTAACGCTCAACTGTGCGCGAGACAAGCGACTCCCCTGACAGAAAGTGCTGCCGACTCAGCAAACTGAATAACGTTTCCCCTGGCAACCAATGCAGCAGCTGCTCATCTGAGAAAAAGTCTTGGGTTGTAGACACTGCTGCAATCTACAACCATGCCATTGCTATGTGAAGCCTGTGCACAACCATCAATCAAGACTTCTGCTTTTCAGGCAGAGTTGCGGATTCCGGTTGAATTGACCGCCTGTACCGGTCGCGGCTGACCAGCCTGCTGGTGGCACAGCTCTGCCACTGGCAGTCCAGACTCCGCTTCTCGCAGGAAGCCAATGATCTGTTCTTCTGTAAATCTCTTTTTCACGTCCAATCACCTGTCTTCGGGATTGGACTCCAGAGTCAGACGCTACTCATATCCGGGGGGACGTCGAGCGTCAATGCGGTTGCGGCCCGTGAGCGTTGGACTGGACGGATTCCGCCTGCCTTTGCAAGTATCCGATGGATTGATGAGTGGTCGCAATCAAAGAGTTTGCCGATCTCATGCAATGTCCAGCCTTGCTTCCAGCGCACCCACATCAGCGCCTTCTGGCTGTCCGAATAGTAAATTATGGGTCGCAGTTTCATTTGCAACACTCCTGCCGCCTATGCGGTGGTTAGTGTGTTGCAACGACCGGTTGAATCCGTCGCCATGAGCAGTCATTCCATCATTAGTCATTGCAGCCATCCGGAGAGACCTTTGGATGCAATTACATCAGACTGACAGGTAGCTAGGAAAAGCTGGTCGATGCACACTTGCGCTGCTATGCGTGTGCGACTCTGCGGGCTGGCAGTTCCAGCGTGAAGCACGCCCCTTTGTCCGCGCCATCGCTAAACGCAGACAGCGCGCCCCCCATCTCCTGGGCCGCAATGACCGCGCTGTGCAGGCCAAAGCCATGCCCGTCAGGTTTCGTAGTGAAGCCGTGGGAAAAGATACGTTTCATGTGCTGGGTCGTGATGCCGACGCCATCGTCCGCCACACTGATTCGCAGGAGGTCATCCACCAACCCGACCGACAGCTTCACGGTATGAGGGCGGTTTGTGATGCCCCCATAGGCCTGCTTGGAGTTGCTGATCAGGTTGACCAGGATCTGCATAATGCGGCCGCGGTCCAGCAATAGCTCTGGGGTGACGGCATAGTCCTTTGAGACCGTGATGCGGTGGCGCGAGAGCGAGTCAGCGCTGATGCGCAGCGCGTCGTCCACAAGCTCCTCGGGGTGAACAGCCACCGTCACGCTGCCGGCGCCTGCGTAGGCCTGCTGCATCGCGATAACGTCCTTGATGTGCTCCACGCTGCGCGCTAGGCCGCCGAGCTCCTGCAGCATGTCCTTGCGCTCCGAGTCCAGCGTTGCAGCGAGTTGCGCAAGGTAGCCGGGCAATATCTTGCCCCGAGGGTCTTCGCTCATGAAGGTACCGAGCCGATCTTCGTGCTCCTTGAGCAATTGCGCCGCACGGGCTACACCAGCTTGTTTGGAGACCCTGGCCTTGTCAATAGTGATCTGGGTCGACACATTAAGGCTATTTAGCACATTGCCTACGTTATGCAGGACATTGGTGGCGATTTCTGCCATTCCAGCCTGCCGGGCTGATGCGGCCACGACGACATGAGCCTCCTCCAGTTCGCGAGTCCGTTCGAGAACCCGATGTTCCAGCCCCTCGTTCATGGTCAGCAGCGCGCGGTTAACCCGGTTAACCTCGGCATGAACGCGCACCACATGCACGACGGCATAGATACATAGCGCAATCAGCAATGCGGAGAAGCCGAGCATGTACAGGCGGTACTGCCGCACATGCTCCGTGGTGCGCCTTTGTTCTTCGTTCAGCGTGGTCGTGATCTCATCGAAGTACTTGTTGGTGGGGACGGCAACGATCTGCTCCAGCAGATCGTTCACGGTGATCTGCTCCTGAAGCAGGGTATGCACTAGGTCTACAAAGCTGGTCAGCCGTGCGCGCTGGGCCGGTGGCAGAAGCTGGGACTCCTCGCTGGACAGCAGGTCTGTGAAGTCAGCACTCAGCGCCAAGGCCTGTGTGGATGATATGCCCTGTCCGAAGGACGTGATACGGTCGTAGAGCCGCTTGGTTTCCGCCCGCATGCTGGCGGAGGCAGCAACCGGAGCGGCAGTGCTGTCGGACAGCGCAGTCTGCAGTTTCTGCATCGCGATCGGCAGGCCCTCCATGGCATCGCGCAGCCTCGTGTGACTTTCCGTGAATTGCCCGATCAGAGTGGACCTACTTTGCACGGCGACCTGTAGGGCAGTGCTGGAGGCCTCCAGCAGGGGCCAGCTGTCCTCACCCATGCGCTTTAGTTGGGCCTGCAACACCTGAAGGTGGTCCTGGACCTTACGCTGGGCCTCGCCGAAATTGTCGTAGCTCTGCACAATGCCGACCTGGGTCTTGAGGACTTCCAGTACCCACTCATCGTCTAGCTGCCTAGTCTGGGCGAGGACTGCTGAGCTCTCGAAATAGTTGTCGCCCCCACTGCCACGCGTTTGAGCCAGTAGGATCCCGAAGATAGCCAATAGAACCAACACCAAAGCCGAGATGCGCCACTTTGGCGACCTCCAAAGTGCAGCACTGCGCACTGGTGCCGGTCCGACCCGGTGCGAAGCGGTGAGATCGGAGGCCTGGGGCAGGACTGAGGCGTTCACGCAACCTCCGGAGCAGTGGCGTCCTGAGTTTGGCTGATCGGCAGCGTGACACGGAACGTAGTGCCCTGGTTGATTTCGCTGCGCACGTCGATGCGACCATGGTGGCGCTTTACTATGCCGTAACTTATGGAGAGCCCCAGTCCCGTGCCGTGGCCTACGGGCTTAGTGGTGAAGAACGGGTCGAAGATGCGGTGGAGCATGTCGGACGGGATGCCCTTGCCCGTGTCGGCCACCTCAAACCATGCCTCGGCATCGTTCGCGCCCGTACGGATAGTCAGCGTTCCGCGCTCGGGCCCCATGGCATGGGCCGCGTTCACCACCAAGTTCATGACCACCTGATTAATCTGCGCGGGCAGACATTGGATCAGGGGGAGTGAGCCATAGTCCTTGACCACGTCTGCCGTGTTCTTGATCTCGGACGCTGCGATGTTGATGGAGGAGTCGATGCCCTGGTGCAGGTCTGCGTCGATCCAGTCCTGCCTGAAATCGGCCCGGGAGAAGTCCTTGAGGTCCTGCACGATCTGGCGAATACGGAGCGTCCCATCCAGCGATTCCCGCAGCAGGATGGGAATATCCTCGGCCAAGTAGTCGAGGTCTGCGGCCTTTCGCTGCGCAGCCAGATCAGCGGACAAAGTGAGAGACCCGAGGCTGGACTCCGCCGCCTTGTAGGCATCAATAAGGCGCAGCAGACTCTCGGTATAGCGCTGCAGCGTGCCTAGGTTCGACATCACAAATCCAACGGGATTGTTGATCTCGTGGGCAATGCCTGCCACGAGCTGCCCCAGCGCGGACATCTTCTCCGTTTGTACCAGTTGTGCTTCAAGCTGCTTACGTTCCCTGATTTCTGCGTGGAGTGCGATATTGGCAGTCTCCAGATCGTGCGTACGCTCCTGGACCGTGCGTTCCAACTGCTCAGTGTGGCGAGCAGCCTGTTGGACCAAATGCCATTTTTCCGTCAGTGCCGAGGCGAGCTGGCGCACCTCGATGGGGTCGAACGGTTTCTTGAGGATCAGCAGGCGGTCTTTGGCATCGAGCCGCTCCAGGATCTCCGCCCACGAGTGGTCCGAATAGGCCGTGCACACCACCACTTGCAACTGCGGGTCCTGCGCCCAGAGCCGCTCAATGGTCTCGATACCGTCCCAGCCTGGCGGCATGCGCATGTCTACGAAGGCAAGAGCGTACGGAGTACCAGCCTCCTGGGCTCGAATGAGTAGCGCGAGCGCCTCCTGCCCTTGATAGGCGGAGTCCAGTACGAAGCTGGGCTCGGATGAGGGGGCTGTGTCGCCAAACAGCACGGCTTCGGCGGCATCCAGTTCCGGCGAAGATGTGTCCCGCAGCAGCACTTTGCGGTAGTCCTCGTGGATTGAAGGCATGTCGTCCACAAGCAAAATACGCTGATTCTTCATGGTGTCGATTCCTTTGCCGCAGTGGCTACATGCCTCTGGGGGGCAGAACCTCGCCCTGTGGGCCTAGTTCGATGTGAGTGATGCCCGGTTCCAGCGCCTCCAGGCGCCGACGTTCTGCCTCCGCCCCGCCTATTTCACCGGACTGCACGCGGGCGATGTCAACCAGTTCGCGCTCCTGCTGTTCAGCTTCAGCCTTGGCGAGCGCCTGCCGAAACTGCTGGATTAACTCGCGGTCCACCCAGGGCTTGATGAGGTAGCGGAAGACCTCAACCTCGTTGAGCGCATGCACGATGGTGCTGGAATCCGAAGAGGCGCTCAGGATCATGCGAATAGCATGGGGTTGGATGGTGCGCACAAGGCCCAGGAACTCGCTGCCAGTCATGAGCGGCATGCGGAAATCGGAGACCACTACGTCGAAAGTGCTCTCGCGTAGCCGGTGCAGTGCAGCTTCGGGATCCACCATGGTTTCAATGGTGACCTCCGACTGAAGGGATGAACGCAGGGCACGTTGGAGCGCGCTCAGCACGCTGGCATCGTCGTCAAGAAGCAGGATGCGTTGTGGCATGAAGTCCTCAAGAAGCTCGGATGGGAAGTTGAATCGGCACCTCTTCGTGTGCTGCACGCAGTTGGATGCGTCGGATCAGCTCGGCCGACAGGATACGCCCGGCCGCCAGGAGTACCAGCCCCTCCCTGGACAAGAAGTCTTGAGCAAGGGTCATGCCTGGCCGCAGATCCGCTGGCGAGGTGGGAATTGGAGGGGGCTCAGGGATGGGGGCTGCATTCAGCAGCAACTGCAAGAAGGCGTCCACAACCTCGGGGTCGAACTGCTTGCCTCGACCATGCGCAATCAAAGAGCGTGCATCCGAAGGACTGAGGGGGCTGCTGCTTAAATGCCCGATCTGGAGGTCATCGTAGGTATCCACAACGGCCAGAATCCGAGCACCGATCGGAATGGCCTCTGCTCTGAGCCCGTCGGGGTAGCCACTGCCATCGAAGTGCTCATGATGGCAGCGCACCAGGGTCGCGACAGCATGGGCGTCGTCAATGGCCAGGAGCAATTGCTCCCCCTGGCTGGTGTGCTGCTGGTACTTGCCGAGTTCCTCAGGACTAAGCCGCGGTACGGGCCTGCCCAGCATGCCGTCAGGCAGGGTGATGTGCCCTATGTCGTGGATCAAGGCAGCAATGAAAGCGTCCTGCTGGTCGGATTCGCTCAGTCCCATGACTTTTGCCGTGCGGCGGGTCAGATCCGCCACGCGGCGTGAATGACCTGCCAGCGGCCCGCCGCGCCATTCAAGCAAGTTAGAGAACATGCGAATGCAGGACACGTAGCTCTTCTTGAGTTTTTGGTGGGCCTCTGAAAGCTCAGCAGTGCGTTCAAGAACCTTGTGCTCCAAAGTTGCATTCAACTGGGCCAAATCTTTGTTCTGTGCATGCGTCACCGCTTCGAGCCGTTCCTTCTCGCGCTGAAGGGTCTGGTAGTCGGAGATCTGCTGCACCACGGTCAGCAGTTCCTGGTCGTTCCACGGCTTGGTGAGGTAGCGGTAGACATGGGCAGCATTGATCGCAGCGATGGTGGACTGCAGATCGGCGTAGCCGGTCAGCAACACCCGGGCGACTGAGGGCCAGCGGTCGCGTACCCGGGCGAGTAACTGCGCACCATCCATGCCGGGCATGCGCATGTCAGAAATGACCAGATCGATGGATTCGGACTCCAGCAAGGCCAGCGCCTCCTCGCCGCTGCCCGCCACATGCACAGCATGGCCTGCACCTCGTAGCAGCCTCCGCAGTGCCGCAGCGAGATGCGGCTCGTCATCCACGCACAGAATGTGCGCCGGCGATGGAAGAATCTCTACGGGTACTGTCTCGGCAACGGTCATCCTTATCTTCCTTTTGCGGTGAATGGGATTCGGAGGCACCAAGGCCAGCATCTAAAAATGGCTAGCGAAGGCCTTTTCAATCCGAGACGTCAATATTATTTATGCTTTCGTCACATGTAATAGGCAGCACTACCATCCATAAATAATGATCATGACGGAGAGATGCAGACAGGTTGATTTATGCGCCACGGTGAGTAGTGCGTCGTTGCATGGGATCTCTCAAAACCGCAATGAATGCAAATATACATTCTCTGGCGAACGAGTGGTAACTCGACCTCTTTCTTTGGCATCGTGCACTGACCCCATACTGCGAATATTGATGTACCTAGGTGGAATCCATCGCCTTGCTGAAGTAATGCCCGTATGCCTTTGTCTCAGGGCCCGTGAAACGTAGAAAACCCTTGCCGCGCCTCAGCCAGATTTCCCGATTACAGGGGCGGGGCATGGATTTTCTGAAACTCTGTATGAATGGAAGAAATTTTATCGATTAGCAGAATGCGGCACTTGGTAGACTTGTCCGTACATTACCTCGATTCAGGAAAAGGGAGAATCAAGGTAAACGTGGCTCCCGCCCCTGAACCTGCGCTTTCAGCCATAAGCGTCCCTCCCATCTCACGAGCTGCGTTGACTGCACTGTGCAACCCAAATCCATGACCATCTTTCTTCGTGGTGAATCCATGCGCGAAGATACGGGTTAGGTTTTCAGGTGCGATACCTATGCCGTTGTCCGCCACACGCACACGCAAGTGCCGATCATCCGCTAGGCCGACGTTGAGCGCTAGTCGACGCTCTCGGTCTACAACGCCGTCCATGGCTTGCTTGGCATTGCCGATGAGATTTACCAGGATTTGCAGAATCCGGGCTTTGTCCAAGGGAAGTTCGGGCACCTGCGCATAGGTCTTCTCGACCGACACATGGTGGCGGGTCAAGGACTCAGCATGCATGTGTAAAGCGTCCTCCACCAGCGTCTGGATCTGTGTTGGTTCGGTCAAGCTAGACATGCCAGCATAGGCCTGCTGGGTCGCAATGATCATCTTGACATGCTCCACACTCTGCGACAGCGAGCCAAGTTCATCGATAGCACTGCGCTGCTCGGCCACCAACAAATCCGCCACCTGGCTCAGGTAGCCTGGCAGTACCTTTCCCTTTTTATCGGTCGTCAAGAAACTGCCCAAATCCTCCTGGTGCTCTTTCATCAATCCCATAGCCCGCGTGAGCCCTTGCACTTTGGATGAGCGAATTCGCGAAGTCAGTACATCGACCGACACATTGATACTGTTGAGCACATTGCCTACGTTGTGCAGGACGTTAGTCGCGATTTCAGCCATGCCGGCATGGCGCGCTGTCATCACTAATTCGTTCTGAGCTTGGCGCAACTCCTGGGTACGATCCTGCACCCGTTGCTCCAAATTCTCATTGGCGCTGGATAGCTGCCGATTGACCCGGTTAATCACGGTATGGCTGTGAACCAAGCGCGCCGCCACATAAAGGAACAGGGCGATAAGCAATGCTGAAAAGGCTAATAGGTAGGCGCGGTACTGCGCGCTTTGCACCGCAACGTGCTGCTGCTCGGCATTCAGCACATTGCCCAATTGGTCGATGCGCCCCGCGGTGGGCACGCCGGCGATGCGACTGAGAAGTTCATTGACGCCCTGTTGCTCACGCAGGATGGTTTGGACATGCGTCCCGAACACCTCCACCCTTTCCTGCAAACCCGGTGGAAGCGATATTTTTTCGGCATCTAGCTGATCCAGCCTGGCCTGGATTTCGTTCCTTCTTTCATTCGACGCAGCTTGACTAAAAAGCACGCTTGCCAGCAGCAGCTTGTTAACCGTGCCAAGCACAAGATGGCTTTTATTCGACACGTTTGGGCTGCCTCCCTCCATGGATTGGACGACGTCCTCGGCGGCCGTAGGCAGAAAAGCGAGTGAGTTGCGCAGCACCGAGTTGCTCGATTTGAAGCGTTCAATCAATGCCGACTTTTCCTGGAACACCTGACGCAATTGGGCGCTTTCCCTTACCAGGGCGGCCTCCTCTTCATGTCGCTGGACCTGGATATCCGCGTCCAGCTCGTCCAATAGGCTATTCATTTCTGTGAGCAAATTCGTCAGCGGGTCGTAGTGGGTATTGATCCCGATCTTGGACTTCAACACATCCGACTCCCACTGGGCATCCAGTTGCTTCAAATGCCTCAGCAGCGCAACGTTCGCGGAGTATTCGGCCTGACCCCAATGCTGCGTCTTCGCATAGAGGAACGCCAAAACGGCCATCAAGACAATGGCCATTGCTGCTACCAGCCAGCGGTTCAACTGCGTCAGCCAGTTCATGGACGCACCTCTAGCTCACCCGTCAGTGTGTGGAGGAACTTGATGATCAACTCCTTGTCCTCTTTCGAGGCAACGCGCCCCAACTGGTAGCGAAACATGACATCGACCGCCTCCTCCAACGTCTTGGCCGACGCATCGTGGAAATACGGAGCAGTCAACGCTACGTTGCGCAAGCTGGGAACCTTGAATACATACTTGTCACTCTCGATTTTGGTGACGAGATAGCGCCCCAGATCGGCCTGCGTCAGATTGCCACGCTTCTTGAAGTAATCACCCATGACACCAAACTTCTGAAACATGTTGCCACCGACATTCACCCCCTGGTGGCAGGCTACACAGCCATATTGCTTGAACCTGCCATATCCCATCTTCTCCTCGGCAGATATGGCACGCTCATCTCCTCGGAGATATTTGTCAAACCGAGAGTTTGGTGTAATCAAGGTGCGCTCGAACGTAGCAATAGCATTCTGGATATTCGCCTTCGTCACACCGTCTTTGTAGGCGACAGAAAATGCTGCCTTGTACTTAGAATCATTTGATATTTTTTTTACGACATCGTCCCATGTCGACCCCATTTCCACGGGGCTTAACAGTACATGGTCAACTTGACCCTCCAGCGAATCAGTACGACCATTCCAGAACTGCCGGAAATTGAGGGCAGCATTCAGCACTGTTGGAGCATTCACGTCGGTCAAACTCCCGTTCAAGCCAACGGAACGATCACGCCCATCCACTCCTCCTTTGGCAATGTCATGGCAACTGGCACAGGAGACCCTTCCGTTGGAGGACAGGCGTGGCTCGTGGAATAGAAGACGCCCGATCTCGACATGAGCCGGATCCTGCTTC
This sequence comes from Comamonas sp. GW821-FHT11H03, assembly GCF_058807955.1. Classification (NCBI taxonomy): domain Bacteria; kingdom Pseudomonadati; phylum Pseudomonadota; class Betaproteobacteria; order Burkholderiales; family Comamonadaceae; genus Comamonas; species Comamonas sp. GW821-FHT11H03. Next base: position 362,413 of record NZ_JBXARF010000006.1, read on the forward strand.
AGCGTTAATGGAATGGGTTGAATCGGCTCATCCAACAAGGCCGCAGGCACCGGTCCACCGACCGCAACCAACAGACTCCCCACGACTAGGCGTAACACGACCCGTACATCCCAAGAAATAGGATAGATATTCATGGCAGATTCCTTTCACAGTAACCTTAGGCTCGATCACACTGCGATGTTTTGAACTAGGCCGCAGCATTCCACTCCATGCGCTCACTAGCCCCTGAGGCACCATCCGATCTAGTCCTGAAATGTCCGGAATGTGGGGGCAACGTCAAAATCTATTAGTCACAGCACACTCAATGGCGCATTTCGGCAAGTAAGCAATCCAGTGCCTGCAAATACCGGGATTGGAGAGTCTTTACCTAGTCTAGACAGACTGAACTAGAGATCCCCGCGAGGCCGCTGCCGTGCACATGATCAATCAAGATATCACGCCATATCTTGGGATCTGAGGTCAATGTCGTGAGCAAGGACGTCAGATGCATAGTGATGATTTCTTGATTAACTCCCGCACATGCCTGTGGCTCCGGAAAGATGGCAAGAGTTAGTTGAGGATGTTTTTTGACAACATCGTAATCCGAATGAGCGCGTTTGCCGACAGGTTGCTATGGGCCGGCGCCACCAGCTCGCTGCTTGCGAGAGCTGCCGTTAAGTTAGTCTGACGCGCAACGATGCTGCAAATTTCCGGTTTGAGACGTACAACGAGCGTCTGGCATCGGTTGCATCGACTAGTTGAATCCACAACCCAGAGCAGCCCGTCCTATTACGAGATCTACAAGCGAAAACTATTCGCCAGAAGCAATCAGGCGACGAATCTTGTCCGCTTTTTCAAAGTGATCAAGCCCATGCTGCTTAATCCACCACTCAGCAGCCTCCATCAGTAGCTCTGGATCATCATTTTTATTGGCGAAGAAAGCGTAAAACGATAGACCTACGGCGTCCCCTTTCTTCAAAATTTTCTCATCGCAGATGGCGATTGCCTTGGCTCTTAAGCTCGATCTCATATCAATTGCACCTGAATTTTTCACAAAATAGCTTGTATATAGAGGCTAGCGCTGCCGTCTCCATGCCTCTGTCTTTTGTAAGGCGCGGCTAACCGAAATACTCAATAACTCAACGTCGGCTTCTCGCCGAAATGATGATTTCCTTGCTACGCCAGGAAGCTGACATTCATAAGGCTGTGGCAGCAGAGCATAGCTGGTCGCTCAGGCGAACTGAAGCCCGCCTACTCGAGAGCGCATCCTATGTGCCCCATCAACTCAATACGAGACCATCATGGGTAATACCGCTCATCACGAGCCGTGGGACAAGGGCAAGATCGTCGGGCAGAAGGCCCCGTTCAAGCTCAAGGACATATGGGCGCTGCGCGTAAGGCTTCAGATGGAAGACCGGGTGCGCGAGCTTGCTCTCTTCAACTTGGGCATCTATAGCAAGTTGTGAGGATGCAACCTCGTCGCCCTTATGGTTCGGGATGTATGCCACGGCGACCAGGTGGCATCGCGCGCTGTCGTCATGCAACACAAGACTCAGCGCCCAGTGCAGTTCGAGATCACGCAGGCTGCCCGTGACGCCTTGCAAGCGTGGATCAAGCAGGCTGGGCTGAAATCAGAGGACTTCCTGTTTCCAAGCAGGTTGCACCAATCGCCACATCTGGGGACACGGCAGTACGCCCGAACTCTCGGTCACTGGGTTGACGAGCTAGGCCTGGACCGTATGGAGTACGGGACACACTCGATGCGGAGGACTAAGGCGACACTGATCTACCGCCGCACCAAGAACCTGCGCGCTGTCCAGCTGCTGCTCGGCCACTCGAAGTTGGAGTCAACAGTGAGGCACCTGGGTATTGAAGTCGACGATGCCCTCGAAATCTCTGAACAGACGGAGATTTGAAGTTGCCGCTGGCGGCCACCCAGGAAACTGAGTCAGGGTGCCGTCCTCAACGGCTGCAATGCAGCGCTGGGCCAAACTGGTACTTTCGGCTGTGGATTCAACCGATGGATGCAACACATTCGTTAAACATCTCAGCCGGGGTTCTGTACCCCAAGGTCTTC